>NZ_JSEP01000050.1 GCF_001624695.1 Labrenzia sp. OB1 | reverse complement strand
CGAGTGACGAAAACAGCGTCTCGTTGAGGCACTCGTCCCTGAAGCTGCCGTTGAGGCTCTCGACAAATCCGTTCTGCACCGGCTTTCCTGGCTGGATGTAATGCCAGTCGACGCTGGTCTCCTGACACCATTTGAGAACGGCCATACTGGTCGGCTCGGTCCCGTTGTCAGAAACCACGGTGACCGGTTTGCCGCGCAGACGAATGAGCGCATCGAGTTCACGGGTGACCCGCAGGCCGGATAAAGAGGTATCAGCGACCAGCGCCAGGCACTCGCGGCTGTAATCATCAACCGCGGCCGGTACCGGGAAGCGGCGGCCGTCCGTGAAGGCATCGGACACGAAGTCCAGGCTCCACCGCTCGTTCACTCTGTCTGGCAACACCATTGGTCTTCTTGTGCCCAGAGCCCGCTTCCGGCCACCACGTTTGCGGACTTGCAGCTTCTCTTCCGCGTAGAGGCGCCGCAGCTTCTTCTGGTTCAGGGCAAAGCCCTGACGCTCCAGCATCAGGTGAATGCGTCTGTAGCCGAAGCGCCGGCGTTCATCGGCAACCTTCTTCATTGCTTCACGCAGATCGGCATCATCCGGACGACTGCTTCGATATCGAATACCCGACCGGTCAACCTGCAAGACCGTACACGCCCGACGCTGGCTCACGCTGTGCCCGGAGCACAGGTGGGCCACCGCACTTCGCTTTGCATCGGGCGTCACCATTAATGGGATGGTCCGCCCCGCGCCCCGGCGTAAGCTCTTGTGGCATTGCCAAGCAAAAGGAGAGAAAAGATGCGAACCAAACCATTATCCGAAGCCTATGCCTATGGAATCGACATTGGCAAAAGGGTGTTCCACGTCGTCGCGGTCGATCGTGACGGTGCCGTGATCCAGCGTGCCAAGTTCGGGCGCGATACATTGCATTCGTTTTTCGATATGGCACCCAAAGCCCTGATCGGCATGGAGGCATGTCCGGGGTCACAATGGCTGGCGCGAAAGCTGATCGAGATGGGCCATAATGCGCGGATCATTCCCGCCCGGTTCGTGAAGCCGTATGTGAAGTCGAACAAGTCTGACACCATCGACGCGGCTGCGATTGCTGAGGCCGTGACACGACCGACTATGCGATTTGTTCAGGTGCGCACGCCGGAACAGGTCGATTTGCAAGCGCTTCACCGCATCCGCGACCGGCTTGTCGCACAACGAACCGGACTGATGAACCAGGCGCGTGCTTTCTGCATAGAATATGGGCTGGCGATGAGGGTCGGTGCTGGTGGCTTTCATGCCGACATAAGACGGCACCTTGCCAACCCTGTGAGCGACCTGACCCAAAACATGCAGACGCTGCTGAACGACCTGCTGGATGACCTTGCCTATATCGAGAACCGGGTCAAAATACTGACTGTCAGGATCGAAGCGATCGCCAACGAAGACGAGACGATCCGCAGGCTGCTGACCATTCCCGGGATAGGCGCCCTGGGGGCTACAGCACTGGTGGCTGCTGCGGGAGATGGGCGTCAATTCCGCAAGGCGCGAGACATGGCTGCATGGCTCGGGCTTGTCCCGGCGGAGCATTCAACCGGGGGAAAGCAGACCCTTCTTGGGATCAGTAAGCGCGGAAACGGATATGTGCGCCGTCTGATCATCCACGGCGCGCGATCCTGCTTCCTGCATCTGAACCGCGAAAGCCATGCCCTGGGCCGCTGGCTGAACGCGTTGGAAGCCCGCACTCATCGCAACAAAGCCGTCGTCGCCTTGGCCAATAAGCTGACGAGGATTGTGTGGGCAATCCTGACACGACCCGGCACCGTCTATCTGCGGTCCAAGGGGGCAGCAGCATAAGCTGAAACCTTACCGGACAACCCATTGCAGGGGACGTAATGACCAAACGGTTGATCGACCATGGGTAAGCCACGCGCAAAAAAACGGGACATGATCCCGTACCACTAATCTGGAACCCAAGGTGCGGATCTCATCAAGGCCTTGTCGCCAAAAGCGGTTGACTGATCAGAGGCCGGATACATTTACGCAAGCCGGTGCGTCATCCACGAGAACCTTGCAATAGCGGGGCGGACCATACATTTTTGAAGCGACATCCTTCAGCATGGCGTTGTCGAGCATGGCTACGGCCAGGAGTTTCTTGAGTCTCGCGTTCTCGTCTTCCAGAGCCTTCAGCTTGCGAGCATCGGACACGTCCATGCCCCCAAACCTGGCCTTGTACTTGTAGAAGGTCGCTTCCCAGATGCCGTGCTTGCGGCAGACATCCGCTGTCTTCACCCCCGTTTCCTGCTCCCGCAAGATGCCGATGATCTGTTCTTCTGTGAATCGTGAACGCTTCATTCCGTCCGTCTCCTGATTGGAACGGACTCCACACAAAATTGGAGGAGTTCTGGGGGCTCAGGTCAGTGACGTTCAGCAAGGCCAATATCGGCGCGCTGAATGGCCTGATCGCTGAATATGAAAGCAAGTGCGCCAGGGCGGGTGGTCAGAACCGCCGCGGACGGGCACGCGGAATACGATTCATCTAGAGCAAGGACGGAACCGATACCGGTTTATGTGAACGGCGAACTCGTTTTGTACGGGTTCGTTGGGGATAGCTAAACGAGAAGTCTGATGAACAATCCGGCTAAGGACCAATCTCCGGTCTACTGTTCCATTTAAGACAGCTGAACGGAGCGTCGTTTGCAAAGATTAGAATTCATTGAACACTGGAAAGCGCAAGAAGCTAAGGAACAATGGGAAACAATCCTGCAACACCTGTAAATTTTCCAAGTAGTTCAAAAGCTGCTCCTAAAATGTATAGGAATTGGAAATTGCATCTAAAAACGAACAGTCTGAATAAATCGCAATCCAAAGCAATAAACCAAATGTTGCAAGGTTTGCGAATTGATGGCAAATATTATGATGAACTAAAAATTAATAATTCTAATAAAGTCTATAAATATTTAAAGAAATTGCACGCCATAAACGCTGAAAATTTAGATCGCAAGCTAAGCGACAAAAACGTTTCTGTTGTCGATGTTCTTATAGGAGTATTTAGTTCATCTATTAATTTAAAGCGGCTTACAAATACGGAACCTGCGCTGAAAGCGCTCATCGCAATAACTGCTCGGCCAGATTTTGATTTGGTAGACCGCTATTCTGATTGTAAAACCCGTTATCATAGAATGCTTGAAGGTTTGGCCAGGATCAGACTTATGCCGTCCAGTTTCGTCGAAGGAAGAACCAAAAAAATTGAGGCGCAGGACGAACAAATCAGAAATTCTTTGAGTGAGTTGCGGACTGGGCTGATTGAACTATTTCCTAACCACACGGTCGCTGTGGGAGATCTCTTTCATGAACTAAGAGTAAGAAATCCGGAGCACGTGGAAACGGCGTTTAATCTCTTCCGACAAGCTGCAGACCGCAATGATAGTGAAGGGATGCTACGAATGATGAGAGCCTATATTCACGGTCTCGGCGTGGACGCGGATCCACAAAAGGTGACTGAATGGACAGACAAGTACGAGGCGACACTTTGATGTCGTGGCAATGGATGACGTGGACTGAGAATGGGTCATATCTTGGCGGGTGTCGAAGCCTGCAAGAACTACCAATAGGAACGATACGCCATGACCACCGATACAGACATCATCGCCCTGCGTCAGCCGGAAACTGTGTATGACCGGCTGACCGAGATCGCGCACGTCGGGGGTGTGACGGATGCTGGCGGCCGCGCTTAGAGCAACGCCTCCGGGTCTCCGCCAAGTCCCGTCTCGCTGAGAAGCTTGCCTACATTCATCGTCACTGGGACGGCTTGCAGACCTTCCTTAACGACGACCGAGTCGAGATCGATAGCAACAGTGTCGAGAATCTGATCCGGCCAATTGCTCTTAATCGAAAAAATGCTCTCTTCTGCGGTTACGATGAAGGCGGAAAGGCATGGGGCCGGATCGCATCGCTCATCGAAACAGCCAAGGTCAACGGCGTCGAACCCTTCGCCTATCTCAAGGCTACCCTCGAGGCCATCGCCGCGGGCCATCCGAAAAGCCGGATCGACAAGCTCCTGCCATGGAACTTCACGCCGTCAAGCTGAAACCCCTTGGGCCGCAGACGTCGCTTACGTTTTTTCGGCTTGATGCGCAGGTTCAGTTCGAACGCACGATAGATCCGCCGGACACGTTTGTGGTTCCATACGAAGCCATTGACATTGCGCAGATAAAGGAAACACAAGCCGAAACCCCAGGTTCTGTGTGCTGTCGTCAGTCGGACCAGCCAGTCCGCGATTTCTGCGTTCTCATCGCTGAGCTTACGTTCATAGCGATAGCAGCTTTCACTGATCTGGAACGCCCGGCACGCAAGCGCAATGCTCACGCCACGCAGCCGAACTGCGCTGATGGCCATCCATTGGCCGGCAGGCGATAAGTGCATCGCCGAGAGGCTCTTTACGTTGAGACGGCCCCAAGGCTTTTTCCAAGAGCGTCCTTCGGCAGCTCATTCTGCATCGCCATTTCGGCATACATCTTTTTGAGCCGGAGGTATTCTTCGGCCATGGCCTTCATTTCCGCAATTGAAGATGCGTCCATACCGCCACATTTGGATCCGGTTGCAGTCGGTCGCGTTGCTGATCCCGTGCTCCCGGCACAGATCGGCAACAGGAACACCGCTCTCATTCTTCGGGAAAATGATTCACTGGATCTTTTTCTGATCCTCATCATTGTTTCAAAATTGCCAGGATCTGGCTCTCTGTAAATCCTGATTTCTTCATCTCGTTCTCCAAGCGCATCAAAGGCCGGAGAAGTCCAATTTTCAACCCGGTGATTTTCGGGGATGATTACGATCCAGCAATACGGTGGGATCTTGGCATCTCCGGTGGCCGAGGCCCATTCCGAGAAGCTAAGGTTGGTATTGCAACTGTACTGAACCCAAAACAGCGGACTGAAGCCCCGTTTTAAGCGCGTGAAAACAGCGGTTAGCGTGTCATTCGACACAGCTCACGAGCGCGCTTCTGCGTAGGTTTGCTCATCAAACCAGCTTTAGGAATTAATCATGACGTTTAGAACATTAAGTGAACTGGTGCATGTTGCCGGGGGCCCTGGTCTTCCAAGGGATCTTGACAGGGATAGGTGTGATCTCGAGCGCAAACTCCTGTTTTCAGGCGATGCCCCTTCGTCGCGCTCGACGGTGGCCTACAAAGAGGCTCATGGGCGGTGGGCGTCTGCGGGACATAGTTCAAGCCGAAAAAAAATAATTACAAACAATATGGTTCATGCCGCAGCACAGACAATCTGGAGGAACAGGCAAAACACGCAGTTGCTAAAATCGCGGAAGGTGTTCAAAGTAACCAATTCAAGAAGGTCTACCAGGGCCTTAAATTACTTCACCAAACAAAAATAAATCATGATAAATACACTGTGAACGAGTTCTCTAACAAAGACAATTACGTTTCTGAAAATTTTGAAGAACTTTGTAGGATGGTGTCTATTCATAATTGTATAAAATCAAATCTAGAGAAATTTTTCAAAGAACCCGAAAAATTTGTAAAAAAGCATTCTGATCGCAATAAATTATTTTACCGGTTGATCGATAGTCTGAACCGTTTCGGCCTGATTACAAAAAGATACTTTGAGTCACAAATAAAACCTATTAGCGATATGGATGCCTTGATCACACAGTCTTTGGATTCTCTGCGAAAAAAAGATGAGAGCAGACGAGAATTTTTTGAAATGACACCCGGCGTGTTAAAGCAAAAATTAGATGGCGTAGTAAGAGGCGAAACGCAATTTAATAGAGACGACTACAAAAAACCTAATAACATCTTCACGCCGAAATCGCTTCTGGAGCACTTCTCAAAAATTTATTCACAGCATCATGGCAATTTTGTTACGCCTGAAACCTGTTTTTCAACCGCGCGCCAGCCGTTGTATACCGAAGGAGCCAAGCTTGCTTTCCGCCCTCAAGCCGAGTCAAGTGGGACCCTAATTGACGACCGGCCGCTTCCTGAAGCCTGCGAAGCAAGGAGCTACGAAATTTCCAACCGAGTTGAAAAATTTACTGGTTCGGCTACAGCAGCCGGCCTATTTTCAAAGATCTTGGAGCATCCTGGTTGGAATGACTTTTTTGCCAAAATGACGACGGTAATAAATGACGCAGAAAAACAGGTTACTTTTGAAGTTGCGTCAGAAAACAATGGCGACTCCGTAGTGACACAGATGCCTGCACCACATAACCAGGACTCGATTGATCACACTGCTGAGAAGTTAAATAAAAATCCAAAATTCAGTTTTCGCGTTTCGGAGCGTACTGATTGCTACACATTTAGATGTGTCGCCGACATTATATCGCCCTCTATGATGTATAATGATCATCCTGATACCATTCAATATTTTGAGTTGGCAAATGAGGGAGTAGCAGAAGACATGCAGATTGCGCTAACATGTGAATTCGATATCTCACGTGAAGCCGCCCTAAAAGGTGAAATCGAAATTTTACGCAGCGATTTCCTACAGGAATTCAAGTGGAAGTTAGATTAGCCTGATACCAAGCGCATTTATTGGTGAATCATGATTGACTCTGAAATGGAAAGCTGGACACCCGCAAAAACTTGCGATTTGACGTTGGTTTGATCGATTGGCCGCTTTGAGGCCCGGCATTCACCGCATTTTTGAAGTCATCGCGACCATTTCAGGCGTTTTGCGCTCATTTCGAACGCGCCTCGCCCTGTTTCGGGCGCACCTATCCTGTGACGCTCCGGCGTTCATGGAAGATCAGCCGGTCGAAGTTGAAGTGGTCCCGGAAATCCGGACAGGTTGCTAATACCAGCCGCAATGAATAAGACCCTATTGCGGCTGGTATCAAAAGTAGTTGAGTGATATCTACGGGTTGTGATTCAACCGTCTTTTTCCGGAAGATGGAGGATCGGATTCCTTGGAATGATATCACTGCGCAAGCAACACAACCGCGCCTCTCTTCGATATCCAAGCGATTTGACGGACCGGGAATGGTCTGTGGTGGCGCCGCTTATCCCACCGGCCAAACCGCGTAGCCGGCCGCGCAAGAGCAACATGCGAGAGTTATGAACTCGATCCTTTATATCGCAGCCAGCGGTTGTCAGGGGCGGTTCACTGCTGCAAAACTTTCCTCCGGCCTCCACGGTGCGAGGCTATTTCTATTGCTGGCGTGATACCGGCCTTTGGCAGACGATCAACCACATCCTCGTCTCGGCCACGTGTGAACTGGAAGGACGCCAGTCCTTTCCAACAGCCGGTGTTGTCGACAGTCAGAGCGTCAAAACCACGAAAAGCGGCGGAGTTTCGGACCATGACGCCCCCTCTCAGCGTTGCTTAG
>NZ_JSEP01000005.1:110000-330125 GCF_001624695.1 Labrenzia sp. OB1 | reverse complement strand
CCCATGGCGTGGTCATCCTTGATCAGGCCGGATGGCACACGTCAAACAAGCTCGCCATCCCGGACAACATCACACTCTTGCCTTTGCCACCCCGATCTCCCGAACTCAATCCTGTCGAAAACCTATGGCAGTACATGCGAGAAAACTGGCTCTCAAACCGGGTCTTCAAGGACTACGACCAGATCGTCGACCTGTGCTGCCGGGCCTGGAACACGCTCATCGATCAGCCATGGAAAATCATGTCAATCGGAATGCGTGACTGGGCGCATCGGTCCTGAATTTTGTCGTTTGGTATGAGACCGTCACAAGTCTTGTGTCTGGACCTATCGCTTCAACAATGGCCTCAGCGTCAACGCAGCCGTCCTTCGCCGGGACAGCGGTTAGCTTAATTCCGGTAGACTTTTGCAGATGTAGCCAGAGATAGATGTTGTTTGGATGCTCTGCTTCGGGACAGAAAACAACTTCATCTCCACGTCCAAGACCTAAGGATGTGGCCACGATGCCGAGGCCTTCAGAGACGTTCTTCGTATAGGCGATCTCTTCGGCCGTTGCACCGATGAGCCGAGATACCTTTTCGCGTACACGCTCGGCCGTTTCAAACATCGCATCCTTGTCGCCACCGACACTGCGCATGGCGACATAGCGATCAATCGCGCCACGGACACTCCTTGCCAAAGGGGCACGAGAAGCAACATCCAGGTAGGTCTTGTCTCCCAGGGCGGAGAACTCGGATTGCGAGATCTGATAAGGGTCGAACTCGGCAGGGAAAAGTGCGGCACTCGGTGGAATGGCGTCAACGGTCATGGTTCAAGTCCAATTTTGAATACAAAACTTAATATTTTTGTATTCAAAAAATGAAAATGGCACAACAAGTTTTTTCCGAGTCATGACGGTTGCTCGATTGCGGCAATCAAGGCGCAGTCAACAACTCGGTTCTGATGAAGATTGAGAGTGTCGAGAATTAAGAAGAGCCGTTCACCTGGCAGGCCGGTCTCTATGTTGACGAGAGCATTTCCGCCATGTCCTGCCCGGTTCTGCGAATATGGTTTTCAAGGGCAGACGCAGCTGAATCAATTTTCGACTCTTTCAGGAGATCTAGAATAGTCGCGTGATCGTCAAGGTCTGCATTGAGGCTTGCCTCATATTCACCTGCACGGGCAAGCGAGGTGCGCAGGAGCACGGACCTTCTTGCAAAGAGAACCATTCTGCTTGCAGACTTTAGCGCCGTGTTCAAAAACTGGTTGCGACAGCTTGAAAGCAACTGGCCATGAAACTCCGAATTCTTGACCAAAACCGCTTCATAATCGCGAGACATCAGGGCGTTTCTGGCGGCGGAAATGTTGTGTTCCAACTCGGCAATGTTGACGCTACTTGCTCTGCTGCTGCTATCTTTCAAGGCGGCTCCCTCAAGTGCTGCCCGGTAGTGATAGAGCGCTTCAACTTCCTCCGGAGTTATCTGCCGCAGTGTAAATCCGCCGAGCTTGCGTGGCACGAGAACCCCATCTCTGACGAGTTCCCGCAGCGCTTCACGAACAGGTGTCCGACTTGCACCTGTCCGTTCAGCCCATTCAGTGTCCTTGAGCTTTTCACCAACATTTATGCGGCCCGACAATATCTCATCCCAGATTGCATCCGTGATTTTTTCGAAAAGCGCCACACAGTTCTCCTCAGTTCAAGGTTGATGATTGTCGGCCGTAATCTGTATTCAATCCGTGTCCGCTTCAAGTGGCCTGATTTTATGCCGCCGTTGACACACGCCGTAACTTGAGGCCCTAAACTGCCGTTGGAAGTCATTGCAGCGAACGGCTACATTGAGCCTTTTGCGATCAATGCCATGCGCTTTATCAGTGTTTGCTGTGCCTGCGGTGTCACTGTGAGCCCGCGACCGTCCCGGCATATGTGATCCGTCGCAACACCCATTCAATCGGACCCAACTTAAACCAATTTCGCCACACGATCAGGGCGATGATCAACAGGATCGTCACGAGTACTGCGATGGCCGTGGCCGTTGCCCTGTCGACTTGGTTCCAGAGCCCCATTCCATAAGCTGAAAAAACGCTAGACAAGAGGATCGACTGACCGAGGTAGACAGTTAGGCTTGATCCACCAGCCACCAGCGTCCGGGCCAGTATCGGCCCCGGAGGGCGCGATATCGCGGCAATCAGACCAAGGTACCCCAGGGTTGCGACTGGGGCGACGATGATCGTCAAAGCGGCCCCCGGTGTCGCCGGACCCCATTGCCAAATACCGGCTCCTAGTAGACTCAGAACGAGACCCGGAAACAGACACACCCGCCGTGCGCGCCGCCAAAGCGGATGGGCCGCATTGTCAATCATGCCTGACTTCACCGCAGACAACCCAAGGCAGAACCAGCCGAGTGCAGAGATCCCCTGGACAAACAAGAACAACGGCAGAGTAAAGGCAAAGCCGATACTTCTGAAAACAGCGGCGTCGATGAATGACCCCTGACTCAAGGCGGCTGCTTCGTAACCGAAAATCTCTGCGGGGGTTTCTGATGGGGCGGAGAGCAATGGCAAACCTACGACCGGCTGCAAGACAAGCAGCACTGCCCCGAATTTTACGAGTCTTGCCACAGGCCAGTTGCGCAAGAAGTAAAAGACCGACCCGGTCACGGAGTAAATGACAAGAATGTCGCCGGGAAAGAACAGGCAGCCATGCGCCAGTCCCAATAGCAGCAGACCAATCATCCGATTGCGATAGACACGGCCAAACGGCAAACCCCGCCGTTCGGCTGAGCGCACCAAAAAACCAAGCCCAACGCCGAACATGAAGGAAAACAGACCATAAGTCTTAAGCAGCGCCAGCCCGTTAACGAACCACAGGGTCAGATCATCGCTAAAGGTTTCACCCGCCGGTTCGGTGAACCCATGAAGTGCAGAAAACGCAATGAATTGTACGTTGACGATCACAATGCCAAAAAGCGCGATTAACCGTAGATAATCCGGCATAAGCGAGCGGTCGCCTGGGGGCATAAAGTCACGTCCTTTCAATAAGTCATCCAAGCCTGAAGTTCGTCCCGTTTCCTGGAATAATCTGAACGAACCTCAGTCAAAGAATGGCAGAACACAAATTCTCTTCTATCTGGAAACGCATAGACACGCAGACTTTGGCGCAACTGGAATGAAGGCTCGCTTCGTCCGCTCTGCCGACTTTGCCGGGTGTCCTGGTTTAGCAGTTGCCGCGAACGTCTCCTTCGACTGGCCGCACCGCAGCGACATTGAGTCGGGTGAACGCCAGCAATGGGCTGTGAACGACGTTGGCGCAGGCGTGTAAACGCGATCATTGCTGCGCCGCCGCAGGCAGCTTCGAGCCCATCTCGCGCGATGCTGTCACTCACACGAAGGCCAGCTTTGCCGCCATTGCCCAGAGTTACGCCAAACTTTCGGCAACTTCCCTGACCTGATTAATGAATGCCCGTTGTTTAAGTGTCGCACCACGGCGACTTGGGTAGATCGCGGACAATATCGCGTCAGAAGCAGTCCAATCTGGCAGGACAGAGGAAAGTAGGTCGGACGCGCATTCTGCATGAACGGCGTAGGCCGGAAGCATCGCTACACCGCCTCCTGCGACTGCCAGATTTCGAAGTGTCAGGAAATCGTTGACGACGACCGCGCCCTGTATCGTGATTTCTTCAACTTCTTCGGCCCGCCCTAATTTCCACCGTGAAGTTTTAACGCCGGCGCGCATGATCAGGCATCGATGTTGTTGTAGGTCCTTGGGTGATTGAATTTTGTTCGAGCGGCGCAAGTAATCAGGACTGGCATAAACGCCAAACGGAAACGTCGCAACCACTTGCGACATGAGTGTGGAGTCCTGATTTTTCCCAATGCGGAATGCCAGATCAAACCCGTCTTCTATGACGTTGGCCCGCGCGTTCGTCAGTTCCAGGATGACCTGCACTTTTGGATATCGCTGGCCATACGCCGCAATAGCGGGAGCTATGATTTCCTGTCCGACAAGCACAGAGGCCGAGACTCTTAACTCCCCTGCCGGCTCCCCCAGACTTGTTTCGATCAGGGCATCGGCAGCATTTGCTTCCTCAACCATCAAACGGCAGTAGTCAGCGTAACAAACACCAATCGATGTCAATCGACTGCTGCGGGTATTGCGCTCCATCAATTGGACCCCAAGTCGATCTTCCAACCGTGCCAACCGTCGGCTCACATTCGATTTCGGCAACTTCAGTTTTTCAGCGGCACGGGAAATGCTTTGCTCCTGAGCAATGGCTGCGAAAACTGCCAAATCGTTTAAGTCACGACGCTCCAAAAATAGAACTCTCTTTTGCTTTTTCGCTCAATTGAGCCATGACAGGATAAATACATATTGCCAACCAAGCAATGCAATACGCTTGATTGGAAATGCCATGACATCTCAAAACCTCGAAATCCTGCACCGTGATGCGCTCATCCAGGGCGGTTTTGCCGGTTTGAAGGAACACCGTCTTGTGACTGGCAAAAAACTCTGGGGTGACCGAGCCAATCCGGACGCTTGGGACGGTATTGGCAACTTCGTCTATCTGGCGGATGCACAGTTCGACCCCAAAGGCGAAACCACCATGCATCCGCACAAAGAGATCGACGTGATCTCTGTCATGGTGGAAGGCCGCGTTGCGCATCAGGGGTCTTTGGAACACGGCGGATCGCTCGAGACCAACGATGCACAAGTGCAACGGGCTGGCGGTGAAGGGTTCACGCATAACGAAGTGAACCCCGATGAAACCAAGAACCGTATGTTGCAGCTTTGGGCCATGCCCGAAGTTAAGGGTGAGCCAGCCGGATACAAGAAGTTCAGCCCAGCATGGGGCGAGACGGTTCGCATTTACGGCGGCACACCCGAGGACACACAGTCCTTTGCGGCGAACACCACCATCGACGTGGCCATGCTGACAGAAGGTCAGTCCATTGAGCTGGCAACTCCGTACCTGGCTTATCTCGCCAAGGGAGATGGGCAGTTTGAAACCACGAATTTGACGGCAGGGGATCTGATCCGTGGTGCCGATGGCACGTTCACAGCCAACACCGACGTTCAATTCATTCTCGTCGGCGCACTCGCCTAGCCGACACAACCTCCCAACAAAGGCACAATTCATGACTGACAAGTTTTCGGAGTTTCTGACTCCCGACAACGCTGTGTTGGCAATGATCGATCACCAAACTGGCCTGCTTGCCAGTGTGCGAGACATTCAACCGGAAACTCTGCGCAAGAACATCAATGGCTTGACCAACATGGCCAAGACCGCAGGCATTCCGTCGGTGGTCACGGCTTCTTTGGCAGAGGGCCCCAATGGCCCGATTTTGTCAGACATCACCAACGTGCTGGGCAAAACGGTGATCAACCGGTCTGGCGAAATCAACGCCTGGGACTCGCCTGAATTCAAAACCGCAATTGAAGCCACCGGCCGCAAAAAGATCATCATGGCGGGGATCGTCACCGATGTTTGCCTGCTGTTCCCCGCGTTGTCCGCCGTCGCCGAGGGCTACGACGTTTATGCCGTCGTTGACGCATCAGGAACATGGGACGAGGTGACCCGCGATGCGGCCATGCTGCGTATGAGCCAAGCCGGAGTGAAAGTTACAACATGGGCCTCTGTGCTGGCCGAAGTCATGAACGACTGGCGCTCCAACCAAGGATATCCGCTCGGAGGCGTTTTGGCCGGCCATACCGCCTATGGCCTGGTTTATGAGAGCTACCTCGCAACGCAACCAGAACCTGAAACTGCGGAATAGATGCGCATTACCCACGGTGACAACTTCATCGGATGGACCCAAACAAGGAACCGAAAATGGCTGGCAGGTTGATCGATGGCGTTTGGACACGTGAAGGTGACATTCTGGCTTCGGAAGACGGGCATTATCGTCGTCAGGAAACCGATTTCCGCAACTGGATATCAGCTGAATCCGGTGCAAAGTTTGCGCCTGAGGCCGGAAGATATCACCTCTATGTTAGTTATGCCTGCCCGTGGGCACACCGCACATTGATCATGCGCAGCCTCAAGGGGCTGGAACATGCAATTTCAGTCTCGCCGGTTTCGCCTGTCGTCAATCTAGACGGTTGGGAGTTCAGCGATGCCAATGGTGGGTTTCCCGATCACCTGTCGGGAAAAGAGTACCTGCATGAAATCTACACACGCGCTGACCCGACCTATACGGGCCGCGTCAGTGTGCCGGTTCTGTGGGGCAAAAAGTTGAACACCATTGTGAGCAATGAATCTGCCGAAATTGCTCGGATGTAGAATTCGGCCTTTGTTGGCATCGCAGGCAACGACACCAATTTTGCACCCGAAGCCCATCTGACGGAAATCGACGAAGTGAATGACCTCGTTTACAGCAAGATCAACAATGGTGTGTACCGTTGCGGGTTTGCTGGAACCCAAGCTGCATATGAAGAAGCCGTCACTGATCTTTTCACGGCACTGGACACGGTTGAGGCACGGTTGGAAGGCAGCGGTTATCTCGTGGGCGGCCAATTGACCGAAGCAGACTGGCGATTGTTCACCACGCTAATCCGCTTCGATCAAGTCTATGTCGCGCTGTTCAAATGCAACATTCGACGGATCACGGACTATCCGAACCTCTCGGCCTTGCGCAAGCGGCTCTACGAGCATGGCAGTGTCGCCGAGACCGTGAAGTTCGATCAGATCAAAACCCACTACTGGGCAAGCCTGCGCGGCGTGAATCCAAGTGGGATTGTACCTGCCGGACCGGAGCTGGCTCTATGAGCGATCCAGATCACTTGCGGCGAACGGCCACAATTGAGCCCAAGACGAAAGAGGCCGCTCCGTGTTCGACTGTCCGCCTTCGCAGTGGCGGCACATCATGTGAACGCCGTCCTTAGAACCTCGATCGTTCGCCTGATCCGTTCTTGATGGCGCTGCGAGTTATGGGTTACGGACCAGATGTCGCGGACAAGAAGCGGTTCCGCCGATCCTACCTGCATGAGCTCATCCCGGTCCGCCGCCAGAAAATCGGGAAGCGCCGCGATACCGCCTCTCTCAAGAGCCGCCGTCAGTTGCAAGTCGAGGTCATCCGTATAGCAAGCGAACCTGCCGCCGGCGATCCGGTTGAGCGCGACCTGTTGTGGCATAGCGTCCGGAACGTCCCCTTGGCCAATATATAAACGATCCTGTTCCGAGGTCTTCTCAAGGTAATCCCGGTGCGCATAAAGCCGGAACGCGATTGAGCCAAGCTTGGAGATCGCCAGATCTCCCTTTTCCGGTCGCGAAAGGCGCACTGCAATATCGGCTTCACCGCGCTGCAAAGAGACGAAGCCGATCTCACCGGTCACCTGAAGTTCCAGGTCGGGGAATTTGCACCCGAGCGCCAGAATCGGGGCAATCAATCGGGCCTTAGCAAGGGCGGGCGGAGCCGATATCTTGACGCGGCCGCTCATGCCTGGGCGCATCCCCGCCGCGCACCTGGCCGCTTCACGAGCCGCCTCCATCATCGGCCGGGTCGCATCGGCAAAATCGCTCCCTGCCGCAGTCAGGGTCAATGACCGTCCGCGCCGGTCGAACAGAGTGAGCCCCGTGTCTCTTTCAAGCGCCTGAATGCGCCTCGTGACTGTCGTCCGTTCGACGCCCATGTCCCGCGCGGCGGCAGCGACACTGCCGGTCTCGACCAGTGCCCGAAAGAAGCGGATATTTTCCCAATCCATCAGTTCAGGCTCCCATGGATGCATTTATGCAGCAAATATATGCATGTTTTATGCATTCAAAAAGACTTTGGTGTCACCGATATTTCGCTTCACCAGAACCGAAAGAGGTGCAGCATGACCCAAATTATTGAGCTATCTACCCCCGGCGGAGTAAAGAACCTGTCACTCATTTCGCGCGACCCCGGTGTCCCCGGGCCCGCAGAAATCCGTTTGCGTCAGACAGGCGTAGGCGTGAACTTCATCGACATATATCAACGAAAGGGCATCTACCCGCTTCCCATGCCTGCCGTTCTTGGTGTGGAAGGCGCAGGCGTGGTGGAAGCCATTGGTGCAGATGTTACCCATGTCACGGTGGGGGATCGTGTCGCATACGCCGGCATCGTGGGCGGATACGCCGAAGCGCGGATTCTGCCTGCCTGGCGCGCTGTAAAGCTGCCGGATAATCTTTCCGACGCCCTCGCCGCCAGCAGCCTGCTGCGTGCCTGCACCGCGCATATGCTGCTCTGCAAAGTTCATGAGATAACACCGGGAACGACGATCCTGATCCATGCTGGCGCAGGTGGCTTGGCAAGCATTGTCATACCTTGGGCAAAGCGGCTCGGCGCAAAGATCATTGCAACGGCCGGCACCGAATCGAAGGCGGAACGCGCTCTGGCGCATGGGGCCGAGAAAGTCATTGTCGGCCGCGACGCGAAAATCGCCAAAGAGGTCCGGGATTGGACGGACGGTCGCGGCGTTGATTTCACGATAGATGGCATTGGCGAGCCGACGTTCAGGGCATCGTTGGAGGCCACCGCGAAGTTCGGCACCTTCGCAAGCGTTGGTCAGGCAGGGGGAGGCCTTAAGTCGCTATCAGCGAAAGACTTCGGTCCTCAGAGAAGCCTTGCGTTTCACACGCCGAGCGTGATGGCCTATCTTGCGGACCCGGTGCGCTACGAAGCGGTAGCCAAAGAGGCCATAGAGGCCTTGCAAGCCGGTGCGCCAACATCACAGGGGCCGCAATTCCCGCTTTCCGACGCCAGCGCCGCCCAGTCTTCCCTGGAGAACGGCACCACCACCGGCACACCACTCCTCGTGATCTGAGAGCGACCAGAAAGTCTGGCCTGGCCCGCCAGCCGTGTTGACGACAGACTTATGGCGCTCCCCACAAACTATTCCACAGCAACCCCTGCCCACACCGCCCGCCGCGATACCGGATTTTGACAGCGAGACTACCCCTGGTATTGATTTACTGGGTTCGGTCGGCATGAAGGTTTCTGATGAAGCAGATAATGCTGGTTTTGTGGCTCTTGATATTGGCAGGCGGCCAAGGTCCATTCTGACCAAACCTACACCGCAACAAAAACCATTCACAGGGCCTAGCTATGACAGGACTATTTGAGGATGGCTGGGCCGCTTATGAAAGAGGCGATTACCCGGTGGCGCTGAAACAGTTTCGGCTGGCTGCGGAGCAGGGAGATGTGAGAGCGCAATACAACCTGGGCATTGCCTATGACAATGGAGAAGGGGTGCCGCAGGATCATGTCGAGGCAGCAAAATGGTTTCGCAGTGCAGCTGAGCAAAATGACGCCAGAGCGCAATACAATCTGGCGATTGCCTATGACAGCGGTTTAGGGGTACCGCAGGATTCGGTTGAGGCGGCAAGATGGTATCACCGGGCAGCTGAGCAGGGCATTGCCCTGGCGCAATACAATCTGGGCATTGCCTATGACAGCGGTGACGGAGTGCCACAGGATTCCGCCGAAGCCGCAAAATGGTATCTCAGCGCAGCCGAACAGGGACTTGCCAGCGCGCAGACCAACCTTGGCACTGCCTATGCCACTGGTGAAGGCGTGGATCAGAGCTACGTGCTTGCCCACATGTGGTTCAGTTTGGCCGTGGAGCAAGGCAATGACAACAGCCGTGAAAACCTCAAGATTGCTGCCGGCAACATTACAGCTGAAGAGATTGCCACAGCGCAAAAGATAGCGAGCGAGTGGAAGCCCAACCAATAGGCTTCAGTCCCTCAATCGCCAATTCCTCTCATCCGAGCCCTGAATACAGGTGCAGACCAATCCAGCCGCCCTCGCCTACCCCGGCAAGCCCGGCGGCCGTTCCCTCCGCCAGCAACGGGCCCGAATCCATCGTGCGTTTCGTCAGGTCGGATGTCTGCTTACGCCACCTGAAATTCGCAAGCCGCCCCGGTTCCCTGCCCTCTGCCCGTCGCGCAAACTCCCCCTTCACACGCCCTTTCCCACCCTTATTCCCGCTTTCCTTCCGATAAGAGGTTTCCAACATGTTAAAAATCACGCTATCAATCTGTTAGCTCCTCAACAGGCGACAGATAGCGCAATATGGCCCGAGAATTCGACCCCTACAGCCTGTCCAGCCCGCGGGCGTATCTGACCTTCATGATCATCTTTCTGGTGATCGTGGCCTTTATCGCCTTCATCCTGTTTCCGCAGATTTCAACAGCCTTCGTGAGCAACCCGGGCCTCAACGGCCTGATTGTTCTGGTCGGGCTCTTCGGCGTGATGCTGCTGTTCGGGCGGGTGATCCGGCTGTTTCCGGAAATCACCTGGGTCAACAGTTTCCGCATCGGCGACCCGGCTCTCGACACGCGTTCACCGGTCCTGCTGGCCCCGATGGCGGCCCTTCTGGGCAACAAGGGCGGCGACATGGCGCTGACCCCGACGACCGCCCGGTCGATCCTCGACAGCATCGGCATGCGCCTTGAGGAATCGCGCGAAATCTCGCGCTATCTGACCGGCCTTCTGGTTTTCCTCGGCCTGCTCGGCACCTTCTGGGGCCTGCTGCAGACCGTCAGTTCGGTTGGCGCGACCATCCAGTCGCTCGATGTCGGCTCCGGCGATGCGAACGTTATCTTCGAAGACCTGAAAGCCGGCCTCGAAGCTCCACTGTCCGGCATGGGGACGGCGTTTTCCTCCTCGCTCTTCGGCCTCACCGGCTCTCTCGTTCTCGGCTTTCTCGACCTGCAGGCCGGGCAGGCGCAGAACCGCTTCTACAACGAGCTGGAAGACTGGCTTTCCACGGTCACTGATATCGACCCGGAAGACAGCCTCTTCAGCGCTCCGGATTCGCCGGGCGTGGAACACATACAGGCGTCGATCTCCGCGCTTCAGAAAAGCGTCGAGGAAGGCGGTGGCAAGAACGCCAATCAGGCGATGGCCAATCTGGCCGAAGGCATCCAGGGCCTCGTCAAGCATGTGCGCTCCGAACAGCAGATGATGCGTGACTGGGCCGAGGCCCAGGGCGAGCAGCAAAAACGCATCGAAGGGTTGCTCTCCTCCATCTCCGCCGCCTTCGAGCGCGCGAAGGAGTAGGCAGATGGCAGGAAGCCTCCGCTCGCGCCGCCGGGCCCAGTCGACCGATTACTGGCCCGGCTTCGTCGATGCCATGGCGACGCTCTTGCTCGTCATCATCTTCCTGCTGTCGATCTTCATGATCGCGCAGTTCTTCCTGTCGCAGCAGCTCTCGGGCCGCGACACGGTGCTCAACCGCCTGAACATCCAGATCAGCGAACTGACCGAGCTTTTGGCGCTGGAACGGGCCAACTCGGGTGAACTGGAAGATACGATCCTCGGCCTCCAGGCAAGCCTCTCCGACGCCGAAGCCGAGCAGACCCGCCTGATGGGCCTGCTCGACAGCAGCTCCGGCGCGGCAGACACCGCCGGTGGCCGGGCGGCAAGACTGGAAAACCTTCTCGACGACGAACGCCAGGTCAGCCAGGAGGCGCTCGCACAGGTCGAGCTTCTCAACCAGCAGATCGCCGCCCTGAGACGCCAGATCGCCGCCGCCAATGCCGCGCTTGAGGCGTCCGAAGCCAAGGAATCGGAGAGCCAGGCCAAGATCGCCAGCCTCGGCCGCCGTCTGAACGCCGCCCTCGTCCAGCGCGTTCAGGAACTCTCCCGCTACCGGTCCGACTTCTTCGGCCGCCTGCGTGAAATCCTGTCCCAGCGTTCCGACATTTCCGTCGTCGGCGACCGCTTCGTCTTCCAGTCCGAAGTGCTGTTCGACAGCGGCAAGGAGGACATCAACCCGGACGGCGAGCAGGAACTCGACAAGCTCGCCGAAGCAATCCAGGAACTCAGCCTGCAGATCCCGGACGAGATCAACTGGGTGCTGCGTGTCGATGGCCATACGGACGCCCGCCCGCTGTCGGGCACCGGCCGCCTGCGCAACAACTGGGAGCTGTCCGCCGCCCGCGCGATTTCCGTGGTCCGCTACCTGATCGAAAAAGGTGTCGACCCGAAGCGCCTCGTCGCCGCCGGCTTCGGCGAATTCCAGCCCCTGGAAGAGGGTGAAACACCTGACGTGCTGGCAAAGAACCGCCGGATCGAGCTGAAGCTCACGGAACGCTAGAGTGTTTCGCGTTCAAGCGGACTTGAGCCGGAGCCGATCGGGCAGTCTGCCGTTTGTTGTCTCCCGACCGGCAAGGGCCGTTTCGTGAGGCAGCTTCCATTCGGGCGCGCCGTCTCACGTTTCATCAGGTGAACGGCAACCAGGGTTCGGTTCACCGGATGGTTCAGTCCCGCAGAACCGCCATGGCTTCCTGCGACCAGCTGGCCCACACGGGGGCTTCTCCCAGTCCGTTGGCGAGAGACGTGTCTACATAGGCCCGCATCGCGAAATCAGGCGCATTTTCCGCGCGCAGGTCCAACTCGGTCCGGCTTCCCTTGAACGTCCGCCCGGCAATCCGCACGGCAACCGCGTTGGGCTGATCCTCCGGCCTGTCGAGGGAAAGCTTCATGCCTTCCAGACGTATGGAGGCGGCAACCTGGTTACCGGCCTGCAATCCGCCGGACATGGGCGGGCGCCCGGCCAGTTTCAGACCTTTCCAGTCGAGGGTGACATCAGCGCCGCTGACGGCATCGACGCGCCCCTCGATCAGGTTGGTCTCGCCGACGAATTCCGCGACGAAGCGCGACGTGGGATGGAAATACAACTCTTCCGGCGTGCCGTCCTGCTCCACCACGCCGTTGTTCATGACAACGATGCGGTCGGACATGGTGAGCGCTTCGTCCTGATCATGGGTCACGAAGAAGAAGGTTTTCGACGTCCGCCGCTGGATCGACTTCAGCTCCGCCTGAACCTGCCCCCGCAACTTGGCGTCCAGCGCACCCAGCGGCTCGTCAAGCAGCAGCAGCGCCGGATCGGGCGCCAGTGCCCGGGCAAGGGCCACGCGCTGGCGCTGCCCGCCTGAAAGCTGATCGGGAAGACGGTCGGCGAGAAGAGAGAGTTCGAGAAACTCCATCAATTCATCGCAGCGCTGCACGATATCCCTCTTGCTCAGGCCCTTGAGTTCCAGTCCGAAGGAAATGTTGCGGCGAACCGTCATATGCGGGAACAGCGCATAATCCTGGAACACCATGTTGACCTTGCGGCGGTTGGGCGGAAGTTTCGTGACGTCCTCTCCATCGACGATGACCCGGCCGGAGGTGGGCGTCTCGAAGCCGCCGAGAATCCGCAAGGTCGTCGACTTGCCGCAGCCAGACGGTCCAAGGAAGGTGACGAATTCACCTTCCTTGATCGTCATGCTCAGGCTTTTCAACGCTTCCGTGTCGCCAAAGCGCTTGTTGATCGCCTCAAGGCGAACAATCTCCCCGGCACCGTTTTCTTGGGAGTCTGTCATGATTGTAATTTCCCTTGTTTCATACGGCGCGTGGTCCGTTCGGCCCAGATGCCGAGGAGGCCGGTCAGAACCAGAACCACTGTCGCGATTGCATTGATTTCCGGTGACATTCCCGAGCGCAGCTTGGCGAAGATGAGCACCGGAAGCGTCGGCTGGTAGCCTCCCAGAAAGAAGGACCGGACGAAGTCATCGAAACTGATCAGCATGCAGAAGATGCCGCCACCAATGAGAGCCGGCCGCAGATACGGCAAGGTGACCCGCATGAATGCGATGATCGGATCGGCGCCGAGATCCCGGGCCGCGTCGAGATGGCTCTTCGGCAGGGTGCTCAGCCGGGCCGCGACGATCAGCACCACGAAAGGCACATTGTGCACGGCATGGCACCAGATGATGGCGCCGGTTCCAGGTGGAATGCCCCAGAGCTGCGCATAGATGCGGAAGGAAATCGCCGAAATGATGCCCGGAATAAGCGCCGGCAGCAGCGTCAGCCCGTAGATGAGGCCCTTGCCGATGAAGCCACGCCCGTTGAGCAGCACCGCGATCCAGATGCCGACAGCCAGCGAGATGAGCGTGGAGGACACGCCGATCAGCATGGAGTAGCCGAAGGCCGAGAGGACTTCGGCATCCTTGAAGACCTCCACATACCAGTCGAGCGTCCAGGAGCGGATCGGAAAGCCGATGAATTTGGAATCCTTGAACCCCATCGTGACCATCAGGATCAGGGGAACGAAGATATAAAGGACGAACGCCCAATAAATCATCGACATCACAAGACGAGTGTGGCGGGTCATTTGCGCACTCCCTTCTGCAAACGGGTCATCAGACGCCCGAAGGCCAGGCTGATCGCCAGCGCCGTCACGAACATAAGGCACGCGAAAGCCGCGCCCGTCGGCCACTCGTCACCGGCTGTGTGGAAGAAGCCGGCGATGGTTTCCGCAAAGACCGTCGTTGACGGACCGCCCAGCAGAACCGGCGTGGCGTAATATCCCGTCGAGATCAGGAAGACGAGCGTCGCACCGGAGGAAATACCTTCCAGCGACAGCGGCAGGGTCACTTTCCAGAAGCGCGTCCAGGGCCCGGCGCCCAGATCGGCCGCGGCTTCGGTATAGCTGCGCGGCAGCTTCTCCAAAGCCGAATAAAGCGGCAACAGCATGTAGAGCGCGCTGAGATAGATGATGCCGACCGACAGGGAAAAGCCCGTGTACATGAACGGTATCGGCCGGTCGATCAGACCCAGCCACTTGAGCGCGAGATTCACCGCACCGTTGTTGCCCAGAAGGATCATGATCGCGTAGGTGCGCACGATTTCTCCGACCCAGAACGGGATCAGCAGCAACAGCAGAAAGACCATCTGATTGGAGCGCTTGACGTGTCGGGCAAGGAAATAGGCGACCGGATAAGTCAGCACAAGCGTCGCCAGTGTCAGCGTGGCGGCGAAGGCAAGCGTCCGGAAAAACGGCATGATGAATATGGAGCTGCCGAAGAACCGCGTGTAGTTGTCGAGGGTAAACTCGTTTTCATAGCCACGCGAAACCGGATAGGCGTCGACAAAACTGACGTAGAACATCTGCAGCATGGGGCCGAGATGCTGGGTCAGCACCCAGAGCACGGGAAATGCAAGCAGTATGGCGAACTGGCGTCGCGGTGAGCTCAGGAGCGCATTCGAGAACGCCTGATAGAGCCGGGACGCCGCGATAGCCCCCCAGAAGGAGCGCCCGTCCCGTCCACCCTGCCGGTTCCCGGCGCCGCGCTCTCCCGCCAGTGTCGCAGCGCTGGTCTGAACCTTTCCAGACATTGTTTTTCCTTCGAAGAAGACTGCGGGCTCAGCTGGAGACCACAGTCACAAGAATGATTTCCGGAATTCGAAACAGGCCGTAGCCGATCGCGCGACGCCTTCCCCTCGAAGGTTGAACGCAATGGACCAGGCGGCAAATCGCCCGGCAGCCCGCCCGAAACCGGAATGCAGTCCGGCCAAGCCGCCGGAGGCGCAGGATGCACCTCCGGAAGTTCGTCTTTGCCGGCGCGTCGTCCCGGGAGCGTTGCGAGAACGTGCCCGGGGCGATGCACTTGCCGTCAGAAACCTGAAAGCCGTTCGTCAGGGATCAGGCGGCCTTGATCTCTTCAACCGCCGGATCGACAAGCTCGTATTTCATCTTGTTGGCTTCCGCCCGGAAGAACTTCATGTTCGCGAGTTCTTCTTCCGGGAAGCTGGTCGAGGCTTTTTCGGCATCCGTAAGATGCTGCGAAGCGTCCTTGTAGGTGGAGATGAAGCCCGACGCCCGGCTCATGGACGCACCGATCTCGCCTGACGCCAGAATGGCGTTCAGGAAGGTGTAGGCGTTGTCCTGGTTGGGAGCGTTGTTGGCGATGTTGTAGGTATACACAAAGCCGTAGCTGCCTTCCTTGGGAATGGACATTGCGACCGGGAAGCCGTCGTTCATGAGCGCGGCGATCGGACCGTTCCAGGCACAGGCAAGAGCGATGTCCTGGTTGACGAACATCTGCTGCACTTCGGCGCCGCCGTCATAGTATTTGCGCACAAGCGGCTTCTTCTCGATCAGGAAGTCCCGTGCTTCGGCGACGATCGCCGCAGCTTTTTCCGGATCGTCCAGATAGGCGACCATGTTGCCGTCATAGCCCATCTTCAGCATGACGATGGACAGCATGTCCTGAAGGACATAGGCCGTCTGACCGGCATATTTCTCGGAGAACAGCGTGTCCCAGGTGGTCGCTTCCTCGGGAGAGACTTCCTCGGTGTTATAGGCGAACACTTCCATCCCGGAGAGGATCGGCGCGCCCCACTTGTTGCCGTTGATCGTCGACCAGTCGCTTTCCGAGTAAACCGGATTGATGCTGCCCCAGTTCGACAGCCGGGAGGTGTCCATCGGAGCAAGCAGTTCGCTGTCGATGAACTGCAGGAATCGGTGGCCGGCAACCGTCACGATGTCGACGGTGGGATCGGAAGCTTCCGCGGCCAGCAGATTGAACTGCTTGCCCTGGTCGTCGACCAGCCGGACATTGACCTTGATTCCGGTTTCGCTCTCGAACTGCTCCTTGAACTTATCCGGAACGAAGTTGGCGTAGGTCCAGATATTGACTTCACCACCGGCCGCATAAGAGCTGCGCAGGTAGGCCGGAGAAGCCAGAGTGGCTCCCGTTGCAGCCGCTGTACCAAGGAAAGTCCGACGATTTAGTATCAACTTTTTCATGCAATTTCTCCACTGTTTGTCCACGCTATGATCTTTTATATTTGGTGGACCGATCCCCTCTTATGGCCGAGCCGGATTATGCCCGCTCGCCCTCTTCCGACAGGCGGCCGGTCGAGGCCGCCTGACACAAGTCGTCCAGATTCATGTGCTCCAGGCCGATGGCCGGAAGCAGGTCATTCTCTCCAAAAAAGTCTCGTCCGTACATGGCTGAGAAAATTTCAACCCCCGCCTGGTGCAGGACAGCAGGACAACCCGCCATCCGGCCCAGCGCAACCGTAACCGCCAAACCGAACGGGACGTCCTCGGTCACGTAGCGGCTGTCCGCTGTCGCCGGGCCCACGCCGCCGCGTCCCTTTTCATGCATTTCCCGGTTCATTTCGCTGATGGACGCCACCGGCACATGAAACGACAGATGAAAGTGTTCGAAGATGGTCCTGACGGACAGGCCAAGTTTGTCCGCAATGGCAAGACGTTCCTGATCGAGGGCTTCCAGAAGACGGCCGACATTCGGCGTCACATTGTCCCCCTGGCCCCATGTCTCGCCCTTTTCCATCCGGGTGGCGTTCGCCAGGGCAATGCCCATGTGGTTCTGGGGGTTGAGGTTGGACAGGGTGATCGCCAGCAGCCCGTCGCGAAGATTGAAGCGCTCTCCGAACAGGCGCTCGCACAGGACCTTGCCGGCGTCGCTTTCCGAAGCCGGAACCGTGCACAGGTCGACAAGGGACCGCACCGTGTTGACCTGTACGTGATCACCCGCCTGTTTGCGGCCGGTGACCGCCGTGGTGCCCCATGCCGTAATCGGCAATTCGACGCCCCTCGCCTTCAGCCTGTCGGCAAGATAAAGCGCGCCGAAAGAGGCATGCGAGGAAATGATGACGGGCTGGCCAGCGCGCAAATGAGGAACCAGGCTGTCCATCACGGCCTTGTGGCCGTAGCCTGGAATGGCCAGGACGATCACGTCGCTTTCTGCCGCAAGCTCGCGGGCATCTCCGGTAATCCCCGGTGTGAATTCGGCCTCGATCGCACCCGTCGCCCTGAGCGTGCCGCTCGCGCGCAGCCCGGCGGTTCCCGCGCCCGACGGTGACCAGAGCACAGGAGCATGTCCCATCTGATGCAGCAGCGCTGCTGTCCCGAGCGCGATCGATCCCGCGCCTGCTATGCCCACTTTCAATGGATCGCCTTTCATCATTCGCTGCCTTTGCGGACCGGATCGCCAAGAACATGCATCAGTCTGTTCGCCCATCCGAACAGCGCGCTGGACAGGATGAGATCAAAAATCTCCGCATCGTCCAGCCCGGCGGCGCGCAGCGCCGACATCTGCTCCGGGCTCGCCTCGGAAGGCGTCTGGGACAGGGCATGGGCGAAATCGAAAATCGCCCGGTTGCGCGGTGAAAGGTCGGCCTTCGTTCCCTTCGCGAAGAGCTCGTCCGTGACGGATGTGTCCTTCGCAATCTGTGCATGGCGGCTGGCGTGAACCGCCGCGCAGTAAATGCAATGATTGACCATGGAGGCCGCCAGGGCACCGAGTTCGCGTTCCTCGCGCGACAGCCCCCCCTTGTCATACATGATGCCGTTGAACAGCGGCGAGCGAACCTTCAGGGTCTCCACGTCATGGGCAAGCGTCAGCACATAGGCGGATATTTTCGTATTGGAGGGCGTCACCTGCAGCGCCTCCAGTTGTTCCGGCGTAGCATCCTCCAGCTTTATCGGCTCGACCCTTGGCCGCCAGTCGGGAACGGAGCGGGTGAATTTGCGGATGACATCGCTCATGTCCGGCCCTCCGTCATCAACCTGATACCGGCCAGGACACGCACCTGATAGGCCATGAAGGCATTGATTTCGCAAAGCCGGACGATATCGGCGTCGGATATGCCGGCATCCTGCAGAGCATTGATGTCTTGCGCATCGATATCGCGCGTCTGTACCGCCACCTTGTCCATGAAATCACATATCTTTTCCAGACCCTGCGCTTTGCCGGACCGGAGAGGATCCGCCACATCGGCGACACGCGCATCTTCAATGAGTGCGCAATAGCGATCGGCCAGGGCGGTTTCGCCGTTCAGCGCCGCGATACGGGCAGCAAGCGCCGCACGGACATCATGGGACCACGCCCCTGTCTCCTGCGGCTTGAGCACCGCATCCTCGGTCGTCTGCGACAAGGACATGATGTTGGAGCGCCCGTCGATGGCCGCTGCAGCCGCGCTGCCTTCAGCTATGGCCGACAATTCTCGAAGAGTGCTTTTCGTCAATGTTTCGGTGCTCACGACAAGGCCTCGGCGGCTTCCGGTTCGGGTTGCGGTAACGGGATGGGTGTCCATTCCTCGCCGGTCAGCTCCGGGGTGCTGTAGTCCTGCAAGGCCTGCCAATGCGCGCCTATGTCCTGGCAATAGAGCTCGGCGGCAATCGCCTTCGCCAGCCATCCAGCACCATCGGAGATGCCCGGAATATCGCCAGAAACCTTGCCCAGGCTCGCGGTCGCGCCGTAGTTGAAGCAGTAAACGCTGGACAGCCAGGGCGCTTTGCCCGGTGTTCTTTCCCGGAATGTGAAGTCCGGGTTCAGATAGGGAAAATGCCCTAGATCGCGATTTTCTTCTCCTTCCGGAGGTTGATAGACATCGCGCCAGAGGGCGATCTCCCCGGCCGCTGGACCGAATTCGCTCCGCGCCATGGGATCGATGCAAAAGCCGGTGCCCAAAATGAGATAGTCTGCATGATACACGGAATTCTCGCCAAGGCTCAGCTTCAGGCCGCCGGCGGCCTCTTCCACCTTTCGAACCGGCAGATCGAAATGGAAATGGGCGTTCTTGTGACGGGAAACCCGCAGTGTCGAGCCGTGCGGCGGCGGGGTCTGGGTGACGAAGGAATAATTCATGAAGCGCCAGCGCCATTCGTCCGACATCGCGCTGAAGCCCGCCGTGAACCCGTAGCTGCCGATACCCATCATCTTGTTGATGGTGGGCATTTCCTTGCGGCGGACCAGATGCCGGACCTCGGCGGCGCCATGTTCGAGCGCTTCAGCGGCATTGTCCACGGCAGAGGCGCCAACGCCGATCACAGCAACCTTTTTCCCCTTGAGCGCCGCGAAATCGATCTCTTCTGCGCTGTGGGCCCAGCATTTCCGGGAAATCCCGTCCATGAACACCGGAATGTTCGGGACACCGGTTCCGTCCCGGCCCGTTGCCATGACCAGCTTGCGCGTCAGGATCGAACCCGTCTCGGCGCCAGTCAGATGAAGACGCAAAAAGTCGCCTTCCGGCTCCACCCGCTCCAGGGCGACGCCGTTTTCAATCGGAATGTCGAGGACCTTCCGGTACCATTTCAAATAGTCCATCCACATGGGACGCGGGGCCTTGTCCAGCGTGTCCCAGGCTTCCGTGCCGAATTGCGCCCTGTACCAGGCCTGAAACGTCAGCATACCGTGGCCAAAGGCCGGGCCTGTCAACGTCTTGGGAGAACGCAGCGTTTCCATCCGGGCGTAATTCAGCCAGGGCCCCTCGAAACCTTCAGGGCTTCGGTCAAGAACCCGGATGTTGGCAACGCCGCCGGTGCGCAGCGCCAGCCAGGCCACCATTCCGCACATGCCGCCGCCAATGACGACGACATCACTTGCCGTTTCCCCGTTCACCTGTTTCGGCGGCACCCAGGATTTGCCCGGCCAGCAAAGATATTCCAGGTTTTCCCGCAAACGCTCTTCGAGAACCGTCAGGCCGGCGCCGTCCAGGGGGAACGTGGAACTCGAGTCAGACATCAGTCAATCCTTCATGCCGAATGGCGTTCTTTTCAGGCATCCCAGCGCGGATGCAATTCATCGATGTAAAAGGGATGGGCATGAACGCCCCGGTGAGAGGTCACAATATGCGGATGATCGGGCGGAAGGTTCGGATGACTGTGTTCACGCAGATCCGGATCCTTTGCCGGCCATACCGCCAGCCCGGCAAGTGTCACCAGGACAGCCAGGATCGCCAATATGATCAGCGCGGTCGCGGGAGCAAACGCCGCACCCAGCCAGCCTGCAAGGGGATAGGCGACCAGCCAGCCCGCATGGGACAGGGAAAACTGCGCCGCGAAAACGGCCGGCCGGTCGGCATCGGAAGCCGAGCGCGTCAGAATCAGACCGCCGGGTGTCAGTGTCAGTGTGCAGGCGGCCCCGAACAACGCCCACAGCACCACCAGTTCCGGCAAGGCTGGTTGCAGCAGGATCAACGGAGACAGCATGGCAAAGAGAAAGGTTCCCGCCGCCATGACCCGGCGCTCAGAAAAAACCCGCAGCAGAGCCGGCAGCGCGAAAGCCATCAGGGCAGCACCCACACCGTAACCTCCCATCAGCCAGGGGAAGACCTGCTCGGCGTCTTCAAACCGTGTTCCCGCATAGACGATGGTGTCGACCAGGATCCAGGCCATGACCAGGGACAGACCGAAATTCAGGACGAACAATCCGCGCAGCCGGGGCGTCCGTGCATAGATCCAGAGCCCGCGCACCGCGCGCGTGAGAAATGGATCCTGATTTTGAACCCGCACCTCTTTTCCGCTGCGGGACAGCAGGAGACAGACCGCGGAGCCGATAAAGCCCAGCGCGGCAAGGGCAAAGAGATATTCCGTGTGCAAGAACAACAGCGCCGCCCCGACCAGGATGGGCGTCAGAATGCTCTCCAGCGTGTAGGCGATCCGCGAGAGTGCGAGCGCCTCCGAATACGTCTCCTTGTCGGGTAAAACGGCGGGTATCATGGCCTGAAACAGCGGCGTGAAGGCCGAGGAGACCGCGAAAAACAGGAAAGCCAGACCGGCGATCGTCCACCAGGAGGAGACAAAGGCAAGCGGCACCATGAACAGAAGCCGTGCCACATCCAGACCGACCAGAGCCCGCAGGCGCGGAATTCTGGTCAGGGCCGCCTGGGCCAGAGGTGAAAAGCCGACATAGGCAATCATCTTGAGCGCGAAGAACAGTCCCAGTATAGGCCCCGCGTGGCTCGCTCCGCCGATCCGCCATGCCGCCAGCGACAGTCCCGCCGTCATCAACCCGACGCCCGTGAGAGACAGAACCTGCGATGCGAATAGAAAGCGGAAGGTACTGTGGCGTAGCGGGTTCAGCATTTCAGGGCCCGGTTTGTTCAAGAAGCGTCGCAGAAAACCGGCCATTTGAGATGTCGGCCACATAATGTCGCGAGAAAGCCGCCTGTTCCCGGGCCAGCCGATCCACCGATGCGATGATGAAATCGACTTTTTCATCGCGCATCAATGGCGACAAGTTTAACCGGACCCATCCCGGTTTTTCAATCTCTTCACCCGCATCGAGAGACTTCTTGATACCGGCGGAAGCCTCCTGGTCGATATCGAGCAGCGCATGGGCATAGGATCCGGCGCAGGCGCAGCCACCCCGCGCCTGGATCCCGTAAACATCCGAAAGCATCCTTGTGAAGAGTTGATGATGAACCCGTTTCCCGGACGCGTCGCGCACCTGGAACGAGAATATCGGCAAGGCCCTCGCGTCTTGACAGCCAAGCAGTTCAAGATGCGGATTGTGCTTCCAGACGGCCAGCGCCCGGGCCCGCAAGTCCTGTTGACGCTCGGCGAGCCAGGTCGCATCGAGCGCATCCTTGACCATCAGCGCAAGACCGGCCCGGATGTCTCCCAGAACATTCGGCGTCCCGCCTTCTTCACGGTGTTCAAGGCTTGTGGAATAGATGTGATCCCATGGAGAGACGAAAGACACCGTGCCGCCACCCGGCAAGGTCGGTGTCTTGCGGCGCGCGATGGCATCGCGGATGATCATGACGCCGGACCCGCCCGGGCCACCCGGAAATTTGTGTGGCGAGAAGACGATTGCGTCCTTGGCGGCATCTGTGCCGGCATCCATGCGCATCGGCGCATAGGGACCGGCGCAGCCGAAATCCCAGACCGCCAGGGCACCGTAGGACTTCAGCAGACGCGTCACGGCAAGGTCGTCGGTCAGTATGCCGGTGACATTCGACGCAGCTCCAAATGCGCCTACGATGAGGTCCGCACCGGCACTCGCGCGCAAATGTCTTTCAAGCGCATTCAGGTCCACGCCACCACCCGGGCTTTCCGGGATTTCGATCACCTCGGCTCCGCTTTCCCGCCAGGGCAACAGATTTGAATGATGTTCATAAGGACCGATCAGGACAACAGCACGCTTGCCGGAAGCAACGACCTGCGGAATATCGAGAAGCATGACGATCCGGTTCAGGCCGGCCGTCGAACCGGACCCGGTGAAGACGACCGAATAACCATCGCCCGCCCCGGTGATCCGCGCGATCTCCGCCCGGATCCGCGTCCTCAATTGAGTGATGAAAGCACCGCAGAAAGAAGCCTGCGTGTGGCTGTTGGCGTAATAGGGAAGCACTTTGTCGCGAATGAAGTCTTCAATCTGGCTCAGGGCTCGGCCCGAGGCGACATAATCCGCATAGACGAGCTTTTTCGGGCCATCAAGACCTGGCACGAGGGCATCCTCGCCGATCAGGCCATCGCGCAATGCTTCAACAAGATTCGGGTCACGCAAGGTGTTCAAAAACCCATCCAGGACGCTCTCCTGGCCTGGGGCAGCCGGATTGAATCCCGTCGCATTTATTCTTTCATTCATAAAGTAATCTTGACATTCGAATTAAATGAATTCATCACATATTTTTAGCTGATACGCCGTCACGTTGGGTCATATGAACCGCTATATATGTTAAAAATAGATCAAATCGATTGCCGCATCCTTGAAGAGCTCCAGCGAGACGCGGCCCAGTCCCAGCGGGAACTGGCCGACAGTATCGGGCTCTCCCAAAACGCCTGCTGGCGGCGCCTCAAGGCGCTGGAAGCCGCGGGCGCCATTCGCAATCACACGGTCTTGTTAAACCGGGAGAAACTGGGCGCCGGTCTCGTGGTCATCATGATGGTCAGGACCCGGCACCATTCCTCGGGTTGGCTGGGAACATTCCGGGATCACGTCTCATCCATCCCGAATGTGGTGGATTTTTACAGGATCGGCGGAGACTATGACTACCTTATCAAGGTAGTAACGCGCGACATGACCAGCTATGACGCGATTTATCAGCGTCTCATATCCGAGGTCGAACTGGAGAACGTGACCTCCTATTTCGCCATGGAAGCCATCGCGGAGCAGCGGCCGTTTCCGGTTCACCGGGCGGACGAGGATTAAATCACGGCGCCATGCATGAATGAGGAGCGCGCTGGCAATTCCCCCTGACGCGTGAGTCAACCACCGGCAAACACCGGAACCAAATGGACCGGGCCTGCCGAAACGCCAAGAGCGCCGACTCCCGGACTCTCTGGATCTCCGGCTCTTCCCTGCGATCTATATCAGGTTGCCCCCGACAAAAATCAAAGCAAGACCGGCGCCTGCCGACAGCAGCCTTTTCCATGGCTTCCGATAGCCGATGATGCCGAACGACACGAGCCCGAGACCCGCCCCGATCTTGACCGCCGACGCCACAGCGGCGATCGGCGCGGTCGATAGCTGGATGACGGACGGATTGGCGATCATGGCAAGCGGAATGACATAGAGGCCAATTCCAAGCGCCATCGCCGTCATCGCGACCTTGAGCCAGTTCTCCCCGACCATGCCTGCTGCAATGAATACGGCTCCGCACACCGGCGGCGTGATCGTCGAGAGCAGGGCGAACCAGAACACGAAGAGATGCGCCTGCAGCGGCTCCAGCCCCTGCTGCATCAGCGCGGGACCGGCAACGGATACACAGATGACGTAAGCGGCGGTCGTCGGCACTTCCATGCCGAGCACAAGACAGGCAAGCGCCGTCAGAAACAGCGACGGCCACAGATACCCGCCCGAACCGGACAGGATCAGGGACGTGATCTTGACCCCGAGCCCGGTGATCGCGAGAACGCCGATGATGATTGACGCGCAGATGATGATGGCTGCGATGACGGAGACCTGCCGCGCCGCGTTCAAGAATGCTTCTTCCATCCTGCGAAGAATTTCCCTGGGATCGAAGGTGCCCCTTGCATTGAAAAAGAGCAGCACGAACCCGGCCAGGATGGCCATGCAGGCCGCATATTGCGGCGTATAGTTGGCAACAAACATGCCGTGGAGCAGGACCAGGAACGGCACCAGGAAAAACGCCGAAGTGATGGCAACCTGCCTCAGGCGCGGCTGATCTTCCCGTGCGACGGAAGCAAGGTCGAAGCGGCGGGCATAGGCATTGATCCCCACCCAGACGGCAAAGAAATACAGGACGGCCGGAAGCAGCGCCGCCGCCATGATCTGGGTGTAGGGTACGCGGGTCAGTTCGACCATGACAAAGGCACCGGCCCCCATCAGCGGCGGCATGATCTGACCGCCCGAGGAGGCCACGGCCTCGACAGCGCCGGCTAGCCTCTTGGGATAGCCGAGCCGGGTCATGGCAGGCAGGGTGATCGCGCCGGTGGAGGCGACATTGGCGGAAGCAGAGCCTGAGATAGATCCGAACAGCGCCGAGGACAGGACCGACACTTTGGCCGCTCCCCCCTTCAGACGGCCCGCCGCGGCGGCGGCAACATTCATGAAGCCCTGTCCCGCCTCCCCCGCGTTCAGCACCGCGCCAAAGATCACGAAGATCGCCACGACATTGACCGATACACCGGTCAGACTCCCCCAGATACCGCCTTCCGCGATTGTCAGCGTTCCCAGAAAGCTGGCAACCGGCGTTCCTGAATGACCGAACTCACCGGGAATGTATTGCCCGAAAAGTCCGTAGGCGAGGGCAAGGGCGGCAACAATCGGCAACGGCCAGCCGATGACGCGCCGCGCCCCTTCCAGAACCGTCACCAGCAGGACGACGGCAATCACGCGTTGGAAGTTGCCTTCCAGAAAACCATACTGGTCGGACAGCGCGGACTGATTGACCGCGACCCAGAGGCAGGCGGCAACTCCTGCGGCGCAGAAAAGTGCGCCGCTCGCCCGCCGGATGGCACCGCCGCCCGCGAAAATGAAAATCCAGGGCAGTGCAAGAGCAAGATGCAACGGCCGGCTGACAAGATTGGGAACAAGCCCTGAAAAGATCAACCCAAGGTGAAAGGCCACGAGAGTGACGGCCAGAACGATCATCGCCGTTCGCCAGAAGAGCGTGTTTGCAGGTTCGCTGCGGATCATGGAATTGCTTGTCTGACCGAGATTGGAATGAGGATTGGCCGGCGCCGGTCGGCACGTCCGGCCAAAAGGATCCGGCGCACGGGGCTGGCAGCAGCTGCTGACGGCCGTGCGCCGGACGTTTCAAGACTTCTCGCGCGGATTACTGCTGCGCGTCGGTGAGGTCGATGCCGGCTTCCTTGTAGTAGCGGACAGCACCGGGATGAAGTTTGCCGGTGATATTCGCCATCAGAGCCTGATCGACACCGTTCCACCAGGGCGCATCCTCGCCCATACCGGCCTTTTGCTCCCAGAAGGTCTTTGTGAGCGTATAGGCCGTATCGTCATCCATGGCCGTGGTCGTGAAGGCGGCGACCGGCAGTGAGGTGGTCGCGATGTCTTCTTCCTGACCGGCATATGTACCCGCCGGGATCACCAGTTTCGCGCGCTTCGTTTGTGCGATCTGGTCGTCGTCGAGGGAAAGGACATGCACATCGGAGGACGCGGCGGCCTCGATGACATTCGGTGCCGGCCAGGAACCGGCGGTTACAAAACCGTCGATCTGACCGTTTTTCAAGGCCGCAACCGCGTTCGACAGCTCGACCTCGGCAAGATCAAACTTGCCTTCCAGGCCGAAGAGCTTGAGATATTTTGCGCCTTCCGTGGCTCCGAACGAGCCCTTGCCGAGCAGGATGGTCTTGCCTTCCATGCCCGCGAAATCCGTCACACCGCTTTTTTCCGACATCACGAAATGCATTGTCAGCGACGGGATCGGAAACAGGGCGCGGATCTCGTCGAACTTCGGATCTCCCTTGCCCTCGAACATCGCTTTCCCGCCCTGGGCCAGCGACACCAGCACCGGCGGAGTGGTGAAGACATAGTCTCCTCCTCTTGCCTTGGCTTCCATCACATTCTGGACGGAGCCCTGGCTCTCCTCGACGGTCACGATCATCTCGCCATCGCTTCCGGCCTTGACGGCTTCGGCGATCTGAACGCCCATCTGATAGTAGGAGGAAGTGGATTTCGCGGACTTGTAGGTGATCCGCGTTTCGGCCTGTGCCTGTGTGACACCAAGGGCAAGAGCCAGCGTTAAGCCCAGCTTGAGCATTTTGTTAGACATCGTTTTCTCCCTGAAAGGCCGGCAGACTATGTCCTGATCGGCAACGTGGCAACGCGTTTTCGCCGCGCATCCGGAAAACCAGGTTTGCAGAACCACAAAAAACCGCCGGCTGTATCGGCCGGCGGTTTGACACCTCGCAACGAAACGGATTGAAACCTTACTTTTCCTTGACGGCTTCGTCAGTTTCCGTGTCGTCAACAGCTTCAGGCTCTGCCTCAGTTTCCGCATCTGCGGCTGTTTCCACCTCAGCTTCGGCCACAACCTCTGCTTCGGCTTCGGCTTGTACCTCGTCGTCGGCAGCACCGGCTTCGTCTTCGCTGACCTTTTTCGGCATGCCAAGGTTCGCAAAGACAGCTTCCGCGTCGATTTCTTCTTCTTCACGCTTGGCAGGTTTGCTCGTACCGAACGAAAAGGCAGCGGCGAGGGCATCATCGCTGGTCGATTCCTCAACCGGCATCAGCGTTTCGACAGGACCGCCGGCGACCGGCTGTGGTGCGTTCTTGGCGGCCTTCTCAACTTCCATATCCAGTTCAAGCTGGCTGCACAGGCTGAGCGTGACCGGATCGGAGGGGGTCAGGTTCGACGAGTTCCAATGGGTACGATCCCGGATCGCGGCGATGGTCGGCTTGGTGGTGCCGACGAGGCGCATGATCTGCGCGTCCTTCAGCTCCGGGTGGTTGCGCACCAGCCACAAAATGGCGTTCGGGCGGTCCTGACGGCGGGAGACAGGTGTGTAACGCGGTCCCTTGCGCTTGGATTCCGGCACCACAACCTTCGAACCCTGAAGCTTCAGCTGGTAGTTCGGATCAGCCTGCGCATTCTCCACTTCCTCGCGGGTCAGCTGTCCCGTCAGGATGGGATCGAGGCCCTTGATTCCCTGCGCGGCTTCGCCATCGGCAATCGCCTTCACTTCCAGCGGGTGAAGTTTGCAGAACGCGGCGATCTGGGTGAAGCTCAGCGCGGTATTGTCCACAAGCCAGACAGCGGTTGCCTTCGGCATCAGCGGCGTGTTCGCCATCGGATAAATTCCTCTCGTCTGCTCCCTCGCCCGGCAGGGCAAAAAAGCGGTGTTCGAATTCCATTTCAAGGGAAGTGGGCGGAATATAGGAGAAATGTCGCCAAAACGCAACGCACTTGCATTCCGGCATTTCCTCGCGCCTTCCTTGGGAATTCAGCCTCCCACGGTCAGGACGATTTTGCCAATATGTCCAGAGCTTTCCATCCGTCGATGCGCCTCCGCGGCCTCGACCAGCGGAAAGGTTGAATCCATGATCGGCCGAATTTGTCCTGATTCGATCAGAGGCCAGACCTTCGCTTCAAGGGCATCCGCGATCGCGGTTTTAAAAGCATCGCTGCGCGGTCTGAGCGTGCTCCCCGTATGCGTCAGCCGCTTGACCATGAGGCGTGAGAAATTCACCTTTTCCGACACTCCGTTCAAGGTCGCGATCTGACAGATCCGCCCTTCGACCGCGGCCGCTTTCCAGTTCCGTTCGACATAATCGCCGCCGACCATATCCAGAATGACGTCAACGCCTTCGCCGCCCGTGACATCCAGAATGACCTTTTCGAACGCCTCCTCACGGTAGACGATGACGTGGTCAGCGCCGAGTTTACGAACAGCCTCCGCCTTTTCCCGCGATCCGACCGTCGTGAAAACCTCGGCTCCGAAGGCCCTGGCAAGCTGGATCGCGGTCGTCCCGATTCCGGAGGTTCCGCCATGAACCAGAAACCGCTCACCGCTTTTCAGACCGCAGCGGTCGAACACATTGCTCCAGACGGTAAAAAAGGTTTCCGGCAACGCCGCGGCTTCTTCCAATGACAGGCCCGTCGGCACTGGTAAGGCATGACCTGCCACTACCTTGCAATACTGCGCGTAACCGCCTCCGGGACACAGAGCCGCGACCTTGTCGCCGATCGCGTGACGCCCACTCCCCTCACCGCAGGCCACCACCTCCCCGGCAACCTCAAGACCGGGAAGGTCGGAAGCGCCCTTCGGCGGCGGATAAGCTCCCGCGCGCTGCAGGACATCCGGCCGGTTCACGCCGGCGGCAGCGACACGGATCAGGATCTCGCCCGCAGCCGGTTTCGGCAGCGGACGGGTTTCGCGCACCAGCACCTCCGGACCGCCAGGTTCGGATATCGCCACCGCTGTCATGCTGTGGGGCAGAATTTGCATAGCACCCTCTCGTTTTTGGTTCATTTTGGGACTGGCTAGGCGATCCGTGCCTGGCATATGGTAAATTCGCTATGAACCTATTTGAAAGACTGCGGATCAGACAAGCGCCAGCGAACGAATTCGCCGGTCATGCGTGAGGGAATGCCACAATGGGTCTGTTTGACGAAGATGTCCCCAGGAAACCCGCCTCCGGCACAATCACCGTTGGCGAAGAATTGTCCACACTTTCAGAGACCGATCTTGCGGAGCGGATCGAGGCGCTGGCCGACGAAATTAACCGCACCCAGCGAGAAATTGAGCAACGTGAGAATATTCGCGATGCAGCCAACTCTATTTTTCAGAAATAACTTGGCAAATTTCTGTAAAAATTGAAATAAACTCCACCCGCATCCGAATTCTGCAGTAAACGGAACAGATAAAAATTAACTTGTTTACCTCCTGTTAATCTTTCCAAATTATAAATTTATACATCCAGTCATCTGGATACGAGTGGCTCCTGTCCACTCTGTTTGACGCCTCCCTGTTAATGACTCAGAGCCGCATTCCAGCGGCTCTTTTTTTTACCTCAACCTCATAGTACAGTGTCGATGTTCTGGTTAATGGCTGTTTACCTTTGTAAATGGCACACGGATTGCTCAGTAAATGGCATGAAGACCTGCATTGTTCCAAAAAAGAACACATTGTCCCGGGTGTATTATCCTGGGTCAGTTTTTGAAGAGATGCATGGTTCAACCGGAAGAGCAATTGAGGCGCAGTAATCCTATGACGGAAGACATGAAAAAAGCTGGTGGTCCTGTTGAAACGGTACACATAGCGCATCACCTGGCCAGCTCCGACAACTTTCAGAGCCTGTTTCAGGAAGGCATGTCGCTTGTGGAAGAAACAGCCATGTATCTGGACGGAGCCGGCCGCGAGGAAGCCAAGCAGCTTCCGCGCCCGACTTCGCTCGCCTATGCCACCGAATCCATGCGCCTGACGACCCGGTTGATGCAACTCGCCTCCTGGCTTTTGCTGCAGCGGGCCGTGAACGAGGGCGAAATGTCCCGCGAACAGGCCGGTAGCGACAAGAACAAGGTTCGCCTCGACAAATTGAGCAGCGCGTCCGGCGGCCCGACCTGGGAAGAGCTTCCCGATACCCTGCGCGATCTCGTCGAACGTTCGACCCGCCTTCAGGAACGCGTGGTGCATCTCGACAAGATGCTCTATCGCAAGGATGAGACGGAGCGGTCCGAAGAAGCCAACAACGACAATCCGGTCGCATCGCAGATCAGCCAGCTCAACGCTGCCTTCGGCAACATCGGCTGACGCCGTTCCGGAAGTTCCACTCAAAAAGCCGCCTCCGGGCGGCTTTTTTAGTTTGCCCGTTTCAGATCGATTTCAAAGTGGCGGGCAGGTAGCCTGTTTCCGCGCAGCTTTTAAAAACAAAAAAACCCGGCCAGAGGCCGGGTTTTTCGAAAACGAAGCAGTTGTCGAAGATTGATCAGGAACCCAGGAAACCAGCAAACTTGTTCTTGAAGCGGGACACGCGTCCGCCGCGGTCCATCAACTGACGGTCGCCGCCGGTCCAGGCCGGATGAGACGTCGGATCGATGTCGAGCTGCAGGGTGTCGCCTTCCGCACCATAGGTGGAGCGGGTGGTGAATTCGGTACCATCGGTCATGACGACCTTGATGGTGTGGTAGTCGGGATGGATATCCGCTTTCATGACCGGTCCTTTCAAACGCCTCGAAACGTCTTTCCGTAAAAGTCGCAACGTCAGCGCAAACGAGATAAAGGGCCGCCGATCCGGATGCGGACGCCGCCCTCAGAAACATGAAGCGGGGATATACCCCAAGGCGCATGGCAAGACAAGGGGCAAAATCCGGCAATCTTCTCCTGTCTTCCGGAAAGAAAGCGGCGTGTGCGCCTACACTTCTCCCGGGCTCCCCGGGGCATGGCCACCCCCACCGTGCACCCGGACTTGACCTATGGCATTGAGCCCGTCGCCGAACATGTTAAAGACGGTCGCAAACGACGAGGAGACCCCTTTGGCCGACGCCCAAGCTACAGACATAAACTCCCCAGCGGGATCATCGCGAAAGTCGCTCAGGCCGTTGACCCGGCTGCTGCCCTATCTGCTGAGACACAAGGGTTTCGTGACAGCCGCGATCGTCGCGTTGTTTTCTGCGGCCGTCATCACCCTGATCCTGCCCGCTGCCGTCCGCCGGATGATCGACTTCGGGTTCGGGGCCGATGACCCGGCTCTGGTCAACTCCTACTTCGCCGTCCTTGTCGGGGTCGTCTGCGCTTTGGCCCTGGCAAGCTCCATCCGTTATTTCCTGGTGATGTGGATCAGCGAACGGGTGGTGAGCGACGTCCGCTCGGATGTCTTTGCCCATCTGACCCGGCTCAGCCCCGCCTTCTATGACAGCGCGAAATCCGGAGAAATCCTCTCCCGCCTGACAGCGGACACGACGCAGATCAAGTCGGCCTTCGGCGCGAGCGCCTCGCTTGCCATGCGCAACCTGATCATGTTCGCCGGCGCATCGGTGATGATGGTCGTCACCAGCCCCCGCCTCTCCGTCATTGTCCTGGCGGCAATCCCCGTCATTCTTGTTCCGATTCTGGGCTTCGGACGCCAGGTGCGCAAAAGGTCCCGCTTTGCCCAGGACACGCTCGCGGACGCCTCCGCCTTCGCCGGCGAAATGCTCGGCGCGGTCCGCACCCTGCAGGCTTTCACCCATGAGAGCCGCAGTGCAGATCATTACCGCAGCGCAGTCGAGGCCGCGTTTCAGGCGGCCCGCCAGGCGATCATGGCCCGTGCGGCACTGACCGGTTTTGCGATTTTCGTCATCGGCGCCAGCATTGTCGCGGTTCTGTGGATCGGTGCCAGCGATGTCTTCTCCGGCCGCATCACCGGCGGTGAGCTGAGCCAGTTCCTGCTCTACTCGATCCTGGCGGCCGGATCCCTGGCTGCATTGTCGGAGGTCTGGGGTGAACTCTCCCAGGCAGCGGGCGCCGCCGAGCGTCTCTCCGAACTTCTGGAAATCCAGCCGGAAATCAGCGCGCCCGCCGATCCCGTCCGCCTGCCCGAAACGCCAAGGGGCGAAATATCCTTCGACCACGTTTCCTTCGCATATGAAAACAGCAAGTCCCTGCCCGTTCTCACCGACCTGGCGCTGACGGTTTCTCCCGGTGAAACCGTGGCGGTGGTCGGCCCGTCAGGAGCCGGCAAATCAACACTCTTCAGCCTTCTGATGCGCTACTACGACCCGACGGCGGGATGCATCCGGCTGAACGGCGTGGATATAAGACAGCTCGATCCGCAAGACCTGCGCGGGCACATTGCCCTGGTCCCCCAGGACACGGCCATTTTCGGTGCAAGCATTGCGGAGAACATCGCCTATGGCCGGCCCGGCGCCTCCCGGGAAGAAATCATCACCGCCGCGCAGGCAGCCCTTGCCGCGCCTTTCATCGAAACAATGACGAACGGCTACGACACCATGGTGGGCGAGCGCGGCATAACCCTCTCTGGAGGCCAGCGCCAGCGGATCGCCATCGCGAGAGCTGTCCTCAAGAGCGCCCCGGTCCTGCTCCTTGACGAGGCCACCAGCGCTCTCGATGCGGAAAGCGAGAACCTCGTCCAGCAGGCACTCGACCGGCTGATGGAAAACCGCACCACGCTGGTGATCGCCCACCGGCTTGCAACCGTGTTGAAAGCCGACAGGATCCTGGTGATGGAGGGAGGACGGATTGTCGAAACCGGAACCCACGCTGAACTCAGCGCCGCCGACGGCCTTTACGCCAAGCTCGCCCGGCTCCAGTTCGGAGCCGAGGAAGAAATGGCTTAAGCGGCAGGAAGACGCTTAATCCTCGTCCGGCACGGCGACCGTATAGTTCAGCGGCAACCTGCCGCCATCGGCAAAGACGGTCTGCCCGGTGACGTAGCTGGCATCTTCGGACGCCAGGAAGGCGACAACGCCGGCAATCTCGGACGGCTCGCCGATCCGCAGCATTGGCGTGCGGGACATGATGCGGTTCTTCGCGGCAGGATCATCGTTCACGCTTGCGAGCATATCGGTCATGATCGATCCCGGACCGACCGCGTTGACCCGGATGCCATATTGGGCCAGCGACAGCGAGGTCGCCTTGGTCAGCTGCGACAGCCCCCCCTTGGAGACGCAGTAGGGGATCTGGTTGGGGATCGCCAGAACCGCATTGATCGACGACATGTTGACGATGCAACCCGGAGCGCCGCCGCCTTCCACCTTCTCGACCATGTGGCGGGCAACCGCCTGCGAACACAGGAAGGCCCCCTTCAGGTTGATGGAAAGAACCCGGTCGAAATCATCTTCTTCCAGCTCCAGGAAGTCGGCCCCGGCGACAATTCCGGCATTGTTGACCAGAACATCGATGTCGCCATGGGCGTTCAGCGTTTCTGCGACCAGATTGCGCACGTCCAGGCGCTCGGCAACATTGCAGTGGATATACATTGCATCGCCCAGGGAACTCAGATCCCCGGCCGCGGCCTCTCCGGCCTCATCGTCAACATCGGCGATCACGACCTTCGCGCCGTCCATGACGAAACGCCTGGCGATGGCGAGCCCTATACCCCGGGCTGCACCGGTTACGATGGCGACCTTATTTTCCAAAGACACGGAAACCCTCACGGCTGCTTGAGTAAATTCGCACCGCGTCAGAGACACGGGCCGCTGCGCGGCGGCCCGACATTAAGAGGCAAAACAGGCGCTGTCGATGGCCGTTATTGGCCTCCGTCACCGGCGTTTCGATTTATCAAACGGAAATACCGTGTGTTTTCAAGGCGTCGCTGATTTCATCCAGGATCGCCGGATCATCGATGGTCGCCGGCATCCTGTAGGTCTCGCCATCAGCAATCTGGCGCATCGTGCCGCGCAGGATCTTGCCTGACCGGGTCTTGGGAAGACGCTCCACCGTAATCGCGATCTTGAAGGCGGCAACAGGTCCGATCTTCTCGCGCACCAGTTTGACAAGTTCCTTTTCAATCTCGTCATGGGAGCGGTCAACGCCTGATTTCAGCACCACGAACCCGCAGGGCAACTGGCCTTTCAGCTTGTCCGCAATACCGATCACCGCGCATTCGGCAACATCGGGATGGCCCGCCAGAACCTCTTCCATGCCACCGGTGGACAGTCTGTGGCCGGCAACATTGATGATATCGTCTGTCCGCGCCATGATCGACAGATAGCCGTCGTCATCGATCACCCCGGCATCGGATGTCTTGTAGTAGCCGGGAAATTCCGCCAGATAGGCGTCGAAAAACCGCTCGTCGGCATTCCAGAGCGTCGGCAGCGCGCCCGGCGGCAAGGGCAGTTTCACAACGATGTTGCCCAGCGTGTTCGTTCCCAGCGGATGGCCGGCATCGTCCAGCACCTGCACGTCGTATCCGGGCATGGGAACCGTGGGGGAACCGGGTTTCACCGGCAATTGCCCGAGACCGAGCGGGTTGCCGACAATGCACCAGCCGGTCTCGGTCTGCCACCAGTGATCGATAACCGGCACCTGCAGTTTGTCGATCGCCCAATTGACAGTTTCGGGGTCGGCGCGTTCGCCGGCCAGGAACAGCGACCGGTATCGTGACAGGTCGTATTTCTCGATCAGTTCCCCGTTGGGGTCTTCCTTGCGGATCGCCCGGAAGGCCGTCGGTGCCGTGAAGAGCGACACCACGTCGTGGTCCGAAATCACCCGCCAGAAGACACCCGCGTCAGGCGTGCCCACCGGCTTGCCCTCGAACACGACAGTCGTGCAGCCATGCAGCAGCGGCGCATAACAGATGTAGGAATGACCGACCACCCAGCCGACATCGGACGCGGCCCAGAAGACCTCCCCCGGCTGGATATCGTAGAGATTGCTCATCGACCATTTGAGCGCGACCATATGGCCGCCATTGTCGCGCACCACTCCTTTCGGCTGGCCGGTCGTGCCGGAAGTGTAAAGAATATAAAGCGGGTCGGTGGCCTTGACCGGAACCGGGGCAATTCGCCGGCCGGCTGTCTTTGCCTCCTCCTGCAGGGCGCCGAGATCATGGTCCCTGCCCTCCACCAGACCGGCTGTCAGTTCCTCTCTCTGGAACACAAGACAGCTTTCCGGCTTGTGCCTCGCCTGCTCGATCGCCGCATCGATCAGCGGTTTATAGGCGATCACCCGGCCCGGCTCGATGCCGCAGGACGCGGCGATAATGGTTTTCGGGGTGGCATCGTCGATGCGGGTCGCCAGTTCATTTGCGGCGAAACCACCGAAGACGACGGAATGAACGACACCCAGGCGCGCGCAGGCGAGCATCGCCATCACCGCGTGCGGCGTCATCGGCATGTAGAGGATCGCCCGGTCACCCTTCTCCAGTCCCTGGTCCGCAAGAACGCAGGCAAGTGCCTCGACCTCCTCCAGCAGTTCCGAATAGGTGTAGGTTGCGGTTCTGCCGGTGATCGGGCTGTCATAGATCAGCGCCGGCTGTCCGGGCCGCCCACGCTCGACATGACGGTCAAGGCAATTGTAGCAGGTGTTGCATTGCCAGTCGGGGAACCAGCTTCCGTATCGCCCCTCATCGGTATCGAACACCCGGTCGGATGTCGAGATCCAATCGATTTCCGAGGCCGCATTCTTCCAGAATGCCAGCGGATCGTCCTTCCAGCCCTGATAGACCTCGTGATACCGGCTCGCCATGACCTCTCCTCCCAGATAGCCTCCCGCCACGGCCGCAATCATCTGATGGGAACCGAACCGGGCTTTTGCCCGATAGAGTGCTGTAAGGGCATGCGGAAATGCAAGCCTCCGCGTATAAGCAATTCGGTGGTCGGGACTTTACGTAATCATTCTGGCATGCTTGTCTGCCGGTCCTGTCCTGATCCCAGATCCCGCCTTCAAAGCTCATGTCCCCGATTACAGATCCCTGGTTTTATGCCGCCGCCATACCGTCCGTGTTTCTCGTCGGCCTTTCCAAGGGTGGCTTCGGCGGCACATTCGCCATGCTCGGCGTCCCGGTCATGGCGCTCGTCGTTTCGCCGCTGCAGGCAGCGGGCATCATGCTGCCGATCCTGATCGTCATGGATGCGATCGCGCTCCTCGCCTACAAGGGACGCGCCGACTGGAAAAGCCTGATCATCCTGTTTCCGGCAGCCCTCGTGGGAATCGGTGCCGGTTGGGCCGCCGCCGCCTACGTCAACGATTCCTTCGTCACCCTGCTGGTCGGCGTCATTTCCATCGCCTTTGTCGCCGACTATGTCTTTGTTCGGCGCAAGGAAACCACCGCACCGGGCCACAATGTGCCCAAGGGCACCTTCTGGGGGGCTGTCGCCGGTTTCACCAGCTTTATCAGCCATACGGGCGGCCCCCCGTTCCAGATGTATATGCTGCCGCTCCGCCTCGCTCCAATGCTGTTTGCCGGTACGGCCGTGATTTTCTTTGCCACCATAAATGCCATCAAGCTGGTGCCCTATTTTCTTCTCGGCCAATTCGATTCCACAAATCTGACGACCTCGGTTACGCTTTTTCCGGTGGCCCTGATCGCCACTCTGGCCGGGGTTCGCCTGGTGCGTATCGTCAAGGCGGAAACTTTCTACGGCATCATCTACGTCTTCATGGCGGTGATCGGCGTCAAACTGACCTATGATGGCATTTCCGTGTTCTTCGTCTAGGCGCGGTTGCCAATGAGGCATTGCGTGCTGTCCGGATTCCGGTTTTGATTTCGGAAAAAGGATTGAGGGAGGAAGACCATGGATGCCAGTGTCAGCCCGTTCGCCCGGGGGCTCGATAAGACAACCGCGAACTATGCCGCACTGAGTCCGCTCAGCTTTCTGGCACGGGCCGCGGATGTGTTTCCCGACACCACCGCGATCATTCATGGCAATCAGCGCACCGATTACCGCAGCTTTTACCGCCGTGCGCGCCAGCTCGCTTCCGCACTCGCCAACCTCGGTGTCGGGCGGAACGACACAGTCAGCGTGATGCTTCCCAATGTGCCGCCGATGCTCGAAGCCCACTACGGTGTGCCCATGTCGGGCGCGGTGCTTCATTCCATGAACACCCGCCTGGACGCGGGTGTCATCGCCTTCCAGCTGGATCACGCCGATTGCAAGGTCCTGATTACCGACCGTGAATATGCTCCGGTCGTGCAGGAATCACTGTCGCTCGCCAGTGTCCGCCCAACCGTGATCGATTACTCCGATCCCGAGTTCCCCCAGGATGGCGCACGTCTTGGCACCCTCGACTACGAGGAATTCCTGCAATCCGGCGATCCGGACTATTCCTGGTCACTGCCCGAGGATGAATGGGATGCGATCGCTCTCAACTATACCTCGGGGACGACGGGCAATCCCAAGGGCGTTGTCTATCACCATCGCGGTGCCTATCTTCTGGCCCAGGCCAATGTGATCACCGCCGCCATGACCTCGCACCCGGTCTACCTGTGGACCCTGCCGATGTTTCACTGCAACGGCTGGTGCTTTCCCTGGTCGCTGTCGGTGGTTGCCGGCACCCATGTGTGTCTGCGCTGGGTCAGGCCGAAACCGATGTGGGATTTGATCGCCGACGAAAAGGTCACCCATCTGTGCGGCGCGCCGATCATCATGTCGACGCTCCTGAACGCGGCACCCGACCAGAAACGCGCGCTGGATCATCCGGTCGAATTCTTCACCGCCGCCGCGCCGCCGCCGGAAAGCGTTCTTGCCGCCATGAAGACAGCCGGTTTCAACGTCACCCATCTCTACGGCCTGACCGAAGTTTACGGCCCCGCCGTCGTTAACGACTGGAAGGCGGAATGGGATGCGTTGCCGCTGGACAGGCAGGCGCAAAAGAAGGCCCGCCAGGGCGTGCGCTATGTCGCCCTGGAAGATCTGGCCGTGCTCGACCAGCAGACTCTGGAACCCGTTCCCGCCGACGGCCAGACCCTCGGCGAGGTGATGTTCCGGGGCAATGTGGTGATGAAGGGCTATCTGAAGAACACGGCTGCCACCGAAGAAGCGTTTGCCGGTGGCTGGTTCCATTCAGGCGATCTCGGGGTGATGCATCCTGACGGCTATATCCAGCTCAAGGACCGGTCCAAGGACATCATCATTTCGGGCGGTGAGAACATCTCGTCCATCGAGGTGGAGGAAGTGCTCTACAAACATCCGGATGTACAGGCCGCCGCGGTCGTGGCCCGGCCGGACGAAAAATGGGGCGAGACACCCTGCGCCTTTGTGGAACTCCGGCAGGGCGCGACGGCCAGCGATACGGATCTGATCGCCTTCTGCCGGGAGCACCTTGCAAATTTCAAGGCTCCAAGGACAATCGTATTCTGTGAACTTCCCAAAACCTCAACCGGCAAGATCCAGAAGTTCACCCTTCGCGAGCAGGCGAAGGCGCTTTAGTGCCTGTCGTGTTTAATTGAATTCCGGAAACCACCAGAACGCATTTGCAATGCAAACGCTGCCTCGGGCGTTTTCCAGAATAGCTGTGCCCGCCTAAACGCGACACGCTTTAGATCCAGACTACAGCCGTCGGAGAACTATAAAAAAAACGCCGCGACGAAGCGCGGCGTTCTCGAAACATCTGGCAAACGCGCCTAGTGAAGCGTCACGTCGTCCTGCCGTATTCGCTCGATCTCGTCCTTGATCTTCAGTTTTTGTCGTTTCATGCCAGCCAATTCCAGGGAGTCCGTACTCGGGTGCAAATTTGCATCTTCAATCTTGCGTTCCATTTCCGCGTGACGGCGCTCAAGTTCTGCGAGATGTGACTGCATGGACATGGATAAACCTCCTGTCGGTTGGCTCAACACGATCATCGTGCCATAGGGAATCCGGCCTTGTCGATTGCCGATTCTGCATATCTCGATCGTTTCGCCGTCAAAATGCGCATTCCCGCTGCTATCGTTAGAAAACTCTAAAAATCGCGCATCAAATAAGCGCTTCTAAACTCACCAATTTTCTCCTTGGGAATTGTGCCGGTTCACAGGTTTTCCCAAGGGTAAAAACCTGTGCGGTTTATGGTCGCCCCCGTCTCTGGCATGATTGATTTTCGGCCGTCCCCGACTCGGATCCTGTCTTTCCCGTCGGCGGAAAAGTGGACGACTTCGCCCTGCCCGCTTGTGGAATCACATGAAAGCGGAAAAGGTGATCGCTCTTGACGTATGAGGGTATCTCTCCTGAAGTCGGCCCGACATGGGAAAGATGTTCTGGAACTGATCCCGTTTCCGGGGAATACAGATGGCGAAAATGGACAATGATGCTTTGCGAGCGGAGCTCGCGCAGCTCCGTCAGGAGCACAGGGATCTTGACGTTGCAGTCGAGGCGCTGGCGGCCTCGTCCAACCATGACGCCTTGCAGCTTCAGAGGCTGAAAAAGAAAAAGCTGATGATCAAGGACCGGATCAGCGCGCTGGAAGACCAGTTTTTCCCCGACATCATCGCCTAGCGGGCGTTCAGGGCATTCGATCCGTCCATCTGCACTCCGCGAATCGCGGCGCGGACTTTTTCCGGCAATTCCGGCTTGCGATGAACGGCGCGCTGCCTATACTCCGCCGCTCTTCGAGATCGACGGACGTTCGGCCGGAAAAACCGAACGCCAAAAGTACGATCGTTCCCAGGATGGTGGAGCAACACATGGCCAACGCGGATGTCGCAATCATCATGGGCAGTCAGTCGGACTGGCCGACAATGAAACATGCAGCCGATACACTCAATCAGCTCGGTGTGACCTATGAGGCCAGGATCGTCTCCGCCCATCGCACGCCGGACCGCATGTATGACTTTGCCAGAAGCGCCAAGTCGGACGGCTTCAAGCTGATCATCGCCGGTGCCGGCGGCGCCGCCCATCTTCCGGGAATGGTCGCAGCCCTGACACCGCTGCCGGTCTTCGGCGTTCCGGTTGAAAGCCGGGCGCTTTCCGGGGAGGACAGCCTTTTGTCGATCGTGCAGATGCCGGCCGGCATCCCGGTCGGAACACTGGCCATCGGCAAGGCGGGTGCGACCAACGCCGCCCTGCTTGCCGCGGCAGTACTGGCCCTGACCGATCCGGATGTCGAGACCGCATTGGATGTCTTCCGCGCCGAACGCACAGCAGCAGTCGCCGAAGTTCCTTCCGACGAGGCGCATTGAGTTTTCCCGCATAAACAGGATTTCAGGCATGAGCGAAAAAACCCGGCTGATCCCTGGCGATGCGATCGGAATTCTCGGTGGCGGACAGCTCGGCCGCATGCTGGCGCAATCGGCTGCCAGCCTCGGCCTCAAGGCGCATATCTTCTGCCCCGACCCGGACAGCCCGGCATTCGACGTCTGTGCCGACTTCACGCTTGCCCCTTATGACGATATCGACGCTCTCGACCGGTTCGCCGCAGCGGTGTCCGCTGTCACCTACGAATTTGAAAACGTCCCCGGCCCGACTGCCGCGCATCTCGATGCCAAGGTACCGGTCAGACCGGGCGTTCGTGCGCTGCAGGTCGCGCAGGATCGCCTGACCGAAAAACAGTTCCTGACCGGCGCCAGTGTCGCGATAGCCGGTTTTTCGAAAATAGACTCGCAAGAAGATCTGGAATCCGCCATGTCCGCCTTCGACGGCCAGGGGGTCCTGAAAACACGCCGCTTCGGATATGACGGCAAGGGTCAGATGATGATCCGCAGCCGGGAAGACGCAATCGGCGCGTTTGAGAAAATCGGCGCGGTCCCCGCCGTGCTTGAAGAGCTCATTCCGTTCGAATGCGAAGTCTCTGTGATTGTCGCCAGGGATCTGGACGGCACCTGCGCCAGCTATGACATCGCCCGCAATCACCACGAAAATCACATTCTGAAAACCTCAACCGTTCCGGCAGGTGTCTCCTCAGAAACCGCTGCCTCGGCCCGGACGATGGCCGAACGCATCGTCAGCGGCCTCGACTACGTCGGCGTGATGGGGGTGGAAATGTTTCTGGTCCGCGACGGGGCCGGAGAACGGCTTCTGGTCAATGAGATCGCGCCACGGGTGCATAATTCCGGCCACTGGACGCAGGATGCCTGCCTGACTTCGCAATTCGACCAGCATATCCGTGCGGTCGCCGGCTGGCCGCTGGGGTCGGGCGAACGCCATTCCGACGCGGTGATGGAGAACCTGATCGGTTTCGAGGCCGACGGCTGGCAGAGCGTGCTTGAGGAGCCTGCCGCACGGCTGCATCTTTACGGCAAGTCACAGACCCGCGCAGGCCGCAAGATGGGTCATGTGAACCGGATTTTCCCCAGAACCGCCTGACGCGATCAGAGCCCGACAAGTCCCAGTTTCCTGCGGCGCGCAAAGCGCAGGTTCGCCAGAAGGGCCACCGAGGCAAGCCCCCCGGCCAACCCGGACCAGACGCCTACGCCACCCCAGCCGGCAGCGAACCCGAGGCCGAGCGACAGGCTGATTCCCACCACCCAATATCCGAAAAGCGCATAAAACAGCGGGATCGTGGTGTCTCCCAGCCCGCGCAGATTGTTGACCCCGATGATCTGCCCACCGTCGGCAAGCTGGAAAATCGCGGCGACGACCAGGAACGAGGCACCGTAGGCCATGACTTCGCTGGCTTGCGGATCTTCCAGATCGAGATAGAAGCCGACGAGGGTTTCCGGAAGGCTCCAGAACAAAACTGCGAAACTGCCCATGCAGATCATGGTCACCCCCAACGCCGTCCAGCCTGCCCGACCGACCGCCACATGATCGCCGCGCCCCGCCGCCAGACTGACGCGGGTCATTGCCGCAACAGAGAAGCCGACCGGCACCATGAAGGTGAGCGACGCGATCTGGAGCGCGATGCCGTGCCCCGCCAGCGGCAGGGTTCCGAGCCAGCCGATCATGATGGAGGACGCCGTGAACAGCGCTCCTTCCGCAATGATCGTCAGGGCGATGGGCGTTCCCAGCCGGACGATCTGGAAGAACACCGGCCAGTCCGAGCGCCAGATCCGGCCAAGGATATGATAACGGCGCAGTTTCGGATGCCAGATGGCGTAGAGAATGAGAAACAGGCACGTGGTCGACGCGCTGAACACAGAGGCGATCCCGGCTCCGACAAGCTCCAGGCGCGGAAATCCGAATTCCCCGAAAATCAGCAGATAGTCGAGGATCGCGTTGACGACCGCACCGGCAATTGTGGCCCAGAGCACCACCTGCGTGCGCTCCATGACAGTCAGGAAACCGCGTACGGCCATGATGAGAAGCGCCGGCAGCATCGTCCACTGCAGATAGCGCATGTAGAGACCTGCCGTCGCGGCCAGGTCGGGCTCCTGTCCGAGCACCAGAAGAATGGTTTCGGTAAAGAAGAGAACGCTCCAGACCGGAATGCAGAAAAGCACGGACACCCAGAAGCCCATGCGCACAGCCCGGCGCAGATCCCGCGGCTTGCGTTGGCCGCGCGCCCTGGCCGCAAGCGGGATAACCGCCTGCAGCACGCCCATGCCGAAGAACCATGTGAGCATGTAAAGATTGAATGCCAGCACGGATGCCGCCAGCTCTTCCGCTCCCAACCGGCCGATCATCAGCACATCCGTGGTATTGATCGCCATCTGCGCCAATTGCGCGCCTGCCAGCGGCAGACCAAGCGCAAGTGTGGGGAGAATATCGCTTCGCCAAAGGGAAACACCCTTGTGCGAATCGGGGGCCCTTGACGCGAGCTGCGCCATTGTTTCCTCCAGCAGTCAGGGTTGGCAATGGAAGGGTCTCACCTCTAGTCCCCTTGACGAGTGGTGTCTACACATGTTCGACAGCCATCGTCAGACACCGCTGTTCGAGGCCGGGCCGCTGGCGCCGGCTGTTTCTTTTCGAATGACTGTGGACACGACCCGGCCGCTCTGGTATTAACCCGCCCAAAGTGAGCGACGCGTCAGCGGCGATCAGGTTTCTGTTAACATGTGCTGCTCGATACACATGTAAACGAGATAGGCGTTGGCTGCGTGTCTTCAGGGCGGCTGCAGAAACCGCTGGCAAGACCTCGCTTCAATCATTGTCCAATACTGGCCAAGTCCAATTCTGGCTGCGGATCGGTCGCAGCGCAACGAAAATGGGAAAAAACGCGTGCAGGTTCTGGTTCGCGACAACAATGTCGATCAAGCGCTGAAGGCGCTCAAGAAAAAGATGCAGCGCGAAGGCATCTTCCGTGAAATGAAACTTCGTGGTCATTTCGAAAAGCCGTCCGAGAAGAAGGCGCGTGAAAAGGCTGAAGCAATTCGCCGCGCGCGCAAGCTGGCTCGCAAGCGGGCACAGCGTGAAGGTCTTCTTCCGGGCAAGCCGGCCGCTCGCCGCTAAACGGCTTGAGCGTGCCTGGCGGTATGGACCACCGCCCTCATTCAAGACTGCCGTAAGGCCGACCGGAGGCACGGTCGGCTTTTTGGCGTTTTGAAGAGAATACCCCTGACACAGGCAGTTCGTCGAAGCAAAGCCACATTGACGCCCTAATGGAGGCAGAAGAACGGCATGTTCAGTTCCTTGACGATAAGAGATCACATGTGCCGCTTGCGCAAACTTCTGCCTTTTGCCGCGTTGGTCTGCCTGTCCACATTGCTGGCGGCGTGCAACACCGGCGGAGTCTATAACGATGTGCCCATCGATACATCCGCCGGTTCCTCCACCAATATCGCGTCGCTGACAGCGGTGATCGAAGCCAATCCCTCCGATGCCAATGCCTATTCCACACGCGGGATAGCCTATGGCAAGGCGGGCAAGCTCGATCAGGCGACGGAAGACTTCAACAGGGCGCTGCAGCTCGATCCCCAGTCCTATCAGACCTATGCCAATCGGGCGCTCGTCTACCGCCGGCTGGACCGGAACGACCTTGCCGTTGCCGACTACACCCGTGCGATCAACATCAAACCCGACTACGATGTCGCCTATGTCGGGCGCGGCAACATCTATCGCCAGCAGGGCAATTTCAGTGCCGCACTGGCTGATTTCAATTCCGTGATTTCCCGCGACAGCAGCGATGCCCGCGCGTTCTACAACCGCGGCCTGATCTTCCAGGCGCAGAATCAGAACAACCGCGCGATTGAGGATTTCGCCACCGCGATCGGCCTCAATCCGAAGGCTGCGGCCCCCTATACCGCCCGCGGGATCGCCTATATCGCGGTCAACGACCCCAACGCCGCCTTCTCCGATCTGTCCATGGCCGTCAACCTTAACCGCGACTCCTCCATTGCCTGGGCAAACCGCGGCCTTGCGCTGGAAATGCTCGGCAAGCAGAAAGATGCTCGCCGCAATTACTCCAAGGCGATCACACTGGACAATTCAAACCAGCTCGCACGTGAAGGAATGGGCCGCGTCGGCCAGGGCTGAGTCTTCGGAACGGATCGCAAGACGGGAAAGACCGCCTCCAGCCAACTCAGAATGGGCAGCGGCTTTCAAAGAGAACCCGTATACCATCGGCAGGATGATGCAGCTCCAGGCTTTCCGCGTGCAGGGCCAGGCGCCCGAAAGCAGTCAGAGCCTCTCCTGAAGCGTAAAACCTGTCTCCGACAATCGGATGGCCGAGGGAAAGCATGTGCACCCGGAGCTGATGCGACCGGCCCGTATGGGGAAACAGCCTGACCCGAGTCGTTCTGTCCCGCCTCTCCAGAACTTTCCAGCGCGTCAGCGCCGATCTGCCGTGTTCGGCACTGACCATCTGCTTCGGCCGGTTCGGCCAGTCGCAGATCAGCGGCAGATCGATTTGGCCTTCCTCTGCGTCCGGGTGCCCCCAGACCTCGGCGATATAGGTCTTGAGGGTCTTGCGGCGCTCGAACTGGAGGCCGAGATGGCGATGTGCCTGTGGGTTCATCGCCAGGACCATCACTCCGGATGTATCCATATCCAGCCGATGAACGATACGCGCCTTCTCGTGGGCTGCTCGAGCCCTGTATTCCAGACAATCGGAATGCTCCGCAGCCTTGCCCGGAACACTCAAAAGCCCGCTCGGCTTGTCGACGACAAGCAGATCCTCGTCCATATGGACGACGGTCAGATACGGCTCCGAAGGAGGATCGTAGACAAACGGAACGAGCGCGGACGAGTTCATGGCATCTGCTTATAATGTCTGGCGGTCAACAAAAAGGCGCGGTCCGGACCGCGCCTTCCTGAAAACATGACTGCCTTGGCAGAATATCAGACCGTCAGAATCGCCAGAATGCCGGTCAGCACGAAAACGATCGTGGGCGGGATCCAGCCGGATGCCCCAAGGGCAAGGCCTATTGCCGAAGCGGCCATCGTTGCGATCAGCATCAACCAGCCGAAGACGATTGCGGCGGTACCGCCGAAACTGAACATGATCAGACATACGACGATGGTCAGAACCGCGATGGTGCCGACCTTGGAGAAGTTGATGAACCCTTCGTAAGTCCGCTCGTGAGCGTCATAGTCCATCGCAGGAGCGTTATCTTCAGACATAAAGTCCCCCAGGAATTCACTGGATCAACGGACGGTCCGCCTGATTGCGGCAAGGTGTCCGAAGTTGATCGGTCTCAAAGTTTCAAGAGCACCGGGTCTGCGTTCATCTGAATGCAGGACGCTCTGGCCGGTTGCCTTCATACAATAAAGTTTCACGGTTCGGCAATGTTCCCATGTGAACAAACCCATCCGGCAGGCGCGACTTTTTGCCGGAGGGCATCCCGAACCGGCTTTATCCGGCCTGATCCTCGCCTCAGGCCGCGTGCGGCGCTGTGCCGAGCCCGGCGGCGGCACGCACCTCGTCCTGACGGCGGCGAACCGCCGCAGCTTCGAACCCATCGATCTGTTCGTTGAACAGGCGGAAGAAATTCACTTCGGCCCGCAAGTGAAGAAAGACACCGCCCAGGCCGATGGCCGCCCTGTCCATGAAAACGAATTCCTGCGGTACCGTAACCGGGCCGAGTTCCTTCAACGCGCTATGCACCCGGAAGGCTTCCTTGCGGCCATATTCAGCCGCCGACACACCGTCGGCGACGGAGCGGACACGGTCGGTCAGCAGCGGACCGTAGATAAAGCCCGCCCAGATGTTGAGAACCTCGATCACCTCCTTTTTGAGGTTCTTGAAGCCCCAGCGCTCATAGGCCGACACGACACGCTCGTCGTCGCCTTCCAGAAGCCCGCGATAAAGATCGACCACGCCTTCGACAAAGCTCTCGGGAAAGACCCGGATGCAGCCGTAGTCCAGAAGGTTGATACCTGCCGGCGCACCGTCCGTTTCGAAAACCGTATAGTTACCCAGATGCGGATCGCCGTGAATGACGCCGAAATGGCTGAACGGATGCCACCAGGCATGAAACATGGTCTCCGCCAGAAGGTTCCGTTCTTCCTGGCTGTGCTCCTTGAAGTCCAGAAGCGGTCTTCCGGCGAGCCAGCCCATTGTCAGGAGGCGTCCGGTCGAAAGCGGTTCGACCACTTCCGGAACACGGATACGGCTGCTTTCGGCAAGTATCCGCCGGTACATCGCGATATGCGCTGCCTCGCGGACGTAGTCGAGTTCCTCCCGCATCCGGGCGCTGATTTCCTTGCCGATCTCCCGTGTATCGATCGCCGGGCTCATGCGCCGGTGTACGGAAAACAGCATCTGCAGCTGCTTGAGATCCGCTTCCACGGCAGAGGCCATATCCGGATATTGCAGCTTGCAGGCAAGGACCCTGCCGTCATGACCGACTGCGCGATGCACCTGTCCCAGCGAGGCGGCCGCTGCCGGTTCCCTGCCGAAGTCCTCAAACCGGCTTTGCCAGTCGGCACCAAGTTCCGCCCGCATCCGGCGTTTGACGAACGCCCAGCCCATCGGGGGAGCATTAGCCTGCAATTTGGCAAGCTCGGTCGTATATTCGGGCGGCAGCACATCGGGGATTGTCGACAGGAGCTGGGCGACCTTCATGAGCGGCCCCTTGAGACCACCCAGCGCGGCGGCCAACTCGGTCGCATTCTTGGCATTGTCAAGATCCATGCCGAACAGCCTGGCGCCGGCAACCTTGGCAGCAATGCCGCCCACATTCGTGCCTACCCTGGCATAGCGGCCCATCCGGGCGCTGAACCGGTTGCTTTCCCGGTCTTTGGAATTCGGCATGTGGCTTCAGGCTCCATTTCGAGGCGCAGTGTCATCGACTAAATATGCGGAGCGCTGGCAATATCCAGCCTTGCCTCCGCTATTGCGCTGCGACGGAAAGACCTTCGAGAGCTTTCACAAGCGCATCACGGGTGCTGACCAGCCCCTTGTAGGCGAGTTGGTCCACATCGAGATCGACAAGCTGCTGCCGGAGCCCCGCCGCGAGCCTCTCGCGATCTTCGTGGATCTCCAGCGCAGCCAGCGGGTCGTGATGAACCTTGATCGTGAACAGGATATCGCCACTTCCGGGCAGCCGCCGAAGGGTCTGGCGCTCGACGCGCAGGAACAGCCGGGCGAGGCCGCCGTTGGAAATCTCGGGGCGGATCTGTTTCGGGCGCGGATGATGCAGATTGCCGTCCGGGTAGACCGACCAGTTGAACCTGCCGACAAGCTGTTCCGGTTTCAGATTGTCGAAAAGACGCGCCACGGTCTGGCCCATGCGCGCACCGTTGAAGCCCGGCACGTTTTCATGAATGCCATGCATCGACTGGCCGAATTTCTCATCGAGCGACCAGGAAGACGGAAAACACAGGGACGCCGCAACCAGCCGATAGCCTTCAGGTCCCGGCCGCATGATGATGAGGTCTTCCTGAACGAGCCGCGATGCGGTGAGAAGAAAGGGCCCTTCCGACAGGCTCACGACACGCCCTGCGCCGGGGATCTCGACCGTGCCGGAACCAAAGCGATACGTGCCGCCGTGGAAACGCTCCAGGTTGCCGGTGACGAGATCCAGAACTTCCGCCTGCGCGGCCTCCGTGTCGGCCTCCTGCCGAAACACCGTCTCTAGATCCCGCGAGAACAAGCGCTCCTTCTCGGTCAGGTAAGCACCGAGCGACGTGTCAGGTTCCAGAAAGACCGCTTCATCGACCGGCTTCAGTCCGACCGCGAAAGGCTGGCTGGATCCGTCATAAGGCGAATGCGTGAATGGCGGATTAGGTCTTGTTTCCATGCGCTGCCGATTTCCTGTCTCAGGCCTGATCGAGTTCTTCCAGTTCGTCTATGATGCGTTCAATCACCGAAAGACCCTTTTTCCAGAAGTCGGGATCCGTGGCATCGAGACCGAAAGGTGCAAGCAGCTCGGAATGGTGCTTGGTGCCTCCGGCTTTCAGGAGATCGAAATATTTCTCCTGGAATCCCGCTTCGGCCTCCTCGTAAACCGCATAAAGCGAGTTCACCAGGCAATCCCCGAACGCATACGCATAGACGTAGAACGGCGAATGGATGAAATGCGGGATATAGGTCCAGAATGGCTCGTAGCCTTCATTCAGCCGGATCGCCGGACCGAGGCTCTCGCCCTGGACGGACAGCCAAAGCTCACCGATCTTGTCCGCAGTCAGTTCGCCGTTGCGCCGTTCCGTGTGCACCTTGCGCTCGAACGTATAAAAGGCGATCTGCCGCACAACGGTGTTGATCATGTCCTCGGCCTTGGAGGCCAGCATGATCTTGCGGGTTTTCGGATTGTCCGCCTTCGCCAGCAGGGATTTGAACGTCAGCATTTCACCGAAGACGCTCGCGGTTTCCGCCAGCGTCAGAGGGGTCGGCGCCATCAGCGGCCCGTTGGGCCCGGCTAGAACCTGATGGACACCATGGCCAAGCTCATGCGCCAGCGTCATCACATCGCGCACCTTGCCCTGGTAATTGAGCAGCACGTAGGGATGCGCGCTCGGCACCGTCGGATGCGCGAAGGCTCCGGGCGCCTTTCCGGACCGGGCCGGTGCATCGATCCAGCCCTTGTCGAAGAATTGCCCTGCGATCTCGGCCATGTCGGGTGAGAAGGAGCCGTAGGCTGACAGCACCGTTGCCTTGGCTTCATCCCAGGGGATGGTCCGCGTATCTGCATCCGGAAGCGGTGCATTGCGGTCCCAGGTGTTGAGCTGGTCCATGCCGAGCCAATTGGCCTTCATCTTGTAATAGCGGTGCGACAGCCGCGGATAGGCGTCCCGGACGGCACCGACCATTGCGTCCACCACCTCCCGCTCCACACGGTTCGCCAGATGGCGGCTGTCGGCGACGTCGGAAAAATTCCGCCAGCGGTCGGAAATCTCCTTGTCCTTGGCAAGCGTGTTGGTGATGAGCGTGAAGGTACTGAGGTTTTTCTTGAAGGTCGTCGTCAGTGCCTGCGAGGCAATCTGGCGCTTTTCCGGGGAGGGATCGACCAGCAGGTTGAGCGTCTGTTCGATGGCGAGCTCCTCGCCGCCGACATCGAATTTCAGCGACGCCATGGTCTCGTCAAAGAGACGGTTCCAGGCGCCTGCCCCGGTGACCGATTTTTCGTGGAAAAGCTGCTCGACCCGATCCTCAAGCTGATAGGGCTTGCCCTTGCGCAGATCCTCGATCCACGGAAGATAATGGCCAAGATGCGGATCCTGAAGAGCAGTCTCCATTATGGCGTCGTCGATCTTGTTGAGTTCCAGCGTGAAGAACAGGAGATGAGAACTGGCCGTGGTGATCTGCTCCTGCACATCGCCGTAGAATTTCTGTGATGCAGGATCGACGGTGTTTTCCGCGTAGACCAGCCCTGCGAAGGAGACAAGCCGGCCCATGAGATCTTCCAGTTCCTCATAGGCCCGGATCGCGACGACAAGCGCCGCCACGTTGTCCCGCGCCATTTCGGCAAGGCGCCCCTTGTAGGAGGTCTCGAAGGTTTTCGACCGGTCGAGGCACTCTTTCAGGTCCGCGATCACCTCCGGAGCGTCCAGAGCCGGATAAAGATCCGTCAGATCCCATTCTGGCAGATGCCCGAGATCGGCGGACGAAGAAGACTGAGGCGCGAAAACGGGGTGCGGCAGCTTCGGCATTACTTACTCCGGGTAAACGGTCGCCTTCGGAAGGCCATGGTAGTTCAGCTACAGAATTTGTAGGCCGGGCCGACGCCGCGCCGCAATCGCAAATGCCAAACTTTTTTGCCCCACCTTGGACGATTTGTTTACCCAATTGCGACCAGAATGGTTCGAAACGAGACAAATCGGAACGGGTCTGGCCGGCAAATGCAAGCTATCAGCGGTAAAATTCTTATTGTAGACGATGATCCGATCCAGCGGAGATTGCTTCAGGAAGCTGTTGTGAAATTCGGCTACCGCTTCAAGACAGCGGAAAACGGCGCGGAAGCCGTGCGCATCATGACAGGGCCGGAAGCCAGCGAAATCGACCTGATCATCCTGGACATGGTCATGCCGGAACTCGACGGCCTCGGTGTCCTGCAGCGCCTGCGCGGCGACAGGATCGCCACGCCGGTCATCGTCCAGACCGCCCACGGCGGCATCGACACCGTCGTCAGTGTGATGAATGCCGGAGCCCAGGACTTTGCCGTCAAGCCGGTAGCCCCCGAACGGCTCAATGTGTCGATCCGGAATCTCCTGAAGACCTCGGCGCTCGAGGACGAGATCACCCGCTTTCGCAAGCAGGCCTCCGGCACGCTGACGTTCGCGGACATCATCACCCATTCCCCGGCCATGGAACGCGTGATCAATCTCGGCAAGCGCGCCGCCGCTTCAAATATTCCCATCCTGATCGAGGGCGAGAGCGGTGTCGGCAAGGAAATGATCGCCAGCGCCATCCAGGGCTCCAGTGACCGCAAATCCAAACCCCTGGTGACGGTGAATTGTGGCGCCATCCCGGAAAACCTCGTCGAATCGATTCTGTTCGGCCACGAAAAGGGTGCCTTCACCGGTGCCGTCGACAAACATGTCGGCAAGTTTCAGGAAGCCCATGGCGGCACGCTGTTTCTCGACGAGGTCGGCGAACTGCCGCAGGAGGTCCAGGTCAAGCTGCTGCGCGCCATCCAGGAGGGCGAGATCGACCCGATCGGTGCCAGGCGTCCGGTCAAGGTGGACTTCCGGCTGATTTCCGCGACCAACCGGCGCCTGATCGATCAGGTCAAGGATGGCGCGTTCCGCGAGGATCTTTATTACCGTCTCAACGTCTTTCCGATCTGGATACCGCCGCTGCGCGACCGGCGTGAGGACATTCCAGCCCTGACACGGCACTTCCTGGCCAGGTTCGCCGCGGAAGAGCGCAAGCCCCAGGTGGCCGGAGTGACTTCGGAAACGTTCGACATGCTGCAGGCCTATCACTGGCCAGGCAATATCCGGCAGCTTGAAAATGCCGTCTTCCGGGCCGTCGTCCTGTGTGACGGCGCCCAGTTGACGGTGCACGATTTCCCGCAGGTCGCCGTAGCCGTCGATCAGCCGGCGGCAGTCTCCCCCACCCCTGCCCCTGCCGATCTTCCGGGCAATGGCGAAGCAAATGCTCCCGCGGCCGTTTCTTCGCCGCCCGTCACCGCAAAACCACATGACTCTGCCGCGCATCCCGCGCCCCGGTCCGGCTTCGAGCAGGCGGCCCCCTTCGGGTTCATGCGCAATCTCGATCCGGAAGGCCATGTGCGCAAAATCGCGGATATCGAGGAAGAGCTGATTCGTGCCGCGATCAACCACTACTCGGGCCGCATGACGGAAGTTGCCAAGCGCCTTGGCATCGGCCGCTCGACACTTTACCGCAAGCTGAAGGAATACGGTCTGGAGGAAGGCGGCGAGGAAAACGCTGCCTGAGACCGGCTGAAGAGCCCCTGGATTCGAGGGTCCGGCCTTCCAGGACGGTCCCGGGTCTTGCCTTCAAGCTCCCGCCAAGCTGACCGCCACGCCTTTTCACAGGAATTCGGACGATTTTTTGACGCATTCTGCCGATATGCAGATCTGCGGAGGGCTTTTAATCGAATTTCCTGTTGCGCCGTTGCAATTCCGCAACGATTATCGCGCTAATGAAATCAGGGTAAAAACTTCTTAACTTGCTGCGGCTAGTGTGGAGCTCCTGCTGGGGAGCACGGGATGGGTGATGCCATCAAAAACGGCGAGACAGATTTTGCGTAAACGGTTGTTTGATTTCAACGCCGTCGGATGGCTGAAGCACGCCGCTACGGTCGCTGGCGTGCTGGCTGTTGTGTGTGCATTCCCCACGAGCGCCGCGCAAGCGGAAACCCGTACGCTGAAACTTTACAACACGCATACGAAAGAGCGTGTTTCGATCACCTTCAAGAGAAACGGCCGTTACCTGCCCGAAGGTCTGCGCGAGGCGAACCGCTTCCTGCGCGACTGGCGGCGCAACGAGATCATCAAGATGGATCCGGAACTTCTGGATCTGGTCTGGGAGGTCTACCAGAGCGTTCGCGCACGCGAGCCCATCAACGTCGTTTCCAGTTACCGGTCTCCGGCAACCAACAACATGCTGCGCAAGCGGTCTTCCGGCGTTGCGAAAAACAGCCAGCACACACTCGGCAGGGCGATGGACTTCTATATTCCCGGCGTCAATCTCGCCAAGCTGCGGGCAGCCGGCCTGCGCAAGGAAGTAGGCGGCGTCGGTTATTATCCCCGTTCCGGATCGCCCTTCGTCCACATGGACACTGGCACCATCCGACACTGGCCACGCATGAGCCGCTCCCAGCTCGCCAAGGTCTTCCCGAACGGCAAAACCCTTCACATTCCTTCCGACGGCAAGCCGATGAGCGGTTACAAGGTCGCCCTCGCCGAATCGCGATCCGGTGGACGCAGTTCGTCTAAGCCGACAATCGTCGCCTCGAACAATCGCTCCACCTCCAGCAGCCGCCCCGCCAGCACCCGGGACCAGAGCCTGACCAAACCCGGCACGCCGATCCCCGTGGCCACCGCCAGCAACGACAGACCCGCCGCTGGCGGAAACCTGTTCGCGAGCCTGTTCGGCGGCAACAATCGCGGTGAGCAGAACCAGCGCCCGGGCGCGGTCGGCAACAAGCCGCCCGCGGCCTTGACTGCGGATGCTTCGCCGGTCCTGAAAAATCCGCCGATCCCGACCCGCAAGGTGCTGGAGAGCGAACCGGCAACACCGGCCCCGCAGGAGCAGCCGATCGTTGTCGCCAGTGCTGAACCGGTCCTCGTCGAGCAGGCTCCCGTGGCACCGGCGGCCGCCGCAACTGCGCTTGCCTCCCCCGTTCCCCCGGCTGCGGTCCCGGCGGCCCCAGCGCCGAACACCCTCGATGCGCAACGGTTCTCGCTGGAAACCGGCCAGCCGGCTTCGACAAAAGACGTGATCGATACGCGGTTTCAGGTTGCCCGTGCCCCGGTTCAAAAACCCGATACCGGCCTGAGCAACGCGGCCAGAGCTGCAGCTGAAACTCTCGGCCTTTCCGGAACCGTTCCCGCTTCCGATCCGGTGGCGGCAATTGCCGCGGCGACAGGAACCGTCCCGTCGCCATCGCCGGCGCCGCGCCCTGAAACAACCCTCGCGTATGCTTCCGCGAGCGCAGCAGTACCGCAAAGCCTGAGCCGCTCGCTGCGTCCCTCCAAAAGCGTGCCGCAGCAAAAATCCTTAAATCGTGCCGGCCCGGCGACACCCGCTGCAGCCGAACGGAAGCTGCCGTCCGTTTCCGGGCGCATTCCCAGAGACCAGATCATCGATCCGCTTGCCGGATTTGCCAGCCTTCCGGACAAATCCGCAGCGACGCTGCTGTCGGGTGCGGGCACCACACGCAATCGTACCTTTGCCGGGCTGAGCCACCCCAACCAGCGCAAACTGGAAAACGTCATGATGCCGGGCAACCGCTTCGTTGCCGCAAGCTTCGAGCGCGATCCCTATGCCGGTCTGCGGACCGACCGGTTCGAGGGCCCCGCCATCGTGGTTCTTCCTGTCCGGTTCGCACGCTGAGGTCTGCCTGATACGAACAAAAAAGAGCGGCCGTTGCGCCGCTCTTTTTCGTTCTCAACCATGAGTTTGCACCCTGGAGAAAATCAGCCTTCGGACGGCGCCTGAGCAGCCATGCCGAGCGCGTGCATGTAAAGGTCCAGCACGGCTTCTTCTTCCTCGCGTTCATGCGGCTGCTTTTTGCGCAGCGACACGACCTTACGCAGGATTTTCACGTCGTAGCCATTGCCCTTTGCCTCGGCGTATACGTCCTTGATGTCATCGGAAATGACCTTCTTTTCCTCTTCAAGGCGCTCGATGCGTTCCACGAATGCACGCAGCTGATCGGCTGCCACTCCACCCGGATCGGACATGAATTCAGTTCTCCTTTTTTCGTCTTCTTGGTTCGTTGAAATCGGCCGCCGGTTCCAGATGCGAAACCCTGGCTGCCCCTAAAATCCGACCGTGCCGTGCCAGACTTGCGCAAAGCCGTCAAGCGGTACCGGTGCAAAACCGCGACCGCCTCGGGTCCGCGACCCGCGACGCGGATCTAATGCTGCGGTTTGGTCTTTTCGAATGCGGCCTTTTGATCCGCTGTGGCTTCCGCCTGATATTTTGTCTTCCAGTCATCATAGGGCATACCATAAACGATCTCGCGCGCCCCGGCCTTGTCCAGATCCAGGCCTTTTTCCACCGCTGCGTCCTGATACCAGTTGGACAGGCAGTTCCGGCAGAACCCGGCCAGGTTCATCATGTCGATGTTCTGCACATCCGAGCGGCCGCGCAGATGCTCCACCAGGCGCCTGAACACCGCCGCTTCCAATTCCACTCTGGTTTGCTCGTCCATACTCATGAACTCCCTTTGCCGTAACGGGCTGTGTGCACTCAGTCGGTGTCGCAGCGTGATTTGAAATACCGGGTCTGCCGGCAGTCCGGCAACCGGGCGATATCTCTCATGACAGGTTCCAGACGGTCCGCCCATTCCCGAGCGCCGGCCGCATCGGCGATAAGATCCTGACGCAGTTCGAGCAACGCCTGAGACAATCCACGGAGCGTTGCGTGCTGGTACATTGTGTCGTTTTTGAGAGCGCCGTCATAGGGCTCATTGTCCCCGACGATCAACCCGTCCTGCGCGCGCAGCCCCTCCAGCAGCGGCTCGACGGCTCGCGGATCGCTGTCCCAGAGAACCGTGACATGCCAGGGCCGCGGCACGCCGCGCCAAACGGGCGTGAAACTGTGGATAGAGAAAATCACCGGCGGCGCGGCTTTCTCCAGCATCGCGTCGAGTGTGCGGTCAATCAGCAGGTGATAGGGGCGATGAAACCTTTCGATGCGGCGGGAGCGCTCCTGGGCATCCACCCGGGCGTTGCCGGGAACGACGGCCCCATCCGACAGGCGCATGACCAGCGTCGGGTCGTCATCGCCGCGATTCGGATCGATCAGCAGACGGGAAAATGTCGTCAGGCAGGCAGGTGCGCCAAGCCGCCTGGCCAGTTCGAGCGTGACCGCGCGTGCGCCGATGTCGTAACCGATGTGACGTTCGAACTGCTCGGGCGGAACACCGAGGTTCCCATAGGCGGACGGCACCGCGTTGCACGCATGATCGCACAGGAGCAGGATGCCCGAACCTGGGTCGCCATCGATGTATTCCGTCGGCTGAAAGGCCTCTTCGGCCACGTCTGCTGGTTTTGTCATTTCTCGCTTCGTGGAAGGTCATCGGACTTGCGAAGGTACAGGCCGACAGGTTTACGGCAAACCGGCGCGGGAACCAAGCCGCTTCAGGCAGAATCCGGTCGGCGATTCGCAACGCCTGAGCTTTGGTCAGGCCAGACATTGAGCGTTGGATTTACAGGCAATTTTGCCAATGACGGACCAACCTGTATAAGTTTTATCGACGGCTAAATTCTCACATGGAAGGTCCGGTCATGTTACCGCCCCATTTCTGGCCTCATAGAGGGAGACCGCGCCTTGGGGCAGAAGTGAGGGTGCGGATTCCGGTGTCAAGATTGGGCGAAAGCGCTCCTGATCCTGTTAACGACGTTGACAAGCACTCCTCGTCAACGCAAAAAGCGAATGTCTGTAAAGCAGCAAAGTGAACGACTGCATATGTTTGAGGTTGGGGAACGGAACCAGGAAGGGTCTCGGGCACGTATAGGCGTGCCCCTGAAGACTGTCTGTGCCGCTTTTCTAGCCTTGCTGTTTCTCCCGGCAACAAGCGACAAGGCGAAGGCTGACCTGCGGCTCTGCAACAAGACCGACAGTCAGGTTGGCGTGGCCATCGGTTACAAGGACAAGACCGACTGGGTCACAGAAGGATGGTGGAACCTTTCCTCCAATTCCTGCGAAACGCTGGTGCCGGGTGCATTGGTTTCACGATACTATTACATCTACGCAGTTGATTATGACCAATTCGGTGAATGGGGCGGCCGGGCGTTCATGTGCACCCGGGAAAAAGAATTCACCATTCGTGGAATCGAAGACTGTGTGGCCCGTGGCTTTGAACGGACAGGCTTTTTTGAAATCGACACGGGAGAACAGAGCAGCTGGACAGTTCAGTTGACCGAACCCGTGCAACAGGGAACAGGTGGGCGATGAGGCGTAACCGGCGAGTCAAGATTCTAGCAACTCTCGGTCCCTCTTCCTCAGAACAAGACATCATTGAAAAACTGTATCGCGCCGGTGCTGATGTGTTCCGCATCAACATGAGCCATACAGATCATGATCGTTTGAAGATGCTTGTGGAACGCATCCGTTCTGTCGAGGAAAGAGTAGGACGACCGATCGGCATTCTGGCCGACCTTCAGGGGCCGAAACTACGGGTCGGAACTTTCGCAAAAGGGCCGGTCACGCTTGAAAACGGCGCATCCTTCACCCTGGATGCCGACACGTCCGGAGGCGACGGTAATCGGGTCCACCTTCCCCATCCGGAAATCCTGCAGGCCCTGGAGCCGGGTCACCGTCTGTTGCTGGACGATGGCAAGATACAGCTCAAGGTCGTCGAGGCCAACGCCACCAGCGCAGTCACGGAAGTGATCGTCGGCGGCAAGCTGTCCGACCGCAAAGGCGTCAGCGTCCCCGATTCCGAAATCGCCACCAGCGCCATGACGGAAAAGGATCACCGTGATCTCATCGCGGCGCTGGATCAGAATGTCGACTGGGTCGCCCTTTCCTTCGTGCAGCGTCCGGACGATCTTGCTGAAGTCCGCAAGATCACCCGCGGCCGTGCCGGTGTTCTCGCCAAGATCGAAAAGCCGCAGGCCATTGGCCGCCTTGACGAAATCATAGAGCTCTCCGACGCCATCATGGTGGCCCGTGGCGACCTTGGGGTGGAAATGCCGCTAGAGCAGGTTCCGGGCCTCCAGAAGCGCATCACCCGTGCCTGCCGCCGCGCCGGAAAGCCCGTTGTCGTGGCAACGCAGATGCTCGAGTCCATGATTACGTCTCCTGTCCCCACGCGTGCGGAAGTCTCCGATGTGGCGACAGCCGTGTTCGAGGGCGCCGACGCGGTAATGCTGTCCGCCGAATCCGCCGCCGGTGATTTTCCCATCGAAGCCGTGTCCACGATGGACAAGATCGCCGACGAGGTGGAGCAGGACGCGAACTATCAGAACATCATCTATGCACAGCGGACCGAGCCGGAAGCCACCGGTGCGGATGCGATTTCCGCAGCAGCCCGGCAGATAGCCGAGACCCTCAATCTGGCCGCCGTCGTCTGCTACACCACCTCGGGCGCCACAGGCCTTCGCGCCTCCCGCGAGCGCCCTGCCTGCCCCGTGATCGTGCTCTCTCCCGTTCTGGCAACCGCCCGCCGGCTGTCCCTCGCCTGGGGCCTTCACTGCGTCGTCAGTGAGGATGCAGCCAACGAAGAGGACATGATCGACCGCGCCTGCCGTATTTCCTATCTGGAAGAATACGCCAAGCCCGGCCAGCGGATCATCGTCACCGCAGGCGTGCCCTTCGGCACCCCCGGTTCCACCAACATGTTGCGTATTGCCTTTGTCGGCAGCGACGGACAGGGCGGGATCTGAAGACCCACTTGGTTGAATGAAAAAGGCGGCTCAAACGAGCCGCCTTTTTCATTCCGGGATGCAGTGTTGATTTTCCGGTAGCTTCGGGTCCTCAGACCCCTTCGCCTTCCGCGTCCTTTTCAAGATCCACGATCGCCTTGGCAGCGTTCTCAAGTCCGGGATTGACGTCCAGCGCCTTCCTGAAGGTATCCAGCGCGTCATCCTCGAAACCCAGGCGGCGCTGGATGATGGCCAGTCCGGACAGCGCTCCCCAGTGCCGAGGCTCAAGGGCGAGCGTGCGCTCGATGTCGACGAGGGACTTTCCGAAATCCTCACGCATGTAATGCACGGTCGCCCGACGGTTCCAGCCCTCCGCGTAGGAAGGTTTCAAGGTGACGACCACATCGAGAAAATCGAGGGCGAGGGCAGGATCTTCCGACTGAATGGCCCTTCCGGCACGTGACATCAGAACATCGACCGTATCGCTGCCTGAAGCCATCCAAATTCTCTGGATCTTCCGCGCGATCCGCTCCGCCTCTTTCGGGGATTTGGCCTCGGCGAGATCGGAATAAAGGCGCTCCAGCCGGGACTTTTCCGCGTCCGGATCCGCCTCCTCGACAACCACCTTGCCTCCCTCTTCAGGAAGCTCTTCGGGCAACGGGCTGAAATCTTCCGCGGACGGCGGCTCGACTTCCGGCCCGAGGTCGGGAACGGTCTGCGCGCCGGCCAGGGGCACGTTCAACATATACAGGAGTGCAAAAACAAAAATCCGCATACAACGATTATGGATCGTTGAATGCGGCGGTCAATCCGGGATTTTGACACATCTTCGTGCGCACTGGCTACCGGGGCTGTCACTACGCCGGGATCGGCGCGTTAAGTGCTTCACCCGCAAGGTTTTTCACAACCCCGCAGCGCTAGACGCGGCAACAGGACTTCAGCCCTGGCGTGCCTTGAAGCGCGGGTTTTTCTTGTTGATGATGTACACGCGGCCTTTGCGGCGTACCATACGGTTGTCCCGGTGGCGCGTCATCAGTGCTTTGAGCGAATTCTTGATCTTCATGTCACTGTCCCCCGAGAGGGTCCTGCTTCTTTAAACCAAATGAGCGCCAGAGGCGCCCGGGTGCTTCCGGCTGTTCACGAAGCAGCTGCATAATTTGCGCCGGCTTCAGATCAACCCACGCTTCATGAAACCTCAATCAGCGCTATAATGGTGGGCGTGACAGGGATTGAACCTGTGACCCCTTCGATGTCAACGAAGTGCTCTCCCGCTGAGCTACACGCCCGAATTTATTCGGACCTCCGACGCCCCAACGCCGTGGTGGAGTGCGATATAACGGGGAACGCCGATCTGTGCAACCCCTCTTTTCACCGATCCGGCAAAATTTCCAGGCTCTTTTGACGCCGTTTCCAGAGCCCGTCTCAAGCGGCCAGCATCCGCTCCACTTCCTGCACAAGATCTTTCAAATGAAAGGGTTTTGACAAAACCTTCGCATCCTTGGGAGCATCCGATTCCGGGTTGAGCGCCACAGCCGCAAAACCGGTGATGAACATCACCTTGAGATCGGGATCAAGTTCGGTTGCCCGGCGCGCCAATTCTATCCCGTCCATCTCCGGCATGACGATATCTGTCAGGAGAAGGGAGAAAGGCTCTTCACGCAGGCGTTCATAGGCGCTTTTGCCGTTATCGAACGAAACGACATCATAACCGGCATTTTCCAGCGCCTTCGCCAGAAAGCGGCGCATGTCATTATCATCTTCGGCAAGCAGGATACGTGGCATCGTAATCGACCAATCTCCTTGGTATGCGTTGGCTGTGCGATTTCCTAGCTGCCGGTTATAGCTCGAATTCCAGAGAATGATAGCGAGAATCGGTTCTTGCAGGCAGCCGTGTGGATAGAACTGCCGCGCTGGTTTACACAGTTTTATCGTGGACCAACACAAGGCGGAGATGGTGGCGGAGACGGAAACCCGGACCGGCGGGAGGGCTTCGGCCAGCATTGACCGCCCCCGCCAGGGTCAATCCCGCCCAATCCTTTGTGACGCTGCATTTTTCCGCCGATCTGCCCCACCCTCGACAGGAGGCAAACCGGAGGATCCATCTCGTTGAAACCATTCAACGGAGCGCTGAAGGACTTCGCCGGAAAGTCCTTTGACCCGGTACGATGCACAGTGTATGGCGCGAAACAGGGGAAGAATGCCGCAATGATGCGGGCTTTTACGTTCGTGACAGTGGACTGTCGGCCGATTCCTTGGCACCATGGGAGAAGATCACACGGGACACATCATTTGACGGACGACGAGCGGCCTGATTTTCATACGCCCTTTGAAGCTGATTTCAACGGCCTGCCCGCGTTTGAAGTCCTGTGCCCCGCCGATCAGCGGGTTCCCTATATCTTCAATTCCCCCCATTCGGGCCGCCAGTATTCCAGAAACTTCCTGGCGTCCTCGCGTCTGGATGAAAATTCCATCCGGCGTTCCGAAGATGCCTATGTGGACGACCTCTTCGCGCATGTGGTGCCTCTCGGTGCGCCGCTCCTGCGGGCGCATTTTCCAAGAGCCTATCTGGATGTGAACCGGGAACCCTACGAACTTGATCCGAAGATGTTCGACGGCCGGCTCCCGGCCTATGCGAACAGCCGTTCCATCCGGGTGGCTGGAGGACTGGGCACGGTCGCGCGGATTGTCAGCGAAAATCATGAGATCTACCGTCACAAGCTGCCGGTGGAAGAAGCGCTGAGCCGGATCGAGCATATCTACAAACCCTATCACTCGACCCTGCGGCGCCTGCTAGCGCAGACCCATGTGACCTTCGGCTATTCAGTCCTGATCGACTGCCATTCCATGCCGTCTAGCGTGAAGTGCCAGACAACAGACGCGCGCCCCGACTTCATTCTCGGCGACCGCTACGGCACAAGCTGCAGCGGCGACCTGACGGAGTTTGCCTGTTCCGTTCTCAGAAACATGGGCTACAGCGTTTCGCGCAACAAACCCTATGCCGGCGGCTTCATCACGGAGCACTACGGCAGGCCTGCAAGCGGCCTGCATGCCCTCCAGATCGAGATCAATCGCGGCCTCTACATGGACGAGGCATCCCACCAGCCTTCCGCCGGATTTGCCGACCTGTTCCATAACTTGCGCAATTTCGCCCGCGAGCTCACTTCCATGCCCGACGCGGCCCTGCCGGCCGACTCCATCGCAGCAGAATAAAAAAAAGGCCGCACTCACATGAGGCGGCCTGAAGTCTAGGGAGGAAACGCCCAAGGAGGGCGGTGCAATACAACGTATCGCACCGCAATAAAATCGCACCGCAGCGCACAAAAGTCAAGTTCGCGAAGGCTTTGATATTGATCAAACATTGGGCAAAAAAGCCGGTTTTAGAGATTCATTTTTCAGCAAACACGGTTATATAAGCGACAATCCGGATTTTTTCGCAAATCGAAGAAATTCAACCTCCTGATACGCGGAAGGTATCGATGACCCAGGGCCAGACAGACAGCTCGAGTGAATTCTCCCCGTTTCTGGAGCAGCTCGCGGATGCCGCCAGCGCAGCGATCATGCCGCACTTCCGGCAGGGTTTTGCAGTCGACAACAAATGGGACAGCGGCTTCGACCCGGTGACCATTGCCGACAGAAACGGCGAAACGGCGATGCGGACGCTCATCAACCGCGCCTATCCGTCCCACGGCATCCTCGGTGAAGAGCATGGTCCGGAAAATCTGGACGCGGAAAACGTCTGGGTACTCGACCCGATCGACGGGACTCGCGCCTTCATCACCGGACTGCCGACCTGGGGAACGCTGATCGGCCTGCGCACCAACGGCAAGCCCAGCCTCGGCATGATGGCTCAGCCCTATATCGGCGAACGCTTCGCCGGGGATTGCCACACTGCCTGGTACAACGGCTCGCTCGGCTCCAGGAAACTCGAGTGCCGCCCCTGTGACCGGCTGAAGGACGCAACGATCTTCACCACAACGCCTGCCCTCTTCACCGACACGGAGCGGGCAGCCTACGACCGGGTCGAGGACGCTGTCCAGCTCGCCCGCTACGGAACAGATTGCTATGCCTATTGCATGGTCGCGGCCGGCCATGGAGATGCTGTCATCGAATCCAGCCTGCAGGCCTATGACATCGTCGCGCTCGTTCCGATTGTCGAAGGTGCCGGCGGCGTGGTGACGACCTGGACAGGCGGCTCACCTGCGGACGGCGGGCAGATCGTCGCCTCCGGCGATCCGCGTCTTCATGACACTCTTCTGCGGGAACTCGCCCGGGTCGCGTAATCCCGGGTGACGCGCCTTCAGAGATGGGCGCGTCGCATTTCCTGCTCCGCTTCCAGCCCCGGAACAAAAGCGTCGAACGCCGCCCAGAACTGATCTCGGAACACATCGCGTTCCATCATCAGCTCATGTTTGGCACCCGGAATTTCCAGATAGGCCGCCGCCTTGGTCCGAGAGACAAAATCCTCGGTAACAGGTGTTGAGACGATCCTGTCGCTGCCCGCCGCCAGAATAAGGCACGGAAGCTTCATGTTCGGACCGGCATCTCTTTTCCGCAGGGCCAGCATCGTACGTGCCGCGGCATTCAGCCAGCCGAAGGTCGGCGCGCCAAGACCGAGCTCGGGCGCGGCTTCAAGCACCTTGTTGAAGCGTTCGAACCGGGTTTTGTCCGAGGTCTGCCGGTTCGTCTCGAACGGCACACGGATCTCGCTGTTTCCTCCGGGAAGGAACAACCGTCCCAATCCGATCGCCGAACACAGTCGCGCAAGAGGAAATCCGACCCGCTCGCTGAAGACCGCACCCTTGCGAGCCCTGGTCTCATGCGCCGGACGCCCGAGCCGCCCGAGACTGAGGATCTTCAACGCGGAGCGGGAAAATCCACCCAAATTGGGAGGCAAGGCGCCGGATGGAAGGCCGAGCAGCGGCGAGATCAGCACGGCACGGTCAAGCATTGTCCGCAGCCGCTCCGAATCGGACAACAACACCAGGGCACCGGTGGAATGCGCCAGCGCGAAATGCGGGCCCGGATAGGTGGCCAGAGATATGTTCTTGAGCACGGTGCGCAAATCGAGCCGGAACTTGCCGAAATGCGAAACATGACCGCGTTTCGGATTGCCGGTCAACCGTTGTGAACCGCCCTGTCCGCGCCAGTCGAAGGTTACGACCGCAAAGCCGCGTTCGCGCAGTTCCGAAATTATCTCGAAATATTTCTCGATGTATTCCGCACGCCCCTGCAGCAGGGTCACCGTTCCCATTCGCTGCCGCCCACCCGCAGGCCAGTGCGCAAAACGGATACTGACGCCGTCAGGTGCGTCGATATATCCGGTCGTCGCACCGTCCGGCACGGGATTGTCTGGAAGATCTATCAGGTTCATGGCGATCCGGTTCACTCAGGAGACGCCTTTTGATACCCGGCTTCGTCCGGGCTCACAACAGACTTCGGGCCGGCACTGAACATGCACCGGCCCAGAAAGAAGTTGGCGGAAAAGCCTGGCGTCCGCGTTACCAGCGGTAACCACGGGCAATCGGGTGACTGCGAACGATGTGCGCATTGCGGGAATCGACGACCAGCCGAACCGGCATGCCCCGCCAGCCATTCGCGGTCACGATATACATCGGGCCCCGGCGATTTACGATCTGGATACGGTGAAACCCCCGGTGACGCAGGCTGCGGCGGATCTGACGCGGCCCCATGTGATACTGGTTCCAGCCATGACCGCCCTGCCAGCCACGACCACCCTTGCGCCCGTGACCGCCCTTGCGGTGATCGATCTGCACGACAAGCTCGGACTGCGCCGTCTGGCCCTTCAGCCCGGCGGCCTGGGGAGCGGCAACGGCTGAAGAAATAAATCCGGCGGATACCAGAAAAATGGCGCCGGCGATCGGGGCGGAAAATTTCGAAACATTGGCAAACATCGTTGATCTCCTGTCTTTGCCGCCAGCCCGTCGCTGACGTTGACCGGAAGATGCACCCTGCCGGTTGAACCAAACCGGAAGGCCCCATTCATCTCGCATTCATCTTCTGCTGACGTCCCCCACTGCCCCTTGAAATGAAAAAACCCAGTAACCACCTTTCCTGTGCAGGCGCCGAAAAGGGTCTGCAGCGCGCTCCAGTCCCGCCATTCCGGGGGACCGCAGGAACGCAATACCCAGTGAAGTATCAGTTGCTCAAAGAGAGGACAGACACATGCGTCACTTAGACTTTTCTCCCCTTTACCGGTCCACTGTCGGTTTCGATCGGCTTTTCTCGATGCTGGACAGCGCTGGCAGCGAAGCGCCAAGCTATCCGCCTTACAACATCGAACGGACCGGCGAAAACACCTACCGCATCACCATGGCGGTTGCCGGTTTCACCGATGATGAGCTTTCCGTGGAAGCCAGGGAACATGTTCTCACCATCAAGGGTGAGAAGGTGGAAGACGAATCCGAACAGGAAATTCTCTATCGCGGAATAGCGTCGCGCACTTTCGAGCGCCGCTTCCAGATCGCCGAACACGTTCGTGTCGAAGGCGCAAGCCTGGAAAACGGACTGCTCCATGTGGATCTCATCCGGGAAATCCCGGAAGCAATGAAACCGCGCAAGATCGAAATCAGCTCCGGTGCGGCAAAGCAGATCGAAACCACCGCTCACTAGGGCTGCTGCCTTCAAGTGAAGAGTGCCGAAACACGGGGTGCCCGGGAAACCGGGCGCCCTTCCGGCACAAAATGTACCCCATACCGTCCTTCAGACAGTTTCCGACAACACCTTCAGGAACGTCGTCACATCTTCTTCAGTGGTCGCGAAACTGGTGACCATGCGCAGGCAGACCTCATCTTCCGCCGGAGCGATATTGGAGGAGAGGCCCTTCGCGGGCCATTCGTAGAGCATGGCGCCTGCCGCCTCCAGTGCCTCGAACTGCCTGCGTTTCAATATCGGAAACACCTCGTTGGCTTCCACCGCCCAGGCGGTTCGCCCACCCTGGTTCCGGACTCCGTCCGCCAGTCTGGCTGCCATTTCATTTGCGTGGCCCGCAGCCGCAAGCCATGTGTCGTCCTGGAAGTAACCATCGAGCTGCGCGGCCACAAAGCGGCTCTTGGAAAACAGGTGCCCGCCACGCTTGCGCAGATATTCAAATCCGCTGGCGGCCTGTGGATCGAAAAACACCACGGCTTCGGCACACCAGCAGCCGTTCTTGGTCGCCCCGAAGGACAACACATCGACACCGGCCTTCCAGGTAATGTCCGCCGGTGTGCAGCCAAGCGTCACAAGGGCGTTGGCAAAGCGCGCGCCATCCATATGCAGTGGCACGCCGCGCGAGCGGGCAGCCTCCTTGACGGCGGCAATCTCCTCCAGGGTGTAGATCGTGCCGCTTTCCGTCGCCTGACTGATCGAGACCGTCGCCACCTGGCCGTGATGCACGACCCCGTCCGGATAAGCTGCCATCGCCTCGCGAAGATCTTGTGGCGCGATCTTTCCATCCGCCCCCGCAATGCCGGCCAGCTTGCCGCCTCCGGTCATGAATTCCGGGCAATTGCATTCATCGACCTGAATATGAGCATCGCTATGACTGAAGATGACGCCGCCGGGCCTGGCATAGGCAGCCAGCGCAAGCGAATTGGCGGCCGAACCCGTCGCCACGAAAAAGACGGCCACCTCCCGCTCGAAGATTTCATTGAATTTTTCCGAGACACGGTCCGTCAGCGGGTCCGTGCCATAGGCCGGCGCGAAGCCGGAGTTATGGCGGGTCAGAGCCGACATCACCGCCGGAGCCGCACCCGCCCAATTGTCGCTTGCGAAGTTCATGAGGCGGTTTAAGCATCTGTTCGCACAGGCGGCAACCGATTTCCCGTTTGCCGGAATTCCGGCCGAACTGTTCGGTTTCGCTCCGTGCCGGTACCCGCCCTTTCGCGTTCAGGCTCCGGTCGCTCCTGTGGACGCGAAACACTCCGTGCCCACAGGAACCAAGGGAAAGCGGCCGGGTTTAGTAGTACATTTCCCGGCGGCGGTAGTAGCGTCCGAGCAGCCAGTCCAGGGAAACCACGCCAGGGCCCTTGAGTGTCGGCACCAGCAGCAGGAAGATCCACAGCAGCCGGTCGTCCGAGATGATCGCATAGGGTTCGCCGTCGAACGGTCCGCCGATTGTCTTGGCATCCGCCCCGTGGCCATAGACGTCCACATAGGTCATGACGCCGATGAAGACGATCATGCCGAAGCTGGCGAACCGGGTGAACAGACCGACAACCACCATCGCCGGAAGGATAAACTCCCCCCAGGTACCCAGAAGCACCATCAGGCCATAGGGAAAAAAGGCGATCTGGCTGATATCGTAGCTGACCTGTTCCATCATCTTCGGCAACATCTGCGCATAGGCGCCCGCCGTTGGCGTGAAGATGTTCATGATGTTCCCGCCGATTTTCGTCAGCGCCGAATTCCAGAAGAATTGCAACAGGATCGCCGCGAAAACAAACCGGGCGGCCAGCCCCAGAAACCAGCCATTGGTCAGCCGTTCCAGCGCTCCGAACACCAGCGTGTACAATCTAACGAAGAAACCGATCAGCGCACCCATGAAATCCCCCTCTCAAAGCGTCCCGGACCAGCCGGGCTCAATATCCCTCTATAGCGGCGAATGCACCGCTTGAAAGGCAGTCCGACAAGCAGTCGGCCAATGAAAATTCCGAAGTCTTTTCCAGAGCCGAGGCAGCGGCCTCCTCCAGCGTGGTGCCCTCGAACAAGGCACTTAAGAACACTTCGCCTCCCGGCCGCAACAAAAAGACACTCACATCCATATCCGGCCGGGTGACCAGCACCGATTGCGGCTCGTCAAGATCGATGTTGACCACCGTGTCCGTTGCAAACCTGTTGGCCCGTACGAGATCCAGAACAGGCCAATTCGAGGTGACGATGGCCGCCGCGGGATGGCGCGCGAACCTGACCGATGCGATCTTTTCCGGCGCGACCGCGCCCAAGTCTGCCGGATCCAGCGGTGCGGCGTCCGCGGCGTGATAAGCCTGAAGCCAGGCCCATTCCACCCGGGCGACATCCGCCAGATAAGGATAGGCAGCGAGCGGTGGAAAACTCTCCAGGAAAGCGGCGAATCCGTCGCCGTACCACATAAGCACCGGCGTCTCGGGCGGGTGGTGCGTCACGAAGGTGCGTGCAAGCGCGTTGAAATAGTCTTCCCCGACCAGGGACAGAATGGTCGGAAAGCTCTGCCCGAGGGCTTCGCTGAGACTGACGATCACATTGTTGCGGTAAACATTGAAGCGTTTGGGAGCCGCCTTGCCGTCCGGTCCGACAAGACCGGATGGCGGTGCGGCATCGGGATCCAGCAAAGCCTTGCTGAACTCCCTTGAGCCGGATCCGGCTCCGGCGCCTGTCGGGTTGCCTGTGCCGGAAAGTGAATTGGGCGCGGCCATTGTCACACCGCGCGCCTGAGGCCGGGTTCCGCCGCCCGAGCAAGGATCTGCTCCGCAGCCTTGACCTCCGAGAAAAGAACAGGCCAGGCGGGAACCTCGTTGTCCCATTCGATCAGGGTCGGCAACGGGCCGTTGTTTTGAACGGCGCGCTCGTAAAGGTTCCAGACAGCGGCATCGACCTCGCGGTCATGCGCATCGATCAGCAGCGGCCGGCCGGCGTCATCGATGTCGGGGGCATGACCGCCGAGATGGATCTCACCGACTGCTTCGAGGGGAAAATCCCTGAGATAATCAGCCGCCGACTGCTGGTGGTTGGTACAGGAGACATGGACGTTATTAACGTCGAGAAGAAGTCCGCAGCCGGTTCGGCGCGTGATCTGCTTCAGGAAGTCCAGCTCGCTCATCGTGCTTTGTTCGAAGGAGATGTAGGTCGACGGATTTTCGAGAAGCATCTGCCGACCGACCGTCTCCTGAACCGCATCTATGTGATCGCACACCCGATCAAGCGCCGCTTCGTCATAGGGAACCGGCAGAAGATCGTTGAAATAAGAGGTTTCATGGGTCGACCAGGCCAGATGCTCGGAGAAAAGACCGGGCTCATAACGCCGGTTCAGTTCGGCGAGGCGCTGGAGATGCGCCTTGTCCAGAGCCTGCTCGCCACCGATGGACAGACCCACGCCGTGAAGCGACAGCGGATAGTCCTGCCGGATTGCTTCCAGCTGGCGGTGCGGCGGTCCGCCCGCGCCCATATAGTTCTCCGCATGAACCTCGAAGAAGCCGACGTCCGCACGGTCTGCCAGAATTTCTGAAATATGCTCCGGCTTGAGACCCGCTCCGGCGCGCGCCGGGATCACGGCATCGACACGGGACTGTCGGTATGGCGTGGCCTTGGAAATCATGACGGGCTCCAGAGCGGAAAACAGATGTCAGGCAGACGGCAGAAACTCCGTCTGCCCGAGAAGACCGGATCAGGCTTTCGGCAGATCCCGATTCAGTTCGGTCAGGGAACCGTGACGATCGCCGGGGACATCCATGGTAACGCATGTACCCTTGGGCACAAGGGTCCAGGCATTGCCCTGATAGTCGACAGTTGACGTTCCAGCGCACGTGGTTCCTGCACCGGCCTTGCAGTCGTTCTGGCCTTTGAGAGAAACGCCGTAACATTTCTCCTTGGCCTGCGCGTGAGCCGGCACGGTGGACGAAAGACCGGCAACCGCGGTCGCAACGGCACCGGCGACAATCGCCGCGGACATCGCTTTATGCTTCATCTTGTTCTCCTCTGGTCGTTCCTCGGATCCTGTATCAACCGTGCCACCCGAAAAGCGGCCCGGCTACAGAAGGTAAATGAACGTCTTGACGATAAATAGGAAATCAAACGCGTGTTACTCTTTTGCGAGCCGCACTAAGAAATCTTTAAGAGACGCAACATTCTTACTCAAAAAGCTCCGGATTCGACAATTCAAGACGAATGGCACTTTTTGCGCGAAACAATTATAATACCTGCTACAAGAAACGCTCTTGCTCCTGACTGAGAAATCTGTCATGGTCGCGCCGCCTGTAATAGGACAGCGATACTGTCCCATTTACTGCGGACCTACCGGCGATTGACGATACCGGGCCAGGAGCAGCGGACAGGCTGACCATTCTGCGAATCCGGGGAGGATTTGCGAAGCGGCGAGACGGAAAGTTTCGACAGCGGGAATACCGCTGTGTCATTGCGACGGTTGGTTTTCACGGACCGGCGCAGTAAATACAACAACAGAGCCGGGGCGGGAAAGCCAGGGTTCGCCGAGCCGCATTCTTGAAGGAATGCGACCCGAACGGAACCGGACGCTTCAAGCCACGGTGGCACTGGGGTTAACAGTGAGGGCGCACATGAGAAAAACGGAGCTGACGACCAGCACAGCCATCGAGGCAGGAGGCGTGGATTTGAAAACCACCGCCACACTTGCCGATCGACTGTACACGGCCGCCGACAAGGGGCTCTATGACAGTGCGCACGAACACGATGCCTGCGGTGTTGGCTTCGTCGCCCATATGAAGGGTGTGAAATCCCACCGGATCATCGCCGACGGATTGCAGGTTCTGGAAAACCTGACCCACCGCGGCGCGGTCGGCGCCGACCCGCTCATGGGTGACGGCGCGGGCATGCTTGTGCAGATCCCGCACGACTTCTTCAAAGAGGAAATGCAAAAAGCAGGCAGCGCGCTGCCGGAATTCGGCGACTATGGCGTCGGCTTCATCTTCATGCCGCAGGACCCTTCCCTTCGTGCCCGCTGCGAAGAAATCATCGAGAGCATCATCGAGGAAGAAGGCAAGGAGCTGATCGGTTGGCGCGACGTTCCCGTCGACAATTCCTCGCTCTCCAAGTCCCCGGACATCGCCGCGACCGAACCGAACTCCCGTCAGGTCTTCATCCGCAAGACCAACGGTGACGATGCGGATTCCTTCGAACGCCGACTTTACGTGCTGCGCAAGGTGATTTCCAACCGGGTGCGCGCCGAAACCGATGCGGTCGGCAAGGGCTTCTATATCGTTTCGCTCTCCAGCCGCACCATTGTCTACAAGGGCATGTTCCTCGCCTATCAGCTCGGCGCCTATTATGCCGACCTTAAGGACGAGCGTTTCACCTCGGCGCTTGCTCTGGTGCACCAGCGCTTTTCCACCAACACCTTCCCGTCCTGGGACCTCTCCCATCCTTACCGGATGGTCGCGCACAACGGCGAGATCAACACGCTGCGCGGCAACGTCAACTGGATGGCGGCCCGTCAGGCCTCCGTTTCCTCCACGCTTCTGGGCGACGATATCTCCAGGCTGTGGCCGATCTCCTATGAAGGCCAGTCCGATACCGCGTGCTTCGACAACGCCCTGGAATTCCTTGTCATGGGCGGCTATTCCCTTGCCCATGCAGCCATGATGCTGATCCCGGAAGCCTGGGCCGGCAACCCGTTGATGGACGACAACCGCCGGGCCTTTTACGAGTACCACGCCGCACTGATGGAGCCGTGGGACGGCCCGGCCGCCGTTGCCTTCACCGACGGCCGCCAGATCGGCGCGACGCTTGACCGCAACGGCCTGCGTCCGGCCCGCTACATCGTCACGAACGACGACTATGTCATCATGTCCTCGGAAGTCGGCGTTCTGCCGGTCGAAGAGGAACGCGTCCAGCAGAAGTGGCGCTTGCAGCCGGGCAAGATGCTGCTGATCGACCTGGACGAAGGCCGGATCGTCTCCGACGACGAGATCAAGCGCCAGCTGTCGACCGCCAATCCCTACAAGGACTGGCTGCACCGCTCGCAAATCGTTCTGGAAGATCTGCCGGGCGTACGCCAGCGCGCGCCGGTGGCGGGCGAAAGCCTGCTCGACCGTCAGCAGGCCTTCGGCTACACTCAGGAAGACATCAAGCTTCTGATGACGCCTATGGCGACCGTCGGCCAGGAAGCCATCGGCTCGATGGGAACGGACACGCCGCTCTCGGCCCTGTCCGACAAGTCCAAGCCGCTCTACACCTATTTCAAGCAGAACTTCGCCCAGGTCACGAACCCGCCGATCGATCCGATCCGCGAAGAGCTGGTGATGAGCCTTGTCTCCTTCATCGGCCCACGCCCGAATCTCTTCGACCTGGAAGGCCTGTCGACTTCCAAGCGGCTGGAAGTGCGTCAGCCGATCCTCACCAATGAGGACCTGGAGAAGATCCGCGCTATCGGTGACATCGCCGACAACCAGTTCTCCGCCAAGACGCTGGACATCACCTATAATGCCGAAAAGGGCGCCGGCGGCATGGCGGGCGCGGTCGAGGAACTGTGCGCGCGCGCCGAAAAGGCGGTCACGGACGGTTACAACATCATCATCCTGTCCGACCGGCTGATCAGCCGGTCCAGGATCGCGATCCCGGCCCTGCTCGCCACGGCCGCCGTCCATCATCACCTGATCCGCAAGGGCCTCAGAACCTCTGTCGGCCTGGTGGTGGAAACCGGCGAAGCCCGCGAAATCCATCATTTCTGCGTTCTGGCCGGCTATGGCGCGGAAGCGATCAACCCCTATCTCGCCTTCGAGACGCTGCTTTCGATGCATATGGAGATGGACTTCCCGCAGGAAGTCGATCAGCACGAGGTCGTCTACCGCTACATCAAGTCCATCGACAAGGGCATCCTGAAGGTCATGTCCAAGATGGGCATCTCGACCTACCAGTCCTATTGCGGCGCGCAGATCTTCGACGCTGTCGGCCTGTCCTCGCAGTTCGTGAAGAAATATTTCTTCGGAACCGCCACCATGATCGAGGGCATCGGGCTTGAGGAAGTTGCCGAGGAAACGGTCCGGCGTCACGCCGAGGCCTTCGGCGATGTCGCCATTTTGCGCCGCTCGCTGGATGTCGGCGGCGAATACGCCTTCAGAACCCGCGGCGAAAGCCACATGTGGACGCCGGATTCCGTCGCCACCCTTCAGCATGCGGTCCGTTCGGCCCTGCCGGACATGTACCGGGCCTTTGCCAAACAGGTGAACGAGGAAAGCGGCCGCTACGCCATTCGCGGACTTTTCCGCATCAAGAGCGCGGAAGAAATCGGCCGCAAAACCATCGACATCTCCGAAGTGGAATCGGCGGAGAGCATCGTGAAGCGCTTCGTCACCGGTGCCATGTCCTTCGGCTCCATTTCCCGCGAGGCCCATACCACGCTTGCGGTGGCCATGAACCGGATCGGCGGCAAGTCGAACACCGGCGAAGGCGGTGAGGAGCCCGAGCGCTTCAATCCGCTGCCCGATGGCTCGATGAACCCGCAGCGCTCCGCCATCAAGCAGGTTGCTTCCGGCCGCTTCGGTGTGACCAGCGAATATCTGGTCAACGCCGACATGATCCAGATCAAGGTCGCCCAGGGCGCCAAGCCCGGCGAAGGCGGGCAGTTGCCGGGCCACAAGGTGGATGCGGTCATCGCCAAGGTGCGCCACTCCACGCCGGGCGTCGGCCTCATCTCGCCGCCCCCGCACCATGACATCTACTCCATCGAGGATCTGGCACAGCTCATCTACGACCTGAAGAACGTCAATCCGCAGGCGGACATTTCCGTCAAGCTGGTGTCCGAGGTCGGTGTCGGCACCGTGGCCGCCGGCGTCGCCAAGGCAAGGGCGGACCATATCACCGTTTCAGGTTATGACGGCGGCACGGGCGCTTCTCCGCTCACCTCCATCAAGCATGCCGGGTCGCCCTGGGAAATCGGCCTTGCCGAAACCCAGCAGACCCTGGTGCTGAACGGCCTGCGCTCGCGCATCGCCCTTCAGGTGGACGGAGGGTTGCGCACCGGACGGGACGTCATTGTCGGCGCGCTGCTCGGCGCGGACGAATTCGGCTTCTCGACAGCACCGCTGATCGCCGCCGGCTGCCTGATGATGCGCAAGTGCCATCTCAACACCTGCCCGGTCGGCATCGCCACCCAGGACCCTGTTCTGCGCAAACGGTTCAAGGGCACCCCGGAGCATGTGATCAACTACTTCTTCTTTGTCGCAGAGGAAGTGCGTGAACTGATGGCCGGGCTTGGCGTCTCCACGCTGGACGATCTTATCGGCCGGTCCGACTTCCTCGACAAGAATGCCGCGCTTGAACACTGGAAAGCCAGGGGGCTCGACTTCTCCCGGATCTTCTTCCAGCCGGAAGCCGCGCCGGAAGAAACCCGCTGGACAATGCGCCAGCAGCATCCGATCGACGATATTCTCGATCGCCGCCTGATAGCGGCAGCCAAGCCGGCGCTGGACAACAGGGAACCGACCGTGATCGATGAAACCATCTGCTCGGTCGACCGGTCGGTGGGCGCCATGCTCTCCGGCGAGATCGCCAAGCGCTACGGCAACAAGGGGCTCAAGCGGCCGGACACCCTGAAAATCAATCTGAAGGGAACCGCAGGGCAGGCTTTCGGCGCTTTTGTCGCACGCGGCGTCACCATCGATCTGGCCGGCGATGCCAACGACTATGTCGGCAAGGGCCTGTCGGGTGGCAAGCTCATCGTGCGTCCACCGGAAAACAGCCGTATCGTTGCCGAAAACTCGATCATCGTCGGCAACACCGTTCTGTATGGCGCCACCGAGGGGGAATGTTACTTCCGCGGCGTGGCGGGCGAACGTTTCGCTGTCCGCAACTCCGGCGCCATTGCCGTTGTGGAAGGCGTGGGTGACCACGGCTGTGAATACATGACCGGCGGTGTCGTCGTCGTTATCGGCCAGACCGGACGCAACTTCGCGGCCGGCATGTCCGGCGGCATTGCCTATGTTCTCGACGAGGACGGCACATTCGGATCCCGCTGCAACCTTGCCATGGTCGAGCTGGAACCGGTGACCGAGGAAGACGACCTCCTTGAAAAGCTGCACCACCATGGCGGCGACATCGAGCACAAGGGCCGGGTCGACCTGTCCTGTGACATGTCCCGCCACGACGACGAACGTCTGCGTCAGATGCTCGCGAAGCATCTGGAACTGACCGGTTCCGCCAAGGCGGAGGCCATCCTGAACGACTGGTCGGCCTACCGGCCGAAGTTCGTCAAGGTGATGCCGGTCGAATACCGCCGCGCGCTTCGTGAAATGGAAGACCAGCGGCTCGGCATGGTCGCGGCCGAATAACGGGTCAATCGAACGACAGGGCTCTCGGCCGCATTCCGCGGCCGATTGCAGCCACTTGAGGACGCACACAGATTGAGGAGGTCGCCTTGGGGAAGGTAACCGGTTTTTTGGAAATCGACAGGCAGGAGCAGAAGTATCAGCCTGCGTCTGACCGTATCCGCCATTTCCGCGAATTCACCATTCCGCTGAATGAGCAGGAAGTCGTCAACCAGGCAGCACGCTGCATGGACTGCGGCATCCCGTTCTGTCACGGTCCCGACGGATGTCCGGTCAACAATCAGATCCCGGACTGGAACGATCTCGTCTATCAGGGTGACTGGGATATCGCCCTGCGCAACCTGCATTCGACCAACAATTTTCCCGAATTCACCGGCCGGATCTGTCCGGCGCCGTGCGAGGAAGCCTGCACGCTCAATCTGGAAGATGTTCCGGTCAACATCAAAAGCGTCGAGCAGGCCATCGCCGACAGGGGCTGGGAAGAAGGCTGGATCGTTCCCGAACCTTCCGCCACCAAGACCGGCATGACCGTTGCCATCGTCGGCTCCGGCCCGGCCGGCATGGCCGCGGCCCAGCAGTTGGCGCGCGCCGGACATACCGTGCACGTCTACGAGCGTGAACCGAAAGCCGGTGGTCTGCTGCGCTACGGCATTCCCGATTTCAAGATGGAAAAGCACTATATCGACCGCCGCGTCGGCCAGATGGAAGCCGAAGGCGTCAGCTTCCACTACGGCGTCAACGTCGGCGTGACCGTCAGCCTGGAAGAACTCGCCGAGCGTCATGACGCGGTCATCCTGTGCGCCGGCGCCGAGCGCCCGCGCGATCCGGGTGTCGGCGGCATGGAACTGGAAGGTTGCCACTGGGCCATGCCCTATCTGGTCCAGCAGAACCGCCGTGTCGGCGGCGAACCGGAAGGCGACGAGGCACCGATCTGGGCGGGCGGCAAACATGTCGTCGTCATCGGCGGCGGCGACACCGCCTCCGACTGCGTCGGAACGGCCTTTCGTCAGGGCGCGCTGTCCGTCACCCAGCTCGACATCCGCTCCATCCCGCCGCTCAAGGAAGACAAGCTCGCCGTCTGGCCCTATTGGCCGACCAAATTCCGTACCTCGTCCTCGCAGGCAGAAGGTGCGGAGCGCGAGTTTTCCGCAGCCACCCTCGCCCTTGTCGGCGAAGACGGCAAGGTGACCGGCGTGAAATGCGCCCGCGTCGATGAAAAGCGCCGCCCGATCGAGGGCACGGAATTCATCCTGCGCGCCGATCTGGTCCTCGCCGCCATCGGCTTTTCCGGACCGCTGCTGGAAACCTACATCGCCCAGGTTGGTGACATGCTCGAACTCGACGGGCGCACCAACGTGAAGGCCGATACGGAAACCTACAGGACCAGCCTCGACAAGGTTTTCGCCGCCGGCGACGTGCGCAAGGGCCAGTCCCTCGTCGTATGGGCCATCCGCGAAGGCCGCCAGGCGGCCCGCTCCGTCGATGAATTCCTGACCGGTTCCACCGACCTGCCGCGCTAGAGTTTTTCGCGTCTCACGTTTTCCCCGCCGCCCCGGCCTCCCACCGGGGCCTGGGAGCTGGTGTGGGCGAACCCAAAACGACCGTACGATTGGGAAGCGCTCGAACCTGTCCGGTACATGAGCGATATGGCGTTTGGCTCAGGCGGGTCGAATGAACAATCATTCGACCCGATACGCGATGGCACCAAAGCACTGCGGCAACGATTGGTCGGGCACGCCGGTTCACCGAAGGCAACGAAAGTGCGTGCCCGACCTCAAAAGACAGATCTCATCAATGCGCTTTGTCAACTCAGGTGGTGGACGTCCTCCAACCCGTAGACAGGTGTCGGGATACCCTCCATCCGTGCCTTGATCTGCAGCGACAGGAACTGCGAGTAGTGGCGCGACTGGTGCAGGTTGCCACCATGCATCCACAGGTTTGGCACCTGCGTCGGCTTCCACATGTTGCGCTGTTCGCCTTCCCAGGGTCCCGGATCCTTGGTGGTATCTGAGCCAAGGCCCCAGCATTTGCCAAGGGCATCCGCCGTCTCCTGCCCCATAAGGTCCGCCACCCAGCCGTTCATCGAGTTGTAGCCGGTGGCGTAAACGATGAGATCGGCCTCGAGATGACTGCCGTCGTCAAGAGCGACGCCGGTCTCGTCAAGCGATACGACTTGGCCACGCTTGAGCTTGATCTCGCCGTCGATGATGAGCTGGCTCGCGCCCACGTCGATGTAATAGCCCGAGCCGCGGCGCAGGTATTTCATGAACAGGCCGGACTCGTCGTCCCCCCAGTCGAGCCAGAAACCAGCCTTTTCCAAGCCCTCGTAGAACGCAGCATCGCGTTCCTTCATCTGCGCATAGGCCGGTATCTGGAACTCGTGCAGGATCCGATAGGGCAGCGAGGCGAAGATCAGATCGGCCTTTTCGGTCGTCATACCGTTACGGACAGCTTCCTCGGAGTAGAGCGCACCCAGTCCGATCTCCATCAGCGTGTCCGACCGTACGATGTGTGTGGAAGACCGCTGCACCATGGTCACGTCCGCGTCGTGTTCCCAGAGTGCGGCGCAGATGTCATGGGCCGAATTGTTGGAGCCGATGACGACCACCTTTTTGCCGCTCCACTTGTCCGGCCCGTCGTGTTCCGACGAATGCTGCTGCACGCCCTTGAACCTGTCCATGCCGGGGAAAGCAGGCATCCGCTTCTTGCCGGACATGCCGGTCGCCATGACAAGCTGCTTTGGACGCAACACGACCTCTTCGCCGTCGCGATCCACCACGACAGTCCATTCCCCCGTTTTCTCGTCGAAGCTGGCGGACTTGGCGGTTGTGCGGCTCCAGTAGTTCAGCTCCATCACCTTGGTGTACATTTCCAGCCAGTCGCCGATCTTGTCCTTCGGGGCGAATACCGGCCAGGTCTCGGGGAACTTGATATAGGGCAAATGGTCGTACCAGACCGGGTCATGCAGGCAGAGCGACTTGTAGCGCTTGCGCCAACTGTCGCCGGGCCGGTCGTTGCGCTCGACGATGATTGTCGGCACGCCCAGCTGTCGCAAGCGGGCGCCGAGCGCGATGCCGCCCTGACCGCCACCAATGATCACGCAGTAAGGCTGGGTTTTGTAACCGAGCTCGGCAGCCTCGCGTTCACGTTCTTCCTTCCAGGTCTCGCGATTCTTCCCGGCGCCGTGCTTGGCTCCGAGCGGGCGCATGAAACCCGCCGGTTCCTCGTGCCCCTTCAACTCGACCATCGTGGTCAGCAACGTCCAGATCTTGCGGTCCTTCAACCGCATGAGACCATAGCCCCGCGCCGTTTCGGTCTCGAACTGGATCCAGGCGGTGGTGACACCATCGTCCTCGGTGGGGGTCTCGCTCTCGGCCAGTTGCCAGTTTCTGGGCTTGGTCGTGGCCAGTTGGTGCTTCAGCATGTCCTCGACCTGGTCCTTGCCCTCAACCGTCTTGACGTTCCAGGTGAACGTAACAAGATCGCGCCAATAGCATTCGTCCAGGAACATGTCCCGCGCTTTGGCAATGTCGTTTTGAGTCAGCGCGGCGTCGAAACCATCCAGAAAAGCCTGGGTCCGGCCGGCAACGGTCGTATCGAGCATGTATTCCTCCCTTTTCGTTTTTGAAGTCAGTCCTCCGGTCCCACGCCTATCAAGGGAAAGCGCCGGCAGGCAACGGTATCCGGTCCCGACGCAGGGCAAATAGGGACGCTCCCCGCGTGGCCGTTGCGCGTGCAACGGCGCGCAACGGCAATGTTGCATCAGGTCGGTGGCGTAAGGCCTGCCTTGCGGAGGCGCCGCAGCATGGTCGAACGGTTCACGCCCAGCCGCCGCGCCGCCTGCGCCATATTCCAGCCGCAGGCCGCCAGCAACGCTTCAAGATCGTCGATACCATCCGCTTCAGGCTCAACCTGCTTCGGCGCGGCGGGCAGGTCCGGCAAGTCGATGACCAATCCTTCGGACATGGCAACGGCGACGTCCAGAACCTGCTCCAGTTCCCGGATATTCCCGGGCCAGATGCGCGATTTCAGTTCGGCCCGGGCTGCGGGGGACAGGCGTATATTTGCAGTGCAGCGCCAGCGAAGCAGACGGTCGATGAGCCAGTCCAGGTCGGCCCGATGGCGCAGCGGCGGCAATGCCAAGGTGGCGCCCGCGACGCGATGGAACAAGTCGTCGCGGAGAATGTCCGACAGTTCAAAGGCGGTACAGCGGCAGGACGCCACAATGCGAAGATCGGTCCGCCGGTCGAGCAGCGTCAGCAGGGCGGATTGCCCACCCGGCGGCATGTCTTCGATTCCGCGCAGAAACAACGTGCCGGGCTTCGCATCCGCAAGCAGTTCGATCGTGCCCGGCCCGGTGCAGCGAACGGCGTGAAAGCCGCGATCCCTGGGGCCGGCCACATGGATGGCGCGGGCCAGTCTTTCCTTCCCGGTGCCGGTCTCGCCGATGATCAGCAGCGGCACCTCCGTCGGCGCCAGGCGCGCCGCCTGCGCCAGAAGACGCCGCAACGCCGGATCAGTCCCGGCGAAGCTGCCCAGTGCTCCAGGCAGGGCCGTTTCGCGCTGCCTGAGCGCGGAGATCGTCGTCGGTGTCTGTGGGGCTATGGCATGGCCGAACAGGCAGCGCCCGTCCTTCAGCCGCAACACCCGCTCTTCGGTGGGGCGTCCACGCATGAGGTCCGGAAGGTTATCCATCGACAATTCCAGCCAATCGTCGATCCGCGAGCCGATCAGGCTGCCGCCCATCCCGGGATCCAGCGCCCTGCGCGCCCCCGATGTCATACCGATGATCCGGCCAGACCCGTCGAGCGCCACCGCGGCTTCGGGATCGACCTCCAGGAACTCGGGGCTGGTCGAGAAGCGAAGCACCCATTCCCGCCGGGTCGTCGCCATCAAGTTGGCCATCTCGACCCGCCGCGCCGAGGCGGTCACCAACCCCATGGCGAGGGACTGCGAGGATTTCGGCGAAGGCGAGCGCAAGAGCGAAATATCGAGCACCGCGGAAAACTCGCCCTTGGTGTCGAATATTGGGGCAGCAGTGCAGGACAGCGGTATATGCGCGAGCCCGAAGTGATCACTCTGATGGATGGTGACAGCTTTCCCGGTGACGATGCAGGACCCGACACCGCAGGTGCCGGCCAGGTCCTCGGTCCAGTTCGAGCCAAGATAGAGCCCGGCCTGGCGCAACTGATCCTCGAAACGCGGATCGCCGAAGAAATCGACGCAAACGCCCTTTGCATCGGCGAGAAGCAACACGTAGTTTTGTCCCGCAACCTGTTGGAAAAGTGTCTGGAGGCCCGAGCGGGCCGTGGCGATGAGCCGTTCCGACTGCTCGCGATGCGCGCGCAGCTCGGACTCGGTAACGACATGGGCGGGGTCCGGCCGCGAGGGATCCATGCCATAGCTCTGAACGCAACGCCTCCAGCTCTCCGTAACCAGGCTGTCGCGCCCGGTTTCCACCCCGCGCAGCACACGGTCGATTTCATCGACATGTTCAAGATCACGCATCCCGTCCTCCCACGGTTGCCCGCGGTCAGGATAGCGCGTTGACCGGATCAGCGCCATGCCCGCACAAAGGTGGTCGGACATAGCCAAAAACCGGACTGACCGCGATCACATCGCGGAGCCCCGAACGGCTGACTTGAGGACGCAGTCTCGCTGTTCGCAAGCAGCGGCCCCGGCCCTTTTTACCGAAAGCCCTTCAAGCCGGATCTCTTGTTAAAATCGGCCCTCAGCAGGCTGATTTGGTCCCGGATCAAGTCCGGGACGGCGTGGAGTGTTGGGCATGTCGGATGGAGTGACGGTCGAAGGTCACGCTTCTACGACCCGCTCGGCACAGCGTCCCCGAGCGCCGAAGCTCCCTCCACCGGCATGCGCGGATCGTCGACGCGGCCGGGGACCGGGGGGAGCGGTTTGCCGATGACGAAGAGGCCGTAGGCCGCGCTGTCTCGATCCATTTGCGCGTCTTCTTCGCCGCCGAGGAGCAGGGTTTCGGGCGAGGTCGTGCGGCCGGTCAGAACGATGAAGTTCGGATCGTCCTCGACCCCTTCAAAGGCCAGGCCGCCGTAGCCGCCCAGAAGGCGCGACAACTCCCGTTCGACGAAAAACGCCACCTTTCGGTACCCGGCCCAGGTGAAATCGATCCTGTTATTCGCCCGCAGTTTGGCGTTCTTGCCGTCGACATCCGGTCCATAGGAGGAATAGCTACCGTCATCGGCCAGAAAAATGTCCCAGATGTCGACATAGCGGACACGCCGGTCTTCCGCCGCGCTCTGGAAAATCGAATTGAGCTGGGTGAAATCGCCGTTGAGGAGTTCCTGGTTGGTGGGCGGCAAACCGGCCCAGACAATCGGCTTTCTCTCCTGTCGGACCACACGGATTAGCGCGTCGATCTTTTTGCGGTAGATGTCCAGCCACTCGGCGGTCATGAATTCCACCGGCGGCTCGCCGGGAAAGGATTTGCCTATATCCTGCTGGCCGATCATCACGACCACGGCCTTCACGTCCGCTCCGCGTATCCTGGACAGCACCTGGGACGCCCAGTCGGGCGCGGTATCCCCGGCAAAACCGGCCTTGTCTTCCGTAACCGCTTCAATGCGGATCTGCGGTTTGTCCGCCAGCGTGTACCTGAGACCGTCGGCAACCCCGCGCGCCATACGGTCGCCGACCACCAGGATCAGCCCCGCATCCGGATCCTTCGGCATGACTTCGAATTTGGGCGGCGTTCCGGCAGGGCGGGCCACCTGCCGTTTGCGCGTGCTGGAAGGCTGCTTCTGTGCGGGTTTGCGCTCCCGACCGCCGCCGAAGAGCCGCTGCAGAGGCGCGAAGGGATTGAACCCGCCGAACACCCCGTTCTGCGCGACAATAATTTCCCTGCCCGGCGCATCCTGCGCCAGAGCAGCAGGAAGCTCGCCGCTGAAGACAACGAGTGAAAAAGCAACAGCCAGCCCTGCAATCAACCTTGTTGCCTGGCTGCCTCTGTTTTTCCAGGTTCGGATGGTCACACCGGGCTCCAGATGGAAATGGGTCTCGGGTTGACTTTACCCGTCCATCTTCAGATGCGCCAGCAGAACCACCGAGGCATAACCGTCCGGAACCAGTCCTCTGGAGCTCTGATAGGCGCGGATGCCCCGCCGGGTCGCCGGTCCGATCTTGCCGTCGGCGGTCCCGACGGAAAATCCGCGGCGGTTGAGCAGCGCCTGGAGTTCCGCCGTCTCGGACCGGTTGAGCGGCATATGTTCCCGGGACCAGTCGCCTTCCAGCGTGCCGCCACCGATGATCCGATCCGCCAGAAGGCCGACCCCAAGAGCGTAGGCTGTCGCGTTGTTGTAACGCTTGATCACATAGAAATTACGCAGCATCAGAAACGCAGGTCCGTTGGCTCCGGCGGGCAGCACCAGAATGGCGTTGTCCGAAGGCCGCGGAAAATTCTTGCCGTTCGAACGGCTGATGCCGTAGCGGCTCCATTCGGCCAGCGTCAGCGTCTTGTCGCCGTCGGCCTTGTGATAGTCGAAACCGGCCGGCAACTTGACTTCGTAGCCCCAGGTTTTGCCTGTCTGCCAGCCGTGCTTGCGCAGATAGGCCGCCGTGGAGGCCAGCGCGTCGGGAATGGAGGTCCAGATATCCCGGCGGCCGTCGCCGTCATAATCGGCCGCATAGGCCTTCCAGCTGGAAGGCATGAATTGCGTATGTCCCATGGCTCCGGCCCATGAGCCCTCCATATCCTTAAAGCGGACATGCCCGGCCTGAACGATGCCAAGGGCGGTGACCAGCTCCTTTTTCCAGAAGCTCTTGCGGCGCGGCGCGGCATAAGCCAGCGTCGCCAGCGCCTGCACCACATTGTGCCGGCCCATGAAGCCGCCGTAATTGGTTTCCATGCCCCAGATCGCCAGCACCGCCTCGCGGTCGACCCCGTAACGGGCCTCGATCTGCTTCAGGACAGGCCCGTACTCGTTCAGCAGCTTGCGGCCCTTCTCGACCCGGTCTTGCGACACCGCGCTGTCGAGATAGTCCCAGATCGGTTTGACGAATTCCGATTGCTTGCTCATCAGACGCAGCGTGTCGTCGTCCGGCTGCATGCCTGAGAAGACGGCGTTATAAGTCTGGGAGGAAATTCCGGCCGCCTTCGCCGTCGGCCAGAACCCGGAAACGAACCGCTTGAAGCCCGCGTCGGCCTGCGCCGGCAGAGCCCAGACGATCAGACCGGCTGCAAGGGCTGCCATGCAAAGAGAACGCGGCAAGACCGTTTTCAGAAGAGCATCCAAGGGCGCAGAGAAATTTACGTTTGCTAAATGACGCATAGGTGTCCGCATAAGGGCCTCCTTCAGCCCGTTCCGTATTCGCTTCTGCCCCCGCACCATAATTGGTCTTGTTTAGGTTACCGTAGAGTTAATGCCGGAATCTCAAGCCGGCTTCAACCGCATTTTCCGAATAGTCGCTGTCCGACTGGGAACTGTCAAATCGGCTGTGGGTGTAATTGGCGGTCAACGCCACGTTGCGGGTCAGGGCGAACGTCAGTCCGCCGAAGCCGCTCAGGGTGTTTTCCTCGATCGAAACGCCCTCATAGGTTCGGTAGCTGTAACCGAAGCCGGTCTCCGCGACGAAACGATCGCTGAAGGCATGGGCGAGGCGGACATCGCCGGAATAGATAATCGAGCCGCTCGACCCGTCGATATCGGTTGCCTCGAAGCTGGTTCCCGCACCCGCCGTGACGGTCGTCAGGCGGCTCGGCGACCAGACCAACGAGGCGTCCACCACGAGGCCGGACAGGTTATCCAGCCTGCTGTCCTCTATGTCCTCGATCCGCCAGCCGGCTCCCAGTTCGCCGGTGATTTTCGGGCCTGAGGCCACGGTCAGGCCGCCTCGCAACTGATAGCCGTTGGCGTCGCGCTTCTCGCACAGGCTGTCGCTGCAGCTCTGGTCGTAGCGCCGCAAAAGCAGCGAGCCTTCGACGAAGGGCGACAGAACACTCCCGGTATTGCCGTCCAGCCGCAGATTTGCCGAATAGAGCGTGTTGTCGCGTCCGCTTTCCGAGCTGCCGCCATCGGTTGTGTAGGTATTGCGATCAGCGTCGAAAGAGGCGGTTGCCGCGACCAGGCCGATGGCTCTCGTGGCGCCAAGGCTGGCCGAGATCGTCTGGACATGATCCGTGCCGGAGGAAGATTCCGCGCTGCTGTCCTCTTCCCTGGAATAGGTATAACCCAGCCCGCCGTTCATTTGCGTCGCTTCGCTGACATCGAGGCGCAGATTGGCCACTGCCGCGACAGAGGTGTCATTGTCGTCAGGCGACTCCGGGTAACCAGTGAAGGAACCGCGAAAGGACATGTCGAGCTGATGCCGGGACCAGCCGGACGTCAACGAAACATCCGGTGACAGATTGTACAACCCGCCGGACGTTCCGTTCGCCGACCCGGAGGTATTGTCCGTCCAGCCCGAGGACACCGTCAGCTGCGGCGTCAGGGTGAACGAGCCCAGACGTATACCATCCGCCGCGTCGAAGGACGTATCGCCGTCGAAGACAGTCGCATCGACCAGAGTTTCCGAAAGGGGAACGGCCCGGTCGACCGCGGCAAGGCGATCGGAAAAGGGCCTGACGGATTGAACCCGTCCGTTTGTTCCAAGTCCACTCGAACCTGTTTCCGCCTCGGCGCTGTTGATCGTTCTCCTAAGCGGATAGATATCGGCTTGCGTGGGATTACGCGTCTGGCTCTGCGCCACCGCAGCTTCTGCATCGTCCGCGGCCAGCGGATCTTCCGGATCGCCCGCGCCCCTCAGGTCCGACACGGCCGTCTGAGCAGCCGCCGGCATGGCCTGCAGGAAGGCTGAACAGAGTATAAGGAGCAGGATAACGCGCATGAACAGTCAGAACCGGTGGGTTTCAGGATCAGGTTCAAACTGAAGAAGGATGGTTAATCCTTCGTTTCTTTTTCGCAATGTGGATGCGGAAAGAACTATATCGTTTAAATCCATTTAGAAACTGACAGCTTCTTGATCCCGAGCAGGGAGTAGCCTAGAGCTAAGGTAACAGGAATAAAAAGATCGCATATTATGACAAATCCTTTGCTCGACCCTATCGATGACGTGGACATGACATCGCTCTGCCTGGTTTCCGCCGAGCGCACGCTGGAAACGGAAATCGCCGGGTTGAGTGCGGTGCGTGCCGCATTGAAAAACGGTCTTGCCGGGCCGTTTCAGCAGACATTCGATCTCATTCGCAACAGCAAGGGCCGCGTCATTCTGACAGGCGTGGGCAAGAGCGGACATATCGGCGTCAAGCTTGCCGCCAGCCTGGCGTCCACCGGGACGCCCGCTTTTTTTGTGCATGCAAGCGAGGCGAGCCACGGCGATCTGGGCATGATCACGGAAAGTGACGTCGTCCTTGCGCTTTCCTGGTCCGGGGAAACCCAGGAGCTTGCAAGCATCGTCAGCTATACGAGGCGCTTCAAGGTTCCGCTGGTCGCCATCACGTCGCGCCAGGACAGCACCCTGGGCCGTTCGGCCGATCTGGTCCTGAAACTGCCGAGCGTGGCCGAAGCCTGCCCGCACGGGCTTGCCCCGACGACATCGGCGCTCATACAGCTCGCGATCGGCGATGCGCTCGCGGTGGCGCTTCTGGAAGGCCGCGGCTTCACGGCACAGGATTTCCGCGTCTTCCATCCGGGCGGCAAGCTCGGTGCGAGCCTGAAAACCGCCAAGGACATCATGCATTCCGGCGACCGGATGCCCCTGGTGTCCGCCTCCGCCCCGATGAGCGAAGGCATCGTTCTCATGACCCAGAAGGGATTTGGTGTCCTGGGTGTCACGGACGAATTGAAACAGCTCATCGGCGTCATCACCGACGGTGACTTGCGCCGCCACGTCTCTTCCAATCTTCTGGAAAAGACTGCCGGTGAAATCATGACCCAGGCTCCGAAATCCGTGTCGCCAACCACGCTGTCCGCCACCATCCTGGAACTGGTGAACAGTCTGGCGATCACGTCTGTGTTCGTCGTTTCGGACGGTCGTCCGGTCGGCATTGTCCATTTGCACGACCTGCTGCGGATCGGGGCCGCCTGATCTCTCTCCCCGACGGCGGTATTTTCTCCGTAAAAATGCCATCACGTCCGGAAAAAGTTACTTTCCGGCGTCAGAATGCGTGCCGCATTAGGATTTGATTAGCCATAGGCCTCTTACACTGCGTCCAAGTTTCAAAGGCCTTAGAGCCACAGACCTTGGTGTGTGTACAGAATGGATCTGGCGACCCTAATTGGAATTGTTGGTGCCTTCGGCATCGTCATTACCGCAATTTTCATTGGCGGCAGTTTCGGGCAATTCGTCGATGTTCCTTCGATATTGATCGTGATTGGCGGCGGCCTCGCGGCAACGCTCATCAGGTTTCAGCTCTCGGACATAGCCACCGCTTTCGTGACCGGTTTCAAGGTTGCCCTCGCCGGCGCCGGAGCAAAACCTCGCGACCTGATTTCGGAAATCACCAATCTTGGCGAGATCGTTCGCAAGTCCGGCCCTCTGGGGCTGGAAAATGTCGATGTATCCGATCCGGTCCTGGCAAAGGGCGTTCAGTACATCGCCGACGGTTACGAACTTGAGTTCATCAAGGAGTCCATGGAGCGCGAGCGCGACCTTCAGCTCTCGCGGCTCGCCGAAGGCAAGCGCGTCTTCAAGGCGCTGGGAGATTCCGCACCGGCATTCGGCATGATCGGCACGCTGGTCGGTCTTGTGCAGATGCTTGCGAATATGGACGACCCGGCCGCCATCGGCCCGTCCATGGCCATCGCGCTTCTGACCACGCTCTATGGAGCGCTCATTTCGAACATCATCTGTCTGCCGCTGGTGGACAAGCTGGATGCGAAGTTCGATGTCGATGAACTCAATCAGACCCTGATCATCGACGGCGTATGCCAGATCCGCGAATCCAAGAGCCCGGCGCTCATCAAGGAAATGCTCGTGGCCTATCTTCCGGAAAAAATCCGCGCGGAACTGGCGGAAGCGGCTTGATGCCGACTGCAATTGACAGAGATTTATTCAAAACCGCTGGCATGAAACAGCAAGGACTCTAGGCAATGGCGAGGAAAAAACCACAAGGTGGAGGCGGCGCGCCTGACTGGCTGGTGACATTCGCCGACCTGATGTCGCTGCTTGTGTGTTTCTTCGTTCTGATTATTTCCTTCTCCATCCAGGACAAGGAAAAGCTTCAGGTCGTCGCAGGGTCCATGCGCGAGGCCTTCGGGGTGAAGGATACCGCCCGTAAAACCGGCATCATCGAAGTCGAGGGCATACCGATCCGCGACTACATGAAGGATGTCAGTCAGGTCGATCAGGAACTGGATTCCGATTTCGCCCAGGAGCGCCACGAAAAACGGGAGGCGCAGGGCCCGGAAGCAAATACCCACGACACGCTGGAAGCCGAGATCGAAAAACCCCGGCAATTTGCGACGGCGGCGGCATCCTTGCGGCAGGCCTGGCAGGAAATGCCTGAAATCACGGAGATATCCAGCAACATCATTCTGGAAGAATCCGATGAAGGGCTGAACATCATGCTGGTCGATCAGGACGGGCGCTCGATGTTCCGGGAAGGGTCGAAATATCCCTATGAAACCACCCGCCGCCTGATTGCCAAAATGGCTCCGATTCTGGCGCAGATGCCCAACCGCATCGAAATTTCCGGCCATACGACGTCCGGCCAGATGACCGCCGATCCGAGTTATACGGGCTGGGATCTATCAAGCGAACGCGCGAATATCGCGCGGCAGATCCTGTCCGAATACGGCGTTCAGGAAGATCAGTTCTACGCGGTTATCGGAAAGTCGGACACGGAACCGCTTTTTCCAAACGATCCCTATCTTGCAGCCAACCGGCGGATCGGCATTCTCCTGAAATCGGAAGAGCCGCCCTTACCGGTAGGTCACAACCCATAGGATACAGGCTCGGCACCATCGCCTTGAACGTCACTCGGCTCGAGAGACGACCAGCCGTGCGCCATCGATCGCATCGACACGCACCTTTGTGCCTGCGGGAAGGTCCGGACCGGTAACCCGCCAGATCGTATCGTCGATGGAGAGGTTTCCCGCCCCTTCATTCAAGGGCTTGGTGAGCGTGAATTCCCGGCCGATGTAGCGGCTGCCCCTTTGATTGAGTCCCGGATCGCCTTTTTCGGATGACAGCCGGGCCATCAGACGCCGGCCGATCAAAAGGCTCACCAGCGACAGCACCAGAAACAACCCGACATGGACCTGCCAGCCGAAGCCGAAGGCCAGCGCCACGACACCGACAACCAGCGCCGAAACTCCGAACCACAGGAAGATCGTGCCCGGAGCCAGGATCTCCAGCCCCAGCAGGATGAGCCCCAGAACAAACCAGCTCCAGGGGCCCAGATAAGCGATGATGCTTTCCGTCAGGCTCACGCGTTTTCTCCGTCGGAACCGCCTGTATCGGGAATGCCCGATGCGCTCTTGTCAATACGCCTGTCGTCGCTGAAAGCTTCCTTGGCGATTTCCCCGATCCCGGAGAGAGCGCCAAGCAGCGACGTTGCCTCCATCGGCAGGATCAGCGTTTTCTGGTTTCGCGATGTGGCAAGTTCCTTGAAAGCCTCAACATATTTGTTGGCGACGAAGTAGTTGATCGCCTGAATATCCCCGGCCGAGATTGCCGCACTGACCATCTGGGTGGCCTTGGCTTCCGCCTCTGCCTCACGCTCACGGGCTTCCGCGTCGCGAAACGCGGATTCACGCCGGCCTTCGGCCTCAAGGATCAGCGACTGCTTTTGACCTTCCGCCTTGAGAATTTCCGACTGGCGTTTTCCTTCAGCCTCAAGAATGGAGGCACGCTTCTCGCGTTCCGCCTTCATCTGCCGTCCCATCGCATCGACCAGATCGCGTGGCGGATTGATATCCTTGATCTCGATACGGGTGATCTTGATGCCCCAGGGTTCCGCGGCAGCGTCGACGACGCGCAGGATCTGAGCGTTGATCTCGTCCCTGTTCGACAAAAGACTGTCCAGGTCCATCGACCCCATGACCGATCGAATGTTGGTCATGGTCAGGTTCAGGATTGCGTTCTGCAGTCCCAGAACCTCGTAAGACGCCCGCGCCGCATCGAGCACCTGATAGAATGTTACGCCGTCAGCCGTAACGCTCGCGTTGTCGCGGGTGATGACTTCCTGCGAGGGAACATCCAGCACCTGTTCCATCATGTTCAGCTTGTGGCCGACCTTGTCGATGAACGGAATGATGAAATTCAGACCGGGCATCAGGGTCTTCCGGTATTTCCCGAAGCGCTCGATCGTGTAGTTGAAGCCTTGTGGAACTGTCTTGACCCCGGCGAAGAACACCAGAACGACAAGCACCAGGAGGGCAATCAGGAAAATATCAAATCCCGCGAGTGGCATTAAAAACTCCCATAAGCTCTTAAAATAGAACAGGCATTATGCGCATTTTCAAGACGCTGTACCAGCGCATTTCCCGAGACAGGCAACATCGCCAGGCAATTGCCGCGATCGCAGCACGAGTCTGAAGACCGATCGCCACAAACGTGTGACGATCATGACCCTTCCGGAGTTTCACTCGAGGCGTTCAACACGTGAATTGCGCGCACTGACGACGCCCGGTTTCGGATCAGATCCAGCCGCCAAGTTCCCGGCGCACAACATGCTCGATCACTTCCATACCCAGGTCGCTCTCGTTGAGGCACGGGATATGGCTGAAATTCTCGCCGCCGTTTTCTTCAAAGATCTCGGCCGCTTCCCCGGCGATTTCCTCAAGCGTTTCGAGACAATCGGCAACAAAGCCGGGATTCATGACGGCGATATTCCTTACCCCGTCCTTTGCCAGCTGTTCCACGGTCTTGTCCGTATAGGGCTGCAGCCATTCCTCCGGACCGAAACGCGACTGGAACGTGACGCGAAGCTTGTCTTCGTCCCAGTCGAGCACGTTGCGCATCAGGCGTGTGGTTTTCATGCAATGGCAGTGATAGGGATCGCCGCGTTTGAAGTACGACTGGGGAATACCGTGATAGGAGGTCAGGACCACGTCCGGCGTAAAGTCCAGGCCCTCCACATGCCGCTCGACGGACTTCGCCAGCGCACGCACATAGACAGGATCGTCGTGATAGGGCGGCACGGTGCGAATGGCCGGTTGCCAGCGCATGTCCAGCAGCGTCCGGCACACCACGTCGTTGACCGTCGCCGTGGTGGCCGCCGCGTATTGCGGATAGAGCGGAAACACCAGGATACGGTCGCAACCCTCCTCCTTGAGCGCCTTCAGCCGGTCCGGAATGGAGGGCTGACCGTAGCGCATCGCCCAGTCGACCTTCAGACGGCCGCCATCGTCGCCCAGCATTTCGCCCAAGCGGTCGGACTGGTTGCGTGTGATCGTACGCAGTGGCGACTCGTTCTTCTCGTGGTTCCAGATTTCCTCATAGGCCTTGCCGGATTTACCCGGACGGGTCATCAGCACGATGCCGTAAAGGATCGGATACCAGATCGCCCGCGGCCACTCGATAACACGCTTGTCGGAGAGGAATTCCCGCAGGTAGCGGCGCATGGACCGGTAATCTGTGCCGTCCGGTGTGCCGAGATTGACCAGCAGAACACCTACCTTGCCGCTTTTGACGACCGGGTGGCCCTGAGGCAGACGGACATTCCGATACTCTCCGGTCAGATCGGACGCCGGATCTTGTGCCGGGCTGCGAGGTGGTTGAACGGTCATGGGTGGGGATTATCCTGAATTTTTTGACGCTGTGCCGCTTTACATAGTTCAGGCCGGGACGAAGGCCAATGCGGCAAAGAGCATACGCCCGAAAATTCACGCGGATCACAGACAACAAGCCTTTTGTATTGGACAGCGCAAGCGGCAGCACCGCAAGCAGTCAAGCTGCCGCTCATCCTTCGAGACGCGCCTTGGGGAGTGTTGGTCAGCCGTATTCCCGTTCGTCGGCGATCACCTTGCCGTCGTTCGGCAGACCACCGGGAGAGACAAGCTGCACCTCCCCTTTCAACCGGGTCACTTCCTGCAGTGTGGCCGCGATCCGTTCGGGAAGGCCGTTGCCTGTCTCGTCGGTTTCCACCGCAAGCGTCATTGCGTCCATTTCTCCCAGCCGGCTCACCGCAAGACGCGCCTTGTAGATTTCCGGATGCGCCGACACGATCTGCGCAATCTGCGCCGGATCGACGAACATGCCCTTGACCTTGGTACGCTGGTCCGCGCGGCCCATCCAGCCGGCAAGCCGCATGTTCGTGCGCCCGCAGGGCGACTGGCCCGAAATAATCTTGGAAAGGTCTCCCGTGGCAAACCGGATCAGCGGGTAAAGACTGTTGAAGTTGGTCACGACAAGTTCACCCACTTCGCCTTCGGCAACCGGCTCCCCGGTTCCCGGACGGACGATTTCAACGATGTAGTCCTCGTTGACAACCATCCCCTCCCGGGCTTCGCTCTCATAGGCGATGACGCCGAGATCCGCCGTGGCATAGCACTGGCCGACAGCGATGCCCTGCGCTTCGTATTCCGCGCGCAGCGAGGGAAACAGAGCGCCGCCGGAGACGAGGGCCTTTCGGATGGAAGACATGTTCCGGCCCTGCTCGCGCCCCCGGTCCAGAAGCACCTTGAGATAATCCGGTGTTCCGACGAACCCCGATGGGCCAAGGATCTCCACGGCTTCCGCCAATGTGTCCGTGTTGCCGGTCCCGGCCGGAAACACCGTGCATCCGAGCGCGATCGCCCCGTGATCCAGAATGAAGCCGCCTGGCGTGAGGTGATAGGAAAACGCATTCAGGACCACATCGCCCTTGCGGAATCCTGCCGCGTGAAGACTGCGCGCGCCGTTCCACGGGTCAAGCCCGGGAGCCTGCGGTTCCCAGATCGGGCCGGGAGACATGAACACCCTGGCGGCGAGAGAGAGATCGCCCGCCAGAAAGCCACCGAAAGGCGGGTTGGCGCGCTGATTTTCCAGAAGCGCGGATTTGCGCAGGATCGGCAACTTGGCGAGGTCCGCCCGGTCCTTCACGGAGCCGATTTCGTGACCGTCCAGCTGCGCCGCCCAGGCCGGAGAATTGGCGACCGCATGGGCCAGCAGGTCAGGCAATCTTGCAAAAAGAGCCTGCTCGCGCTGAGCCGGTGCCTGCCGCTCGCGCGCGTCGAACTGAGTGTCGCTCATGGTTGTCTCCGCCTGTAAGAACCCGATAGATCAGGCCAGCCAGCGCTTCCGCCGCTTGTAATGTTTGACGTTTCGGAACGACCGGCGGCCTTCGCCGCCCACGCCCAGATAGAATTCTTTCACGTCCTCGTTCTCGCGCAGCGCCTTGGCGTCGCCGTCCAGAACAATGCGGCCGGATTCCAGAATGTAGCCATAGGTGGCGTATTTCAGCGCGACGTTGGTATTCTGTTCGGCCAGCAGGAAGGAAACGCCTTCGTTCTTGTTGAGCTGACGGACAATCTCGAAGATTTCCTCCACCAGCTGCGGCGCCAGACCCATGCTGGGTTCGTCGAGCAGGATCATCTTCGGACGGCTCATCAGGGCACGGCCGATCGCGCACATCTGCTGTTCGCCACCGGAGGTGTAACCGGCCTGGCTTTGCCGGCGTTCGCGCAGACGCGGAAAATAATTGTAGACCATCTCAAGGTCGGCCTTCACCGCGCTGTAACCGTCCTTGCGTGTATAGGCTCCGGTGAGCAGGTTCTCCTCGATGGACAAATGCCCGAAACAGTGCCGGCCTTCCATCACCTGGATACACCCCCTGCGGACCAGGTCATTGGGCGAAAGCGCCTGGACTTCCTCCCCCTCGAACACGATCTTTCCCTTGGTCACTTCGCCGCGCTCCGCCCCAAGCAGGTTGGATACCGCCTTGAGGGTCGTTGTCTTGCCCGCGCCATTCGCACCGAGAAGTGCCACGATACCGCCCTTGGGAACCGTCAGCGAAACGCCTTTCAGCACCAGAATGACGTGATCGTAGATGACCTCGATATTGTTGACCGTCAGGATCGTTTCGGCCGCTTCCGCCGCCGTGTCAGGTCCGTTCTGTTCGATATCCGCTAGTGTCATTCCATGCTCTCCTGAGAGGCTCCGCCGCGCGCGTTTCACGCGCGGCGGAGCAGACTGCCGATCAGTTCGGGCAGGGTTCGGTGCGTGCCGGCCAAGGAGCGTTCTTCTCCGCGTACTCCTTCGCGGCGGCCTCAAGCAGCGGACGGACAAGGTCGGTCATCGGCTCGATCCAGTCGGACGCCTGTTGCCACTTCTCGCCGTTCCACTGCTGGATGAAGACCGGATGGCTGCCGGCATGATCTTCGCAGGTCACCTTCATCGGATGGGCGAAGCCTTTCAGACCCAGCTCTTCGAGGCGGGCCTCGTCGAGATCGAGGGCTTCCAGACCCATCCGCATGTCCTCACCGGTGATGACCTTCTTGCCGGTCAGCTCCTGCGCGGTGCGAATGCCCTCCGCGATGATGACGGAGTTCAGGACGCCCCGGTTATAGAGCGTTCCACCAACGGAAGCCGCGTCCGTGGAGGAGAGGCCCGCGTCGATGACATGCTTCTGGATGTCGGCGAGTGCCGGGAAGTCGCTGCCGACACCGGAAAAGTTCATCGCCTTGTAGCCCTTGGCGCCTTCGCCGCCTGCTGCCGCGTCATCGTCGCCCGCTGACCACCAGACACCGATGAACTTGTCCATCGGGAAGCGGATCTTGACGGCTTCCTTGATGGCGGTCGGGTTCATCGCGCCCCAGCCCCACATGACCATGTAGTCCGGACGGTCGCGCCGCACGTTCAGCCACTGAGAGGACTGGTTCTGCATTTCGGCGCCCGGCACCGCATATTGCAGCAGTTCGAAACCGTATTTCTCGGCAAGCTGCTCCAGAAGCGGGATCGGCTCGCGGCCGTAGCCGGCATCCAGGAAGATGTAGCCGATCTTCTTGCCCTTGAGGTTCTCAAGTCCGCCTTCCTGCTCGCCGATATACTTGATCACCACCGACGCGCCATCCCAGTAGGTATCCGGAACGTTGAACACCCAAGGGAAGACGTTGCCGTCCGCGGCGGCCGAGAGGCCGTAGCCCATCGACAGGACCGGGATCTTGTCGACACTGGCTTTCGGGATCAGCTGCAGCGTGATGCCGGTGGAATACGGGTTATAGACAAGAGCGCCCTTGCCCTTGGTGGCCTCATAGCACTCGACGCCTTTCTGGGCATTGTAGCCGGTCTCGCATTCTTCCAGCTCAAGCTTGACACCACCGATGCCGCCATCGCGCTCGTTCAGCATTTTCAGATAGTCATGCATGCCGTTGGCAATATGGATGCCGGACCCGGCATAGGGTCCTGTGCGGTAGGTCAGCAGCGGTACGTAGTTGCTGTCTTGCGCCTGGGCCACCGGCGCCATGACACCGGTCAGACCGACGCCGAGCGCAACGGCCGCTCCGATCGCGAGTTGCTTGAAGTCTTTCATGTTTTTCCTCCCATACGGCGCAATCAATAAACGCCGCCGGACCTGTTGCGCCATTCCTCACCGGCCTGGTCCAGGGTCCGGATGGCGTTACGAAAAGACTGGCAGTCCCAGGCCTTGACCTAGTAAGGGAACGGCCAGACCCTGAGCTTTTGTTTTGCGATCTGCCAGAGCCGCGCAAACCCGTGCGGCTCGACAATCAGAAAGAAGATGATCAACGCACCGACAATCATGAAGGTGGCGTGTTCGACGGTTTCCGCAGCGATATCGATGCCCAGCAGACCGGGAACGAATTTCAGCAGCACCGGCAGGATCCAGATGAACGCCGCCCCCATGAACGCGCCGCCCAGACTGCCGAGTCCGCCCAGAATCACCATGAACAGGATCTGGAAGGACAATCGGATTGAATAGGAAGACGGTTCCGCCGCGTTCAGCCAGAAGAACACCATCATGGCGCCTGCGACACCGCAGATATAGGACGACACCGCAAAGGCCATCAATTTGGTTCGCAGAGGCCGCACACCCATCAGTTCGGCGGCGATATCCATGTCGCGGATCATCATCCACGAGCGGCCGATCCGTCCGCGCAGGACATTCGCCATCAGAAAAGCAATCCCGGCGGTGATGCACAGCACCACGAAATAGCGGGTGATCGGTAGCGCTTCCGCGCCGGTGACGATAAAGCCGAACATTTCCCGGCGCGGCACTTCGATCGCGCCGGAGGCATTGTAGTTGTAGAGCCACGGAATGCGGATGAAGCACCATTCCAGGAAGAACTGCGCCGCCAGCGTCGTCACGGCCAGATAAAGCCCCTTGATGCGCAGGCTCGGCAGGCCGAACACCGCGCCGATGGCGGCGGAGAAGACCCCCGACACCAGCACCATGACGATGACATTGGCATCCGGAAAGATGGACGTCAGCTTGTAGGCCGCATAGGCGCCCACGCCCATGAAGGCCCCTGTCCCCAGTGACAGCTGTCCGCAATAGCCCGTCAGAATGTTCAGCCCGATCGCCGCCAGAGCGAACACGAGGAACGGGATCATGATGGAGGTCAGGAAGAAATCATTGGCAAAGGCGGGAATGACCGCAAAGGCAATGATAAGGATGACGGCAATGCCGATCCGGTCCTGCAGGATCGGGAACAGCGCCTGATCCGCCTTGTAGCTCGTCTTGAATTGTCCGGCTTCGCGATAAAACATGTAAGGCTCTCTAAATCCGCTCGATGATGCGTTCGCCGAACAGGCCCTGCGGCCGGAACAGAAGGAAGACCAGGGCGATGATGTAGGCGAGCCAGGATTCGATGCCGCCACCGACGAGGCCGCCCCAGTAAAGCTCGCCGATCTTTTCGCCGAAGCCGATGATCAGGCCGCCGACGATGGCGCCCGGGATCGATGTGAAGCCACCGAGTATCAGCACCGGCAGTGCCTTGAAGGCGACGATTTCCAGGGCGAAGGACACATCGGAACGCGCGCCCCACATGATGCCTGTCGCCAGCGCCACCAGCCCTGCGGCGAACCAGACGATCGCCCATATCTGGTTGAGCGAGATGCCCACCGACAATGCCGCCTGGTGATCGTCGGCCACGGCCCTGAGCGCCCGACCGATACGGGTCTTGTTGAAGAAGATGCCGAGTGCGGTCACCATGATCACGGCGATAACGGCCGCCGCGATGTCGATATGCTGCAGGATGATCAATCCGCGCTCGCCGATCTCGAACGCCGTCGAGCCGGTCGGCAGGCCAAGTTCCTCGGTGATCATCTGCTTGGGCTCACCGCCGAAGACGAACTCGCCGAAACCGACGAGAAAATAGGTCAGCCCGATGGTCGCCATCAGCAGGATGATCTCCGGCTGGTTGACCAGCGGCCGCATGACGATCCGTTCCACCCCGTAGGCCAGGATGCCCATCACGATGACGGTCAGGACCAGGGCCATATAGGCCGGCACGCCGTTTTCGTGAAAGCCAACCAGCGTCAGCCCGGCGAACACCACCATGATGCCCTGTGCGAAGTTGAAGACGCCGGACGCCTTGAAAATCAGCACGAAACCGAGCGCGATCAACGCATAGAGAATTCCCGCGACGAAGCCTTCCCACAGCACCTGCAGAAAGAAATCCGGCATGTCGTACATTTGTACGAAGGGATCGATGAATATGTCGTAGAGCATGACGTTACCCCCTTCGTTAGTGACTGACGCCGAGATAGGCATCGATGACGGCCTGGCTGGCCTGAACCTCTTCGGGGGGCCCGTCCGCGATCTTCTTGCCGTAATCGAGCACGACCACCCGGTCGGAAAGATCCATGACGACGCCCATGTCGTGTTCGATCAGGGCGATGGTGGTGCCGAATTCCTGATTCACATCGATGATGAAACGGCTCATGTCTTCTTTTTCTTCCAGGTTCATGCCTGCCATCGGCTCATCGAGCAGCAGCAGCTCCGGCTCCATGGCAAGCGCCCGGCCGAGCTCGACCCGCTTTTGCAGACCGTAAGGCAGCCGGCCGACCGGCGTCTTGCGGATCGCCTGGATTTCCAGGAAGTCGATGATATCCTCGACCCTCTTGCGGTGTTCGATCTCCTCGCGCTCCGCCGGACCGCGCCACAGGACCTGCCAGAAAAAGTTGCGATGCATTTTCAGGGTCCTGCCGGACATGATGTTGTCCAGCGTCGTCATGCCCTTGAACAGCGCCACATTCTGGAAGGTGCGGGCGATTCCCTGGCTGGCCGCCTCATAAGGCTTCATCTTGCGCCGGACTTTTCCGCGCCAGGTGATGGTGCCTTCCTGCGGATGATAGAAGCCGTTGATGACGTTGAGCATGGAGGTCTTGCCGGCGCCGTTTGGCCCGATGATCGCCCGGATCTCGCCCTTGCGGATATCGAAGGAGATATCGGTGATCGCCTTCACTCCGCCGAAGGCCAGCGACACGTTGTCGACCCTGAGCAGAACCTCGGGCTCTCCGCTTGCATCAGGGCCCGCCGGCGTCAATGCCTCGTCGGCAACAAAAGCGTTCATTCGGCGGCCTCCCTGCTGGCCGTTCCGGCGTCATGGAAAGCCATGTCGCGGATCTCGACCGTCGCCTCGATCGCGCCCTTGCGGCCGTCCTCGAAGGTCACTTCCGTCTTGACGTACTTGCTGGCCGAGCCATCATAAAGCGCCTCGATCAGGGGCCCGTAGCGCTCAGCGATGAAACTGCGGCGCACCTTCTGGGTCCGTGTCAGTTCACCGTCATCCGCATCCAGTTCCTTGTGCAGGATCAGGAAACGCCTGATCTGGGCGCCGGCCATCATCGGCTCGCGCGACAGGTCCCGGTTGACCTGTTCCACATGGCTTTCGATCATCGCGTAGACATCCGGATGCGCGGCCAGTTCCTGATAGGAGGCGTAATTGACGTTGTTGCGTTCCGCCCAGGAACCGACGGCGGTCAGATCGATGTTGATGAACACCCCGACCCGGTCCCGCTCGTGACCGAACGCCACGGCTTCCTTGATGTTGGGGAAGAACTTGAGCTTGTTCTCGATATATTTGGGCGCGAACAGAGCGCCGCCCGTCAGCTTGCCGACGTCCTTGGCCCGGTCGATGATCTTCAAATGACCGTTGTCGGCAATAATGCCGGCATCGCCCGTATGCACCCAGCCATCCGCCGTCTTGGTTTCCCCGGTGGCCGCGTCGTTCTTGAAATAGCCGACGAAAACCCCCGGCGAACGATACATGACCTCGCCGCTTTCGGCGATCTTGAGCTCCACATCCGGCGCAGGCTTGCCAACCGTGTCGGCGAAGATCTCGCCATCCGGCTGCAGGGTGATATAGACGCTGGCTTCCGTCTGGCCGTAAAGCTGTTTCAGATTCAGGCCGAGCGAGCGGTAAAACTGGAAGATCTCCGGCCCGATCGCCTCCCCGGCGGTGTAGCCGACCTTCATGCGGGTGAGGCCCATACGGTTCTTGAGCGGGGCGTAGACGAAGAACTCGCCGAGCCGGTACAGCAGCCGGCCTTTTAGCGAAACGTCTTCGCCGTTGAGGATCTTCTCGCCAAATTTGCGCGCCACCCCCATGAAGTAATCGAACATGGCGCGCTTGGCCTTCCCGGTATCTTCCATGTTGACCATGATCATCGTCAGCATGGTCTCGAAGACCCGCGGCGGCGCGAAAAAATAGGTCGGCGCGATCTCGCGCCTGTCGACATCGATCGTGTCCATGCCTTCCGGGCAGTTGACGCAGTAACCGGCCGTGAAGGCCTGGGCGAGCGAAAACACATGATCGCCGATCCAGGCCATCGGCAGATAGGCGAGCACTTCCTCGGTCTCGTCAAGTTGGTCGAACTCATTGCCGTTGCGCGCCGAGATCACGAGATTGTCGAAGGACAGCATGACGCCCTTGGGGCGGCCGGTGGTGCCCGACGTATACAGCATCACGGCAATGTCCGAGCCCTTGCCGGTCGCGAAACCCTGTTCCCACTCGACCTTGAGAGACGCGAACTGGCCTTGCAAGACGCGCCCCTTGTCCTGGACCGATGCGTAGCTGTGGAGGTGGCTGTGATCGTAGTCGCGCAGGCCGCGCGCCTCGTCATAGATCACGTGTTTGAGCGACGGCACTTCTTCCGACATGGACAAGAGCTTGTCGACCTGCTCCTGATCTTCGACGATCGCGAAGACGACTTCCCCATGGCCAAGCACATAGGCCATTTCTTCCGCGACGCTGTCGGCATAGACCGGCACCGGCACCGCCCCGATCGCCTGTGCGGCAACCATGGCCCAGTAGAGCCGCGGCCGGTTCGCTCCGACAATTGCGATCTTGTCTCCGGCCTTGAGGCCGAGCGACTGCAACCCGATGGAAAATGCGCGGATTTCTTCTGCCACCTCGGACCAGGTCCAGCTCTGCCAGATCCCGAAATCCTTTTCCCGGAACGCTGTCCGGTCCCCGAACACCTGCGCGTTGTGCAGCAGAATTTTCGGAAAGGTGTCCTCCCCACGCGCTGACGCGCTGGCCGACCCAACCATATGTCGTTTCTTCCCCTGAAGCATCCCGCGTTCGAAGGAGCACGGACCAGACGCTTCATCCATTCTTGTGCGATCAGATTTTGCGCACCCGGAAACCAGGTGCGGGCTGATCTCGTTTTTATCCCGATCAACTTATCTGCGCCCATTGCATGACCGCAGGTTGATCTCTGAAAGTGCCCCGGTTTTTCCGGGATCGTTTCCTGCCTGCCCATGAAACGCCCTGCCGCCGCAACCTTCAACCGGTAATTTGCCGGAAGTTGCGCAACAGCCCGTTTCACGGCCGACGACAGGAAGCTAGGGGTCCGGATTTGCAGCAGTATGTTTCAATCATGTCGAATTGTTGCAATTGCGCTGCGGGTGCGAAGGGGTGGGAGGAGAAGGCGCGGGGAAAGGCAGGTTTGAACATCAACCGGCGAAGCGGCCTTTCCCGAAGGTCCGCTAGGCGGTCGTTGTCGGTCCGGGACAGACATCAAACACCTGTCCACCCTACCTCTGCGCCGTGACTTCAGATCGGTCGCTTGCTGGTTTTCGGGTCGGCCTGAAAAGCTGTCGTTCGCGGCAAGATGCACCAAGGGCGACTGTGCGGGTATTCCGTTGAAAAACCCGATGGTTTGGCGATTTTGAATGGGACGCTGATTTCGAGCAATCCAGGTCTTTGTCATGCAGGACAGCCGGTTTGCTGAGCCGAGCAAAACCAGCGGCATGCACCTCCGGCTCATGCCACCTTTGACACCTCGCGCAAGTCCGCCAGGACCTCCGCCGCGATCTCGAACGAGCGCACCCTTGCCGCCGGATCGTGCATCATGCCCGTCACCATCAGTTCGTCCGGCCGGTGGGTTTCGATCAGGCTCTGCAGCCGGTCCCTCACGGTAGCCGGCGACCCTGTCGCGGAACAGGACAGGGCGTGGTTGACCTGCGCCATCACCGGCGCGGGGATCTCGGTCGAAAGATCATCCGTTGGCAGGGGCAGCGTGCCGGGGCGGCCGTTGCGCAGACGGGCGAAGGCGAGGATCTGCGAGGAGCGCAGGTAGGTAGCCTCTTCATCGGTCTCCGCCGCGCAGACGCCTGCCGCCATCATCGCATAGGGTTCGGCAAGCGTTTCGGAGGGCTGGAACGAGGAGCGGTAGATCGAGAGCGCTTCTTCCAGCATGTCCGGGGCGAAATGCGAGGCAAAGGCATAGGGCAGACCCAGATAGGCGGCAAGCTGCGCGCCGTAAAGGCTTGAACCAAGGATCCAGACCGGCACATGAGTGCCCTCACCCGGGATGGCCCGCACGGAAGAACCTTCCTCCGCGTCGCCGAAATAACCGATGAGTTCCGCCACATCCTGCGGGAAACTGTCCTCCGGCGCCATGTGCCGGCGCAGCGCCCGTGCGGTTGCCATGTCGGTGCCCGGCGCGCGGCCCAGGCCGAGATCGATCCGGCCGGGATAGAGCGTTGCCAGTGTGCCGAACTGTTCGGCTACCACCAGCGGCGCGTGGTTGGGCAGCATGATCCCGCCGGCACCGATGCGCAGGGTGCTCGTGGCCGCCGCGACATGGCCGATCACCACGGCGGTAGCCGCGCTGGCGATGCCGGGCATGTTGTGATGTTCGGCCAGCCAGTAGCGATGATAACCGGCCTTCTCCGCCGCACGGGCCAGATCGACCGTATTGGCGAGGGCATCGGCGGCAGTCTTGCCTTCCGGCACCGGCGACAGATCGAGCAGTGAGAAATTTTTCATGAAAAGCTCCTTGCTCCGGAGCTATTCATCCGCAGCGGCCAATGCAAGGGCCGGAACGGCATTTACTGAAGATCAGAACGGTCTCCGCTCTGGCCAGAGGCATTGCAATGGGGTCATATCTCCTTGCCCTGCCGCCCTGGAGTCCACCGCGAATGCTCAAGTTTGACCACATCACCGTGATTGCCCCGACACTTCGTGAAGGAGTCGCCCATGTCCGCGACTGTCTGTCTCTCGACGTACCATTCGGAACCCGCCACCACTACATGGGCACCCACAATCACCGGCTTCAGCTTGGCAACGGAGTCTATCTGGAAATTGTCGCGCTCGACCCGGACGGCAGAGCACCCGGACGGGCGCGCTGGTTCGGTCTGGACGATCAGGAGGCGGTGAGACAGGACTGGGACGAAGGCAGGCGGCTGCGGGGCTGGGTTGCAGCAACGAATGATCTGAGAGCGATTGTCGCGACACACGGGGCGGTCTTCGGCAGCGAGGTTCCCTTGCCGCCGGAAAATCCGGCCTTCGCCTTTACCATCCCCGAAAACGGAACGCTTCCCGCCGACGGCGCCCTGCCTTCGCTGATCGACCATCGCGACGACCCGACGTCGATGGAGGACATACCCGAATTGGGCGCACGCCTTCGTACACTTACGCTCGAGCATCCGGATCCCGCCGCCATCGAAAAGCTTTACCGCGTCCTTGCGGTCGATCGCCCGCCCAGGATCGTGAAAGGCCGCGAAATCCGCTACCGGGCTCAGATCGAAACACCGGCCGGTGTGAACGAGCTGACCTGACCCGATCACAGCATCGAATGGTTGACGCTCTCCACCCTAAGGTTTCGAAAACTCTTCCAGAAACCGGACGATGCCCGGCACAAGATCCTCATGCAGGGGAAGAGTGCGGTCTGTGTAAGTGGCGGCAGGCTGCCCCGCCACATCGGCCTTGAGCATATGGGTTGCACCTGAAAGGACCAGCCGCTGCGCCTGTGGCAGCGCGGTTTGAAGCAGGTCGGCATCCACCATGCGAACCTGCACATCCGCATCGCCCTGAACGATCAGCGCGGGCCCCTGCCACTTCGCGGCGATGGCTGCCGGATCATGGGAAAACAGGTCGATCATGTAACGCTGCAATCCGGTGGAAAAAAGCGGCCGCAGGATCGGCGATAACTGTTCCGGATCCTGGTAACGGCCTGCTTCCAGGTCCGCGACGACGGAGCGGAGCTGGGGCAGAATCGGCGCGGCCCCGGGGGTGGCTTCGAACTGCTCGATCATCAGTTGCCCGATGGGTCGTCCCGGTGCCGCCATGAGGACAAGCCCGCACAGGGCCTCCGGCGGTTCCACGGCCGCCACCAGCGCGACAAGGCCGCCTTCCGAGTGGCCGGCAAGCCATACGCAAGGGGCGAGATCGGACGCCTTTTCGACCCAACGCCGGGCATCTTCCGCATAAGCCTTGATGGTCACGTCGTTCGGATCGGACAAGGCGGACGCACTGCCGAAGAACCCGCGCTTGTCGATGCGCAGAGAGGCCACGCCGAGGCGGGACAGGTCTTCGGCAAGCATCTTGTAGCTGTCGGACATCATCCCCATCGACGCCGAATTTCCGTCCCGGTCGGTCGGCCCGGATCCGGGGATGATGACAACGGCGTGATCCGCCCCCTCGACAGCGATCATTTCCGCCTCGAAATGTCCCTGCGGACCGGGGATATGCACGGGCTCGGCCGCAGCCGCTATCGGGAGAAGCAATGACATCAGGCAGAGCGCGCACCTGTTCCTTACGGAACGGCGCATGCCTTCGCCATGTTTGCGATAGAGCATTTGCAGGAGATGGGGACCCATTTGACGTGCTTTTCCTTCTTGCAAGTAAGTAGCTGGCGCGAAGCGGATACTATTGCAGTCGCCTCGTCACGCCGCCGACCGGTCGATAATGATATGCGCCTCACCGCGCGAGCAGGTCTCGATGCGCGCCTCGACCCTGTAGATGTCGCGCATCAGGTCGGCTGTGATCACCTCTCTGCTGGGGCCGGCCGCGACCAGCCTGCCACCTGCGATCACCAGTGTGCTCTCGCAGTAGCGCAGGGCGTGGTTGAGGTCGTGCAGGGCGATCAGCACGAGCATGTTCTTCTGCCGCGCGAGACCGCGCATATAACTCAGCACCTCGACCTGCCGATAGAGATCCAGCGCCGACGTCGGCTCGTCCATCAAAAGAACTTCCGGGTCCCGCACAAGGGCCTGGGCAATGGAGACAAGCTGACGCTGCCCACCGGACAACTCGCCGAGATTGCGAAAGGCGATATCCGTGATCTGAAGCGACGTCAGCAGATGATCGATGGCGGTCAGTTCATGATCGCGCACCCGCCAGCCGCCGCCCTGCTTGGCCGCAAGCAGAATGGATTCATAGACCGTCAGCACCGCATTGGCGCTGGTGTCCTGGGGCATATAGCGGATGGCGTCCTGGGGCGCCGAGCCCGCACCATCCAGATGCACCATGCCCGGCCCGCTCAAAAGCCCGGCGATGCGCTTGAACAGGGTCGACTTGCCTGCCGCGTTGGGACCGATCACCGCGGTCAGTTCACCACCGGCAAGCTCCGGAGTGGCGACGCCTTCGACGGCCAGCCCGGAACCGTTCCGGGCACCGTATTTCGCGCCGAGATCGTCAAGGCGGAGCGCTACCATGAGTTTTTCCTGTCGGCGAAGATGAGCGCGAAAAAGAACGGCACACCGACCAGCGCCGTAATCACACCGATGGGCAGAACCGCGCCCGGCAGCAGCATCTTGGAGACCACCGACGTTGCCGACAGCATCAGCGATCCGCACAGGATCGCCGCGGGCAGAAAGAAACGCTGATCCTCGCCGACCAGCATGCGCGCGACATGCGGCCCGACAAGGCCGACGAAACCGATGGTGCCGACGAAGGACACCGGAATGGCCGCCAGCAGACTGACACCGATCAGGGTCTTCAGGCGCAGCGAGCGGATGTTGACGCCGAAACTTGCCGCCTTGACGTCACCGAGCCGCAGGGCCGTCAGCGCCCAGGAATGGCGGGCGAAGAACGGCACACAGACGATCAGCACCGCGAAGGTGGCTGCGACCTTGGTCCAGGTCGCCTTGGTAAGCGAGCCCATGGTCCAGAAGATCACAGCCGCCAGCGCCTGTTCGGAGGCAAGGTATTCCAGCAGCGACAGCAGCGCGTTGAACGTGAACACCAGGGCGATGCCAAGCAGCACGATGGTCTGCACGCTCACACCCCGGAAGGTGGAAAAGGCATAGATGAACAGCGAGGCAGCCATCGCCATGATGAAGGCGTTGATCGGCACCATATACTGCACGGCAGCCGGAAAAATCGCGACGCCCGCCACCAATCCGAGCGCGGCGCCGAAGCCGGCCGCGGCGGAAATGCCGAGCGTGAACGGACTGGCGAGCGGGTTGGCAAGGATGGTTTGCATCTGCGCACCGGCCAGCGACAGGCAACCGCCGACGGACACCGCCATCAGCGCGATCGGCATACGGATGTCCCAGATAACCACGCGCGTCTGAAGCGCGGCCTCCGACGGGAAAAACAGCGCCGAGAGCACTTCCTCCAGCGGGTAGCGCGCCGGCCCGAGCGCCAGATCGATGCAGAAGGTGGTTGCCAGCGCCGCGAACAGGCCGCAGATCAGAACAATCCGCCGAAAGGCAAGGGCGCGGTAAAGACCGCGCCCCGTCCCTGCTGTAACCGTGTCGGTCACTGGCATGTCAGCCGTCTGTTTTCAGCGACACGAAATAGCCGGGCCGATATTCGACCGGCAGGAAGCGTTCATGCAGCTCCTTGAAGGTCGCATCCGGATCAAGATCGGCAAACAGTTCCGGGTGCAGCCACTTGGCGATCTGCTGGATCGCGACGAACTGGTAGGGGCTGTTGTAGAACTGGTGCCAGATGGCATGAACATTGTTGTCCTGCACCGCCTTGACGCCCGTAAAGCCGGGACGCTCCATGAGATTGGCCAGTTTCGTGGCCGAAACCTCCGGATCCGCACCGCTGCCGACACCCACCCAGTTGCCGCCGGGTACATAAAGTTCCCAGTTGGCGCCGGTTACGATGACGTGGTCCGGGTTGGCCGCGATGACCTGCTCCGGATTCACGGTGCCGAAGGTGCCGGGAATGATGTCTCCAGCCAAGTTCACGCCACCGGCGATTTCCACCATCTTGCCGAAGTTCTCGTTTCCGAAGGACATGCAGCAGTCATCGGAATAGCCTCCGGCCCGCTCCATGAACACGACCGGGCGAGTCAGATCGCTCTGTTCCGCCAGCTTGCCCGTCACCTTTTCAATCTCGGCGGCGCGGAACGCGATGAAGTCCTCGGCCTTCTGTTCCTCGCCGAAGATCTTGCCGATCAGGCGCATGGACGGCTCGGTGTTTTCCATCGGCTTGTCACGGAAGTCGACATAAACGACCGGAATGCCGACTTTCGCCAGCTTCTCGATGTAACCGCCGTCTTCCGTCGCTTCCTTGGCATCGATGTTCAGGATGATGACATCCGGCTCGAGGGCAACCGCCTGTTCGATGTCGAACGTGCCGTTCTTCATGCCGCCGAAAGTCGGCAGGTCGGCCATCTGCGGAAATTTCTCCAGGTACTGGTGATAGCCGTCATTGTCGGCCTTCTCGAAATCGTCCCGCCAGCCGACGACACGTTTGAAGGGCTCTTCGCTATCCAGCGCAGCGGTGAAATAGATCTGGCGTCCTTCGCCGAGAATGACTTTCTCCACCGGAGCCTGAACCTCGACGGTCCGTCCGGCAATATCGGTCACCGTCACGGTGTCCGCGGCCATAAGCTCCGCCGGGAAAAGAACTGCAGCCAACATTGCGGTAGCCGCAAAAACGTTTTCGTATCTCACATCTGCCTCGGATCTGGAATTTAACTTGAGTTTTATACTCTTGTTTTCTCCTATTTTTCCTGAGTATATGAGTCAAGTTCTATCTTCTGGAACGATTCCAAGTCATACAGGGCCAACCCAGACATGAGCGGCACGGGGACGCTGGCGAATTTCGATCTAAGGGAAGAGATCAGGAAATACTGGGGCAAGCGGGCGGAAACCTTCGACACCCAACCCGGCCACGAAATCTTCTCCGAGAAGGAGAGAAACGCCTGGCACGGTCTGTTTCAGCGCCACCTGGGACCGGGAGGCGGCCGCAGGGCTCTCGATCTTGCCTGCGGCACTGGCGTCATCTCCCACCTGCTCGATGAGCTCCAGTTCACGGTGACAGGAATGGACTGGGCGGAGCCGATGCTGGAGCGTGCCCGAGCCAAGGCGCAGGCACGGCAGCGCCCGATCCATTTCCTGATGGGCGACGCCGAACGGACCCTGGAGCCTGCGGACAGCTATGATGTTGTCGCCTGCAGACATCTTGTCTGGACGCTGGTCGACCCTCACGCCGCTTTTCGCGAGTGGTACCGGGTGCTCAAACCGGGCGGCAGGTTGCTGGTCGTCGACGGGGACTTCGTCAACGCAGGTCTGGTCTCAAGGCTCATGGCCGGGCTGTCCCGTATCCTGGAAAAATTGTCTTCGCCAAACCCGGTCCAGACGGCCGGCGGTTCGCCGGACATGAGAGACATGCATCGCAGTATCCTGTCGCGGGTGTATTTCAGCAAAGGCGCCCGCGCGGAAGCAGTGGCAGACCTTCTGGCCGAAGCAGGGTTCTCCAACATCAGAATCGACAGAAATCTGATTGCTGTGAAAAAGGCGCAAGCGCGCGACTTCCCGTTCCTGAAAGGTCTGGAACGGGCGGCCCAGCACCGCTATGCGATCTGCGCGGAAAAGCCCGTGTAACCGATCAGCACTGCTCACACCCTCATCTGTTCAGCCCTTGATATTGAACAACGCCGCCGTCCAGGCCTTGAGCCGGGACCCTCCGGGTATTACAGGCGCTCCTGCTCAAGGCCGGGGCGGAGGACCTGCAGGTAAGAAGCTCCGGCTGGGACATCCGGCCCGGCGCGAATGGTCTTTCAATCCCACGCTTTCCGCAGCCAACCATGCCCCTCCATTCGGACTATGCCAAACCTGTTCAGTCGACCGTCCTTTTGTTCTAGTCTCCCCCCATGGAGGAAACACAGCAGTTGAAGACGCAGCTTGATCTGATGCAGGCCGCGCTCGATCACATCAATCAGGGCTTTTCGGTCTTCGATACGGACATGCGGCTGGTCGCCTGGAACCGCGGACTGTGGGAAATGCTTGATTTTCCGCAGGAGTTGGCGCGGCGTGGCACCCACCTTGAGGAATTCCTTCGGGTAAATGCCGAGCGCGGGGAATACGGGCCCGGCGACATCGAGGGCAAGATCCAGCGGAGACTGAAACGCGCCGAACTGTTCGAACCGCATTATTTCGAACGTATCCGTCCAAACGGCCAGATCATCGCGGTGTCCGGAACACCACTGCCACTGGGCGGTTTCGTAACCACCTATTGGGACGTGACCGAGGACCGGCGCCGCCAGGAAAAGCTGGAGCGCACGGTAGAAGAACGTACCCGGGCGCTGCGGCAGTCGGAGGATTGGCTGCGACTGGTGACCGACAACATTCCCGCCCTGATCGCCTATCTTGCCCCCGGTCCCGTGTTTCGCTTCGCCAATCGCCGCTATGCGGACTGGTTCGGCCAGTCCGTCGCGTCGATCGCAGGCCGGCCCGCGCCGGAAGTCGTTGGCAAGGAACTCTTCAAGATCCTGGAGCCGCATATCAACCGCGCATTCGAGGGCAACGCCGTCAGCTACGAATACGAGCGTGAACGGCCCGACGGCTCCAGCGCCTATATGCGTTCCACTCTTATCCCCGACATGACCCAGGATGGCCGCACGCTCGGGATCTTCGTTCTGTCGCTGGATGCGACCGACCAGAAACAGGCGGAAGCCGCGCTGGTGCAATCGCAGCGCATGGACGCGGTCGGCAAGCTGACAGGCGGCCTCGCCCATGATTTCAACAATCTTCTCGCCATCCTGATGGGCAATCTGCTCAGCCTTGGCCGGATGGACACTCCGATCGCGAAGGAAACACTCGACGCCAAGCTGTCGCCGATGCTCGAGGCCACCAAACGCGGCTCCGACCTGATCCAGCGCCTTCTGCTTTTCAGCCGCGGCAAGGCAATCGACCCGCAGACCGTTTCTCTCGCCCGGGTTATCGCCAGCGCCGGAAGGCTTCTGGAGGGTTCCCTGCCCTCGGCCATCATTCTGGAGACGGAAATCGAAAACCTGGACATTGCCGCTCGAATCGATCCCACCCAGATGGAAACGGCACTGATCAACCTTGCCTTCAACGCGCGCGACGCCATGCCGGAAGGCGGAACCCTGCGCATCGCGCTCACCGAAACCCGTCTTGCCAAGCGGGAAGCCGATGAGCTTGGCGTTTCACCGGGCGCTTATGCGCAGATCGTCGTGGAGGACACCGGCAGCGGCATGGACGCGCAAACCCAGTTGCAGGTTTTCGAGCCGTTTTTCACCACCAAGACCTTCGGCACAGGCAGCGGCCTGGGTCTGTCGATGGTCTATGGCTTCATTCGCCAGTCCGGCGGCGCCATCCAGATCAGCAGCGCACTCGGCATCGGCACCTATCTGACGCTTTACCTGCCGCTGAAACGACTGGAAGCCGGTGACGGCGGAACTCTGGCCGAAACGCGAGGGGCCCGGCCACCCCGCGGCCAGGGCGAACTTCTGCTGCTGGTCGAGGATGATCCCGATGTCGCCAACACCGTGACCGAGCAGTTGCAGAATCTCGGCTATTCGGTCCTGCGCGCCGAAAGCGCGGAGGATGCACGCAGCCTTGCCCTGGACGTTCCGGAACTGCGTGCCGTTCTTACCGACATCATCATGCCCGGACAAATCAACGGCCTGGCGCTGGCCCGTGAAATACACCAGAAACGCGACGACCTCGCCATAGCACTCATGTCCGGTTACGCCGACTGGTCGTCCCTTGCGGGACAGGACACCGGGTGCGAATTTCCGGTTCTGGCAAAACCCTTCGCGGAAGACCAGTTGGCGGACACACTCCACACCATCCTTGCCACGCCACCAGTCGCGGCTTCATAGATGATCAGGGACCGAGCCTTGCAGACACATTCCGAACCGCTGGCGAGACCCACGGTCTTTATCGTCGATGATGAACCGGAAATCGGCAACCTGCTGCTGGACGCCATGACCCAGTTCAATATTCAGGGACAGGTGCTTTCGACCGCCGCACAGATGCTCGACGCGCTCAAATACGACAAGCCCGATGCCTGCATCGTCGATCTCGGCCTGCCCGACATGGAAGGCATGGCCCTGATCAACGAAATCCGCCGGCAATCCTCGGTGCCGATCATCGTTCTCTCCGCCCGAGGCCACTCCAGCGACCGCGTCATGGGCCTGGAACTCGGCGCGGACGATTACGTGGTCAAGCCGTTCGACCCGCGCGAGGTCGTCGCCCGCATCCGCTCCATTCTGCGCCGCGCATCGGGCAGCGAAAAGCCTGCACGAGGTGCGGAACAGGCGCGTTTCGAAGGGTGGGTCTACCAGCCCTCCTCGCACAGCCTGATCTCGCCGGAAGGCGAGGAAACATTTCTGTCCACCGGCGAAGCGACGCTTCTGGAAGCCCTGCTGCGAGCGCCGAAACGGGTTCTGACGCGGGACTACCTTCTGGAACACGGCGGCCGTGACGAGAGCCTCGACCGCTCGATCGACGTGCGCATCTCGCGCATCCGCAAGAAACTCACCCGCAACAACGAACCCGCCCACATCCGCACCATCTACGGTTCCGGCTATATGCTCGCTTGCGATGTGAAGTGGGGGTAATCCCTTCAGGACACGCAACACCTCGGGCGCTGTCCCGGACCTGAGCCGGGATCTTCAATGCAAGGAGAACGGCCCCGGCACCAGGCCGGGGCGGCAAATGTCCTAGAAGCTCAGCGAGACATCCCGATGACTGGAAAGGCAGGCGGCGACGTCGAGGGCCATGTCGGTTGGCAGGCGGTCCAGCTGACGCAGGCCGATCGTGTCGCTGATCGCCGCATCATAGGTGGACAGCTGCGGCAGGATCTCCGTTGCGGCCTTCTGACGCCATGCCAGATCGGCATCAAGCGCGGCGATCGACTTGTCGATTTCGGCAACCGCTTCTTCCGCGTTCGGCTGACGGCTGCGCATGATCTTGCGGGCCTCGCTCAACCCTTTGCGGATATCACTCGTACCTTCCGCGTCACCGACCCTGGACCGCATCTCGGAAATAGCGTCCTCGGCCGCCTCCGGATCAAGACCAGGCACTTCCGCCTTCAGCGCTTCCAGCTCGGGCCGGAAACTCGCCACCAGATCGGTATCGGCGAGGATCGCCTTCAGTTCGAGAACCGGTTCATAGGCCTGATCCACAGTCCTCCGGTACGTCAGGCGCGCCGTGTTTTCTTCTTTCTGGATCTTCGAGAATGTCGCGTAGACATCCTTCCAGTCAGAAGGAATTTGCGCCAGCAGAGCGTCATGCTCGGCCTGAAGGACCTCGATGCTTTCCCGGGCGCGGTCACCCTGCGCTTCTGTGAAGACACCGGTGCCGCCTGACCGGCTGACGATCACTTCAAGTTCTTCGATCCGCTCCTCGATCCTGAGGGCATCGCGTTCAAGCGCGCGGACCTCGACATGAACCGGCTTGTAGGCAACAGCAGCTTCCGCGACCTTTACTTCGGCATCCTTGATCGCCTGCATCAGCGGAATCGCCTGGCGGGCCTTTTCAAAGCCTTCCTCCAGATCCTCGCGCAGGTCTTCCGCCAGGTAACTGGTGTCGATGGCTTCCGCGGATTGGATCGCCGCCAGAATACCGGCACCGTTTTCCTGGAAACGCTCATGAACGAGGGATTCCATGCAATATTGCAGACGCGGATTTTTCGGTGGAGGCGCTGTTTCCGACAGGAGCGTGGACCGGTTCGGCAGATAGTTCACCAGCTGCGGATACAGTCCGACGATCCCCAGAGCAACGAGCTGCAGACAGATGAAGGCGATCACGCCCTTGTACATGTCCAGTGTCTTGACCACCGCCGGAGCGACACCGCGCAGATAGAACAGCGCGAAACCGAAGGGCGGCGTCAGGAACGAAGTCTGGATGTTCAGGCCGATCATCACGCCCAGCCATACGGCCGTGATGTTCGCTTCCGGATCCGCCAGCAGGATCGGCGCCACGATCGGCACCACCACGACGGCAATCTCGATGAAGTCGAGGAAGAAGCCGAGGACGAAGATCACCAGCATCACAATCAGGAACTGCGCCCAGAACCCACCCGGAAGACCCTGCAGGAAGTCCTTGACCAGCTCCTCGCCGCCGAAAGCCCGGAAGGCGGAAGTCAGCATGGCGGCGCCCAGCAGAATGATGAACACCAGAGACGTGGTCTTGGCGGTCTCCACCATGACACCGCGCAGGGTGTTCTGCAATTTCAGAGTGCGCCAGCCGGACCAGAAGATCGCGATCAGCAAGAGGGAAACGGCAATAATCGCCAGAACCAATGCCAGCAGATCGTCGCTGGACTGGATCAGCTTGACATTCACCGAGCCGAAGAAACTGACGACCACGGCAAGGCCGAGCAGGGCCAGGATGGCGATGATCGCCGGGGAATAAGCCCCGCGCTCACCGTCCCGCAGCCGGTATCCGGCCATCACCATGGCGCCGACGGCGCCGATGGCGCCTGCCTGGTTGACGGTGGCGATGCCAGCTACGATCGAGCCGAGCACAAGGAAGATCAGCGACAGCGGCGGCACCAGTGTAAGAACGACCTTGCCCGCGAACTGGCACGTGAAAGTGCCCTCTTCATGGACGGCCGGCGCCGACTTCGGATTGAGCAGCGCGAAGCCGAGAATGAACAGCATGTAGAGCCCGACCAGCACCAGCCCGGGCAGGAACGCCCCGAGGAACATTTCCCCGGCGCTCGTCGAAACAACGGAAAAGTCGGACGGCATGGAGAGTTCGCCGGTACTCGACTTGTAAAGCGTCTGGCGCAGCGAGCCGGCCTGATCGACGGCGCTGGCAAGCTGGTCGGCCAGGATGATGAGCACGATGGACGGAGGGATGATCTGGCCGAGCGTACCTGACGCGGCGATTGTGCCCGTTGCCAGAGGCACTGAATATTTGTTGCGCAGCATGGCCGGCAGGGAGATCAGGCCCATGGCCACCACAGTCGCGCCGACGATGCCGGTGGTCGCGGCCAGCAAAGCGCCGACGAACACCACCGAAATGCCAAGACCGCCCGGAACCGGTCCGAACAGCCTCGCCATGGTCACCAGCAGGTCCTCGGCGATCTTGGACCGCTGCAGCATGATCCCCATGAAGACGAAGAGCGGGATGGCTATCAGCGTATCCCGCTCGGCCTCCCAGTAGATGCCGCGGAAATTTGTCACCCCCGCGCTCAGCCACTGACCCGGGCCGCCATGTGAGAAATAGGCACCGGTATCACCCGCGAAAAGGTAACCCGTTCCGGCCGCCACGCCGATGGTGATAATGGCGGACCCTGGCAGGGCGAAGGCAACCGGAAAACCGGAACCGAGCGCGAACGCCATCAGGAGAACTAGGAGAAGAAGGAATAAAAGTTCCATATCGAGCGGTCTCGTCGGCGCTATTGAACAGAATGGCTGTCGTGATCCCGGCCGCCCGGTTCACCGCGAATATCGGCAACCGCATCCATGAAATAAGCCACGAACTGGATCATCATGGATACGGCGAACACGCCGAGGAAGCCCGCCATCAGATATTTCACGAACAGGCCGAAGCCCGCCTGTGTCGTTTCATAGGTCAGGATAGGACTGTTGATGATGTTCTGCTTGCCACCCATGCCGATAACTAGAATGACGGTGCACAGGCTCATCCCGAGGACCACGGATCCGATGGCGTTCACGTAGCCCTTGGTCCTGGTGGACAGGCCCGCGTAGAAGACATCCACCCTGACGTGACCTTCCTCCAGCAGCGTATAGGCGCTGGCGAACAGGAACAGCGCCGCGTACCAGAAGCGGACCAGATCCGCCAGGAACGCCTGCTCGTAGGAAAACACGAAGCGCCCGATCACGATAAAGAGTTCGGCGACAACCACCAGAAGCGCCAGCCAGGTGAAGCCGAGCGTGCGGGTGAAGGCGGCAATGACAACGGACAGGGCGATAAGCGGCATGTGAAGATAGGGACCGCGGAACTGGGCGCGGCCGAGATCGTCCGCAAGCTCCTTGCCGACAACGCCGGACAGCAGATCCTCGATGCGCAGGAACGAGATCACGCTGTCGGTGAGACCGACAATGAGCACGGCGAAGAACGCCGCCCGGATGAGAAAGGCGTTGATGTCGCTGATCCTGCGGCTGTCCTCGCGCAGGGTCCAACCGCTTTTCAGGACATAGGCGACAGCGCCGAGCACCAGCGCGCCATAGAGCGCAAGCTGCAGCCAGGACCACAGGATCGGTAGCGAGCCGTTGGCCGCCCCGCCGTAGATCGGTGCGATACCGGGCAGATCCTGCCAGTAGGTCAGATAGTTGTTGAGCAAAAACGCCGTCATGATGGCCAATACGATCCAGCCGAACAGGCGATAGATGCGGGCGCTTTCCGGCGAAGGCTCTTCACCGGATTTCACAACAGGCGAGCCGTCTTGAACCATGTCCAAGGCCGTCATCGTGGCTAAGCCTTTTTATCTTTGTCCATATAAAAGAGGGACGGGATTGCTCCCGTCCCTTTTGTACGCAGTTCCGCTTATTCCGGAATACCGAGGAAACGGTTGCGCTTGTTGCTGTACGCCACATCGGAAATCGCCATCCAGCTGCCGATTTCCTGACGCGCGTTGATCACGCTTTCGAAGATCTTCTTGGAAAGCGGGGAATGATCCATCGCTTCCTCGAGAACTTCCTGCGCAGCTTCACCGAAGCTGTCGTAGATCTCGTCGGAGAACTCGCGCAACTCAACGCCATGCTCATTGATGAGACGCTGGAGATAGACACCGTTGTTGGCGTTGGTTTCCGCCATGGTGTTGGCGTTCTCTTCAGCGGAAGCGGCCTTGATGATCTCCTGATCGACCTTGTCGAGGCCGTCCCAGAAGTTCTTGTTGATGCCGATTGCCAGCTGCGCGCCCGGCTCATGCATGCCCGGGTAGTAGTAGTACTTCGCAGCTTCGTAGAACTTCATGAAGTAGTCGTTGAACGGACCAACCCACTCGGTTGCGTCGATCGCGCCGGAAACCAGGTTTTCGTAGATCTGGCCGCCCGGCAGGGACACCGGAGACGCGCCCAGTTTCGCCATGACGTCGCCGCCCTGGCCCGGAATGCGCATCTTCAGACCCTTCAGGTCGTCCGCGGTCTCGATTTCCTTGTTGAACCAGCCGCCCATCTGGACGCCCGTGTTGCCCATGGCAAGGTTCTTCAGACCGAATTCACCGGCCAGCTCGTCCCACAGTTCCTGACCGCCGCCGAATTTGATCCAGGCATCCATTTCCGTGTAGGTCAAACCGAATGGAACGGCCGTGAAAGCGGCCCAGCCAGGGTGCTTGCCCTTCCAGTAATAGTCAGCGCCGATGTAGGCCTGAGCATTACCGGATGCGACTTCGTCGAAGGAGTCGAACGCGCCGACACGCTCGCCAGCGGCGAAATACTGCACATTGAGGCGGCCTTCGGTCAGCTCGGCGATACGCGCTGCCAGGCGCTGTGCCGGAACACCGAGACCCGGAAAGTCACGCGGCCAGGTGGACACGATCACCATTTCCTTGGTGCCCTGGGCGATTGCCGGAGCAGCCAGTACGGAGCCGGCAGCTACACCGCCAGCGCCAAGGCCAGCCTTTTTGATAAATGAACGACGATCCATTAGTTTCCTCCCTAAACGGACCCGATATCGGACCGGCGCACACACTTGCACCGATCTCGCAGTATGTCTAGTTGACCGGATGGTCAGTATGCTATTCGTGGTTCTGCGCAGTTCTTCAGTAATACTACCGAACGCGCGCAATAGAAATACGGCACGTTGGAAACCCGCGCAACGAAAGGGCGATTTCAGTGACGTTCAAGACCAAATTGCTGCTCATCACGATCCTGCCCCTGATCGCGGTGTCCTTTCTGATCGGTGGCACGACCTATTATCAGTCGCGCGAACTGATCAACGCCCAGACCCAGGCGGTGGAGCAGCGCATCCTGTCTGCCAAGAGACAGGAGATCCGCAACTATGTCAGCCTGGCCCTGACCTCTATAGAACAGATCTACCGCGACGAACCGGGAGGACGCAAGGCAGCCCAGGCGCGGGTCAAGGATATCCTGCAGCACCTCACCTTCGATTATGACGGCTATTTCTTCGTCTACACGCTCGACGGAACCAACATCGTCCATCCCAAGCTGCCTCACCTGGTCGGCGGCAACTGGTGGGACCTTCAGGACGACAATGGCGATCACGTGATCCGCAACCTGATCCAGGCCGCGCAGGCCGGTGGCGGGTTCCATCAGTATGTCTGGCACAAACCCTCCACGGGAACAGTTGAGGAAAAACTCGGCTACGCCATCCTGCTCGACAAATGGGGCTGGATGCTGGGGACCGGCCTTTATACCGACGACATCGCCCGCGAGGTCGCCGCGATCCGTGCCGACATTGCCCACAGCATCCGGCAGACGCTGCTCGTGACCTTCATGATCACGCTCGCGGCGATCGTGATTGCCGGTCTGCTGATCGCCGGCGTACGCTTTTCAGAGCAGCGCTTCGCCGACAGCAGGCTGAAAGAACTGACCAACCGGATCTTTCAGGTTCAGGAACAGGAACGCAAACGCGTATCGACCGAACTTCACGACAGCATTTCCCAGTTGCTCGTTTCTGTGCGCTACGGCGTCGAAATGATCCACAGCGAGGCCGGGAGCACCCCGGAACTGCAGGCACAGGCGTCCAAATGCCTGAAGACCCTCGACGGCACCATTGCCGAGGTCCGCCGCATCTCCCGCGACCTGCGGCCGAGTGTGCTGGACGACATGGGGCTTTCGGCTGCGCTTGGTAGTCTCGGCAAGGAATTCCAGAACCAGTCCGGCATCGTCGTCAACGTGACAGCCGACCAGTGTCAGACCCGCCTGTCCGAGGGGGCGAAAACCGCGCTCTACCGGGTCGTCCAGGAATGCCTGACCAACGTTGCCCGCCATGCGAAGGCGTCCGAAGTCACCATCAGCCTGAAAGTCGGCCTGCACAGCCTCGTCCTGTCCGTGGAAGACGACGGCATCGGCCTGCCGCGCCCGCTGCCCAGGACAGGTGGCCTCGGGTTCCGTAACATGCGTGAACGGATCGAGACCTTCGGCGGCCGCCTGACACTGAAACGCAGGTCCTCAGGAGGCACCCGGATATGGGTGCAGATGCCACTCGACAAACAGCTCGCAAAGGCGGCATGATCTGAAGATGACAGCTCATTCACCTTCGCCTGCATCTCGGCAGACCGGCAAACCCGTAAGGGTTCTGCTCGCCGATGACCACGAGCTTGTCCGCGACGGCATTCGCGCCCGGTTGCAGAAGGTGCCGGACCTGGAAGTGGTCGGAGAGGCAACCAACGGCCTCGAGGCGGTGAACCTTGCCGAGGCTCTGCGCCCTGACGTTCTCCTCATGGATGTCTCCATGCCCGTGATGAACGGGCTGGAGGCAGCAAGGCAGGTGCGCAAGATCCTGCCCGACACAGCGGTCCTGATCCTGTCGGTCTATGACAATCCTGAATATGTGCGCGGAGTGGTGCAGGCCGGTGCCCGTGGCTACATCCTGAAGGACATCTCCTCCGCCGAGATGATCACCGCCATCACCAGCGTTGCAACCGGCGGCTATTACTTCTCCGCCGCTGTCGGACCGACACTTGTCGGCGCGACCACATCGGCCCCGGTGGAAGATCCCTATGGCCTGACGGAACGCGAACGCCAGGTGCTGACCGCCATCGCCGGCGGCCAGCCGAACAAGGAAGTCGCCAAGCAGCTCGGCATCAGTGTCCGCACCGTCGAATCCCACCGTCTGAATCTCAGGGAAAAAGTCGGCAACAAGAATGCGGCACAGCTTTACAAGGTTGCGCAGGATCTGGGATTGCTGGATTAGATTCTGTGACCTAGAAGTCTTCCGCCGAACACCTTGCCAACAGTCTTGATCAGCGTACGACAGGCCTCAACATGACCAAACCGCTCGTTCTGGTAACCGCAGATGTGAAAGCCCTTGAAGGCTACAACTGGCACGCTGCGGTGTCGACCTATCTTCAGGCCGTTCTGGAAGGCTCCGATGCCATTCCGATGATCCTGCCGTCGCTTGGGCCGGACCTCGATCTGGACGCCGCGCTGGATCAGGTCGACGGCGTTCTGGCAACCGGCTCGCGCTCGAATGTCAATCCTCAGCTCTACGGCCAGGAAGCGACGGAGGAAAATGGCCCGTATGACCCGGATCGCGATGCCACGACAATGCCGCTCCTCAAACGCGCTGTTGAACGCGGCGTTCCTGTGTTTGCCATCTGCCGCGGCATGCAGGAGTTGAACGTCGCCCTGGGCGGTACGCTCCTGACGGAAATCCAGGCGATCGAGGGGCGCAAGGACCACCGTGCCCCGGTTTCCGAACATCAGGAAGAACGTTTCCGCATTGCCCACCCGGTTGAAGTCACTGCGGGCGGAGGCCTGGAAAAGGTGCTCGGCGCGGAACCTTTCGAGGTCAACTCCCTCCACCGGCAGGCGCTCGGCGACCTCGGCAACGGCCTGACCGTCGAAGCCCTCGCGGAAGACGGCACCATCGAAGCGGTCTCGCTTACGGACAGCCCCGGCTATGTGCTCGCCACCCAGTGGCATCCGGAATATTGGGTTGCGACGGACGGACCGTCGAAAAAACTGTTCGCGGCATTCGGCGACGCCGTACGCAGTTACCGGGAAAAACGCCTCGGTCTTTGAAGACGGATTGAAGCGCTGTTTGTTGTCAAACAGGTCCTGATTTTTGCCGGGTGGCATGATGCCGCCCTTTCCCTCCGCGCTGTCCCGGACCTGATCCGGGACCAATAACGCAAAATGAGGTAGGTCCGGGACAGCGCGGTGTGGTGGGTACAGCAGGCACTCAAGAAGCCGGCACCTACCCCCAGCCGACCGTCGCGATCAGCAGAGTCACGCCGAGCAGGAACACGATCGCCGCCCCAAGGATTTCTATGGTCCTGTGGATCCGGCCGGACATCGGACTGCCTTCGCCGAAAAGCCTCACTGCCAGATCCTTCGCGCCGACTGCCAACCCGGCAAGAAGGGAGACCGTGATGCCGGTGCCGACGGCCATCGCCAGGGTGGAGGCGATACCTGCTGCGATCATGCCTTGAGACAGGGCGAAAACCAGTACGATCAGCGCGCCGGTACAGGGCCGCAGACCGACAGCCAGAATAATGGAAGCCGCCCGCGCCAGTGTGATACGCCCGCTGAGCATCTCCGGGGTCGGCGCATGGGCATGGCCGCAAGTGGCGCAGACCCCATCCAGCCCCACCGCGTGATGGTGATCGCCATGATCATGCCCGTGCCCGTGCCCGTGCCCGTGATGATGGTGACCGTGCTGATGGTGATGATCATGCCCATGGACCTCGGCCCCCGCAAAGGCAAGCTGACCGCTTGCCAGCCGGGATGCGGCGGCATTGAGCGCTGGCCGGACGGCCTTTTGCCAGAGCAGCCATCCGCCGAGCGCCGTGATCATCAAATAGGAACCGATCTCGAACCAGCGGGCGGTATCCTGAATGGCGAGGCTTGTAAGATTGAACACCACGGCCAGGCCGCCGACGAGAACGATGGCCGTCACCGCCTGGGCGAAGGCGGAGGCGAAGGACAGGACAACGCCCTTGCGCAAGGTCTCGTTGTTGGCGACCACATAGGAAGTGATGATCGCCTTACCATGTCCGGGCCCCGCCGCGTGGAAAATACCATAGGCGAAGGACAGCCCCATGAGCAGCCACACGGCGTTCGGATTGTTGCGGAACGATCTGAGGCTTGCCACCAGCGCCTGATAGAATTCCTTCTGCTTTACAGCGATCGTCCCGAAGATCGTGTTCAGAAAGCCTGTTTGAACGATGCTCTGCGCGGCGGGATCGATCACGGCTACGGTTGTCTCGGCCGAGTTGACGACAGCCTCTGCGCGCGATGGCGCGCCACCGGCTGGAGACGCCGAGGCGTTATCAGCTACTGTCGCGCCACTTCCAGCCACCTCGGCAGAGACTTCCCGGGCTTCGCCGGATACCGAGGCGGTGGCGCAGTTTACGATCATCTGATTGACCTGTGTCGCGGCGGCCGATTGCAGCTCCGGCGGCAGATCCCGCTGGTCGGCGCCGATCTGCGCCAGGGCGTAGGCTGTGGCGTCATCCAGAGGCGGCGGCTCCTTGCGTGTTACCTGGCATGTGCCGGGCGCATTGACCGTGCCGACGGCACTGTCCTCGCTGCCGAAACGGAAATCGACGTAATATGTAGGATCATAGACATCAAGCGTGATCGGATTGGCCGCATCGCTCGGCTCCGTGAACGGCAGCGTGAAATGCAGTTCCAGAAGATCGACGCTTTGCGGCATCGAACCGCCATTCATGCGCACGTCTTCAGCCATCGCCTCGAAATCTTCCGGCTTCATCGCCCAGTAATCCCGTAGCGGCACTGCCTCCACTTCCAGCCAATAATCTGAGGGAGCGGCAAAATCGAACTCGATCCGGGTGTTGTCGCCGAATGTGAAATAGCCGAAGTCAGCCATGCTATCCACATTGACCTGCGCCAGCTCGCTCAGTTCCTCGCGCGAATAGACGCCATCACCGTTCGTGTCGAAGCCCTGGATCGCGAATGCCGAAAAGGCGTCGTCAAACCGGAAAATGTGGTTGACCGCGACCGCATGGCCCTGATCGTCGAAAACCAGCCGGGACCTGGCTTCCACGAACACATGCGGATGCGCCGAGACGCTGGTCAGCAGAACCGGAAGAAAACTGACCCCGAGAAGAATCCGGCGAACCGCCGAACCAACAGCTCTGAGGAAGGAGGCTGGACAAAATTGCACCGGAATCACCTGTTTGATCAGACGTCACGCCACAAGACCTAGACCACAGAAGACGGCAGGAAAATGGCGCGTGTGTGCGGCGCAATATCTGTTTGGAACAAATTTTGGCCTTTTATCGACAAAGCGGAATGTTTGATCCTCTTTATTTCAATTGATGAGGACAAAAAAGACATTATTCCCTCGAACAAGCCTAAAATATTTGCATTCTCAACCAGCCGGACAATCCAGCCATGAACGCCTTGCATTCCACGATCCGTCATAGCACCGTTTTCGACCATCCTGAAATGGACAACCATGAAAACGTCGTGTTCGTCAGGGACAGGGACACCGGCCTGAGCGCGATCATAGCGGTCCACGATACCACACTGGGCCCCGCGCTCGGCGGCTGCCGCGTCTGGCCTTACGGCAACCCGTACGATGCCCTGACCGACGCCCTGCGCCTGTCCCGCGGCATGACTTACAAGAATGCGCTCGCAGGCCTTGATCTGGGTGGTGGCAAGGCGGTCATCATTGCCGACCCGCGCAAGGACAAGACTGCCGGAATGATGGAAGCGTTCGGCCGCCACGTGGATCGGCTGTCGGGAACCTACATCACCGCAGAGGACGTCGGCGTCTCGCCGCAGGACATGGAAGCCGTCGCGCGGCAAACGAACCACGTGCGCGGCACAAGCGCCACCGGACTTGGCGACCCTTCGCCCTACACCGCACTCGGCGTTTTCGAGGGGATCCGGGCCGCTGTGCGCCACGTGTTCGGAAGCGACAGCCTCGAAGGAAGAACAGCATCCGTGCAGGGTCTCGGCCATGTCGGTTTCGATGTTGCGCGCATGCTGCATGAGGCAGGCGCCAGACTTATTGTTTCCGACATCCATGCACCCGCCGTTCTTCGTACGGTTGAGGCATTCGGGGCAGCGACTGCCGATCCGGCACAAGCCCATATGGTCGAGGCCGACCTCTTCGTTCCCTGCGCCCTGGGTGCGGGCCTGAACGCCGGAACCGTTCCGCAAATCCGGGCACGGATCGTCGCCGGGGCAGCCAACAACCAGCTTCAGACCCCGGGGGATGGCGTGGCTCTGAAACAACGCGGCATTCTTTACGCACCGGACTATGCGATCAACGCAGGTGGCGTCATTTCCATCGCACTGGCGACACCGGGCAGCAATGACGCGCTTGTGCGCGAAAAGACCGTCGCGATCGGCGACACGCTTGCAGCCATTTTCGAGCGGGCCGCGCAGCAGGAAACGACACCTGAATCCATCGCGGACGCCATGGCCGAGGAAAGACTGGCGCAGTCCGGAAAGGACTGATGTCGGCATTTGGAAAAAAAGCGGCTCATGCTGCCGTCAGGCTGCTGATAAAGTCCATCTGTTCCGGTCATCATCCCGGCCACGCGAAGTGCGCGCCAGGACCTGGGAGGCACAAACTTTGACGAAGCCGCTTTCTCAATAAGGCAGACTTCGGCTCACCGGTCCCGGGTCTCCGCTACGCTCCGTCCGGGAGGACGGACGACAGGTTTGTCATCGGTGAGACGTCAGAGTTTGCTGCCTTGCAGCCAGAATGGCGGCCGTGGGAGACTTATGAGAGCCTTTTGTCGATGTCCGTCTTGAACATCTGGCGCACCAGCTGTTTGGCATCCTCGACGGCAACTTCTCCCATTTCCGCATAGCAGGAAGTGACGCCCTCATGCAGCATATAGAGGGTCGTCGCGAATTTCTCCTGCCCGCTGAGCTCTCCGAAAAACTTCAGCAGCTCTCCCTTGTGGCGCGTGACCGTCGCCTTGATGCTCGAACTGTCCGGGTTAGCCGCCAGAGCCTGACGGAAAAAACACTCCTTGCCGTCGGTTATGCGCATCCAGCCGCCAAGCTTGTCAAACAGCTGCTCCGCCGCCCCCAATCCCGGCGTGGCGACGCCTTCGCGCACATAACTGAGGTAACGGCGGTGACGATGCTCCAGCGCGCCCAGGATCATGGCCTCTCGGGAAGGAAAATACCGGTAAAGGGTGCGCATACTGACACCGGCGCCGGCACGCAGCTCCGGAACGCTAGGCTCCGCAAACCCTCTGCTCCAGAACACCTGTTCCAGACGGGAGGCAATTTGTTCCTCAGATTCCTTCATGAAACAAGTCTCTAACGCGAGCTTGAAATTTGCAAGTTGCTTTCAAGTTATTTTTCAACTGAAATAAAAACACCCAAGATCGGCAAAATCCCCCATTCAATCACGTAAACAACATCTTACCCGCAAGTCATAACCTGTTTTTCTCGCCTGAAACATCACTCTCATACGAATTGATTTGTGCGGGAGCATATCGTGAGAAAAACGGATACTCCAGGCATCTTTCGATCGCATTGAATTAATTGATCAGCCGTACCCTGGCCGCCGTCCCGGCCTCAGTGGGACCGCCCGGGGCCATACCACGCCACGAGAAAATCGACCAAGGCCCGCACTTTGCCGCTCAGGTGCCGCCGGTGCGGGTAAACGGCGTAGATGCCGCGCATGGGCTCTTCGAATTCATCGAGAAGGGACACCAGGTTCCCCTTCCGTATGTCTTCATTGACGAAGAACAGCGGCGTTCTGAGAAAACCGAGCCCGCACAGCGCCGCCTCCCGCGCTGCCGCCGCACTGTTAACCTCCAGAGGCCCCTTGACGGCCACAGACAACCGCTCGCCCTTGTCGAAAAAGATCCAGTTCTGCTTGAACCGGTGATTGGTGTCGATGATGCACGGGCGGGTGAGAAGATCTGCCGGAACCTTCGGCGCCCCGAATTTCTCGATCGCCTCGGGCGAGGCGCACAGGACGGCGCGGAAGGGAGCGATCTTGCGGGCGATCAGGCTGGAATCTTCCATTTGGGTGACGCGTACGGCCAGATCGAAGCCCTCTTCGACCAGGTCGACGAAACGATCCTCCAGCCTGAGATCCAGCGTGATGTCCGGATACTGCAGCAGGAACTGCATCATCGCCTTGTTGAGCATCTCGTCGCCCATGGATCGGGGCGCCGACACCCGCAGCCGTCCCCTGACCTCCTTGTGCGACGACTGAACGGAGGCCTGCAGATCATCGATCCGCTGCAGGATATCGGCCGCTTCCTTGTAATAGGCTCCGCCGACCTCGGTCAGCGAGACCTGCCGCGTGGTCCGGTTCAGCAGCCGAACGCCCAATTCATCCTCAAGTTCGCCGACATATTTGGAGACCAGGGCCTTGGAGCGTCCCATTTCCCGGGCGGCGGCGGAAAACCCGTTCGAATCGACTACTTGAATGAAGCACCGCATTCGGGTGATCGCATCCATCCGGTTTCCTTCCCGCTGGGCCGTGCACGAGGCACCTTTCAAAGTAACTGCTTAGCGTATTTTTCGCGCGTCGGTCAAAAGGGTTGTCCGGGCGATGCCGGGTCTGTCCGGGCGCCGGAAAACGGGCAATTGTCACGCCGCAAATTTTCTGGCGTCAAACACTCCTGCGGCGACGCCCGAGCCGGGCGAACCCGGTCAGTAGACGCATGATCAGAAAGCCCGCGAACGCTCCGACCCCGGCGCTGGTAAAGCCGGCAATCGTGACCGGCACAGCGGGTTCATAATCTTCCGCCGTCGCCTTTGCCAATTGCGGATCGAATCCACGCGCGAAGACCACCATTCGCTGTACAGGCCCCGCAGTCAGCAGCTCTTCCTGCTGCAGCTTCAAGCGGCTCAAGCGGATTTCCGCCTCGACCATGCTTTCGCCCCGCGACCTGATGAAAGGATCGCCGGAGGCCTTCTGGCGGGCGATGGCTTCAACCGGGGTCAGCCCGTGTTCCGCGGCATCCCTGCGGAAATCCGCCAGGATCTCTTCAAGCGCATCAATCGCACCGCCAAGCCGCTGGCGGTACTGTTGAGAGAATTCCGGCAATTGAGATGTTGCCGTGCCGCTGAGCAGCATGACCATCAACATCACGATCCGTGCCATCGTCACTCCTGTTTGCGAACCGCTTCGCCCGGCTGAAGTCAGTCCTCCAGACTGATGATCCCGGCTTCGCCGGTTTCCGTTCCGAAGGCCAGCCGGGTGCCGTCCGTGTCCCAGTCCAGCGTGGAGACCGGTCCCTTCCCCGGTCGCCGCAGCAGCACTTCAGCGCTGTCCTCGAACCGGCACATGAGCACCATGCCGTCCTGATAACCGACCGCGGCGACCTCCTCCTTGGGATGGCAGGCGACGGCACTGACAAGATTGTCACCTCGCGTGCCGAGTTGGAGGGGCGCCTGCCCCATCGGGCCCGTCTTCCCGAAGAACGGCCACAGGATTGCGGCATTGGCACCGGAGGTCGCCAGATACCGGCCCTTGACCGACCAGCTGAAAGATTTGACCTTGGCCGGATAGCCGGTCATGCGCATGTCCTGACCGTCCGTCAGCCGCCAGCCGTGCAGGGCATTTTCCTGCATGGCCGTGACAAGATATTTTCCGTCCGGCGAATAGCTCGTGCCGAGATGGGCCCCTTTCCAGCTCAGCTCTACCGGTGCGCCGACCGTACCGGCCCACCACAGCGTTGCCCCGTCATAGCGGGAAACCGCGAGGCGCAAGCCTTTCGGCGCGAATGCGAGCCCTCCGACCGCCCTCTCGTGCGCGAACTCCTTTTCGCTGCCGTCGGCAAGGCGCACCCAGGCCGTCCGCCCACTGGCGAAGGCGACCGCACCGGACGGGCCGGATGCGATCAGGTCGATCCATTTGCGTGGCCGTTCCGCCAGCAATTCCGAAGACCCATCCGTTCCGTTCAGGTAGATGCAACCATCGTCGCCGGAGGTGATCAACGCCTTGCCATCCCTGGCGGGCACCGCCGCCAGCAGGCCGGCCTTATGCGGCTGAAGCGTACGTTCTCCCGATCCTGACAGGGTAATCCCGCCTTCTCCGGAGGCAAAATAAGCGCAAGTCTTCAGGAAACCGGCGCGGACGACAAAGCCGTCAACATCCACAGGTGCAACTGTCGGCAAAACTTGGATCCCTATTCCGCCACGCAGGCCTGAAAACTGTCTTTCAGCACATCCCAGTTGAGATCGCGGCCGATGAACACCAACCGGCTTTCCCGCGGTTCGTCCGCCTTCCAGTCACGCTGGTGATCCCCCTCGACAATCATGTGCACCCCCTGGATGACATAACGCTGCGGATCGTCCTTGAACGCCAGAATGCCTTTGAGGCGCAGAATGTTCGCCCCCTGCACCTGGGTCACCTGGTTGATCCAGGGGAAGAACATGTCCGGATTGATATCCCCTGCCCTCAGGGAGATACTTTTGACCGAATGCGTGCCGCCCTCGTGGTGATGGTGGTGCCCGTGGTCATGGTCGTGATGCCCGTGTTCGTGATCGTGATGATCGTGATCGCAGTCCGGACCGCACGCGTCTGCATGAACGCCATGTTCCAGGAAATGCGGATCGAGAGAAAGAATGCGGTCGAGATCGAAAGCGCCGCGGTCGAGCACCTTGGCGATATCGACCTCGCAGCGTTCGCTTCGGTGGAGAACCGCGTAAGGGTTGATGGAACGGACCCGCGCCTCCACGTTTGCCAGTTCTTCGGGCGAAACCAGATCCGTCTTGTTGATCAGGATGACATCGGCGAAGGCGACCTGGTCTTCCGCCTCTTCCGTGTCTTCGAGACGCTGAAGGACATGCCTGGCATCGACAACCGCGACGACCGCATCCAGCCGCGCGGAAGCCCGAACGTCATCATCCATGAAAAATGTCTGCGCAACAGGCGCCGGATCGGCGACGCCCGTCGTCTCGACAATGATCGCGTCGAAAGCCCCCTTGCGCTTCATCAGGTTCTGCACGGTGCGGATCAGGTCCCCGCGAACCGTGCAGCAGATGCAGCCATTGTTCATTTCGAAGATTTCTTCGTCGGATTCGACAAGAAGATCGTTGTCGATCCCCACTTCGCCGAATTCATTGACGATCACCGCATAGCGCTGACCGTGATTTTCGGTAAGGATTCGGTTGAGAAGAGTGGTTTTTCCGGCTCCGAGATACCCCGTCAGAACGGTAACGGGGATCTGTGTCCGGGCGTCCTGGGTCACAGACATCATGCATTTTCCTGACAAGAGGATTTCCAATTCGCCCGCTGAGGGCGGGCTGCTTTGCCGGGAATATAAGCACATCGAAGGCGCAATGGGAGAGCCGGTCTGCATTTTCCCGCGCGAGCTGACAAACGCCCGCCCTGCAGCGAACCGTTTGCGCTCATTCCTGCCTTTCCAGACCCGGCTCTGGCGAATACCCTTTGAGCATAGAAACAGATACAACGGGGGAGGTTCCGATGCTCCACACGATCGCCGGATTTGACCGGATAGGCGAGGAAAACGCCTTTGCGGTTCTTGCCAGAGCCAACGAGCTTGCCGGACAGGGCCGCGAAATCATCAATCTCGGTATCGGCCAACCCGACTTCAGGACACCCGAGCATATCGTCGAGGCTGCCATAAAGGCGCTGCGGGACGGGCAGCACGGCTATACGGCGGCAACCGGCATCGTTCCCTTGCGCGAAGCCGTGTCGGCGGACTTGCTCCGGCGCCACGGCACGGAAACGGATCCTGGCAACGTCGTGATCGTGCCCGGTGGCAAGGTCACCATGTTCATGGCCATTTTGATGTTCGGCGAGCCGGGAGCAGACATTCTTTATCCCGACCCGGGATTTCCCATTTACCGGTCCATGATCGAATTCACCGGCGCCCGTCCGATACCGGTGCCGATCCGCGAGGAAAACGAATTCGCCTTTTCCGCCGACGAAACACTTTCTCTCATCACCGAAAACACCCGCCTGCTCATCCTCAACTCCCCCGCCAACCCGACGGGTGGCGTCACACCCCGCAGCGAGATAGAAAAGCTGACCGCGGGCCTCGAACGCCATCCGGATGTTGCCGTCCTCTCCGACGAGATCTATTCGCAAATGACCTATGACGGCATGGAGCATGTTTCCCTGCTGGAATTCGAAGGCCTGCGCGACCGCCTGATCCTGCTGGACGGCTGGTCGAAAACCTACGCGATGACCGGCTGGCGCATGGGGTTTTCCCTGTGGCCGGATGCCTTGATAGACAACGCCCGGAAACTGGCGGTCAACGCCTGGTCCTGCGTCAACGCGCCGGCGCAATATGCCGGGCTGGCAGCGCTGACGGGACCGCAGGACGCCGCACGATCCATGGTTGCGGAATTCGACGCCCGCCGCCGCGTGGTCGTCGACGGGCTGAACGCAATCGAGGGCGTTTCCTGCCGGACACCGCTCGGTGCTTTTTATGCCTATCCGAACATCAAGAACACTGGTTGGCCTGCCAAGAAGTTGGCCTCCGCCTTACTGGAGGAGGCCGGTGTCGCGGTGATCGGCGGACCGGATTTCGGTGTACTCGGAGAAGGTTACATCCGGCTGTCATATGCCAATTCGACACAGAACATCAAAGCTGCACTTAAGAAAATCGACGCGTTCCTGCAGGAGAATCAAAGATAAATAAATATAAGCATTAATAACAATGAGAAGATCAATCTTCAGAAAGGTAAATAAACTCAACCTAATGAACAGCTTTACATATTCTCTTTGTTAAAGTTTTTGTCCTTAATAATGTAGAACCGATTGAAACTGAATTCGGCAGGACGGAGATGGCTGAAAGCATCACACTGGATCTGGAACAATCGTTCGGCGAACTGAACGAAAGCGTTCTGGTGACCAATCCGGACCGGATTATCGTGTATGCCAACACAGCCACGGAACGTTTGCTGCGTGCGAAGCCCGGGGAACTTGCCGGCACCAAGACCAAGCAGTTTTTCGCCAACCCCGCGGAATTCGAGGAACTCGGCGAACTCTATAGTTCTCCCGAGGCCCAGCAACTCCGGCAAAAGGCCCATGCCTTCGAAGTGATCCGCTGTGACGGCACGACGACTTCCGTGGAAGTCATCCACGCACCGATATTCAATTCGGCGAACACTCTGTCCGGTTATCTGATCGTTGTGCGCGACATAAGTGAGCGCAAGACGCTGGAAAAGAAGCTCGGCGACATCGCCTTGACGCTCGAGGATGCGCTTGATGCAATTTCGGAAGGCTTCGCCATCTATGACGGCGACGACCGTCTCATCATTTGCAACGAGAACTATCGGGATATCTACGGCCATTCCACAGCGGCAATCGTTCCAGGAAGCCGGTTCGAGGACATCGTGCGTTTCGGCCTGGCGCGCAACCAATACAACACCGACGGCCTGAGCGACGATGAATGGGTGGCGCAACGCCTGGAGAAACACCGTGAAGCGAACGGCTCCGTCATCGAACAGAACCTGGCGGACGGGCGCTGGCTGAGAATTTCGGAAACCCGTACCCGAAGCGGGGGCATTGCCGGAATTCGCGCCGACATCACCGAACTCAAGGAAGCAAGGGCCCGCGCGGAAAGCGCCTACAAAAACCTGTCTCTCATGGCTGACAACGTTTCAGCAGGCATCACCGAGATCGATCCCAACGGACTATGCGTCTTCATCAACAAGACCGGTTGTGAATGGTTCGACGGTTCGCCCGACGAACTGATCGGAACGTCCTTGCAAGATCGGCTGCCCTGGAGGGAACGCGAGGCGTTGCGACCGATCATCAAAAAAGCGCACCGGGGGCAGAAGGTTGCCGCGGAAATCAGCCTGCAGTTTCCTGACGGGGTCCGGCGCGAATGTCAGCTGGATTGCAATCCGCGCTTTAACGACCTGGGCGGTGTCGATGCGCTTGTTGTCCTGATAAACGATATCACCGATCGCAAGAAAACCGAAAAGACCCTGGCCGAACTCTATGCCATCACATCGACCCGCGAACTCGGCCACGAGGAAAAAATCGCGGAGATCCTGAGGCTCGGCTGTCAACACTTCGAGCTGCCATTCGGCATTATCAGCAACATTACCGAAGACCTTTACACACTCGCTTACGCCCATAGTCCTGCGGGCGAGCTTGTTTCCGGCGCAACCTTCTCGCTTGGCGATACATATTGTGCGCTGACCCTCAAGGCCAACGGACCGCTCGCGACGGCAAATGCCTCGAAGTCGGCATTCTCCGAGCACCCCTGTTACGATATGTTTTCCCTGGAAACCTATATCGGCGCGCCGTTGCTCGTCGATGGTGTCCCATATGGAACCATCAACTTTTCGGCTCCCGCCGCCCGCAAACGCGACTTCACCGCAGCTGACATTCAGATCGTCCGTCAGTTCGCGGACTGGATAGGTCACGAGATCGCCCGCCAGCGCGACCACCAGGCATTGATGACCGCCAAGACCAATCTGGAGCGGGTCGCGAGTATCGACGACCTGACACAGATCCTCAATCGGCGCGCGTTTCTGGAACGCGCCAACACGGAAATTCAGCGCTTCCGCAGATCAAAGCAGCCCTTCACCGCCGTGATGCTGGACATCGACAATTTCAAGCAGATCAACGACCGCTTCGGACACGCCGCCGGAGACACGGTGCTGAGACAGTTTTCCAAATCCATCAGCAATGCGCTGCGGGCTGTCGACGTGTTCGGCCGGGTCGGTGGTGAGGAATTTGGCCTCCTTCTGCACGAAACGCAGGAGAAAGAGGCCTTGCTGGTCTGTGAAAGACTGCGCCGGATAATCCTGACAGACTGCCAGATGGAAAACGTCGACCAGACGATCACCTGCAGCATGGGTCTCGCCGTCACCGCCCGTGAAGACATCGAATTCTCCACGCTGATGCAGAAGGCGGACACTGCGCTTTACCAAGCCAAGAGCTCCGGTCGCAACAAGTGTGTCGTTTTCGTTCCCGAACCGGCTTCGACATCGGATTGATTGCCCGCGAGCTCCCTCCCCACACAGTTTGAATCCGCCATCATCCGCCCTTTCCCGTCGCTCAGGGAGGTGTGTTTGTCGTTCTTTGACGTTCCATGTGGCATATGCCACTCTAGGATAAGTGGTCAGGGACGGTCGGGAACCAAGATAAAAGTAGAACGTTTTTAAAAAAAACTGCACCTCCACCAACCCGGATGAAGGGCAAGATTCCCATCTATTCTTGCCCTGGAAAAACGAGGAGGGACGTTTGTTTAAAAAACTACTCATTCCAATCGATTTGAGCCATGCGGATAAACTGGAAAAGTCAATTTCCGTAGCCGCTTACCTTGCGAAAAGGGACAGCATACCGGTCGTCTTCGCCGCGGTCACTTCCGCGGCGCCCGGAGCCCTTGCGCACACTCCGGAAGAGTTCCGGAAGAAGCTCGAATCCTATTCCGCCGGACAGGCTGAAAAGCACGGGATAACGGCTTCCGGTCACGCCATATTTTCTCATGACCCCACAGCGGATATGGAACACGCCCTGCTGACGGCAATACATGAGAACGGTGCCGATCTGGTGGTGATGCAAACGCATATTCCCAACCTTTCAGATCATGTCTGGCCCTCCAACGGTGGCCGCATCGCGACACATTCGGACGTCTCCGTATTCCTCGTCAGGTAAACGGAACTCTCGAACAACAAGGAACGCGCTCATGAGCGACAACGATTCCAGCCCGGGCATCCCCGACCCCGAGGGAGCCGCCGGCATCATCGACACGGACTACGAGATTGGCCAGGACAATATCGAAACCAGCGTCGGTCCATTCAATCTTGATGTCCACAATCCGGTTTTTCTCGTTTCAGGCCTTTCGATCGTGGCGTTTGTCTTTCTGACACTCGCCTTCCAGACAGAAGTCGGACCGCTGTTCGACTCGCTGCGCAAGTGGCTGACATCCAGTCTCGACTGGTTCTTCATCATTTCCGGAAACGTATTTGTTCTGGTGTGTCTGGCGCTCATCGTGACACCGCTCGGAAAGGTCCGTATCGGCGGCAAGGACGCGGACCCCGATTATACCTATTTCGGTTGGTTCGCGATGCTCTTCGCTGCCGGAATGGGCATCGGCCTGATGTTTTTCGGGGTGCTTGAGCCGGTCTATCACATGGCGTTCTCCGAACCTCTCGGCGTGGCTTCGCCTTTCGACGCGGATGGAAACCTCATCCCGGAAAATGTGGCCGCCGCGAAGGCCATGGGCATGGCAGCGACCATCTTCCACTGGGGACTTCATCCCTGGGCGATCTACGCGGTCGTCGCGCTGGCACTGGCCCTGTTTTCTTTCAACAAGGGACTGCCCCTCACCATGCGCTCGGTGTTCTACCCGATCTTCGGGGAACGCACATGGGGCTGGCCGGGTCATATTATCGATATACTGGCTGTCTTCGCGACGCTGTTCGGCCTTGCGACCTCGCTCGGCTTCGGCGCCCAGCAGGCCAATGCCGGTCTGGAATTCGTGTTCGGCATTCCGGTCAGCATCACGGCCCAGGTGATCTTGATCATCGGCATCACCGCGGTTGCTCTGGTCTCCGTTTTGCGCGGCCTCGACGGCGGCGTCAAAATCCTTTCCGAGATCAATATGCTGATCGCGGCCCTGTTGCTGGTTTTCGTGATCATCGCCGGCCCGACCGGAACGCTCGTGTCCAGCTTCTTCTCCAACCTCGGCGCCTATGCCCGTGAAGTTATCCCTCTCTCAATGCCATTCGGCCGAGAGGATGATGGTTTCCGTCAGGGCTGGACTTCGTTCTACTGGGCCTGGTGGATCTCCTGGTCACCTTTCGTCGGCATGTTCATCGCCCGTGTCAGCCGCGGCCGGACAGTGCGTGAATTCGTCACCTGCGTCCTGATCATTCCGACCATAGTCTCCGTTCTCTGGATGACAGCTTTCGGCGGTACGGCGATCGAGCAGGTTCTGACGGACAGCAGCAGCCAGGTGCGCGAATATGTCATTGCCAGCTACAGTCCCGAACTGTCGCTGTTCGGCATGCTTGCGGACCTGCCGATGGCATCGGTCACTTCGTTCATCGCCATTATCCTCGTGATCGTCTTTTTCGTGACGTCATCGGACTCAGGCTCGCTGGTCATCGATACGATCACCGCGGGCGGCAAGGTCGATGCGCCGATGTCCCAGCGCGTCTTCTGGTGCACATTCGAAGGGCTGGTGGCGATTGCCCTGCTCATCGGCGGCGGGCTCGGTGCCCTGCAGGCGATGGCGGTTTCGACCGGTTTCCCGTTCACCATTGTGCTCCTGCTGGCCTGTTACGCCATCTTCAAGGGCCTCTGGGACGAGCCCCGTTAAGATCGGGACCAGCGGCAAACAAAAAAACGGGCGGCACAGCCGCCCGTTTTATTTGAGACTGACTTTCGCTTGTGACTCTATTCGGCCAGCCTAGGGGCGAGGCGCACACCCGGGGGCGGCGAGCTTTCGCGGATCTTCAGTTCCGGTTCGATGACAATCGGCTTGTTCGGAACCCGCTCCCCTGCAATCTGCCGCAACAGGGTCAGGGCAGCCAGGCGCCCGATCTTGTCCGGCTGATTGCGGATCGTCGTCAGCGCCGGAGTGCGGGCATCTGCGCCGTCAATATCATCGTATCCCGTTATCGCCATGTCCGGCCCCGGCTCTACGCCCGCCCTGCGAAAGGTCGTCATCATGCCAAACGCCACCAGATCGTTGAAGGCGACAATCGCCGTCGGACGGACCTTCGCCTTAAGGATTTCGGGAATTGCGCCACGGCCGTCAGCCTGGGTCATCAGTTCGGGCAGATCGATCTGCTTGTCGGGATCGATGCCGGCCTCGCTCAATGCTTTCCGCCATCCGGCGTTTCGAAGCCGTCCGGTGGAGCTCTCCCGCCGTCCGCCGACCATGGCAATAGACTTGTGACCCTGATCGATCAGGTGTTTGGTAACCAGTGACGTACCGCCGAGATCGTCTCCGCGCACACATGGTGCCCACACGCCAGGCACTTCTCGCGCAACGAGCGTCACCGGAATGCCCTGATCCACGAGACGGTTGATCTCCTCCGCCGACGTGCCGACCGACGGGCACAGGATCAGACCGTCCGCGCGGTGTTGCAGAAGGGTGTTCACGAAAGCCCGCTGGCGAACAACATCGTCGCGGTGGTTGCAGATGAATATCATCTGCCCCTGCTCTTCAAGCGCATCCTCAAGCGCGGAAAACACCTCGGCAAAATAGGGATTGAGAATGTCGTGAACAGCCACGCCGACAATCTGGCTGCGCGCGGTGCGCAAGGATGCCGCCGACCGGTTATAGATATAGCCGATCTCTTCCGCGGTCTGCTTGACCTTGACGCGCGTTTCCTCGGCGACAAGAGGACTGTCGCGCAAGGCAAGGGAAACCGTGGCAGTGGAAATTCCGAGATGGTCGGCGATATGCCCGAGCGTAAGCCGCTTACCGGGTTTTTGCGGCAAACCCGGTGCGGGAGACTTTGATCCGTTGTCTTCAGACATTCACTGTTTTCTCAATGGCCGCAGAACATCTGCAAAGACCGTTATAGCTCCCGCGCGAAGAGGTAAACGCATATTTTAGTCTAGGGTGCGGGCTCAAACCAATTCATTTTCACCGATGAGTCCACACCCCGGGCCGCTATGATATCGATACACTGCCAGTCCGCTGAATGACGAGAAAGATGAACGGTCAGGTCCGGATCGAACCCCTATCCCGTTTTGAATAACCTTCCCCAGAGACATGACCCTGCGTCACCGCGGCGCGGAATCGTCGAATTCTTCTCTCAGATTGACGACGACTCGCCGGTTTTGCGACTCGCAGGCCACGGCATCGCAGTCGGTGACCGGACGCTCCACACCATATCCCTTGACCCACATCCGCTTGGGGCTGACGCCAAGCTTGACGAGTTCGGCCATGACGGCATTCGCCCTTTTCGTCGACAGGGTTTTCTGGGCGGCCTCGCTTCCCGAGTCATCGGCATGACCCTGGATCTTGACCAGCCACTTCTTGTTTTGCTTCAGCCAGCTCGCCTGTTTCGTGATCGTGATCCGGGCTTCATCGGTGACGACCGCCGATCCACCCGGGAAGTAGATCCGGCGCCCGACATTGATGATGAACTCTTCCTCGGATCCGGGAGACATATCAGCAAACCCGGCCGCCGGAGCATTGGTTACATCCGGCGAAACAAGCCCGCCGGCACTGTTGCAGGCAGCCAGTCCCATCACGCAAAGAAGGGCAGCGAGTACGCCCCGGCCGAAATGGCCAATCCGATTTCCCAAGAAAGCCCCCAATCCTGTCACTCAGTCAGTCACATCTTTTTCAAAGCTCCGGTCTCAACCGGCGCTGGCCCCGAGATGCTCCAGCACCAGAACCGCTGTCCCCTTGGGGCAACGCTGATACAGGTCGATAACATCTTCCGGGAACATCCTTACGCAACCGCTGGACACGTCATGGCCGATGCTCCAGGGCTCAAGCGTGCCGTGCAGCCGGTAACCGAGGTCCGATCCGTCGCGGTAAAGATAGAGTGCCCGCGGACCCAACGGATTGTTCGCCGCCCCGCCTTCGACCATACGCGGCAGATCCGGCTGGCGTTTCAGCATCTCCGGAGGCGGAACCCAGCGCGGCCAAAGTGCCTTCCTGTCGATGCGCGCACGGCCGTACCACTTGAAGCCTTCGCGGCCGACACCGACGCCGTAGCGCAGAGCGGTGTTGTTCTCCCAGATCCAGTAAAGGAAATGATTGGAAGTATCCACGACGACCGTGCCCGGCGGTTCGGGGCTGAAATATTTGACCATCTGACGCCGCCAGACGGGATCGATACGATTGAAATTGGTGCGCCGGAATTGAAAACCGGCGTCTTCCTCATAGCCGTTGAAATAGGCATTCGCGGCGGCATTGGCCTGCGCGACCTGCGGCATGAGAAGACTGCCGGCGGTGGCTGCGGCACCTCCCAGCAACATACGGCGGTTGAGTTCCATCCCATTCCTCCTGAAAACAGGCTGGTTACAAAATCTTATCAGCGTTTCAACGCGATGGGCCAATAAGACTGGAAGTCAACGAGCCCGTCAACCTTTGGACGCCCCTCCACCGGATTCCGCTCTCTTCACGCCGGATTGAAACTCGGCTTCCAGACAGGCCCGGAAACAGTCCGATATCTGGTGGCTGTGCTCTAAATGCCCTTCACCCGCTCCCGGTAAAGGATGTAGAGGCCGGATCCGACCACGATGGCGGCTCCTAGGAGCGTACTGAGCGTGGGAACATCGGCAAAGACCAGATAGCCCAGCGCAATCATCCAGACGATCTGACTGTAGATGAAGGGTGCCAGCACCGGTGCGGGGGCGATCCGGTGCGCCATGATAAACACGAAATGCCCGCCCGCACCGAGCGCTCCGGTGGCCAGCAACAGACCCCAGGTCAAGATGTCCTGCGGCGTCTCCCAGACCGACAGGCCAACCGGGGTCATGGCGACGGTCGCAACAAGACCGGAAATGATCAGCATGCCCGCGGAACCGTCCGTGGCGGTCAATTGGCGGGTAAAAAGCGCGTAGAGCGCGTAGGTGCACATGGCAGCGACCGAATAGATAGCGGCCCAATGCATGCCCCCCACCCCCGGCTGGGTGACGACCAGCACGCCGATGAAACCGACAATGATCGCGCACCAGCGCCGGATACCCGCCCATTCCCCCAGCAGCGGCCCGGCAAGAGCAGTGATCACGAAAGGCGTGGCGAACATGATGGACATGGTTTCGGCGAGCTGCAGGTAGCGCACGGCGAGAAAATTCAGGATCGTCGTGGAGAGCAGGCAGGCCGCGCGCACGAGCTGCAGCACCGGTCGTCCCGTCTTCAGAAGCGAAGGCGTCTTCCACACACGGAACAGCACAATCGCAATGACGGTATGGCTGAGAAACCGTATCCAGACAATCTGCAGGGTCGGCAGGCTGGCCGAAAGATATTTGGCGATGGCATCCAGCACAGCAAAACACAGGCAGGCCAGAACAATGAGGCTTATCCCGACCAGGGGCACCACGGGAACGTGGCCTCCGGCGGGAAAGTGTTTCTGATTATCCTGCGCCATCGGCGGCGGGCCTTTCCCCTGAATTCATCCATTGATGAAAGGATACGAAACCGGAGTGTTCCGGCCGAGATTCACCGGTTGAGGCAAGTCCGGCCGTGCCCTACGTTGTCCGCAGGCCAAGCGGAGACGAATATGCCTGTCGCAGAAATTCAAACATGGCTGGGGCGCCTGTCGATTCATGAAACTGACGGCGCAATCACCCAGATACAATGGAATGGGCCTCCAGGCCAAGAAGAAACATCTTTGCTGAAAGAGGCCGGACGGCAAGTGCTGGCCTATCTCGACGGCCGCCTGGAGAATTTCGACCTGCCGCTTACTCCAAAGGGCGGCGAACTGCATCAGGCCGTCTTCAAGGCGATGCTGGCAATTCCCTACGGACAGACCAGAACCTACGGCGATCTGGCCCGCGATCTCGACACATATGGTCAGCCGATCGGCCAGGCCTGCGGCGCCAACCCGATTCCCATTGTCATCCCCTGTCACCGCATCCTTTCGGCGAACGGGCTGGGCGGCTATTCCGGCGCCGGAGGCACAGACACCAAGATCGCCCTCCTGAAGCTGGAGGGTGGATTTCCGTTTCTGCTCTGATTCAACCTCCCGCTGCAGCGCGGGGAAGGCGCTGGCGGAAAACGTCCTTTGCAGCAGGTCACAGGGCGGGAAGGCCTCGGCAAGTTCCGGTGCCTCACCAAGAAACGCACCCCTAGCAGAAAGGTTCCCGCAGGCGCCGTTTTCACCCCAGCGCGGCTCTCAATCGAGAGAAAGTCAGGGGGTCTGATCTAAAAAACAGCAAATCCCGCAATGGCCACGACCACGGCAAGGACACACCAGATCAGAAAATTGTCCAGGTGCGGCCGGCGCGCTTTCACCTCCCCCCAAGAAGGGGCCGTGGCGGCGGGCTTTTGTCCGAAATACAGACGGCCACTACTGTGCGCTCGGCCCACGGAGGCCCGTCTGAAGGAGGTGTCGGAGACATGCCGGAACCGGCGGCGCAACTCTTCCGCGCGCCGGGCACCGCGTTCTTCATTGATCCTCGGGGACATTCTGTTCTCGCTCATGCAACTCTAACCTTGTTCCTGCGAGGCAGATGGTTGCGGAGCCCAGAAATTGCAAATGAGCGTTTTGTAATGTTTCCGGCCGGAAGGATATGAAGGAGACGGTCACACCACTGTCACGAATGTCATGCCGGCAGGGCAACAGGGACAGGTATCAAGCGGCAGTAAGCTCTTTTTCCTTGCCCTTCCCGTCCTCGGTTTCCTCGTCCGTATCGAAATCGGATTCGTGCTCCGGGTCGTCGTCAACGGCAATCGCCAGGTTCTTTTCCACCTGGCGCAAAAGCTTGCGCAGCTTCTTGCGGTCCTTGTCGTCGAGGCCTGACATCGCCTCTCGTTCCAGCCGCTTCCAGGACTTGTCCACGGACACCACCAGTTCCCGCCCGGTTTCCGTCAGGAAAACCCTCGCGAGCCGGCCGTCCGTATCGGAGACCTGACGGCGCACGAAGCCCTGAGCGGAAAGACGGGTGACCATCTTGGTCACGGTGGGCGGCTGCACACCGAGCGCCAGGGCAAGCTGGCTCATTGTACGCCCGTCACCGTCTGCCAGCACTTTCAGCACGAGTTCCTGTCCGGGATGCAGGCCGATTCGCATCAGGTGTGCGCCGGACCTGGCTCTCTGTGCCTTCGCAGCCTGAACCAGACGAAACGTTATACTTTTCTTGTAGTTGAAAGCCATCAAATCACACCTGTTTTCAACTTGATTCGAATTAACCCAGCTCCCATTCAGCGCACCCTAGCGGACTTATTTAACCGTCGAATGACACTGGGAAATTTTCACAACAAAATTTTGTTCAATGACCTTTTGGTACTGATTATTCGCCGGAAAACAGGTTTCCCGGCTTAGCCTGCCTGACAGAAAACGCCTGTTTGTTGAAGTCAGCCAGCATCGCAATGCTCCCGCCCGTTCGTCTGAAGCCTGGAGCCGCGTTTCCCAAGCCGCCTCAGGATCGTCGGACAGGACGCCCCGTGTGGCTCAACAGTCTCGAGTTGCTTTCGAAGAGTGACTCAATTTTGTCGCGGGGACTTCAGGGCACCGGCCAGAAACGGCAGCGCCAGTGTCAACAGAGCGACAGCGCCGAAGGAGGCTCTGAGTGACAGGGCATCGCCGACAAAGCCGAGCAAGGGTGGACCGAGCAGAAACGCCCCGTAGCCGAGCGTGGCGACCGCAGCCAGTGCGGAGCCCTTGGACATATGCGGATCGCTCGCGGCGCGGGACATGGCAAGCGGAAACATGACGGCATAACCGATCCCCATGATGAAGCACCCTGTCCAGACGACCCAGATATTGAGTCCGGAAACCAGAAGCAGGCAGCCGAGAAAGGCAACAATGCCGCTCATCCGGGCAACCCGCACGGGGCCGTATCTTGCAATGACCCTGTCACCGGCAAGCCGCATGACGACCATCGCGATGGAAAAGACAGTGAAGGCCGTCGGCGCGATGGAGTCCGAGTAACCAAGGTCGTCGATCTGATAGAGCGCCGCCCAGTCGGTGATCGCGCCTTCGCCGAATGCGCCCACAAGTGCGATCAGTCCGGCGAGCACCAGGGCGCCTTTCGGCAGAGCGAAGAGCGGCGCCTTGCCACCCTCTCCGGTGATCACCTCCACCTGAGGCCAGGGCTGACGCCAGAACCAGACAAGGAAAGGAACCGTGATTGCCGCCCACAGGCCGAAATGCCAGGGCAGGTTGAGCCCGAACTCGATCGCCAGACCTCCGGTCGCTGCCGAGACGCCTGCACCCAGGCTGTAAAGACCGTGAAACGAGGTCATCACGGGCCGTCCGAGGCTTGTCTCCACTTCGGCTCCCCAGCCGTTCATGGAGACATCCAGCGCGCCGATGCAAAAGCCGGAAACGAACATCGCGACGGCCAGCAACAAGGTCGTGGGCGCAAACCCGATCGTCGTGAAACTGACGACGATCGCCACCGAAAAAATCTTTGTCGCCGGAGCCGCCCCAAGCCGGTCGATGAGAACCCCGGTGAAGGGAAAGGCGACGAACGCACCGCTTGCCATGACGAGAAGAAGCAGTCCGAAACCGCCTTCATCCAGCCCCGTCGCGGACTTCACGTCCGGGATACGTGAAGCCCACAGGCCGATTGACGACCCGCACATGAAAAAGATCGCCGAAACAACGCGGCGGGCGGCAATTGCTTGCATAACTTGACCAGAATTTGAAACGACGCGGAGCGGCGCCCTGTGCGTCACCTGCCCGGAAGGGGAAATGACTTTGTGTCACGCATGAACGGGTTTCTCAAGCAGCGTTCTGTCAGGCAACGAATATTGCGGCAAGAGACCCGGCGTCCTTGCTGCGGTCGAGCGCAGACTGATAGGCGGAAATGGCATCTGTGCCGCTGACGCGCGCGTCGCCGGTCTCTCCGGAAGTCCCATCCGGCGCCAGCCGGGACGACTCTGCGGAGGTCTCGGTGCCAGAAGAGGGCTCTGCTTTGGCGGCAACGCTTCCCGGACCTTCGGCAGCGGGCGCGCCCTCAGCGCTCTCGTCGCCACTGGCCGTCTCTTCCGCCTGCATCTGACGGCGCTCGGCCTGAGCTTCAGCCAGCTGCGAGCGCGCCTGTTGCGCGACCTTCAGGTCTTGAGGGGAGGGTTCGGCGGGTGCGGTTGCGGCGCGGATGACCGTCTGCATCTTCCGGATGGTTGCTTCCGGAGTCCGTTCCCTGGATGTGTCGATCTGCACTTCGCCGCCCACGGCATACCGTTTGCCGTCCGGTCCCTGCTGGAACGTGTAGCTGGGCGGACCGGCGTGGGCGCCACCAGCGCGGGCATGCGCCTGCTCATGAGCCCGGACCTCCCGGTCCCGCTGTGACAGCTCATCAACCTGCTTTTCTTCAGCCTCGTTCAGACCGTCGCCGTCTTGATCTTCTTCTTCGTCCTGTGGAGCTTCAAGTGCGTTGCTCGCAACGTTTCCCCCGCCGGACAAGGCGTTGGTCCCGGCATCCGGAGTGGAAGCTACCTCCTCACCTGCCTTGGCATCTCCCGACGCATCGACCACCTCACGGGAAGCATCTCTCCGACGCTTTCCATTGGCTTCGGCCGCATCCGCATCCTGAAGCGCGAGAACGGCTTCGGAGGTCAGAACCGGGCTGCTGGCTGCCCTCAGTGCGACGGCCCCGGGAGCCGCAAGACTTTCGCGCGCACGGCCTTCTGCCCGCGCCGAAGACACTTCTCCGGAATCAGGTTCAGCAACGCCCGCAACACCGCTGTTTCTCAACTGGGCTGCCGGCATGTTCGACAAAAGCGCACCGATCATGGCACGGATTGTCCCCGCAACAAGTCAGTAAAGTCTGAACATCATCCCCAAACACCGATCATATGTGCGTGATTGGCCGGATGCCGGCCAGCTCTTGCCTGCCCCGCCGGGGTATGCAAAGAGGGCGCAGACACCAACCCGGACAGGAACATAATGATGCTGCCCAAGCGTTTCTGGCATGAAATGACGACAGTCGATTTCAACGACCCGGCCCGGGAAGACTGGATCGCCGTTCTACCGGTTGCGGCGATCGAGCAGCACGGCCCCCACTTGCCGCTCTTTACCGACACCGCCATCGCGCAGGGCCAGATCCGCCGCGTTGTGGAGCTCCTGCCCGAGGACTTGCCGGTAACATTTCTTCCCGTTCAGGCGGTGGGAAAGTCGGACGAACATATCCACTCGCCCGGCACATTGACCCTGTCCTGGGAAACGGTCACCCGCTGCTGGCTGGAGATCGGCGAAAGCGTCTCCAGAGCAGGCATCCGCAAGCTGGTGCTGATCAACTCCCACGGCGGCAATGTGCCGGTCCTCGATATCGTGGCCCGCGACCTACGAGTGAAACACGGCATGTTCGTGACGGCAACGAACTGGCTCCGCTTCGGTCAGCCGGAAGGTCTTTATCCGCAAGAGGAATTCACCTACGGCATACATGGCGGTGACGTGGAGACATCGCTGATGCTGCATTTGCACCCCGAGCTCGTACGCATGGACTTGACGAAGGATTTTCTCTCCGAACAGCAGAAGTTTCTGAAGGAATTCAAGCATCTTCGCGGCCACGGAAAAGCACAGTTCGGCTGGTTGGCCCAGGACCTGAACCCTGCAGGAGCGCTTGGCAATGCGGCAGGAGCAACAGCCGAAAAAGGCAGGCTGTCTCTCGATCATGCCGCCAGGGAGTTCATCGAGTTGATCCGGGACGTGAGTACCTTTGATCTTGACCGACTCTGGAAACCATTCGCGTAAAACGGGAAAATACAGAAAAATACATCAAAAAAGTTTATTTTTATTGACTGCGCGACAAGACACTCCAAGATGGATTCGCCATTTTATATGAGAATGCTTTCAGTAAAATTCAGTCTAGTAGAAATAACAATTACGCTAATCAGAGCCTAAAACCGCAGTAGTTGACCCACTGCAAATTAAGGGCCACATTGATTCAAATATAAATTGGGGAGCGGTTCTCGAGGAACCATGAATCTTTCAATCCGGCAACTGGCCACCTTTCGCGAAGTCATGAGAAGCGGTTCGATTTCTGAAGCAGCTCGTACGCTTGGCCGGACGCAGCCCGCAGTCAGTTCGACGATCGCCGGGCTTGAAACCGAACTGGAATTGAAACTTTTCATGCGCGAGCAGGGCCGGCTGGTTCCCACCCCGGAAGCAGAGTTCTTTCTGGAGGAAGCCGAAGCGATCCTGAAGCGTCTGGAGATTTCCAAACGCACCCTGCGCGGCCTCGCCAATCGCGAACACGGCCAGCTACGCATCGCCGGCATCCCGGAAGCAGCGGCCGATTTCCTGCCCAACAGCCTGTCGCAGTTCATCGCCGACAAACCCAGCGTCAAGGTCGCCCTTGCAAGCAAGACGTCCGCCGAGATCGAGGAATTGATCGCGGCCCAGCAGTTCGATATCGGCTTCACGGAGACGCCGCGCGCTCGCAACTCTTTCGACCAGATCGATTTCGACCTGGAATGCATGTGCGCCATTCCGGCAACGGATCCGCTGGCCTCGAGAGAGGTCATCACACCGGCGGAACTCGACGGCTACCCCCTGGCACTGATGCATGCAGAGCACCGCAGCCACAAGCAGACTCTCGCCAGGTTCAGGGACGCAGGCGTGCAGTTCAACCAGCGCTTCGAGCTGCAAACCGCGCTGCCGGGACTGCATTTCGTCCAGGCTGGGCTTTGCGCCCTGATCTGCGACATGATAACCGCCTACAAGGCACAGGAAATGGGCCGGCTCGGCATGGGCCCGCCGATGATCGTCTTCAGACCCTTCCGCCCGCGTATTCAGAACAGCCTGTCGATCCTGACCCCGACGCATCGCCCGATTTCGATTGTGGCCAAGGATTTCTGCGACTTCCTGTCTTCTGAAGTCACACGCATCCACACAGCGATGATCAAGCGGGGAACGTGAGGCGGAAAACGCGTTCCGGCTCCGGTGACCAGGGACCGGCCGTCAGACCGCTGCGTTTCTGAAAATCGCGCTGTTCGCAGCAACAATCGCCACGGCGTTGGTCCGATTTTTCGCTCCGAGCCGGGTAATTGCGTTGCGGATATGCACCTTGATGGTCGCTATGGAGATGTCCAGTTCATAGGCGATCTGCTTGTTCACCATTCCCTCGCACAACAAGAGCATGACTTCGAGCTGACGCGGTGTCATGGCATCGCACAGGTTGATCGGCCAGCGGGCGTTTCCTGCGACGGGTTCGCTCTGACCTTTCAGGCCAGCACGAGCGTCGAGAGCAAAATGAGCGGTCATGGCTTCCTCCCGGATTGGTTCTGAGGTGTATGCCGGGACCATTCACCAGCAAGGCACTTTTGTAAAATGTAAAAACGCATACTGCGTATTGCTAATAATTAGCATATAGAGCATTCTGCATGCGCAGGAGGACGAAAAAAGGCTGACCTCAACAGAGGTTAGAGGAAGGCCCGTCATGCGCGGAAGCCCACCGGACAGATGGGGGATGGTGTCTTGAACAAGAAACTCTATTCAGGCCACACGCTGCGGCAGATCAGATCGGAGTTCGGTCTGTCCCAGGGAGAGTTCGCCAGAAAGGTCGGCCTGTCGACCGCCTACGTCAACCAGATCGAAAACAACAACAGGCCGGTCACGGCATCGGTCCTCCTGTCCATCAACCGCATCTTCGGAACCGATCTGGCAGCCTTCGAGAAGAACGATCTCGACCGGGTCGTTCGGGACCTGCAGGAAATCTTCGCCGACACAAGGTTCCACAGTTCTGCCATCGGCAAGCAGGAACTGCATGAACTGGTCACCCGCGCGCCTGGAATAACCAAGGCCATCATGGATCTTTACGGCAACCTTCGCGGTTTTCAGGATCGCGACGCCATCGAAGACGAACTGGTGCACATGAGCGGTGCGGGAGAAGCCGGCGCTTCATTCAGAAAATCCGCCTACGACGAGGTTCGCGACTATTTTCATTACATCGACAACTATGTCGACTCCCTCGACCGGGCGGCGGAAAAACTGTGTTACGAAATCGGTCTGCCGAACAGCGCCTCGAAATTCGACAGCCTGACTCACTGGCTGCAGCAGCGCTTCAAGATCACGGTAGAACAACATCCCGACTACCAGGGAACCCTTATTCGCCAGGAAGATTATACGCGCCGGATTTCCGTCTATCGCGCCATTCCGAAATCGGCCAAGAATTTCCTCCTCGGTTCGTTCATCGCCGAACTCTGCGTGAAGGATGTCATCTCCGGGGAAGTAGAACGGGCGAAGTTCAAGACCCAATCCGCACAGAGCATCGCCAGACTTGCTCTTCGGAACTATTTCGCGGGTGCCCTGCTGCTGCCCTATGACGACTTCCTGCGCGCCGCCACCAGATGCCGTCACGACATTCAATTGCTGTCGAATCTGACGGACGCCAGCATCGAGACCGTCTGTCACCGCTTGTCGACCCTGCAGCGACCGGGCGCGAACGGTTTACCGTTCTATTTCGTCAAGATTGACCGCGCCGGCAATGTCGTCAAAAGACACAGCGCCACCCGCTTCCAGTTCGCCAGGTTCGGCGGATCCTGCCCGCGCTGGAATGTTCATCAGGCTTTCGAGCAGAACTCGAACAAGTTCACCGCACAAATCGCGCAGATGCCCGATGGCGTGAACTACCTGTGCATGGCCACCAGCGTCACCAAACATCAGCCCGACTATCCCACCGGAGAGCGCAGATACGCGCTCGGAATCGGCTGCGAAGTCAAATATGCCGACGCCATTGTCTATGCCGACGGTCTCGATGTTGAAAGCAACTCGCCCCCCGAGCCGATTGGCGTGAACTGCCGGATCTGCCCGAGGGACAATTGCGACCAGCGCGCCTTCCCGGCAATCGACAAGGATCCTTTCATCGAACCCGGACGGCGCGGGATCGTGCCTTACCGGGTGGCTCCATCGGATTGAGCGGAACCGCGCGGCTGTCGGTCCATCGAAGGCGCGAGAGCATCCGTGCGACGCGCTTTCCGGCCTCCCCGGCTGCACCGGATTCGATCCGCGATCTTTCCGGCTCGGAGAAACCTTCAAGAACGGAGAAAATGCGTCAGAACGTTGCGGCCTCATCGGCAATCAGGGCGTTCACATCGATGACACGCATTTCCGCGTTCCGGGCCGCCTGTATGCCCTGTCGGCTGTCTTCGAAGACCAGACAGTCCGCCGGAGCCGTGCCCAGCCGGTGCGCGGCTTCCAGGAACAGATCGGGTGCCGGTTTCGCGTTGGCGACGTCATCCATCGTCACGACGGTATGAAAGAGCGGCATCAATCCGGCACTTTCAAGTGAGGCGGTGACTATCTCCCTGGGGCCACCGGAAGCAACCGCCATTGGTTTTTGCCCTTCAAACCGTCGGGCGATGCCGGCCACGGCGGAAATCTCACGCACCGCACCGATCCGCTGCAGAACGGCCGAGCGCATGGCCAGAACGACATGCTCCCAGTCGAGGATCACGGACCGCTCCTTCTCGAACTCATCGAGCAGAACGTGTTCGGACATGCCTGCCCGCTCGTGGTACCAGCCGGCGGCCATGTCCTGCCCTGCGGATGCGAACGCTGCCTGCCAGGCTCCCGCATAGAGATCCGGCGTGGCAAGCAATGTGCCGTCGCAGTCGAAGATCAAGGCCTGCGCCGTCTCCAGAAGGTCATCCAATGCCGTCATGTCAGCGGTCTCCAAAGTCCCGCTATTGTAGGCTTTTTCAGGTTGGCCGTTCAATCATGAAGTGTCTCCGCAACCAGATGCTTTTCGCCGACATCATTATAGCGCACCCTGCTGACGGATTGTCCGAGGGGCAGCACGGGCGAGGGAATTTCACCGGCTGGCACATCGAAGACGGCCCGCCGCTTTTTCGGGTCCGGAATGGGCACCGCTTTCAGAAGACGCCGCGTGTATTCATGCTGCGGATTTTCGAAGACCTGCCGCCGTGTGCCGGTCTCCACAATCTGGCCGAGATACATCACGGCGATCCGGTGGGAGATCTTTTCCACCACGGCCATGTCGTGCGAAATGAAGAGATAGGACAGTCCGAGCTCCTCCTGCAGTTCCTGCAGCAGGTCCAGCACACGCGCCTGCACGGAAACGTCGAGCGCCGAAACGCTTTCGTCGGCAATGATCACCTTTGGCGACAGCGCAAGCGCCCTGGCTATGCAGATACGCTGACGCTGTCCGCCGGAGAACTCGTGCGGATGGCGGGCCAGTACGTCGGCGGGAAGCCCCACACGCTCGAAAAGCGAAGCGACACGGTCCTTGAGGTCCTGTCCTTTCGCCAACCCGTGAATGACAAGCGGCTCGCCGACAATGTCGCCGACAGTCATGCGCGGGTCGAGCGAGGCATAGGGATCCTGGAAGATCATCTGCATGTCCCGGCGCAGGCGCTTCTGCATAGCCGCGCCGCCGACACCTGCGTGGCGTCCCGCCACCCGGATTGAGCCTTCCCAGGGCACAAGGTTCAGGAGCGCCTTGCCGATGGTGGATTTTCCGCAGCCGCTTTCCCCGACCAGCCCAAGGGTCTCCCCGGGGTCAAGGTGAAGGCAAACACCCTCGACCGCATGGACGCGGGAAGTGACCCGGTTGAGAAGTCCGCCGTGCAGATCGAAGCGGACGACGAGGTCCTCCACCTCAAGAACCGGCGGCTGCGCCTGAAGCCCCGCCTTGGGCGCGCTGTCGAGACCGGCCATGGCACCCAGCTTCGGAACCGCATCCAGCAGCCGGCGCGTATAGGGATCAGACGGCCGCTCGAAGACATCCGCGACTTCGCCACGCTCAACGATGCTGCCGTTGTTCATCACGATCACCCTGTCCGCCATTTCGGCGACCACCCCCATGTCATGGGTGATCATGATGACGGCCGTTCCGAAGTCGCGCTGCAGGTCCCGGATGAGCTGCAGGATCTGCGCCTGGATTGTCACGTCGAGGGCTGTCGTCGGTTCATCGGCGATGAGGATCTTCGGATTGCAGGCGAGCGCCATGGCGATCATCACCCGCTGTCGCATGCCGCCGGACAGTTCATGCGGATACTGACGCAGACGGCGGCGGGGCTCCGCGAGCCGCACCGACTCAAGCATCGTCAGGGCGATCTTTTCCGCCTTCGACCGCGAAACGTCCTGATGCGCAAGGATAGCCTCGCGCAATTGCCGCCCAATGGTCAGAACCGGGTTCAGCGACGTCATCGGCTCCTGAAAGATCATCGCGATGTCGCCGCCGCGAATGCGGCGCAATTCATCTTCGCGGATCTTCGTCAGGTCCCGGCCCTCAAACAGCACCTCTCCACCCGAAACCCGGGCCATCCGTTCCGGCAGCAACCCCATGATCGACAGCGCGGTGATGGATTTTCCGGAACCGGACTCTCCGGCGATACACAGCGTTTCCCCCCGCCGCAGATCGAAGGAGAGGTTGCTCACCACGGCCCTTGCTCCGGTTGGCGTGGCAACGTCGGTGCAAAGCCCCCGGACGGAAAGAACGACGCCGTCGGAGGACGCGCAGGGATCTGGCGATGTGGACACTCTGTTCACTCTGGTATCGGGCTTGATAAGGCGGGCGGCAGTCGTATGACCACCGCCCGGATGTGACTACTGGAGCACGACCTTCGGGAAATAGAAGGACACGACCCAGTTCGGAGCATCGACGATTTCCGAGATCCTCAGATCGCCGCACACCGAACACAGCATGTAGGCATCAACCGCACTGTATCCGTGGCGGGCGCACAGGAGATCGATCATGTTCGACACGGCCGCCTGAGCGCCCGCGAAGAGATCGGTACCGATCCCGGTCGTAACCTCATAGCCCATTTCATCCAGATGCCGGGTGACAGGGCCCGGCGTCTCGAAACGCGGCATCTTCAGGTCCGCGCCCTTGATGAGATCCAGTTCGATCACCGTGTTCATCGGACTCTCGATGGCCGTGCCACAGACTTCGCCGTCGCCCTGAGCGGCATGAGTATCGCCGATGGAAAACAGCGCACCCGCGACCTCGATCGGCAGATAAAGCGTCGTTCCGGCGGCAAGGTCGCGGATATCCATGTTTCCACCGACGCGCCGCGGGGGCACGATGGAATGCAGTCCAGCCTCCGCCGGCGCGACGCCGATCGTCCCGGCGAAGGGTTTGAGCGGCACCTTTCCGAAAGGAGCGAAGGCGGACGTGACCGGCTTGTCCTTGTCATAGGACCAGATGTGCAGCGCCGGATCCTTGAACTGATCTGCCAGCAGACCGAAGCCAGGAATGTTGGCGGTCCAACCGAAACCGGATGGCTTGAACTCATGGATCTTCACGACCAGTGCATCGCCCGGCTCGGCCCCATCCACACGGATGGGGCCATTGACCGGGTTGATCTTGCCGAAATCCAGGTCCGCAACATCCTGGACGGTGCTCTCCGGCGTCAGTTGCCCCGCGGAACTGTCGAGGCACTCGAATTCGAGCACCGTACCGGGAGCCACCGTCTCGGCCGGGGCAAACGAATTGTCCCAGCCGAAGTGATGCTGTGCCGCGTGGATGGTGTAAGCGGCCTTGCAGTTACTGCACATCTTTCGCCCATACATAATCGTAGTTGACGGGAATATGGACCGGATCGACGAAGATGGCGTCAGGACCACCCAGCCGCTCGGACCGCATTGTGAAACGCTGTTCATGGAAGACCGGTGCCCAGGCCGCGTCATCCATTACCGCGATGAAGATCTTGCGCCAGGCTTCCTCGCGCTCGGCCTTCTGGGACGGGTCCGTCATGCTGTCGGCGGCCGTTGCCAGCGCGTCCAGCTCCTCGTTGCAGTACCAGGACCAGTTCCAGCCTCCCTTGACCGCGCCGGCGCAGCCGAGAATCGGGCCGTAGAAGTTGGACGGATCCGGGAAGTCGGCGATCCAGGCCATGCCGCCGGACCAGATCATCGGCGCCTGATCGGGTTCGCCGCCGGCTGCGATGACATTGGCCTGGGCCAGCGCCTTGATTTCAGCCTTGATGCCGATGGCGGCGAGATCCGCCTGGATGGCCTGGGCGATACGGGGGTTCGGATCGGTGTTGTAGACGTAGAGTTCCGTCTCGAAACCGTCGCCGACGCCAGCCTCGGCCAGAAGTGCTTTTGCGGCCTCCGGATCGTAAGCATAGCCTTCGTAGTTGGTGTCGTAGCCCGGCATGGTCGGCGGCAGCGGCTGGTTGGCCGGAACGGCGCGGCCGTTGATGATGCGCACGATGCGATCCTTGTTGATCGCCATGTTGACGGCCTTGCGCACTTCCGGCTTGTCGAAAGGCGGCATCTTCACATTCATGGTGACATAACCGGTGTGCAGCTGCCCCCCCTCGATGATCAGGTCCTTGTATTGCGGATCCTCTGCGACCTCGAGGAACTTCGCCGGCGGAATGCCGTCGCCCGGAATATCGGCCTCGCCGCGCTGCAGGCGCAAAAGGGCGACAATCGGCTCCTGGCCGACCTCGAAGGTGATCTCGTCGAGCTTCGGCACACCGGCGCGCCAGTAGTCGTCGTTGCGCTTGAACACCAGCCGCTGTCCGAGGGTCCACTCTTCCAGCGAAAACGCGCCACTGCCGACCGGGTGCTTGCCGAAATCGGCGCCCCATTCCTCTACGGCTTCCTTGGGAACGATGGACGAGAAGTTGATCGCCATCACGTGCAGGAACGTCGCGTCCGGGCGGGACAGTTCGATCTTCACCGTATAGGGGTCGACCACCGTCACCCCTTCAAGGCTGTCGGCGTCGCCGGCGGCGACGGCGTCAAAGCCCTTGATGGAGCCGAAGAAACCGGCGCCCGGGCTCTGGGTCTCGGGATTGGTAACCCGGTCGAGCGAGTATTTGACATCTTCCGCAGTCAACTCGCGGCCATTGTGGAACTTGACACCCTCGCGCAGCTTGAAGGTGAAGACCTTGCCGTCGTCGGAAATCGTGTAGTCCTCGGCAAGGTCGTTCATCAGGTTGGTCGTGCCCGGTTCGTAGTCCATCAGACCGTCGAACAGGCTCTTGATCATCGACCAGTTCTGCCAGTCATAACCGATTGCCGGATCGAGCGTGGAGACATCGTCCTTGTAGGTGACGATCATCGACCCACCCTGTTTGATGTCATCCGCCTGCGCGGGTGTGAGAGCCGTGGCGGCAAGAAGGGCGGCAGCCCCTGCCAGAAGTGTTCTATTCATGATCAAACCTCCAGGTTAAGGTGATTCAGCCGGTCCGCTCTTTCGGTGGATTTCCCGGCATTCTTTCCGCGCATCAGCGCAGCTTGATCCTCGGATCAATCAGGGGCACGATCAGGTCGGCGAGGAAGTTTCCGAGAACGATCGCGAATGCGGAGACGAGCGTTACGCCCATAATGATCGGGATGTCGACGCGCTGGATGGCCTGCCAGGCGAGCTGTCCGATGCCCGGCCATCCGAAAACGCTTTCCACCACGACGATGCCACTCATGAACAGGCCGATATCGATGCCGATCATCGCGATCACCGGCAGCAGCGCGTTCGGCATGGCATGGCCGAACAGCACCTGCCAGCGCTTCAGCCCCTTGGCCCGCGCCGTGCGGATGAAGTCCTGGCGCAGCACATCGATCATCGACGAGCGCATCATGCGCGAATACCAGCCGGCGCCCAGCAGACCGAGCGTCAGCGACGGCAGGACCATGTGCCGGAATGTCCCGTAACCACCGATCGGAAACCACCCGAGCTGCACCGAGAACACATAGAGAAGCAGGATGCCGATCACGAATTGCGGCGAGGAAACGCCGACGAAGGAAAGCACCATGAGGCTTGTATCCGTCGCCGTGTTGCGGCGAAGAGCTGCAACGATTCCCATTGTCAGGCCGATGGCAAGTTCGCAGATGATCGCGCCCGCCATCAGCAGGAGAGTGGCGGGCAGGCGTGAGCGGATCAGCTCGCCGACTTCCGTCTTCTGCAGATAGGACCGCCCGAGATCGCCCTGCAAAAGGCCCGTCAGATAGCGGAAATACTGCTGGTAGAACGGCAGGTTGAGACCCAGTTGCTCGCGGATGTTCTCCACCGTCTGCGCCGTTGCGCTGCGGCCTGCGATCTGGCGCGCCGGATCCGCCGGGATCAGGTACAAGAGGATGAATGTCAGGAACGAAATCCCGAGCAGGATGAGCAACGATTGCAGGACGCGCCGCAGGACATATCCACCCATGATCAGTGCCTCCCCTTCTGGGTCGGATCAAGCACTTCCCGCAAGCTGTCGCCCAGGAGATTGAAGCCCAGCGCCAGGGCGATAATCGCGAAGCCGGGGAAGAACACCAGCCAGGGAGCGGAGGTGAAATAGGTCTGGTTCTCGTAGATGATGTTGCCCCAGGAAGGAGTCGGCGGCTGCACGCCGATGCCCAGATAGCTGAGCGTTGCCTCCAGAAGCACGGTCGTGGAAATGCCGACCGTGCCGAAGACCACGATGGAGGACAAAAGGTGCGGCAGAATGTGACGGAACAGGATGCGGAACAGCCCCGCTCCCATGGCCCGCTCGGCGAGAATGAACTCCCGCTCCGAAAGCGACCTGGTTTCCGTATAGACGACACGCGCCATCTGCACCCAGTTCACCATGGCGATGACCATGGCGACGATCCATAGCGAAGGCTGGAAGATCGCCGCCAGGGTGATCGCCAGAAGAAGCGCCGGAAAAGCCATCATCAGGTCGGTGAACCGCATGAGCAGCGTCTCCACCCAGCCGCGGAAGAAGCCTGCGAGAATGCCGACGAAAGCCCCGACCACCACGGCAATACCGTTTGCCACGATCCCGATGATGAGCGACGTTCTGGCTCCGTAGATCAGCCGCGACAACAGATCCCGGCCGAGAAGATCCGTGCCGAGCCAGAACCTTTCGCCTGGCGGCAGTGGCGCGCCTTCCAGTGTCAGGCCCTCAAAGAACTGTTCTTCCGGATTGAAAGGCGCGACCAGCGGCGCGAACAGGGCTGCCCCGACGATGATCCCGATCACGACCATGGCAAAAAGTGCCAGCTTTCTGCGAACCAGTCTCCACAAAACACCTCGCGGCAGATCGGTGGCGGCAACCGGAAGGAGTTCAGGCTTCGCGTCGGCCGTCATTCTCCCCTCCCGCACGCTCGATCAGATCCCTGGCCACGGCCTCAATGGTCTGGCGGCTCTTCATCGCCATGTCCTGCAGCAGACGGTAGGCCGTTTCCGCATCGCCGTCCTGATGCTGCATGAGCAGAAGGATGGCCTCCGCGACCTGCGGTCGGCAGGCAAGCCGTGCCTCCAGTGTGGCGATGCGCTCCTCGGAGGCGCGGCGCATGGTAAAGGTCCGCTGCGCGACGACCAGCGCGCCATAAACACCGCTTGACGTGACCGGCTTGTTGAGATGGGCGATGGCCCCGCGCCGGATCGCCCATTCGACGCGTCCCGGCGCTTCGGTTCCCATCAGGGCGATCATCGGCATTGGATGGGCATCGGCCGGCCACGGAAACTGGGCATCATGGCCAGCATCTGCATCGAATATGAGAAGGTCTGCCTGTTCGGCCCCAGCCGGCAGTTCCGGCCACGCGGTCGAAATCTCCACACCGAGACGGTCAAGCTGACGGCACACAGCGTCACGGTCCGTATGCGGTTTGTGCAGGATGCTGGCGGACCAGCCTCGGAAACTGGGGGTGCGGAACAGATTGCTCATGACGACACCAGCCTCAGCTTCGAGGCGTTGCCGGCCACCGGAGCGGACATCCGCGCAGAGCCCGCCGGGCGACCTGCGGCGCCCGTGTCCAGCGGATCGTAGTGAACGAGATAGGGATCCGGGGCCAGAGGTCCAGGCGTCTTTTCGACGATGCGAAAGCGCGATCGCCCAGCCGCACCATCGCCCGAATGGCCGCACGTCTCTGCCACCGCGATCAACGGCAGCAGGTGAGCATGCTGGGTTTGCGGATCGATGCGGATCTCCCTGAGAGGCGTCTTGTGGGGTTGACGGCAAAGCTCCGCCAGCACGTCGTCCGGATGATCGCTCCCGCAAGCTTCGATCGCCCGCGCCAGGAGCCAGACCGCCTCATACGGCCCGACGAACATGGAGGAGATCGCCCTCTCCGGACCACGCATTCCTTCAAGACGTGCGCGAAGGGCAGCGTTTTCCGGTGTTTCCAGCGTTTCGAAATAAGTCGAGGTGGAAATCAGTCCATCCGCCGCAGCGCCCAGAACCGGCAGTTCCGCCTCGGTCAGGTTGCAGCTCAGGATCGGACAGCGACCCGGCGCGAAGGCGGACTCTTCGCCAGCCAGTTCCTTCATGGCGCGAAGAAACGCATAGCTGCTGACGCCGATCAGGTTGTTGAAGATGAAAGAAGGCCGCTTTTCGCGAATTTCCGCGATCAGATGAACGATATTCTCGTCACCGATCGCGACATATCTCTCGCCGAGTACCTCGCCGTCGCAACCAGCCAGAAGTTCGCGGGCGATACGGTTGGTTTCCCAGCCCCAGATATAGTTGGAACCGATCAGAAAGGCATCGCGTCCGTATTCCGGCACGATGTGGCGAAAGAGCGGAACAACCCCCTGGTTCGGACAGGCCCCCGTATAGACGACCCTGTCATGGCTCTCGAAGCCCTCATAGGGCGTCGTATACCAGAGCAGTCCGCGTCCGCGCTCCAGAACCGGAAGCACTTCCTTGCGGCTGGACGAGGTCTGGGTGCCGACAATGTGGCGGCATCCGGCTTCACGCATCAACCGGTCAGCCTCGACGGCATAGTTCTCAGCCAGGCCTGCAGGCTCGCCGTCAACCCTCAGGAAGCGGAAATCGAACTGCCCGGACGCGTTGATTTCGTCGATAGCGATGCGGGCACCCCAATAGGCTTCCTGGCCGATCACGGAATAGGATCCGGATTTCGAAAACAGGACGCCGACCGGAATCTCCCTCAAAGCCATGTTCACCTTCAACTCCACCAGTCCGACACTTCGAGAACGCGCAATTACGGCCGGGCACAAAAAAACCCCGACCCGCAGGTATCAGCTGCGACAGATCGGGGCGCGGTTGCCATGCGGCTGAACGAATGCCGCTATGTCCATCGGAGGATTGCCGAAGACAAAACTCTTGTCAATTGCGCCATCGCCCAAAGATCCGGCACGCCCAAAACATCACCACTCGCATTTCCCGTCACAGGATATCTGAAGCGAACCAATCAACTGGTTATCGCCTTTCCTTGCCCAGAGGGCTCAGGACCGAACAACCATCTTGAAATACATAGACTATTCCTACCGCTCGGTCAGAATATTTTGGACATTTTACTGAAATTTTCGAAATTTCCTTGCGCGCTCGCGTTGATAATCTCGACCGTTAGGTGACCGATTAAAATTTGTTCCATCGCACAAATTTCAAGCAACACCAGACACCTCTCGAAAAACCGGAGAGCTACGGACTTACCAAGTCGGAAAAATATTTCTCTTAAAACAAGTCATTAGGGCAAGTTCATTGCGACAAAACGGTTGAACTTCGCCTAAGGAATTCAGTTGAGGCAAAGGCAAACACGCCACCGGAAGCCTCATCGTGGAGGGTTGCGCGCCGAAGATTTCCCAACAATACTGACACCAATTCAAATTGGTTCGGATTGGTGTGGCATGAACGAAACGGAAAAGCCTTCTCAGCGGAATTCCAGCATGGCTCTAGAGCGGCTCAGGATCATCGTCGATCAGCTGACGGCCGAAGGAGCCGAGCAGGTTCCCACCGAGCGCGAGCTGTCCGAAACCATCGGCGTCGGCCGCAGGGCGGTGCGACGTGCACTGGAAGTGCTTGAAACAGAGGGCAAAATCTGGCGGAGACAGGGTGCGGGAACGTTCATCGGGAGCGAACCCGCCCACCCGGAAAAGCAGATCCTTTCCCTGCACGAGAATTCCAACATGCTCGAAGTGATGGAAGTCCGGCTGCAGATAGAACCCGTCCTTGCCCGTCTCGCGGCCCTGCGGGCCAATTCGGCGGATATCGCCGCCATGCGCGAGGTTGCCGGCCGCCTCGGAAAGGCCGAGGACATGGATGGCCGGGAACTCTGGGACAGCGCCCTGCACCGGGCCATCGCGCGCGCCGCCAAGAACGCACTGTTCCTGGCGCTGTTCGATGTCGTCGACCGGGTCCGGCAGGATGCGGCCTGGCGCCATGTGCGCGAAGCGCTCAGGACCAGTGACGCGATGACGCTCTACAAGTCCCAGCATGTCGATATCATCAAGGCCATTGAGAATCGCGACCCGGTCTCAGCGGAAAAAGCCATGCGCAGCCATCTTCTGGCCCTCCAGCAGCGCCTTCTCTACCAGAACGTGACAGAGGTGGCCGATGTCGAAGGTCACTGACCCGAACGTCACTCCCGTTCTCATCGTCGAAAATCTCGCGCTCCGCTTCAAGGGCGCCCCCGCCAACATCATCGACGGTATTTCCTTCGCTGTCTGCCCGGGCGAGACCCTGTGTATCGTCGGCGAGAGCGGTTGCGGCAAGTCGGTCACCGCCCTGTCCCTCATGGGGTTGCTGCCCCGGTCCGTCGCACAGGTCATGTCCGGCACAGCCATGTTCGGTGATCGCGATCTGCTTGAGCTGTCGCAACGCGCCATGGCGGATCTTCGCGGCAATACGATCTCGATGATTTTTCAGGAGCCGATGACCTCGCTCAATCCCTCCTACAGGATCGGAGATCAGATTGCCGAGGTCGTGCTGCGCCATAAGCATGTGACCCGGGCCGAGGCGCGGCAGCGCGCGCTGCAGATGCTGGATCGGGTGAAGATCCCCGCCGCATCCAGCCGGCTGGACGACTATCCGCACGAGCTTTCCGGCGGCATGCGCCAGCGGGTCATGATCGCCATGGCTCTTGCGAATGATCCGGCGGTGCTGATCGCAGATGAGCCGACCACTGCGCTGGACGTTACGATCCAGGCCCAGATCATCGATCTGGTCGAGGAGCTTCAGAAGGAAACCGGGACGGCTCTCGTCATGATCACCCACGACCTGGGCGTTGTCGCGGAAATCGCCGACAGGGTCTGCGTCATGTATGCCGGCCACATGGTTGAGGACGGTCCGGTGGCCTCCATCTTCGACGATCCCCAGCACCCCTATACGATCGGCCTGATGAGCTCCGTTCCTTCCGTCGGTCCGCGCTCCGGCAGGCTTGCGACGATCGGTGGCATGGTACCGGCGATCGATCAAATGCCTTCGGGATGCCGCTTCACGCCCCGGTGCCCCTTCGCACAGGCGAATTGCGAGATCTCGACACCGCCGCTTGACGAACTCGGCCCTTCCCACCGGGCCGCCTGCCATTACGCCCCGCTGGAGACGATGTTCCCCGAGACCGTGCTCCAGGAGGCCGGATCATGAGGCTGCCGACCCGCGACAGGATCATCGAGACGCGCTCAGCCACAAAGCGGTTTGCCAGCAGCAAGGGCCTGTTCGGCCGCTCTGTGTCCGTCGGCGCCGTCAACGAGGTGTCCCTGGACATCCGGCGCGGGGAAACTTTCTCGATTGTCGGCGAAAGCGGCTGCGGAAAGTCCACACTTGCCCGTCTGCTGGTGCGGCTGCTGCCGGCATCCGAGGGCGCGGTGCTCTACGAGGGCAATGACATCTCGTCTCTTTCAGAACCGGAGATGCGCCGCCTGCGCAAGGATCTTCAGTTCGTCTTCCAGGACCCGTTTTCCTCGCTCAATCCGCGCATGACCGTCGGCGCGCTGATCGAGGAGCCGATGAAGGTTCACACGTCGCTTTCGCGCAAGGAACGGCGCCTGAAAGTGGCGGATCTTTTGAAAAAGGTCGGCCTCCGCGCGGCTTTCGCCAACCGCTATCCGCATGAGTTTTCCGGCGGCCAGCGCCAGCGTATCGGCATCGCGCGGGCCCTGGCCAGCGGCCCGAAGGTGATTGTCGGCGACGAACCGGTCTCCGCCCTCGACGTCTCCGTGCAGGCCCAGGTCATCAATCTTCTGGAGGACCTGAAGGCCGAATTCGACCTGACGCTGATCCTGATTGCCCATGATCTCGCGGTCATCCGGCACATGAGCGACCGCATCGCCGTGATGTATCTCGGTGAAATCGTCGAACTGGCGCCCAATGACCCGTTGTACGACAAACCGCTGCATCCCTATACGCAGGCGCTGATGCGGGCAATCCCGATTGCCTCGCCCCATGGCCGGTCCATGGACGTTTCCCTGACAGGCGACGTGCCCTCGCCGCTCGCCCCTCCGTCAGGCTGCCGCTTTCACCCCCGCTGCCCACATGCGACCAGCCTGTGCGGCACGGAAAAACCCGCGCTGACCGACGTTGCCAACGCGCGGATGGTCGCCTGCCATCATTGGGAGAAAATCGCCGAGAATTCGCAAGGCTCCGTCCGAGAGCCGCCAAGGAGCGAAAACGCGGAGAAGCGTTTCGCGCTGTTTCGCGAAATAAGTCAACGACAAGAGCCGGTCACGGCCGCAACAGAAACTCAAATCAAGCTTTCCGAGAGGAGTCACAACAATGCGTAAGCAATTCCTGGCAGCGCTGCTGCTGAGCGCGACAACCCTGGCAACGGCGGCCCATGCCGCCGATCTGCGCATCGGCCTTCAGGACGATGCCGATGTGCTCGATCCCGATCAGTCCCGGACGTTCGTCGGTCGCATCGTCTATGCGTCGCTGTGCGACAAACTGGTCGACATCACACCGGATCTCGAAATCATTCCGCAGCTCGCGACCGGCTGGAGCTGGTCCGATGACGGCAAGGTCCTGACCATGGACCTGCGCGACGGCGTCACTTTCCATGACGGCACGCCGTTCGATGCCGAGGCCGTCAAGGCCAATATCGAGCGTTCGAAAACCCTGCCGGAAAGCCGCCGCAAGAGCGAAGTCAAGTCCATCGACTCCGTTGAGGTCTCCGGACCGTTGCAGGTCAAAATCAATCTGACAGCCCCGGACGCGACGCTGCTTGCCCAGTTCGCCGACCGCTCGGGCATGATGATGTCACCGACCGCCGCAGCCGCCGCCGGAGTGGATTTCGGCAACAACCCGGTCTGCTCGGGCCCGTTCAAATTCGTGGAGCGCGTCCAGCAGGACCGCATCGTGCTCGGTAAATACGACGGCTACTGGAACGCGGATGCCATCAACTTCGACACGGTGACCTTCTTGCCGATCCCGGACACCACCGTGCGTCTGGCCAACCTGCGCTCCGGCGATCTGGACATGCTTGAGCGGTTGGCGGCCACCGATGTCGCTTCCGTCAAGGACGATGCGGATCTGTCCTACGCCGAGGCCGTCAGCCTCGGTTATCAGGGCATCACGGTGAACATCAACAACGGCGACAAGGGTGACAACCCGTTCGGCAACGATCCGAAGATCCGTCAGGCCTTCAGCCTGTCGCTCGATCGGGACGCCATCAACCAGGTGGTTTTCGAAGGCGCATTCGCGCCGGGCAATCAGCCGTTCCCGCCGACCAGCCCCTGGTACGATCAGGACTATCCGATTCAGGCCCGCGACGTGGAAAAAGCCAAGGAGCTCCTGAAGGAAGCAGGCTATGACAGCCTCGATGTGGAGATCCAGGTCGCCAACAACCCGGTTCAGACCCAGATGATGCAGGTGGTGCAGTCGATGGCCGCTGAAGCCGGCTTCAACGTCAAGCTGAAGACGATGGAATTCGCCAGCCTTCTGGCGGACCAGTCGGCCGGCAATTACCAGGGCAGCCAGGTCGGCTGGTCGGGCCGTGTCGATCCTGACGGCAACATCCACCAGTTCATGACCTGCGAGGGCGGCATCAACGATTCAAAGGTCTGCATTCCGGAAGTCGACAAGCTCCTGGATGAAGCCCGCACGAGCACCGACAATGCCACCCGAAAGGCCAAATACGACGCGGCGCGCGACATCCTGATCGAGGAATTGCCGATCATCTATCTCTATCACGTAACCTGGATCTGGGCGCTTTCCGAGAAGCTGGAAGGCTTCACACCCTATCCGGACGGCATGATCCGCCTCGAGAACGTCAAGTTCAAATAATCCACACCAACCGCGGATCCCGGCTCCTCGCCGGGATCCGCTTCAAACCGGGTAGTGCCTGAATGCTGTCCTACATTGCGCGCCGGCTGCTCATCGCCATACCGACGCTGATCCTGGTGTCGATCTTCGTCTTCGTGCTGCAGAAACTGCTGCCCGGCGATCCGGCTCTCGTGCTCGCGGGCGAGGAACGCGATCCAGAGATGCTGGAGTTCATTCGCGAGAAATACCGCCTCAACGACCCGATCATCATGCAGTATTTTTACTGGATGAAAGCCATGCTGCAGGGCGATCTGGGCATCTCCCTCAGAACCCGCCAACCGGTACTGGACCTGATCGGCGACAAGCTGCCGGTCACCATCCAGCTCGCCGTGATGGCCATGATCATCGCTTTCGCGATCGGCATTCCGGCGGGAATTCTCTCAGCCGTCAAAAAAGGCACGGCCGTCGACTACATCGCCAACTTCATCGCGCTTTCCGGCCTGTCCATCCCCAACTTCTGGCTCGGCATCATGCTCATCATGCTGGTCTCCGTGCATCTGGGCTGGCTGCCGGCCTCGGGCTATGTATCGCCTTTCGTGGATCCGGCGAAATCCTTCCAGACCATGATCATGCCGGCTTTCGTGCTGGGCACCGCCCTTGCCGCCACGCTCATGCGCCATACCCGTTCCGCCATGCTCGGCGTCCTGAAAGCCGACTATGTGCGCACCGCGAGAGCCAAGGGCCTGCTGGAACAAACCGTCATATTGAAACACGCTTTCCGCAACGCACTGCTGCCCATCGTCACACTCAGCGCACTCCTCTTCGGCGAATTGCTTGCCGGGGCGGTTCTGACGGAGCAGATCTTCACCATCCCCGGCTTTGGCAAGCTGATTGTCGATGCGGTCTTCACCCGCGACTATGCCGTGGTTCAGGGAGTCGTCATGTGCACCGCCGCCGGCTTCATCCTGATGAATCTTGTCGCCGACGTTCTTTATTTCCTTCTCAACCCGCGTATGAGGAGCAGCCTGTGAGCGCCGTGACCTCCGCCGCCGATCCGGCAGAAGAGACCGTCAGGCCGGAAAACCGCGCCTGGAAGAAGCTGAAGGTCAACAGAAGCGCCCAGTTCGGGCTGGTGATCGTCGCCTTCTTCATTGCCATTGCGCTGGCCGCACCGATCCTGCCGATCGACGATCCCCTGGCCACAAACTGGAGCGCGATCCGCAAGGCGCCCTCTGCTGCTCACTGGCTGGGCACCGACGAGATCGGCCGGGACATCCTGTCGCGCATGATCTGGGGCGCACAGGCCTCGCTGCTGGCCGGCGTCGTCTCCGTAATCATAGCGGTGCTGGTCGGCGTGCCTTTCGGCCTGATCTCGGGCTATTTCGGCGGCTGGACCGATCAGGCGATCTCGCGCGTCACCGATGCGCTGCTGGCAACGCCCTTTCTGATCCTGGCCATCGCGCTCGCCGCGTTTCTCGGGCCAAGCCTGACCAACGCGATGATCGCCATAGGCCTGTCCGCCGTGCCGATCTTCGTCAGGCTCACACGCGGGCAGGTGCTTGCCGTGAAGACCGAGGACTTTGTGGAAGGCGCGCACGCCGTCGGTCTCACCCACACCGCCATCATGGGCCGCTACATTCTTCCCAACGTTCTCGCCCCGATCCTCGTTCAGGCCACGCTGACCGTAGCAACCGCAATCATCGCCGAGGCCAGTCTCTCCTTCCTGGGGCTCGGCCAGCAGGCTCCGGCGCCCAGTTGGGGGTCGATGCTGAACGTCGCCAAGAACTTCATGACCCAGGCACCATGGATGGCCTGGTGGCCAGGCGCGGCGATCTTCCTCGTCGTGCTCGGTTTCAACCTGCTCGGCGACGGCCTGCGCGATGCTCTCGACCCGCGCGAGACTTGAGACAGCTTTTTTCAACCCGAATGAGTATATTATGACGACTTTCACTACACGCCCCGAAATTACCGGCTCCTTCGGCGTCGTTACCTCGACCCACTGGATTGCCAGCGCTGTCGGCATGAGCATCCTGGAAAAAGGCGGCAACGCCTTTGACGCAGCGGTAGCAACCGGCCTCGTCCTGCAGGTTCTGGAACCGCATCTGAACGGTCCTGCCGGAGATCTTCCGGTCATCTTCCACGATGCGCAAAGAGACGAGACAAAGGTCGTTTGCGGCCAGGGCCCGGCGCCGGCCGGTGCGACCATCGCCCACTACAAGTCCGAGGGCATGTCCCTCATCCCCGGCAACGGCCTGTTGTCGACCGTCATTCCGGGCGCTTTCGACGGCTGGATGCTCATGCTGCGCGACCGGGGCACGCTGAGCCTGCGAGATGTTCTGGAACCCTCGATCTACTATGCCGAACACGGCCAGCCCATACTGCGCGGCACGGCCTCGACCATCGGCGGGCTCAGCGAATTTTTCGAAAAGGAGTGGCCGACGTCCTTTGAGACCTGGGTTCCGGGCGGCAACGTTCCCCAGGCCGGCGAGATGTTCCGCAACCCCGTGCTGGCGGCAACCTGGAAACGCCTGCTTGACGAGGCTGAAGGCAAAAGCGGCCGCGAACAGCAGATCGATGCTGCACGCGACTGCTTCTACCGGGGCTTCATCGCCGAGGAGATCGGAACTTTCCTTGAGAGCACCGAGGTCATGGACGGCTCCGGCAGCCGGCACAAGGGTGTCCTCACTCCTGACGATCTGGCAAACTGGCAAGCCTCTTACGAGGACCCTCTGACGGACGACTATCACGACTGGACCGTTGCCAAGACAGGCCCCTGGGGTCAGGGACCGGTTCTCCTGCAATCGCTCGCCCTTCTGCGCGGCATCGACATCGGCGCGATGGACCCGGCCGGACCGGATTTCGTCCACCACGTCACCGAAGCCATGAAACTCGCCTATGCCGACCGCGAGGTCTATTACGGCGATCCGAATTTCATCGACGTGCCGCTTCTCCAGCTTCTTGGCGAAGACTACAATTCCGCCCGCCGCGGCCTGATTTCCGGCCGCGCCTCTTTTGACCTGCGTGCCGGCACGCTTCCCGGGTATGAAGATCAGGTTGCCCGAAGCATGGCGGTGATCGACCGGGCCGGGATCGCTGAAACCGGGCTGTACGAAACGACCATGGCGCACCTGTCGGAGCGGCGCGGCGACACGGTGCATCTCGACATCATCGACCGCTGGGGCAACATGGTGACGGCGACGCCGTCCGGCGGCTGGCTGCAATCGTCTCCGGTTATCCCGGGACTCGGCTTCTGCCTCAATTCAAGGGCGCAGATGTTCTGGCTGGAAGAAGGCCTCGCCGCGAGCCTGGCACCCGGCAAGCGTCCGCGCACCACGCTGACGCCGAGCCTTGCTTTCCACGAAGGCCGGCCGGCGCTCGCCTTCGGCACGCCGGGAGGCGACCAGCAGGACCAGTGGCAGCTCTCCCTGTTCCTGCGCCTCGTCCATCACGGGCTCAATCTGCAGGAGGCCATCGACCTGCCGCTGTTCCACACCACTCATTTTCCAACCTCCTTCCATCCGCGCCAGCGCCAGCCGGGTCACCTGATGGCCGAGGGCAATTTCAGCGACAGCACGCTTGCCGAGCTGAGGGCGCGGGGCCATTCGATCGAGGTTTCCGGGGACTGGAGCATTGGCAGGCTGACTGCCGCGAAACGCGAGGCGGACGGAACACTGAAGGCGGGTGCGACCCCCCGACTGATGCAGGCCTACGCCGTCGGCCGTTGAAGACAGTGCAAGTCGTTCAGATCCCGAAGCGCCCAGAGAGTATTGGCATTTTCGGGACCTGAGTCAGAAAGTCGGACCAGAAGCGGGACCGGTACCCGGATCAGATCCGGGTGCCGGTAGCCGCGTCGAAAAGGTGAATGTCCTCCGGCTTGACCCTCAGATCGAGCCGCGTACCGGGCCTGAGGGACGGATCGGGTGCGAGCCGGGCGGTAATCTCCTGATTTTCGAGCATGCAGATCGCCATCGTGTCGGAACCGAGCGGCTCCAGCACATCGACCGTCGTGTGGAACATGGCCTCGTCAATGGCGCAGCGGATCAGGTGCTCCGGACGGACGCCGAACAGGATGTCCCGGCCTGCGGCGAGCTGCCTTTGCCCAAGCGGTATCCGCATCTCGCCGATAACTGCCGCGCTTTTGCCATTCTGCCCGACCGATCTGGCTTCCAGGATATTCATCTTCGGCGAACCGATAAACTCGCCGACAAACCGCGTTTCGGGAAGCGTGTAGACATCCACCGGGGCGCCTTGCTGAATCACCTCGCCATCCTTGAGGATAACGACACGGTCAGCCAGCGTCATCGCCTCCACCTGATCGTGCGTTACATAGACCATCGTGGTCTTCAGGAGGCTGTGCAGCCGCTTGATTTGAGTGCGCATGTCGACGCGAAGCTTGGCGTCGAGGTTTGAGAGGGGTTCGTCGAACAGGAACACCTTGGGCCTGCGGACAATCGCCCGCCCCATCGCCACGCGCTGGCGCTGACCACCGGAAAGCTGCCCCGGTTTTCTGTCCAGAAGCGCGGTGATCTGCAGGATATCCGCAGCCTCCTCGACCTGCCGGCGCCGTTCCTGCGCACTCATTCCGCGCATCCTCAATCCGAAGCCGATATTGTCGGCCACAGACATGTGCGGATAGAGCGCGTAGTCCTGAAACACCATGGCGATGTCCCGGTCCTTCGGCTCAAGGTCGTTGACCACGGCGCCTTCGATCTGCAGTTTGCCGCCGGTTATTTCCTCCAGCCCCGCGATCATGCGCAGCAAGGTGCTCTTGCCGCAGCCCGACGGACCGACAAAGGCCACGAACTCACCATCCCGAACCTCCAGATCGATCCCCTTCACTGCCTGGAAGGAACCGTAGTTCTTCACGATCTGCTCTAACTGAATAGCGGCCAAAATGTCCTCCCGCGCAGCATGCGCTTCTGTTTCCGGTCCGTTTTCTCGCTCCATGACATCGGCATAATCTCCCAAAATCATCTGCGGTAAGGAGCCGCATTTCATTCCTTGCGACGCTTCCGCTTGCATCGGCGCATCATTATCGCTACATTATCGATAACGTTATCGATATTCAAGTGGTACATGACCGGCATGGCGGCGGAAAGCTTCGACAATCAGGAAAACGGCAAACCCGGGCGCCCCCGGCAACAGCCCCGCCGTGCCACCAAGCGCAGCCATGCGATCTTCGAGAAAATCCAGAAGGACATCATGCTGGGCAACCTGCCCCCGCGCGCGGCGATTCTCGAACTGGAGCTGGCCGACAGATTCGAATGCAGCCAGAGCACCGTGCGCGAGGCACTGATGTTCCTGCAGACGGACGGTCTGGTGGAGCGCGTGCCGCACCGGGGCACCTTCGTTGCGGACAGCCGCAGTGAGGACGCGCACGAACTGATCCTGATCCGCCGCGACATCGAGTGCCGTGGCGTCGTCAGAGTTCTGAACCGCTTCGGGCCGCTTTTGCGCAAGGAACTGGAAGCGGACCTCAACGCCATGCGCAAGGCCGCGAAGGCGGGAGACGAATATCTGCTCTCCCTTCACGACCGGAGTTTCCACCTCAATCTTTACAATGCCGCGGACATGCCGAGCGTCCGGCCCATTCTGCGCCGCTGCCTCATACACAATCACCGCTACAAGATCCTGAATTCCGAACCGAACCGCGGTCTGGTCGAAACAGCAGAACGCCATGTCGCCATCCTTGACGCGCTGGCGGCGGGAAACCGGCCGGAGGCCGTCGAGGCGCTGTCGCACCATATCACCACCATCGTCGATTTCGGGCCGAGCATCGTGACGGTCAAGACGGAAAGGGAACCGGTGAAATCATGACCGGTCTCCAGCCCACAGACGCGGATCTGATCCCGACGGAGCGCATGCAGTGGATTCTCGAGCGCCTGGCGAAAGAAGACGCCGGTCTCGGTGATCCGACGCTTCTGTCCGCGCCGGAGGGCCGCGAACTTGCCGAGCAGACCAACGCGCGCTGGAACAGCGACCTGCCCGGGATGCCCATCCGGGAGTTCTCGATTGACGCCCGTGAAGGACACTCGATCCCCTGCCGCCTGATGAGCCCGGAAGGCGCGGACGGTCTGATCGTTTTCATTCACGGCGGCGGCTGGGCCTTCTGCAGCATGGCGACCCACGAACGTGCCGCCCGGTTGCTGGCTCTGGAGGCCGGAGCCCATGTGCTGACCTTCGACTACCGCCTTGCGCCCGAAGCCCCCTTTCCCGCCGGCCTCATGGACTGCATGTCTGTTTGGACCGCCATCACGGCCGGTCACAAGGACCTTGCCGCGTGCTCGGGACCGCGTGCTGTCGCCGGAGACAGCGCCGGCGCCAATCTCGCGCTGACCCTGCTGCTCATGATGCAGGATGCAGCGTTGCCAAGGCCGGATGCGGCGCTTTTGTTCTATGGCGTTTATGACGCGAATTTCGAAACCGCGTCCTATCTCGGCCAGAAAGACGGCCCCGGCCTGACCCGGGCCAAGATGATGCGCTACTGGGACTGGTATGTGGCTGCTACGGACGACAGGAAGTCGCCGCTGGTGTCCCCGCATCAAGCCTCGGATGACCAATTGCGCAAGCTGCCGCCGATGTTCTTCAACGCGGCGGCCGTCGACCCTCTTCGCTCGGATACGGAAAACCTGGTCCGCCAGCTTCGCAGCCTCGGCCGGACCGACCCATACACCCTGTATCCGGGCGTCGTCCACGGCTTCATGCAAATGAGCCTTGAACTACCCGAAGCCCGCAAGGCTGCGGCGGAAGCCGGGAGGGCTTTTCGCGAACTTACACGGTCTCGAATAACGATATAAATAAAGTGGAGGAAGCAATGTCAAAACTCATATCGGCCGCGCTGGCCGTTGGACTGCTCGCCGGAACGGCCACAGCCTATGCGGATGAAACCGTTCGATTCTGGTACCATTTCGACAATGCCGACAATCCCATGTCGGAACTGGTCGCAAAGTTCGAAAAGGCGAATCCCGGCATCAAAATCGAAGCCGAGAACATTCCCTGGAACTCTTATTACGACAATCTCTACACCTCGATTGTTGCCGGCAACGCGCCGGATGCGGCGATGGTGAAGATGTTCGCACAGCCGCGCCTGGTGGAAATGGGCGCGCTGGAACCGATCGGTGATCGCATCGACGCCTGGGACGGCAAGGCCGACCTGCAGGACAATCTTCTGGATCTCACCAAGGCCTCCGACGGCAACTCCTATTACCTGCCCATCCAGTATGTGGTGCTCTACCTCTATTACCGTCAGGACATGCTCGAGGAACTCGGCCTTGAAGTGCCGAAGACCTGTGACGAGTTCCGCGATGTGGCCATGAAGCTGACCCGCGATACCGATGGCGACGGTCAGCCGGATGTCTACGGCTTCGGTTTCCGGGGCGGCAAGGGCGGTCACGATCACTGGGGCAGCTTCGTGCTTTCGCGCAATGTCGATTTCTCGGCAGGAAGCCTGACCAGCGACGCCGGCGTCGCCGGTACCCAGTGGGTGGTAGACCTCTTCGAAAAGGACAAGGTCTTCCCGCCCTCCGCGCCCAATGACGGCTTCAAGGAAGTCACCGGCGCGTTCAAGGCCGGCAAGACCGCGATGACGATCCACCACATCGGCTCTTCCAACGGCATGGTCGAAGCGCTCGGCGACGCGGTTTCCGCAACCCCCGTACCGGAATGTGGCGGCGGCCACTGGACATCATTCGGCGATGAATCGACCGCCGTTTTCTCTTCGGCGGAAAACAAGGACGCTGCGTGGAAGTGGATTTCCTTCCTGTCGACGGCCGGCAACAATATGGAGTTCAACAAGGCGACAGGCCAGTTGCCGGTGACCAAGACCGACAGCGAAGGCTGGACACTGCATGAGAAGCGCTTCGTGGACGCGACAGTGCAGTCTCTGCCCTTTGCCAACCTGCTGCCGAACGTGCCGGAAACCTCCGACTTCGTGAACACGGTCTGGCCGGTGAACATGCAGCGTGCCCTGACCGGTGAAATCACCGCGGAACAGATGAACACCGAGATCGACAAGCTCTATAATCCCTGACTCCTCCCAGGCGGGCCTTGCCGGGCACGTTGCCTTGCGGGGCCCGCCATTTTTTTGGATCCGGGACACAAACAGGACTTGCCTGAAAACGGCAGACGGAAAACTTGAACTGCGTGCGGGAGACACCTCCCGCACCGAGTGGAAATTCGACCATGCTCACCATGAACGAACCGGCGGACCGACTGCCAGGCCGGGCGGCTCTTGCGCGAAAGGTGCTCCCTTACGCGTTGCTCTCGCCCGCCGTCCTTGTAACGCTGGCCATCGTGTTCTTCCCGATGATCCAGGCGGCCTGGATGAGTCTGCACGACTACATCCTCTGGAAGCCGAAGGACTTCACCTTTGTCGGTCTGAAGAACTTCGCGGCTGCCCTGCAGGACGAGGTGTTCTGGATTTCCCTGCGGCACACGATCATCTGGATCGCCGTGACGATCCCCGCGCAGCTTCTGCTCGGTCTCGCCACGGCGTTGCTTCTCAACCAGCAATTCCCCTGGCGCCCCCTCGCCCGGGCCCTGATAATCATTCCCTGGGCGTTGCCGAGCGTCGTGATCGCCCTCATGTGGGTATGGATCTACGACGCCAACTACGGAATCTTGAACGAGTTCATGCTCCGCCTGGGCCTGATCAAGGCCTCGGTTCCCTGGCTCGCCGATCCCGACACAGCTCTCTACGCCATCATCCTGACGCTCACCTGGCAGGGGTTTCCATTCTTCGCGGTGATGATCCTTGCCGGCCTGCAGTCGATCCCCAAAAGCTACTATGAAGCCGCCTCCCTGGACGGAGCCGGTCCGATGCGACAGTTCTGGCACATCACCCTGCCGGGCATTTCCGGCGTCCTGGTGACCGCGGTTCTGCTGAGAACCATCTGGGTCGCCAACTCGATCGACGTCATCTACGTCATGACCGGCGGCGGCCCCGGCTATGCCACCTACACCCTGCCGCTCTACGCCTTCATCAAGGCGCGTACCAATCTGGACTTCGGCTACGGCTCCTCGCTTGCCGTCCTGTTCACGCTCATGCTTCTCGGGCTCGTGATTGTCTATCTCCGCCGTGCAGGGAGGTCCGTGAACTGATGGTTGGACGCAAATCCCTTCTGAAACGGATCCTGATCGTCGATGTGCCCATGCTGCTCATCCTGACCTTCACGCTCGGGCCGTATCTGTGGATGCTGCTTACCTCGCTGACGTCGGAGAACCGGCTGTTCACCGAAGGCCCGAGCCTGGCCGGCGCGACGCTCGAGAACTATATCCGCCTGTTTTCGACTGTCGGCTTCCTGACCAATCTGATCCATTCCTTCATCATCGCCGCCGGCACTGTTGTCGTCGGCCTCAGCCTGAGCGTGACGGCCGCCTATTCCTTCTCCCGCTTCTCGTTTCGCGGCAAGCGTTACCTGCTGCTGCAGTTTCTGATCATCAACATGTTCCCGGTGGTGCTGCTGATCCTGCCGCTCTTCGTGATGATGCGCGTTCTGGGCATTCTCGACACTCACCTGGCGCTCATCATCGCCAATGCGACGGTCGCCATCCCCTTCTCCGTGTGGATGATGACCAGCTATATGAATGGCATCCCGAAAAGCCTCGACGAGGCCGCGATGACCGATGGCTGTACCCGGCTCGGTGCGCTGTGGCGCGTGGTTCTGCCGTTGTGCACTCCCGGCATCATCGCCACCGGCATCTACATCTTCATCACCGCGTGGAACGAATACCTCTACGCCCTCACCCTGGGCGGGCGGAACGTCCGTCCGATCACCGTCGCCATCCAGACCCTCATCGGCGAATATGAGGTTGAATGGGGTCTCCTGACGTCCGGCGGCATCATCGGCGCCATGCCCGCGACCATCCTGTTCCTGATCGTCCAGAAGCGCCTGATCAGCGGCCTCACCCAAGGCGCGGTCAAGGGATGACAACACTAAAGGCACCCAACGTGAAAAACCCCGTCGGCATCATTTCCATGCAATTCGTGCGGCCCTTTACCCGCGCCGATCTGGGCCTCTTCCGCCACATCCGCGACCTCGGCTTCGATTTTGTCGAGCTTCTGGTCCCGGAGCCTGACGACGATCTGGATCTGCGCGAAACCGCCGATGCCCTGCGGGACGCGGATCTTGGTGTCGTGCTGGCGGCTCGGGTCAATCTGCAGCGATCGATCGCCGGCGACGAAGCGGCATCCAGACAAGGCGGTATCGACTATCTGAAACGTTGCGTCGAGGTGGCGTCTGCGCTCGGAGCCCGGATCATCGGCGGCCCGCTCTATGGCGAGCCGCTGGTCTTCGCCGGCCGCGCCCCGGCCCCCTGGTCGGATGGGCAGATTCAGTCGAGGGCGGACAGAACCGTCGAAGGCTTGGCGGTGGTTGCGCCTCTCGCGGCGGATGCGGGCTGCGTCTTCGCGCTGGAAGCCTTGAACCGGTTCGAAACCGATATCGTCTCCACCACCCGTCAGGCCGTCGAAGTCTGCGACAAGGTCGACAATCCCGGCCTCGGGATCGTGCTCGACACGTTCCACATGAACATGGAAGAGCGGTCGATTCCCGATGCCATCCGGACCGCCGGGCCGCGCGTCGTGCATTTCCAGGCCAATGAAAACCATCGCGGTTTCCCGGGCACCGGCCATCTCGACTGGCCCGCGATCATGAAGGCGCTTGCCGACATCGGATACACCGGACCCGTGTCCCTGGAACCGTTCCGCAGGAACGACGACCGCGTCGGCCTGCCAATCGCCCACTGGCGCATGCCGCGTGAGGACGAAACAGAAAAACTGCAGGCAGGCCTGGCGTTGATCCGGTCCTGCCTTGCCATGGCGGAGACCGCCCAATGACCCTGAATATCGGATGGATCGGCTGCGGCCGCCACGCAACGCAAATGCTCATGCCTCAGCTTGGCCGCAACGGCATCAACGTCGCCGCCGTCTGCGACGTCAATCAGGACGCAGCCACCAACGCCGCCTGGCAGTATGGTGCTGAGGCCATCTACACCGACTATCGCGAGCTGATCGCCCACAAGGACCTGGACGCCATTGGCATGGCCGTCGGGCCGGATCTGCACCACGTGGCTTCCATCGCCGCTCTGGAGCGTGGCCTGCCGGTGTTCCTGGAAAAGCCCCCGGCGAAAAGCGCCGCCGCAGCGCGTGAAATCGCAGCTGTCTCCGAGCGCACCGGCAGGCCCGTTCTGGTCGGCTTCATGAAACGCTATTCGACCGGCAACCGGATCGCCGGCAATGTCCTGCGCAAGGGCGACTTCGGCAAGGTGCTTGGCATTACCGGCACCTATATGACCGCACCGACCTATTTTGCCGGTGAAGTCGACTACACCGGCTTCTACCTCCACCACTGCGTCCACTACATGGACCTCATCCCCTGGTTCGCGGGTGATGACTTCGCCGACATGGCGCTTCGCAAGATCGAGCCGGAACCGGGACACCTGCTGTTTCATCTCAATTTCGAATGCCGCAACGGGGCGATCGGCACTATCGTCATGGGCACGGTCCAGTCCCGGGGAACGCCGATGGAAGCCATTCAGATCATGGGCGACCACATCCGCCTGGAAGTCGACAACGTCATCAACGTCGCCTGCTACCGCGACCCGCCGTTCAAGGCCGACGATCCGGCGGCAACCCTTTCGGAAACCTCCGATACCCTGTCCTGGACCCCGAACTTCACCGCGGCGGCCAATGAGGACCACAAGGGCTACAATGCCCTGATCAAGGATGTCGCCTCGGCCTTCCGGCAGGAAAGCTCCGCCGCACCGGACATTCATGACGGGGTGCGGGCGATGACAAATCTGGAACGGATGATCACGCTGATTTGATCCGTTGAGGCCCGCCCTTCGATCACCCGGCGGCGGCTCCACGCCGACGCCGCATTCGCCATCCCGGCCTTCTTCGATCTTTTGGCGGCGGCAGGACGGGACGACGCCGCTCGCATCAAGAGAAACCCGAAGCTCCACGAACAAGTCGCCGGCTGACAAACCGTCACCCTGACCGACCGCCGAACCATAGGCTGGCGACGGGAAAACGGTGACAGGCACATGGTCAGATCACGTCTTCGGGTGCCAAAACGACCGACACGGGACGCGATGCGCCAATGTACAGTGGCCAGTGCTAACCTAAAATGCCAAAAGGCTTTGCCAACCGCTTTGGGTGCCACTATCTGTTCCAGAGGGGCAAAGCGGGTTTATGAAGCGAAAATTTGAATACAGGAGATTTTCGAAATATGCAGCTTTCTAAAATAACTGCAACAATGATGGCTTTGAGCCTCCTCGGTGCGGGGGTCGGACAAGCCGTCGCGATGACGGCAGCTCCTCTTGTCAATTCCTCGATACATGCCGCTGCGCAAGATTCAAATCCGGTTCATTCCGAGCTTGTGCAAATATCTGACAGAAAGCGGCCGGGCCACAACGCCGAAAACAGGCATATAAACAATAGAAACAAGAATACAAACATCAACAAGAACACAAACATCAATCGCGATGTGAACAAAAACACTGTGAATCGCAACGTAAACAAAAACACCGTCAACCGGAATGTAAACAACAACACCACAATTAATCGCAATGTGAATGTAAATGTTGTTAACCGCCCGAGAGGTTGGCGGGGCCAATACTGGGGAAGAACCGTATTTGGTGTAACCCTTGGAACGCTTATCGTCGTTGCAGCGAACACACCGCCGCCGCCGCCTGATCCCACACTTTGCTGGACATGGACCAACAGCGCCATGACTGAAGGCTTCTGGTACTATTGCACAGGGGGCTAAAGTCCATCCTGCTTGCCGCCTCGAACTAATTTCCGGGCGGCAACATTCTATCTTTTCGCGCTGATAGGGATGGCGTGATTGAGTCGCCAGAGCTCTATGGATCGCTTCTGCCAACAGAATACGAACGATCTGAGTTTCGAGCGTCAAGACCGCGCCCTGCGCAGTTCATCCAGATATCGAATTTGAGAATTCGCGGTATTCCGGTCATTGTGTCTGGCTGTTTCAAAAACAAACGGCCCCGCAATCGCAATCGATTGCGGGGCCGAAAGACCGATTATCTTGATCGGGTCAGAGCAACCTGATCGCACGTTCCGAGGTGTCGCTTATGTGCTTTTCAATAAGCTTTGACGCCAGGTCGGCATCGCGCGCCAGCGTCGCGGCCATGATCTCGGAGTGTTCTTCGAATTTTCGTCCTCCGAGCCCCTCCGGCGCTCTCTTGGTGACAAAGCGGTATCTGTCGAGCTGGTCGAACATGATCGAGCGAAGCCTGAACAGCCAACGTCCCGAGCAAGCCGCAACCAGCGCCTCGTGAAAGTCCCGGTGACGCTGGACCCACTCCGAGTGCCGCGTCATCCGTTCCTCCCAGGGGAGGCTCTCGATCAGACTGAGACGGTGATGAACCGCGACGATATTGGCCTCCCAGTCATCGTCGCCATTCTCGATCGCATCGCGGAGCGCTCGCTTTTCAAGGCTGATGAAATGCTCGGTAATCTCAATCAGTTCTTCGGCTGACACAGGAGCGACCTTGAACCCCTTGCCCGCCTCCAGCGTAACGAAACCTTCCGACACCAGTTGCGACAACCCCTCACGCAACGTGCCGATTCCCACATCGTAGCGTTTGGTCAGATCCGCGAACTTCAGACGGGTCTCCGGTTCGAAGACACTGCTTACAATGTCGTTGCGCAGCCGCGACAGGACGTCCTGGCCGGAGGATGGATCTCCGGTTTTCGCTTGTTTCGGGCTGCGCGTTCCAGCGGTCTTTTTCAAGCAGCACTCCGATTCATATACGGCCCTGGTTCCGGACACGTTTCAGTCTGTTTCAAAGGCCCCGTCACCTGGATGACAGGAGTACGCAGCGGCAGCTTCCAGGCAACACACCAGATCTTCGAATATCCCTTAAGACACGCCTCATACACAAATATCAAAGTTTTTCTTAACGGACTGCATATTCCAAGATATATATATTTTCGAAAATTGAAAGAGTTGCGAATGAAACTGGTTTCTTTCATCAAGGATCAGCGGTCCTCCTGGGGAATCGTCCATGGCGACGGCATTGCCGATCTGGGCCACCGCTCCGCCGGACTGTTCCCCGATCTGAGGTCCTTCCTGGCGGCAGGGTCGCCACAAGACCTTCCCGGCAATGTCACCGGACCGGACTTCGGCCTCGATGAGGTCAGGTTGCTGCCCGTGGTGCCCAACCCGGACAAGATCGTCATGGCCGCCCTGAACTATCATGAAACAGGCAGCGACCCGGCCAAGACACCCGAGCATCCCGTCCTGTTCCTGCGTCTGCCGTGCTCGCAAATCGCCGATGGCGATCCTCTGATCCAGCCAAGCCAATCGGAACGTCTCGACTTCGAAGGCGAACTGGCGGTGATCATCGGCAAGCCAGGCCGACACATTCAAGCCGATCAGGCCATGCCCCATGTGGCCGGCTATTCAATCTACAACGACGGCAGTGTCCGCGACTGGCAAAAGCACTCGCACCAGTTTACCGCCGGAAAGAATTTCACCGGAACCGGCGCCTTCGGTCCCTGGATGGTCGAAGCCGGCGACCTGCCCGTTCAGGAGCGCGGGTTTCAGCTGGCAACGCGGGTGAACGGCGTCGAAAAGCAGCGCACGAGCACCGCGCGGATGATTTTCGATATCCCTTACCTGATCGCCTACATCTCGACCTTTGCACCACTCGTTGCCGGTGACGTCATTGTCACCGGGACCTGCACGGGTTTCGGCATCACGCGCAAGCCGCCTGAGTTTTTGAAACCGGGCGATTTTGTCGAGGTGGAGATCGAGGGAATCGGAACCCTGTCCAACAGAGTGGAAGCGGAATCATAGGGCTGACGGGCACCGGCGATCCAGCCAGGCGCGGCCATAAACGTTGCCACTTTTCCACTATACATAGATTTTCGAAAATATTTGTTATTGTAGAAAGTACGTGTTAGCGTCCCGGTTAATGAGGACTTGAAGGATGAAGAAATGAGCTACTTGGTGAATGCGCTCGGCCATGTTCAGTTGAACGTGGTTGACGTCCAGGCCCTGGTTGAAGAGTCGGTTTCCATCCTCGGCTTGCATGTCACGCATGAACACGATGGCTCTGTCTGGCTGTCATCGAACGGACGCCGGGCGGAACTGGTCCTGCATCAAGCTTCCGAAAACTCCGTCCGGTCCATCGGCTTCGATGCAATCTCGGAAGACGCCGTGACGCAAGCCGCAGGCAGGGTCGAGGCCGCCGGGTGCCGCGTCGTCGCGACGCAGCCGAGCCTGTCCTGCTGCGAAAAAGGCATGAGCTTCGTGACCCCTCAAGGTCATACTTTCGAGGTCCACTCCCCGATTGCGGATGAAACATACGGCCGGCGGCATGCCACGGTCGGACTCGGCCCCTTGCGCCTTGACCACGTCAATATCACTTCACCGGAACCGGCTGAAACACGAGCCCAGCTTGAGCAGATCATGGGTCTGCGCTTGTCGGAACGGATGGTGGATGACGGGCTGAGCTGGATGCGCGGCGGCAACCGCCTGCATCACATTCTGGGCATCGTGCGCGGCCCGACGGGCATGCACCATTATTCCTGGGAAGTTTCCGAATTTTCCGACTACTGCCGTCTCGGCGATTTACTTGACACCCACGACAAGATGCTGGTCTGGGGCCCCGGGCGGCACCGGCCGGGTGACAACACCTATGCCTATTACATCGACGCCTGCGGCGCGATGGTCGAATGCGCCGGCGGCATGGCGTTCATCCACGACGATGACCGCTATGAACCGAACGTTATCACCGCTCTGAAGCGGCCCGAGAATGTCCGCGTGATGAACGTCTGGGGAGAACCCGCACCCGCCCCCTGGCTCGCGCACAAGTTTCCCTGGGCCGCCCCGCAGGAAGCATGACGCCCCCAACACAAGGTATGGACGACAACGTGATCAAAATCGGAATTCTGGAAGGCTCGCTCAGGCAGCAATCGCTCTCAAGGGCGGTTGCCCGCGCCGTGCCGGGTCTGGTGCCCCAGGGCATGACATGTGAGGCCCTGCCCAACCCGGGCACCCTGCCGCTGTTCAATCAGGATGTTCTCGACGCCGGTTTGCCCGCAGCCGTCGGTGCGATGACAGACGCGGCCGCCGGTGTCGATGCCTTGCTGATCGTGACACCGGAATACAACTGGTCGATTCCAGGCGCGCTGAAAAACGCGATCGACTGGTTTTCCCGCGCCAGCCCAAATCCGCTCACGGACAAACCTGTTGCAATCTGGAGCGTTTCCCCCGGCCTGCTCGGTGGTGCAAGGGTCCATGAAAGCCTGCGTCAGGTGCTCCACAGTCAGGACATGCAAATCATGGCGAAGCCCGAGGTGCAGATCGCAGGCGCCAGGGGGAAGGTCGATGTGGAGGCTGCCAGCATCACCAATCCGGACACCGAAGCCTTCCTGCGCGATCACCTGGCACGGTTCGAAGCCTTCTGCGCCGCACGGTGCGCGCAAACCCGGTAACTCTCGAAGAGACACAAGGACCCTGAATGGAACACGATCTCACGTTCATGTCAGACGGCCTGAAATTGTCAGGCACTCTTCACGTCCCCGAAGGACGCAAACCCGGACAACGCCTGCCGACCTTCATCGTGCTGCACGGTTTCGTCGGCACCAAGGACAAGTCTCACGTGGAGCTTGTCGCGCGCATGATCGAGGAAATGGGCTATTGCGTTTTCCGCATCGATTTTCGCGGTTGCGGCCAGAGCGAAGGCGCGCGTGGCGAGGTGCGGTGCTTTGATCAGGTCGCCGACACGCGCAACGCGCTCAGCTTCATTGCACAGCGTGAAGAGGTGGACCCGGACCGCATAGGCGTCACCGGCCACAGCTTCGGCGCCGCCGTCGCGATCTTCACCGGCGGTGTCGATCAGCGCGTGGCCTGTGTTCTGTCGCTTTGCGGCTGGGGAGACGGCGAGCGCAAATTCCGCGGACAACACCCGACCCCGGAGGCCTGGGCGAAGTTCACCGCTCTTCTGGAGGAGGGCCGTAAGCACAAGGCGGCAACGGGCGAAAGCCTGTGGGTTTCGCGCTTCGACGTGGTTCCCATCCCCGAGGAACTGCGCAAGAACCTGTCTCCGCATGCCCAGTTCGAAGTACCGGTCGAGACTGCCATCAGCATGTACAACTTCCGTGCGGAAGATGTCGTGGCCGAGATCGCGCCGCGCCCGCTTCTCTTGTTCCATACCGCAGGGGATGTGATCACGCCGATGGAACAGTCAATGCGGTTGTTCGAAAAAGCCGGTGCGAATGCCGAACTGATGATCCCCACCGGCGTCTCCCATTTCCCGCTTTCGGATGAGGACGAGCCGCACACCCGGGCGCTGATCCATGCCTGGCTGAAAAAATTCTTCCCGACACCGCTGAGCTCACAAGCATGAGCCTGTTCCAACCGGACAAACTCAAGCGGTATGCCGCCGAGCTTCTGCAGGCCGGCGGCTACAGCCCGGTTCATGCGGAAAACACGGCCGAAATCCTTGTCTGGGCAAATGCGCGCGGAGCGGACTCACATGGGGTACTGCGCATACCACGCTATATCGAGATGACCGAACAGGGGACCATCGATCCGGTGGCGGTTCCCCATGTCGTGTCCCGGGAAGGGGCCGTTTCCGTTCTGGAAGCGGCACGCGCTCCCGGTCCTTCCGCGATGATCGCTGCCATGGATACGGCAGTGGAAGCCGCCGGGCGTCTCGGGATCGGCTGGTGCTCGGCACGTAACATCACCCACGCTGGAGCCGTCGGCTACTTCGCGCTAAGAGCTGCGGAAAACGGCTGTCTGGGAATAGTCATGACGGCCTCAGGGCCCTTGATGGCCTACCACGGCGCAAGGGTATCCGGACTATCGACAAATCCGATTTCCATTGCCGCGCCATCGCAGGGACTGCCTCTTCTTCTGGATATGTCCACCTCCACCGTGGCCCTGGGAAAGATCATGCATGCCAGGGATACAGGGTCGGCCATACCGGAAGGCTGGGCTATTGCCACCGATGGCACGCCTGCGACGGACCCCTCGGATGTGGCGACGCTGACGCCGCTTGGCGGGCCCAAAGGATCCGGCCTGTCCTTGATGATCGAAGTTCTGGCAAGCGTTCTCGTCGCGAACCCCGCGATCGCTCCAGTACTGGCGGGAGAAAAGGGCACCATGAATGGCGCAGCGCTGGCCATAAAAATCTCGGCTTTCGGTCAGCCGGACACCTTTGCCGAACACATTACGGATCTGGCGGACCGCCTCAGGAAGTTGCCCCGTGCGCCGGGCACCGACAAGATCCTGATGCCCGGGGAACGCGGATTTTGTCTGTCTGCCGAACGCATGCGAAACGGCATTCCGATTGCCGAAGGTACACTCAAGCGACTGGCGGTGGTCGCCGACATGTTCGGCATCGTTCCGCCGGCACCTGCGGAGACACCGGCAGGGACCATGAACAAGGGGCCTTAAGACCGGCCCCATCGATCAACGGTCTCAGGGAGGAGACGGTTATGCAAAGCGCGACCCAGGATTGGCCAGGCACAACGCGGCGCGCCCTGAGCGGCGGCGTGCTGCTTGTGGCGGGTCTTGTGATGCTGATGATCTGCTGGAGCTACCCGGTGGGCAACCTGACCCAGATGGGTCCGGGGTACATCCCTCGTGTGGTGGGATTTTTGATCTGCGCTTTGGCTGTCGCGATAATCGCCATTGACGTCGCAACCCCCGAAGCCGCCCAGGCGGGCAGGATGCATCCGCGCGGATTGATCTTCGTCTCGACGGCCATCCTCCTGTTCGCCGGCCTTATCGACATCGCCGGCCTTGTGCCGTCGATGTTCCTCGCCGTCGTCGTCTCGATGTTCGCCGATGACGAAGCGCGCCCCTTGCCCGTGCTGATTTACGCCTGTCTCGCAACCCTTGGAGGGTGGCTGTTGTTCCTTGTCGTACTCGAATTGCCCATTCCGGCATTCTGGAGGTAGCGATGATAGATCAATTCCTGCTCGGTCTGAGCGTCGTCCTGCAACCCGAGATCCTGATGTATGCCTTCATCGGCGTGTTCATCGGTCAGCTCATCGGGGTGTTGCCCGGGATCGGCGCCATCACGGCGATTTCGCTGTTGCTGCCGGTCACCTTCTACCTCGACGCAACAACCTCGATGATCATGTTGGCGGGCATATATTACGGTTCTCAGTACGGCGGCTCCATCGCCTCCATCCTTCTGAACCTGCCGGGAACGCCTTCATCGGTGGTCACCTGTCTTGAAGGCTATCCGCTGGCGCAGCGCGGTCGCGCCGGGCTTGCGCTTTTCGTGGCGGCCTGTTCGTCCTTCGTCGGCGGTATTGTCGGCGTTGCCATTCTGGTTCTGGCTGCGATCCCAATGACGATCATCGCATTGCGCTTCGGCGCACCGGAATACGCAATGCTCGTGATCCTCGGTTTGCTGGCCGCCTCACTGATCGGCACCGGTTCCCAGATCCGTTCCTTCGCCATGGTGCTCCTCGGGATCGCCCTGGGACTTGTCGGTGCGGATGCGACGACCGGCTACTACCGCTTCGTTGCCATGCCGGAAATGGCGGACGGGATCAGCCTGGTATCCCTGGCGATGGGCCTCTTCGGGGTCAGCGAGATCATCCGCAACGCCTCCCGGCGCAGCCCGCCGGGACCGGCGCTCTCAATCACGATGCGGGACGTCTTTCCCACAAGAGCGGAGGCCCGTTCCCTTGTTCTGCCGATTGTGCGCGGATCCGGCATCGGCAGTTTCTTCGGCGCCTTGCCCGGGACCGGTGCGGCCATTGCCTCCTTCATGGCCTATGCCATGGAGAGGCGGTTCTCACGCACACCCGAAAAATTCGGCAAGGGGCATCTGCCCGGCTTGGCGGCACCGGAGTCCGCCAACAACGCGGCCGCCCAGACGGGCTTTATCCCGACACTGACGCTGGGCATCCCCGGTGATGCGGTGATGGCGTTGATCATAGGCGCGCTGATCCTGAACGGCATCATTCCCGGACCCCGCCTCGCGGTCGATCAGCCAGAGCTTTTCTGGGGGGTGATCGCCAGCTTTTTCGTGGGCAACATCATTCTCCTTCTGATCAACATTCCGCTGATAAAGCTCTGGGTGCTGCTTCTGCGCGTGCCCTACCAGAAGCTCTATCCGGTGATCATCGTCATGATCTGTGTCGGCGTCTATTCACACCGCACCAGCATCACGGATGTGGTTCTCACGCTCGCCTTCGGCGTGCTTGGCTACCTGATGAAGAATTACCGGTTCGAACCGGCCCCCGTCATGCTGGGCTTTGTCCTTGGCCCGCTGCTTGAGGACAATTTCCGCCGAACCATGCTGCTGTACGGCGGCGATTTCACGATCTTCCTGACCCGGCCGATAAGCGCCATGCTGGTCGCATGCTCGGCCGTCCTCATCGTTTTGGCCCTCTGGTCAGGGATTTCGGCCATGAGAAAACCCGTCCACTCAACGCCTTGAGTCAAGCGAAAAGCCTTCAACAAGCCCGGGCTGACGGAACAGGGGCTTGAACAACTGGGAGGACTGAAATGTTCAAGAAATTACTGGCAGCTCTGCCATTAACCCTCGCGCTGGCACTGCCTGCCGCCGCGCAAGACACCTTTCCGGACCACTCCTTGCGGATCGTCCACGGCTTTGGCGCCGGTGGCAATGCCGACACCGTATCCCGCATTCTGGCCGAGGAAATGTCCAAGGGCCTCGGACAGCCGGTGGTCGTGGAATCGCGCCCCGGCGCAGGCGGCACCGTGGCTTCCGGCTACGTCACCAAGCAGGATCCGGACGGCTATACCATGCAGTTGATGGTGGGTGGCCACGCCGTGGCCGCGGCGCTTTACAATCAGTTGCCTTACGAGTCCGTCGATGGCTACACCTTCATCTCCACCCTGGGCCAGTTCCCGTTCTTCATTGCGGCCAGATCCGGCGAATACGAGTCCATCAATGCGCTGATCGAGGCTGCCAAGGCAGCACCCGGCACGCTCAAGATCGGCCACTCCGGCGTCGGATCCACCCAGCACCTGACCGGTGAACTTCTCGATCTTCGCACCGGAGCGAAGTTCATTCACGTGCCCTACAAGGGCGGCGCTGCGGCAAGTACGGCGCTGATGGGCGGCGAAGTGGACGTGATCATCGACACCGGAACCGTTATCCGCGGACAGGCCGAGGCAGGCGTCTATGACATCCTCGCAGCGACTTCCGAAAACCGCTGGCCGGATTCTCCCGACGTTCCGACCGTGTCGGAAACCGTCTCCCCCGGTTTCGATGTCGTCTCCTGGACCGCGATCGGCATGCCGGCCGGCGTGCCCGATGACATTGCCGGACGCATTCGCGGCGAGGTGCACAAAGCGCTGGAATTGCCCGAGGTTCAGGAAAAGATCGGCGACCTGGGAGCCAAGGCCGGCGGATCGAGCGGCGAGGAGCTCAAGGCGCTTATCGAAGGCCAGATCGCTGTCTGGACCGACGTGATCGATTCAGCCGGAATCGACAAACGCTGACGTCCTGGCCCGCCGGTCTTTTCCGGCGGGCCTTGTCGTTTCAGATCCGATTGGAGCCTCACCATGAGTGCACAGAAACCCGAAGACCTCTACGCCAGCATGCTGCGCCAGTCGCTCTATGTCATCACCACGACGCCGGCACGCGGCCCAGGGATGCAGGAGGTTCTGCCCGCGCATCTCGAGTATCAGATCAGGATGGAGCGCGACGGCATTCTGTTCGGCGCCGGTCCGCTGTTCGAGGAAGGTGCGGACGTGCCCTATGGCGGCATGATCATTGTGCGCGCCAGGGATGAGGCGGAAGCCCGCGAGATCGCGGACGCCGACCCGTTCCACGCCGCCGGCCTGCGCCGGTATGACCTGCGCCGCTGGATGCTGAACGAAGGATCGATGACCTTCACCGTGCGCTATTCCGACCAGACCGCCGTGGTCGGGGGTTAGGGTCACGGCCAACCCCTGCATGACCATGCAGGAATTGAACTTTTCTCTGATCCGCCTGCCGCGCGAACACGCGCGAGGTATCGACGATGACCTGAGCACTCACGATCAAGTCGCCGCGAATTCCATCGCAGGCTCCAAAAGGAAATCCCGATGATCTATGAAATGCGTGTCTATTCATGTGTGCCCGGTGGAATGCCCGCCCTCCTGCAACGGTTCGAAACGACAACCTTGCGCATCTGGCAACGGATCGGCCTGCGCCCCGCAGGCTTTTTCACCACGTTGGTAGGGACGTCGAACCACGACCTGACCTATTTCCTGGCATGGGAATCGCTGGAGGAGCGCGAGCGGCTGTGGACCGCCTTTGCGACCGATCCCGAATGGGTCTCCGCCCGTTCCGCGCATCAGGCCGAGCACGGCGAAGTCGTCGCCAATATCGCTTCCAGCTTTCTTGCTCCGACCGCCTTTTCCACGGTGCGCTAGAAACCGGAATACGGCATGCCCCGGTCGGTGCAAGACAGCGCGACGGATTTGGCTTGCGTTCTCCGGTATGGCTTTTGCGTTCGAGAGTGCGCGCAAAAATACGGGCGCCTGGAGATCAGGCGCCCGTTCGGTGTCTTCAAGTGATCGTGCGTCGTTATTTCTTCTTTTTCGACAGGAAGACTTCCTTGTAGCCGTCATTGAACTGGTACTCGGCGTCAAGATAGGCAGCCGTTTCCGTCGCACTCAGGAACATCGGTGTCATCTTCACCTTCGCGTATTCCGCCTTCAGCGACTCGCTTGCTCCGGCTTCCTGAATTGCCTTGGTCATCGTATCGATGACATCCTGCGACACGCCTGCTGGCATCGCGACCCAGAAGATCCGGTCTGGCATCGCCACCTCGACGCCCTGCTCTGAGAAGGTCGCAACGTCCGGCATGCCATCGAAACGTTCGCCGGCCGTCGTACCCAGAACGCGCATGTCGCCGCTTTCCAGGTAGCTGGTAACCGTTCCGGCCTGCACTTCGGTCGCGTCCACATGGCCGCCGAGAATGGCAACGATCTTCTCGCCGATCCCCCCGACATCGATCATGTGAAGCTTGACGTCGGCGGCCCGCTCAAACGCCACCGCGTGCACATGGGTCTGGCTGCCGAAGTTCACGCCCATCTTGACACTGCCCGGGGCTTCCTTCGAGGCTTTCACAACGTCTTCGATCGTCTGGTAGGGCGAGCCCGCGCCAGTAACCCAGATGGATCCCTGTGAAAGGCCGACGGAACCAAGCAGGGTCATGTCGTTATAGGAAAAGTCGATCGCGCCCGTCAGCATGCTGACGAGAACGCCCGAATGGTGGAACAGCATGGTGTAGCCGTCCGGAGCGGAGTCCTTGACCTTGGTGGTGGCAATGCTGCCGGAGGCGCCGGCAACATTGACCACGACCACCTGCTCACCGAGTGTCTTTTCCAGCTCGCTCGCGAAAATGCGGCCCAGCAGGTCGGTATCGCCACCCGGGTTATAGGGCACGATGAGCTGCACAGGTTTGGACGGATAGGCATCGTCGGCAAAAGCCGCCTGGGGAGCTGCCACCATGGCCGCACCGAGAAGCGCGCCTGCGGCCCATTTGGTCATTGCGTGTGTCATTATTCTGTTTCCTCCTTTGAATAACATTTTTTCCTCCTTCTTTTGTTATGGCTTGGGTATTCCGGGGCGGGCACTGTCCCGCCACCTGGCGAAGACCGGCCCGACGACTGGCAGCAGGATGAAGATCACCGCCGCGGCCAGGAATGCCCCGCTGATCGGACGCAGGACGAACTCGGAGTAGTTTCCGTTCGCCATCGTCAGCGCCCGATAGAAATTCGTTTCGACGATCGGTCCGAGAATGAAGCCCAGCACCGCCGGCTGCAGCGGAAACCCGAAGGTACGCAGGGCAAGGCCCAAGCCGCCGAACATCACCACAGACCAGACGTCGAAGGCCCGGTTGTTGACGCCAAAGGCGCCAACGAGACACATGACGATCACGATCGGCATGAGGATGTTCTTCGGTGTCTGCACCAGCCGGATGAAGACCCGCATCAGCAAAAGGACGATCACCAGCATGCAGAACGAGGCAATCACCAGCGAAGTGAAAATGCCGTAGACCAGTTCCCCCTGCGTAATGAACAGCAGCGGCCCTGGCTGGATGTTGTTCATGATCAGCGCGCCCAGCAGGATCGAGGCGACCGTATCGCCCGGAATGCCCAGCGCCAGCAGCGGCACCAGCGCGCCGCCGATGCAGGCATTGTTGGCCGATTCCGACGCGACTACCCCGTCCACGACACCGGTGCCGTACTGGTCCTGGCGTTTAGACGTCTTCTTGGCTGCCAGATACCCCATGATGCTGGCTGTGCTGACGCCGATACCCGGCAGGATGCCGATGGCGGTTCCCACGGATGAAGAGACAAAAAAGGTACGGATGTTGCGCACGAAATCGCCGATTCCGATGCCGATACCGCGCATCCGGAAATCCTTCTGGATCATGGTTGCCTTGGAGAAACCCGCCCCGGCATTGTGAAAAAGCTCCGAGATCGCGAACAGGCCGACGAGGAACGGCACCATCAGGAATCCGCTTTGCAGGTCCACGTTCCCACCGGTCAGGCGCTGTATCCCTCCGACCGGGCTCATCCCGACCATGGCGATGGCGATGCCCAGCACGCCGCTTATGAACCCCTTGAGCATCGAACCGGAGCTCACGCTGGAGATCAGCGCCAGAGCGAAGAACGACACCGCGAAATACTCGTAAGGCGTGAACTTGAGCGCGAAGCGCGCCAGCATCGGCGCGAATACCGACAGGACGGCGATGCCGAACAGCGTACCCAGGAACGAGTAAACCACCGCAGCGCCGAGTGCCTTTTGCGATTCCCCTTTCCGCATCATCGGGTAGCCGTCGAACAGGGTTGCGACCGAACCGGGCGTACCGGGTATGTTCATCAGAATCGCCGGTATCAGCCCCCCCGAAATGCCGCCGATGAAAAGTCCGCACAACAGCGAGATTCCGTTGAGGGGCGTCATCGAGAACGTCAACGGCAGACAAAGGATGAGACCCATCGAGGCCGTTAGTCCGGGAATCGATCCGAACATGACGCCGAGGGCCACACCGCCGGCAATCAGCAGAAGACAGTCCAGCGCGAATGCGGAATAGAAGCCCGCGAGCATCGTTTCAAACATGGAACTGCCTCACAGGATACCGCTGGGCAACGGCATCGACAGCCATTGGGTGAACAGATACCAGATCACCGCGGCAGCCACGATCGCGACGATTGCCGCGCGTAACGGGCGGAACTCGCCGGGCTCATAACACAGCACGAAATTCTGGCCGAAGATGTAAAGCGCAGCGGTTGGAGCGAAGCCGAGCGGTTCGAACAGCAAGGCCGCCGCGACCACCAGCGCTGCGGTTCCCACTAGCCGGTAGGGATGCGCGATCCGTTCCGCGGCTTTGGAGACGCGCCCTGACCGGAAAGCGTATAACCCGCGCAGCAGAAGCACCGCGCTCAACACCCCCAGCAACAACGCTACAAGTCTGGGCGCAAGGCTCAGATCAGTCCCGGCGATGACGGTTTCACCGGCCTTGGGAAGACTCGCATACATGACAAAAGCAATGATGAGCAGGAGACTTCCCGACACCACATCTGCTGTTTTTTCCTTTAGCACTGATTCCCTCCCCGGAATTCCAACTCAGAAGCTTCCCTGTTCCTTCAGGTACTCGACCACTCCCCCCGCACTCAGGATCTTCACCATGTTGTCCGGAAGCGGTTTGGCCTGAATGACGGCGCCGGTCGTCACGTTGGTGACCGTGCCGGTACCGATGTCGAAATCGATCCGGTCTCCGTCGCTGATCGACGACGTGTCGCATTCCATGATCGGCAAGCCGATGTTGATGGCGTTGCGAAAGAAAATCCGCGCGAACGAACTTGCGAGCACCACTTTGATCCCCGCCGCCTTCAGCGCCACCGGCGCCTGCTCCCGCGAGGAGCCGCAACCGAAGTATTTGCCGGCCACGAGCACGGCTCCATCGCCCACCCTGGACAGGAAATCCGGATCGATGTCCTCCATGGCGTGGTCCACCAGATCCTGCAGGTTCAGGGTTTTGGTGTATTTGCCCGCGATGATCAGATCAGTGCTGATATCGTCTCCGTATTTCAGTGCGACGTCAGACATGTGCACCCTCCTGCTCCGCCAACATCCGTGGATCGGTGACCACGCCGGTCAGCATCGCTGCGGCGACGGAAGCCGGTGAGGCGAGATAGATCGAGGCCTTGCTGTTGCCCATCCGGCCGCGGAAGTTGCGGTTGGCGGAGGAAATCACGACTTCGCCATCTGCCGGCACTCCCCCGTGGGTTCCCACACAGCCACCGCAACCGGGCGTGAAGAACACAGCGCCCGCCTCCATCAGCGTGGCGATATGACCTTCGGCCATCGCCTGGATATGAACGGCTTTCGAGGCAGGAGTGACTATGAAGCGGACATCCTCATGGATCTTCCTGCCGGCCAGTATGGCAGCGACGATACGAATATCTTCGATCCGGCCATTGGTGCAGCTTCCGAGAAAACCCTGATCCACTTTCATGCCGACCAGCTCCGAGATCGGCGCGTAATTGTCGACCGTATGCGGCTTTGCCAGACCAGGCTCGATCCGCGTCAGGTCGATGACGGTTTCCTCCGCATAGACCGCATCGGGATCCGCTTCGATACCCAGGTTGGAATGACAGACAAACCCGCACTTGCAGCCCATCTCCACCAGCATGTTGGCCAGTGTCATGTGGTCCGCGGTTCCGATGTCCTCCAGCCAGTCGCCGTAGAACTCGAACGACTTGTAATTGCCGCCATCGGCCCCGACCCGGCCGACGACGTAGAGGATCACATCCTTGGTCGAGCAACCCGGATCGAGTTTGCCTTCGAATGTGATCTTCAAGGTCTCAGGCACCCTGAACCAGTTGCGCCCGGTCAACAGGCATGCAGCCAGGTCGGTGGCGCCCACCCCCGTCGCAAACGCCCCGAAGGCTCCAAGTGTGCACGTGTGTGAATCGCTCCCCAGGACAAGCCCGCCGGGCCTGGCCATGCCCCGCTCCGCCATGATCTGATGGCTCACACCTTCCCCGATCGTCATGAACTGAGTGCCCTGTTCGGCGGCGAAATTCCGGCAGACCGCCTGCAGGTTGGCGGCCTTCTCAAATGGTGCCGGGCCCATATGGTCCATCACGAAGACCACCTTTTCAGGATTGGTCACCCGCGTTCCACCCATCTTCTCGAAAGCGCGGATGGCCATTGGACCATTGGCGTCGTGCCCCATGACCAGATCAATGTCGCAGACGACGATCTCGCCCACTTCGGCGCGTGCACCGGAATGACTGCTGAGTATCTTCTGCGCTATCGTTTGACCGCCCATCTGGTTTCTCCCTGTTCCATCCATCGGTCAGACGACACGATGGGTAGCCGTCTCCATCCCGAAGAGTGCCGCGACCGTTTCTTTCGCGATTGTCTTGGCAACGCGTTCCAGGCTCTCCTGCGTTGCCCCGCCGTAGTGCGGAGTCGCTATGAAATTCGGCAGTTTGAGCAGCGGGTTATCACCGTCAGGCGGCTCCTGTTCGAACACGTCGAAGGCAGCAGCGCCAATCACCCCGTGCGACATCAGATCAAACAGCGCTGCTTCATCGACGATTCCACCACGCGCGGTGTTGACAAGGATGAGACCTGGCCTGGATGCAGCCATCGCGGCGCGGGAAACCAGGCCCGATGTCTCATTGGTCTTCGGCAAACTGACGTTGACGAAATCGCTGTTGGCGAAAAGCGTTTCCAGATTTTCGACAGGGGTGACGTCGCCCTGCAAGGCCTGCCAGGTGGCAGCCGGCAACTTGGGGTCATAGGCCAGCACCCGCATGTCGAAAGCGGAGGTCAGAATACGCGCCGTCATCCGGGCAATACGGCCAAAGCCGACAAAACCGACGGTATTTTGAAACAGCTCGCGGCACCCTGTCCCCTTGCGCCCTTCTGCCCAGCGGCCAGTACAGGCGAGCTCGGAAGAAGCAAACAACCGCCGCGCCGATGCCATCATCAGCGTGACGGTGAGCTCCGCCACAGACTGGGTGTTCTCGAAAGGCGTATTGAGGACGATGATGCCCTTTTCACGGGCGGCATCCACGGCAACGGAATCGACGCCCGCACCATGCCGGCCGATTACCTTGAGCCTCTTTGCCCGCAGGATCTCGTCAGCGGTCACTTCGAGGCCGCGTACGATCACCGCGTCGGCTTCTGTTTCCCAGGCATCTACCTGCGGGTCGTCCCAGGTCGTCACCTGTACACGGGGGTCGCTTCGCAGGAGTGCGACGGCATCGCCATGGATCGGCGCCCGGACAAAAACCCGCTTGGGCACACCTGAGCTGGACATATCATTCATGGAAGTCATCAATCTGCTCGCAACCCGCGGCCTCAAGCGCAGGGTCAACCCAGCTCCGGTCCAGGGTTCCCGCAAGGCCTGCCGCGACCTTCGCCTGATCCTTTTTCGACAGGACACTGGCACGCTGCAGCACATCTGCGGCTCCGGTCCTCGGGATCACCACCACACCGTCATTGTCCGCCAGTATGACATCTCCCGGGCTGACGCTGACGCCGCCGCAGGCGATTGGAACGTTCAGTTCGCCCGGTCCGTTCTTGAAAGGCCCTCCGGGCCGCAGACCGGTGGCGAACACCGGAAGCCCCAGACTGTCGAGAGAATCGATGTCGCGCACCGGACCGTCGAAGACAATCCCGGCAACGCCCCGGGATTTGGCGTAGCCGAACATCACTTCGCCCATGAGGGCCTGGCTATCCGCGCCCACGTTGGAAACGATGATGACATCGCCAGGCACAGCGATGTCCAAAGCCTTGTGCAGCAACAGGTTGTCACCGGCACTGACCCGCGCTGTCAGGGCGACGCCCGCCATTGGCGTGGCCAGCCGCGGGCCCATACGGCGAATGCGCGAGTCCAGGGAGTTCAGGCGGTTCATCGAGTCGGCGACATTGGCTGACGGCAACGCGCTAAACCCATCCACAATGTCGGCAGGCGTTACCTGACGCTTGAGATAAATTCTTGAACCGACACTCATTCTAATTCTTCCTCACCTTTCGCCGGCAGGCTGCGGCCAGCCGGTTCCCTGTAAATGCACTGGAAGCTTGACGGCGCCGATCCATAACGTCAATTTGATTATATTCATTGATTAATAGCTTAAAGGAATGAGTGTGAATTTACGGGACATCTACTATTTTCAGACCGTCGCGGAGACCCGCCACATGGGCCAGGCCGCAGAACTGCTGTTCATCACGCAACCGGCACTCTCCAAGGCTATCCAGCGGCTTGAGGAATCGATCGGCGGCTCGTTGTTCACCCGGACCACGCGCCGCATCGAACTGACGGAACTGGGCATCCTGCTTCGGGAGCGCAGTTTCGAACTTCGGCATCTGATGGAAGAAACCACCCGCGAGGTCGAAGGGTATGCTTCGGGTTACTCGGGCAACATCAGGCTCGGCTGCGCGCCGACCATGGCGAAATTCTACCTTCCCGGATTTATCAGCAGGCTGCTCAGGGAATCGCCCGATGTCACGATCCAGTTGGAGACCGGTATCAGCGGTCCGATCATCGACGCACTCAAGGACCGCCGCCTGGACTTCGCGCTCACCCATGTCACCAAGCCGATCGCCGGTTTCGAAGTCACTCCGCTGATCCGGGACGAAATGGTCGTTGTCGCACGCCCCGATCACCCGCTGTTCGATCGCAAGCCGCAGGTCTCCGATCTTGCGAACTACAACTGGATCCTCCCCTCTGCGTCAGGCACGCTGCCTTGGCTTGATGCACTCATGGCAAGACACGGCTGCGCCGCGCCCAAGGCGCAGGTCGAAGCCACATCAATTCTCTACCTGCCGCGCCTGATCGCCGGCACCAATCTTCTCAGCCTGATTTCACGCCGCAATCTCACCGAGGAGGAAAGCAGCTCGATCATCCGCGAGGTACCGATCCCGGAAGCCAGGCTCGAGCGCCTCTTCGGAGTGGTCGTCCGGAAAGACGGTTTTCTTTCTCCCGCTGCCCAGAAACTGCTGTCGATGATGCGGACGGAATCGACGCTCGACCTGAACCTCCTGACCGAAACCCGCTGGGAAGGATGAGAAGCCCTAGCGGTTCATGCGCTCTTCAAGTTGCATTGGCAGGATACGGATGAGCCTGCCGTGCGAGTAGGTGGAGGCGACCGGAGCGGCCCGAGATCTACCTCAGGAAACAGGCAGCCTCCCGGCCATGTTCATCTTGCTGCAGGCCCGGTTTCTCATCGGCGCAACGCGCCTCGCGAATTGGACATCTCGTGACGAAGGGACAGCCTTTCGGCGGGTTCACAGGGCTGGGAAGATCCCCTTCCAGCAGCACCCGCTTCTTTGCCCTCTCCAGAATCGGATCCGGCAAGGGAATCGCCGACAGCAAGGCTTCCGTATAGGGATGACGAGGCGCCCTGAAGAGGACATCGGCCGGCCCCTGTTCAACGATATGACCCAGATACATCACGATAACCCGGTCGGCGATATGCCGGACCACGGACAGGTCATGCGAAATGAAAAGATACGCAAGACCCAGATCCCTCTGCAGTTTCATCAGGAGATTCAGGATCTGCGACTGGATTGAAACATCAAGCGCAGAAACCGGTTCGTCGCAGATGATCAGGTCCGGTTCCAGCGCGAGCGCACGGGCAATGACCACACGCTGGCGCTGGCCGCCGGAAAGCTCGTTCGGGAAGCGGTCTCTCTGACCCGGATTGAGGCCGACAAGGTCCAGAAGCGTCGCAACGCGCTCGTTCTGCTGCGTCCTCGGCACCTTGTTGATCGCAAGCGGCTCGGCGATCGACTGGCCGATTGTCCGCTTCGGGTTGAGGGCGGCTACAGGGTCCTGAAAAATCACCTGAAGATTGCGCCACATGCTTGCACGCTCGTCCGGTCCGAGATCGGCGATATCGCGTCCCCGGAACGAGACCTGGCCTTCGGTGACCGGCGCGAGGCCCAGGATGGCATTGCCGGTCGTCGATTTCCCGCATCCGGATTCGCCCACAATCGCCACCGCCTCGCCTTCGTGTACCAGGAAGGAAACCCCGTCGACCGCTTTCACGACCTGGTCCGCGCCGAACAGGCTTTTCCTGCCCGACGGGAAATGAACCTTCAGGGCATCGACCTGGAGAAGCACCGGGCGTGGCGACGGCTCCGGTTCACGCTGCCCGTCACTCATTGCAGCGTCTCCGTCATGTCCGAATGCCAGCAGGCGACCAGCCCGCCCTGTGCCCCGGTGGCCGCTTCGAGTTCGGGTGGAAGCAGGCAGACATCGTCGGCAAGCGGACACCGGGTGCGGAATCGGCATCCTTTGGGAAAGGCATTGATATCGGGAACCGTCCCCTTGATGGAATAGAGTTCCGCCTTGGGTGTGTCGGAAATTTTCGGAATCGTAGTCAGGAGAAGTTTCGTGTAGGGGTGCTTCGGTGCCTGGAAGAGCTGGTGCACCTCCGCCTGCTCGACAACCCTTCCACCGTACATGACGCAGACGCGGTCGGCGATCGACGCCACCACACCCATGTCGTGGGTAATGAAGAGGATCGAGGTGCCCGTCTTGTCGCGCAGGCGGCGCATCAGGTCGAGTATCTGCGCCTGAACCGTGACGTCGAGGGCCGTCGTCGGCTCATCCGCGATCAGCAGATCCGGTTCGGCGATCAGCGCGGAGGCGATCATTACCCTTTGGCACATGCCGCCGGACAATTCCCAGGCAAACTGCCGGGCACGTTTTTCCGGTTCCGGAATGCCGACATCCGCAAGCATCTGCACAGCCTGCGACCAGGCCTCGCGCCTCCCCGCCCGCCCATGCACGAACAGGCTCTCTGCAACCTGTTCCCCGACGCTCAGAAGCGGGTTGAGAGACGCAATCGGCTCCTGGAAAATCATTGAAATGCGCGTCCCGCGAAGACGGCTCATCTCCTGCTCATCCAGCGGATCGATCCGCTCGCCGTTCAAAAGAATATCGCCTCCGCTCTGGACGACGCGCCCGGACAGCAGTCCCATGGCGGACAGCGCCGTCAGGCTCTTGCCGGACCCGCTCTCTCCCACAAGGGCGACGATTTCGCCTTTTCCAATGTCGATATTCACCCCGTCGACAACCCGAGAGGAACCGACGGAGACTTTCAAGCCGGAAATCCTCAAGGTGACGTCAGCGCTTGCGTCAGCCATCGGCCCCTCCTGCAGCGGCGCCCGTCCAGGGATTCACCGGATGAACCATGCCAAATCGCTCGCCGGAGCTGCGGTCGTTCAGCACCGCGGAAGGAATGGCGAAGCATACCGGATGCAGCGTATTGCTGGTAATCCGCACAGGATAGTGTTCGGCGACGGCCGCCGCGACGTCCGGCTCCGCTGTCCGGTCGATCACAATCGTCGGCCCGCTGCCGTCAAGCCGCGGCGCATGGAAAGCTTCGTCCAGCGTGAGCCCCCCGTCCACCAGATAGGAAATGAGCTGAGCCAGCGCGGGGAATATCTGCCGCCCCCCGGCCGCGCCGATCGCCAGCCAGGGCTTGCCTTCCCGATGCAGGATGGCCGGCGACATGTTCGCAAGCGGCTGCGCCGATGGCGCGATGGCGTTCGGCACCCCGTCACGTGGGTCGAACCACATCATGCCGTTGTTCATCAGAATGCCGCTTTGCGGCAGGAGAACCTTGGAGCCGAAGCGGGACAGGAGCGTGTTGGTGAGAGACACCATGTTGCCGTCCTTGTCGACCACCGAGACATGACTGGTGCAGTCTTCCCGGTTTCCTGCATGACCCATGGTCTGCAGGCGGTCTTCATAGGTCGTTCGGATCGCTCTGGCGTAGGCAGACGCCGCTTCCGCGCTGTTCACCTCAAGCCCCGGCAGAACATCTTCAAGCAGCCCCATCGTTTTGAGGAGACTGGCTCCCCCGCACAGGCCCGGAACGACATGCACCGTCGTTTCCCGGTAAGGCGCGGATCTGGAGTGCGACCAGCGCGGCCGGTAGCCGGCAAGGTCCTGCGCATCGATGACCGATCCACCCGCCTGCAGGTCCTCGACAAGGCTCCTGGCAATGCCGCCTTCGTAGAAATCCCTCGCTCCCGCCTGCGCGAGGCGGCGAAGCATCCTTGCCTTGGTGCGCATCGGCAGAAAGGCTTCCTGCTCCCCCAGCCCGACCTTGCGTGGTTTGCCATTGTCCAGGAACAGGTCTGCCGTGGCAGGAAATCGGGACAGGCCCGACAGATCGATGGCAAGACATAAACTGGTGAACCAGTCGACGATCATGCCGCGTTCGGCAAACTCGATAGCCGGCGCAAGCGCCTCGGCCCAGCTGATCGTGCCGTATTTCTCCAGCGCTTCGGCAAAGCCCGCGATTGCGCCGGGCACGCAGATGGAGGAATAGCCGATCAGGTTCCGGTCGTCCTCCACAGCGGGCCAGTCGAACCAGTCGCCATCGAGCCCGCCGCTCAGCGGATACTGGTCACGGTTCATGTTGCGGCTGGCGCGGACATTGAAATCCAGCGTATCGACAGCCTGCCCCTTCCCGTCGGCCCAAAGAAGCAGGCCACCGCCGCCGACGCCGCTCAACCAGGGCTCGAGCACCGAGAGCACGAGCGCAGTGACAACGGCCGCATCCATGGCATTGCCGCCGGCATCCAGAACGGCGGCACCGGCTTGTGCCGCTTCGAAGTGCTGGGCCGCGACGATGCCTTTCTGCGAGACAAGCTGCTGCTTGTGAACATTCCAGGTCTGCATCAGGCGCCTTTCCAGGCCGGATGGTTGAAGAGGGTCTCCGGTATCTCCGGCGAAACGGCATCCCGTCCGGGCGTCACCGCTTCATAATGCGCCGCGACTTCACCAACTGTCGCGACCCAGATACCGGTGTCGGACAGTACACTGCCGAGAAGCTTTTCCAGCATCAGCGTGCGCGCACCACGTCCGGAGATCCAGTCGTGCACGGTGAGTATGAACAGCGTGCCGAACTTGCGGCTTGCCGTCAGTTCCTCCCGCCAGGCGGAAAGCACCGCATCGGTCCCCACCGGCGGCCAGCCATCCACGCCCGGCCCGCCAAGGAACTTGAAGAAGATGGCATCGTCCGTCGCCCAGTTGACCGGCACCTCGGTGAGCCCGTCCACGCAATAGGGCGTATCGAAACCCATGAGTGAACTGTCGTAGAAGCCGTGGCGCTTGACCTCCGCGACCATGTGAGGCGTCATCTCCCAGGCAGGCGAGCGGAACCCCGCCGGTTTTTTCCCGACCTGCTTTTCGAACAGGGCTATGGAGGCCTCGAGCATGCGCGAGAATTCCGCATCGCTGACCTGCTGGACCAGCTCGTGGAAATATCCGTGAAGCCCCACCTCGTGGCCGGCGTCCACCAGTTCCGGCAGCATCCAGGGATGCGCCTCGGCAACCGCGCCCGGCACGAAAAAACTCCCCTTGATGCCGACCGACTCCAGCAGTCGGGCAAGCCGTGCTAGCCCGACCCTCGGACCGAAATGGCGTTGTTCGAGATGGGACAGCAGTGCGGGTGGATTGTCCCGGTTGTTCCACATCCAGGGCGAATGGGCATCGACATCGACGCTGAAGCAGAATGCGGAGGCCTTTCCCTCCGGCCAGGGATACGGGGCTGCGGGTTTCAAGCTGCTCATAGCGGTGTCTTCTTGTCCTGGAATACATCTAGCGTGCCGGCGGAATTGCCACCGTCGACGGAGAGCGTCGTCCCGGTCACATAGGAGGCTTCCCGTGAAGAAAGATAAAGAACCGCCGGCCCGATATCGTCCATGCTGGTCGACCGCCCGAGGGGTATGCCCCTGATTGCCCGGCTCACGTGTTCCTCCGAAAGAGCGCTGACGCTGCTTCCTGCCGCAAATCCCGGCTCGAGCGCATTCACGCGGATGCCGAACTCCGCAAGCTCGACCGCGAAGCCCTTGGTCAACCGGTCAAGCGCTGTCTTGGAAACGCAATAGGGCACGACGGTCCGGCGCATCTTGCGGGCCGCACCGGAAGAGATATTGACGAAACTGCCGGTCTTGCCGGCATTGATCATCTGCAGGGCGAAGCCGCGCGAAAGATGAAACGGTGCCCGCAGGTTGACGTCCATGATCCGGTCCCAGTCGCTGGTGTCCATGTCGAGCAGAAAACCGCTCGGATAGATGCCGGCGTTGTTGATCAGGATGTCAGGGGCGCCCCAGGCGTCGCCGACGACCGCGACGAGATTGTCCATGTCATCGGCCGAAGTCAGTTCGCATGCCCGCGCGAAACTTCCCTCCGCGCCGAGTTCCGTGACCAGTTCCTCCAGCGCGGCCTGGTCCATGTCCGTAACGCAGACCTTCGCACCGGCCGCCGCGAACGCCTTGGCGATGCCGCGGCCGAACAGGCCGAGGGCACCGGTGACGACAACACCTTGTCCCTGAAACTGAGTACCGAATTCCATGATAAACTACCGTGACTTGGGATTGAGATAGTCGCTGAGACGGTCGCCGATGAGATTGACCGACAGCACGAGAAGGAAGAGACAGATTCCTGGAAAAGTGGCGATCCACCAGGCGTTGGAGACATAGTTGCGCCCCACGCTCAGCATCGCCCCCCAGCTTGCAGTGGGCGGCTGGACACCCAGTCCCAGGAAAGACAGGCCTGCTTCGAAGAGAACCATCAGGCCGAATTCCAGCGTGGCAACGACCGAAAGGGCGGCGATGATGTTCGGGAAGATATGCAGGGCAAGAATGCGGACCCAACTGGCTCCCATGGCCGTCGAAAGACGGACATAGGGCATATTCGCAACGGACAGGGTCTGACCGTAGGCAACACGCGCATAGCGTGGCCAGCGGGTCAGCGCCAGCACCAGGATGACGTTGACGAATCCCGGTCCGAGGACCGCAACCGTTATGATCGCAAGCAGGATTGCCGGGATCGACAGGAAGATGTCCACGACGCGCATGATCACCGTCTCGACCCAGCCGCGCTTGTAACCGGCAACCATCCCGAGCACCGTTCCCACCAGCCCGGAAAGCAGGACGGACAGAAAGGCGACCGACAGGGATACGCGCGCGCCATACATCAGCCGGGAGAGCAGATCGCGGCCGAGCTCGTCCGAGCCGAGTACGAACAACGTTCCCCGGGCGACTGTTCCCGGTGGTTTCAAACGTCCCATCAGGTTCTGGGTGTTCGGATCGACCGGTGCAAGCAGGGGCGCCAGGCCAGCGACCAGAACCATGAACGCGACGATGATCACGAACACGCCTACGGGTATCCCCTTGCCGTCCGCGGGAAAGAACACCATGCGCAGGCTTTGGAGGGCTCTTGTCATCCGCCGGTTCCGTCCAGACGGATCCTGGGATCCACGAAACTGTAGAGAATATCGGCAAGAAAATTCATCAGGATCGTCACAAGGGCACCAAGCAGGACGACGCCCTGAACGACAACGAAGTCACGCGAGACCACGGACTGGACTGTCAACAGACCCAGCCCGGGCCAGGCAAACACCGTTTCCACGATCACGGCACCGGCGAGAAGCTGGGAGATTTCCAGCGCGGTGATGGAGATAACCGGAATGGCAGAGTTGCGAAGCAGGTGCCGGATCACCAGCCTGCGGGTCTTCACGCCGCGCGCCCTTGCGGAACGGATGTAGTCTTTCGACAGTTCATCCAGGACCGAACTGCGCATGATGCGGGCGTATGTCGCCATGGACAGTAGGCCCAGTGCTATGGAGGGCATGATGAGATGGGCGAACGATCCCGAGCCTGACGGCGGCAGCCAGCCAAGCGAGACGCCGAAGAGAAGGATCATGAGAATGCCGCTCCAGAACGTCGGCATGCTTTGTGCCGCCAGCACAATTCCCATAAGCCCGTTGGTCCAGAATTTCTTCTGCGCAAGCGCCAGCAAAAGCCCGAGGGGCACACCGATGACGACCGCGACCAGCAGGGCTCCGGCGGCAAGCTCCAGCGTATAGGGAAGCCGCGACGCGATGATCGTGGTGACAGGGACATTCTGAATGAAGGATTTTCCGAAATCCAAACTCAGCGTATCCCGGAAGAAGTCCACATACTGAACGAACAGTGGCCGATCGAGGCCCAGCGCATGGCGCATGGCTTCGATGTCCTCCTGCGTCGCCGTTTCGGGCACGAGCAGATATGTCGGATCTCCGGTCAGACGCTGGATGAAGAACACCAGCGTCATGACACCGAAGAGCGCGACGAGCGACTGACCCAGACGGCGCAGGAGGAAGCTTGTCATTGCGTCTTGCTCAGTTCTGCCAGCTCATCCGGTTGAGGAAGAGGCTTTCGTTCGCGGTCGGCTGCCAGACGAGCGCATCATTGGCACCGTAAAGCGCAGCCGCCTGATAGAGTGGCAAAATGTAGGTGTTGTCCGCCACGATCTTCTGGACCTTGGAATAAGCTTCCAGACGGGCTTCCTCATCAAGCGTCGCCCGGCCGGTTTCCAGCAGCGTGTCCAGTTCAGGGTCGTTGACGCGCGACCAGTTGGAGGACGAGTGCAGGAGTGGATACTGTACCCCGTCGACATCCTGGCAGGCGCAGGACCACCTGCCGAAGCTGAGCTGAGGGCGGCCTGTCTGGTCCGGGTTCTGGGCGGCCTTCAGAAAGGTCGCCATGTCGGTCATCGAAATTTCGACGTCGAACCCGGCTTCATTCAGCATCTGTTGGATGGCCTGGACAATGCGCTGGTCGTAGACCGGCGAGGTCGCGAATTTCATCGGCACCTTGGCCGCATCGCCTTTTTCCTCAACGATCGCTCTGGCCTTTTCAAGGTCAAAGGGAATGGGCTCCGCGCCGTCCACGAAACCGAAATGCGCGGAGGTTGCCATCTGGCTGGCAACACTTTCGCCCCCTTGCAGAATGCCTTCGACAATGCCTTCGCGGTCGATTGCCATCGCAGCGGCACGGCGGATTTCCGGATCGTTGAGCGGTGGCACAAGCGTGTTCATGCCCATGAAGCCGACACGTTCGGTCGGCGCGGACAATACCTTGACCCCGCTGGCGCCCTCGAATTGCATGGCAAGGTCGCTGTTGAGCGAAACCACCAGATCGGCGGTACCGGCGCGCAGGTTCGCAACCCGGGTGGAAGCATCCGGCACGGCCTTGAAGACCACGGTCTCAAAGGGCCCCTTGTCGCCCCAATAGGCGTCGTTCTTGCTCAGGGTAACCTGAACGCCGCGATCCCAGCCATCGAACTTGTAGGGGCCGGAACCGACCGGAGCTTCGTTAAAGCCTTCCTTGCCGAGCTTGCCGGCAACGTGCTCGGGCACGATGGACAGTTTCACCAGTTGGGCGAGAAGGGCCGGGTAAGGCTCCTTCGTGGTCAGGACAACCGTGTTGTCGTCAATTTTCTTAGCGTCGGCGATGGAATTGAACTGACCGAGCTGCGGACTGGAGAAGTCCGGATCGGTGATCCGCTTGACCGAATAGACAACGTCGTCAGCCGTAAGAGGCTCCCCGTCGTGAAACGTGATCCCGCCACGGATATCCAGTTGCAGCTCGGTGTCCGAGATCTGTTTCCAGCTTTCGGCAACCTGTGGCACGATCTCGCCGTCATTGTCGCGGGTGACGAGGTTGTCGAAGATGTTGCGATAGACGTAGTAGCTATCCGGATTCCACTGCATATGCGGATCAAGGGTCGCCGGCTCGTTCACCAGATCGACCACCAGCTCGTCCTTGGCCAGCGCCGCGGAAGCCGTGGCCAGCATCGCCGAGACGACAGCGGCTGCCTTGAGAAATTTCAAAAAAGACATTCAGAGTCTCCTTGCGTGAAGTCCGCCGCACGGGACGCGCGGCAAAAGGGGGAGCGGCCGGCATGAAGTTGCCGGCCTTGAAGGGTTATTCGGACCAGCCCATGCGGTTCAGGAACATGCTCTCGTTGGAGGTCGGCTGCCATTCCAGCTTGTCCGACGCGCCGTAGATGATTGCGGCCTGATAGAGTGGCAGGATGGCGGCCTTTTCCACGGCAAGCCCGTTGATTTCCGCATAGAGCGCAGCACGCTTTTCCAGATCCAGCTCGCCGCGCGCGGCATCGAGCAATGCGTCGATCTTCGGATCCGAGAACCGCGACCATGCGGACGACGAATGCAACAGCGGATACATGATGCCGTCGGGATCCTGGCACGCGCAGGACCAGCGCGAGAAAGTCAGCAACGGCGCCTGATCGTTGCTTGTCTGCTGATCCTTCAGCCAGGTGGCCATGTCCACGATCTCGATGGACGCATTCAGGCCGACTTCGGTCAGCATCTGCTGGATGGCCTGCACGACGCGCTGGTCGAAAACCGGCGAGGTTGCCAGAGCCATCTCGACCTTCGCGTCGTCGCCAAGGCCCGCAATAATCTCTTTGGCCTTTTCAGGGTCGTAGGTGAAGCCGGTCATGCCGTCCTTCCAACCGAAATGGGCCGGAGACAACATCTGGTCCACCACTTTCGGATAACCGCCCAGCAAGCCTTCGACGATGCCTTCACGATCGATGGCGTAGCCGATTGCCTTACGAAGCTCCATGTCGTCGAGCGGAGCCTTGGTGCTGTTCATGGCGAAATAGGCGACGCGTTCGGTGTTCACGTTTTTCACAACGCCGCGGCCACTGGATTCAAGCTGCTGGGCAAGGTCCGCGTTGAGCGTGACCACCAGATCGGCGGTGCCGGCCTGCAGGTTCGCCATGCGGGTGGACGCATCCGGCACCCCCTTGAAGGAGACGGTTTCAAATGGCCCCTTGTCGCCCCAGTAGCCGTCGTTCTTTTCCACGGTCACTTCCACGCCGCGGTCCCATTTGACGAACTTGTAGGGACCGCTGCCGACCGGCGCGGCATTGAACTCTTCCGACGTCACCGAAGAGGCGACGTGCTCGGGAACGATGGACAGCTTGATGAGCTGTGCCAGCAGCGCCGGATAGGGACCGTCGGTGGTCAGTTTGACCTTGAAGTCGCCAAGCGCTTCAGCCTTGATGATCTTGTTGAACTGGCCGAGCTGAGGGCTGGCGAAATCCGGATCGGTGATGCGCTCGATGGAGTAGACGACATCTTCGGCCGTAAGCTTTTCTCCGTCGTGAAAGACAATGTCTTCGCGCAGATCGAAAGTGATCTCCGTATCGCTGTCCTGGCTCCAGCCCGTTGCGATCTGCGGCACGATTTCACCCGCATTGTCGCGGGTCAGCATGTTGTCGAAGATATTTCTGTAAACGTAGTAGCTGTCCGGATTCCATTGCTGATGCGGATCGAGGGTCGCCGGTTCGTTCACCAGATTGACCGTCAGCAGGTCCTTCGCAAATCCGGCCGCCGGAGCCGTGAAGATCAGTCCGACCGAAAGTATAAGTGGCGCAATGCGGTGCGCCGTTTTTCTGAACGCGTTCATGATTATGTTCCCCTACTGGATGACCCGTCGCGTGAGGAAACGCGAATAGGTCCGTCTGCAGGCTTTTTTGTTTCTTCTTGTTTTTTTCCCGATGCCGCCTGCCGCTTCGAGTTTCCTCCGTCCAACACCAGCTCGCTGCCATCGTTGAGCAGTCCTGCACTGGCGAAGCTCTGAAATCTGTCGAGATGTTCCATGAGCACCGTTTCGGCCAGCGCCCTCTCCCCCGCAACAAGCGCATCCACGAGGGCTTCCGCGTCGATTGACCCCATCGGCTTGGCGCCGCCGATCTCGAGGAACCGCACGATCCGGTCCGACTGATCCCAGAGGCTGGCAAGAAAATTGGCCACGATCGGATTGACGCCCTGACAGGCGAGGTCGAGCAAGTCGCGCTCATATCCGCGCCGGGTGGAAAGCGATCCTTCATCGCACTGATCGCCGATGATGGAGATCATGTTGGCGAGGTTCGCGGCCTGGCCAAGAGCGCCGGCCGTCAACACGGCTTCGGCCAGTGCCGGCTCCGCGAGCCGGCGGGCCGAAATCACCTGCCCGATCAGCGCTCCGCTCATCGGCAGAACTCTCCACCCGAGGCGTGGAATCGACTGCATGAGACCGAAGGCTGAAAGCTTGGCAAGCGCCGCGCGGGTCGCCGCACGCCCGAGGCCGAACCGTTCTGCAAGCTCCACTTCCGTAGCCGTCGAACCGGGCGTGAGTTCACACCACAAGATCGCCTGGGAGAGCCGCTCCTCGGCAAATTCGGTTTTCTGCTTGGGCTCGAGAACCGATTGCCTCGATGTGAAAGGGGAATTGCGATCGTACATGAAAATGTCTTTCTCTGTGTCTAAACATGTTCAATAAGAATCTTAGACATGTCAAGATTACCTTTTAGGCATGCCTAAAGAAAAAGCCGGGCAAGGCCCGGCTTCGTTGAAACGTCGATAGTGTAGATGCTCAGGCGGCGGTGCGCGCCTTCGCAACAGTCATCCAGACCCCGATTCCGCGTTCTATGATCCCGTCGGGAAAATCGTAGGAGGGATTGTGCAGCGGCGCCACATCGCCCGAGCCGAGAAACAGATAAGCGCCCGGTTTCTCGTTCAGCATGTAGGAGAAATCCTCCGTACCCATCTTTGGATCGCATTCCGTCTCCACGGCTTCGTTCCCGAAAGCCGACTGCACCGCCGCGAGCGCTCCGGCAAGCTGCGAGCCGTGGTTGACAGTCACCGGGTATCCGCTCTGAACGTCGAAAGTCACCTCGCAGCCCTTTGTGATCGCAACGCCCCTCGCCACGCGTTGCATGCGCGCAATCACATCGGCCATGGCGGCGTCGGACAAGGTACGGATGGTGCCGCCGACATGAACCGACTGCGGAATAACATTGTAGTTGTTGCCCGCGTGGATCTGGGTCGTCGAAATGACGACGGCCGCGATAGGATCGGTTTCACGCGCGACGATCGCATTGCATGCGCTCACAAAATCCATCGCGACGGCGATGCTGTCGATACCCGTGTGCGGCCAGCCCGCATGCGCGCCCTTGCCTTCGATTTTCAGATCCCAGGCCCGGGCTGCAGCCATGACCGCACCCGAAACACCGGCAACCTTGCCCGATTCGATCCCCGGCATGTTGTGAATGCCGTAAACTTCGTCGCAGTCAAACCTGTCGAACAGGCCGTCGGCGATCATTTTTTCACCACCCCCGCCGAATTCCTCCGCCGGCTGGAAGATGAGGACGATCCGGCCAGGGAATTCCCGGTCGGCGGCAAGCTTTTTCGCCGCGCCCAGCAGCATGGCCATATGGCCGTCATGACCGCAGGCATGCATGACACCGGAGCGCCTCGAGGAATAGGAAACATTTGTCTGTTCCTCGATGGGCAGCGCATCCAGTTCACAGCGCAGGCCGATGGATTTGCCGGCCAGGCCATTGCCTTCGATAACGGCAACCACGCCCGTGCCACCGAGACCCGTTTCCGGTTCCAGGCCGAAGCTCCGCAACTTGTCCGCCACATAGGCCGCCGTATCGGTTTCAACGAATTGCAGTTCCGGATTTTCGTGCAGGTGCCGACGCCACTCTGTCGCCTCCCTGGCCAACATGCCGATATCATCAAACATGAAATGTCCCGCCTTGAGCTGTGAAGTCCTTGAAATGAAACGACGCACGACCGGCAATCGGATCTTGAAGTGGACTATTTATTGAGCGAATTCGATGCTCGATGCAAGCCAGCCCCCAGGGACGCGGGCGGCCGCCATGCGGTACCGACCCCGGAAGCGCGGCTTGAGCAACCCTTCCAAACCGTCGTCCGAAATAACGGTTTCCTATCCCCGGCGGTCCGGAAACGGCTGTCCATGCCGTGGGTGGAGTCGACGCGCGATTTGAATGTCTTGACCGAACCCCGCCGGGAGTAAAGAGGGCGCTGACGAGGTCAGCCTCCGCCAGGCCTTTGCGCCTAAAACAGTGACCGCACCAGAGACACCAGCGCCTCGACTTCGGGACCGAATTCATCCTTGTTCGGGATGAGAAGCCCATAGCGGCTCATGTGCTCCTCCAGTTGCACCGGCAGGATACGGATCAGCCCGCTGTTCGAATAATAGGTGGCGACCGATTGCGGCAGGACGGCCAGCAGGTCGCTCTCGCCGACCGCGACGGTCGTCATCAGCATCGACGATGTTTCCAGACTGTAATGCGGTGCGGGCAGGTCGGCGCGGGCAAACGCCAGGTCGATGGACATCCGCATGGGACTGGGACGCGGCTGCAGGATCCAGCTGAAGCCGTCGAGGTCCTTCAGGTCGAGTCGGTCCATCTTCACCAGTGGATGGCCGGGTGCGGCGACGACGGCCAGTTTCTCCTGCCAGAGCGGTTCGAACCGGATGCCGCTCATGTCGAGATGCTCTACGGGACGGCCCAGCGCGAAGTCGAGCGCCCCTTCGTTGAGCCCGGCAATCAGGTTGTCGGACGTTGAAACCGTGAGGCTGATCTGCGGCCCGGAACTCGATTCCATCAGGTTCGTGAGCAGCTTGGAAACCTGCCCGGGCAAGGCCTCCATGATGGCCCCGAGCCGCACCTTCCCGTATTCGCCCCTCTGCATGGCGGACAGTTGCGCCTTCAGGCGCCCGGTTTCGGAAATAATCTGGCGGGCGTGCCTGGCAACGACGACGCCATAGGCTGTTGCTTTCATGCCCCGGGACTGGCGCTCGAACAGGGTCACGCCCAGCGTTTCCTCGACCTCCTTCAGCAGCTTGGTCGCTCCCGGTTGCGACAGGTTCAGTTCGCGCGCGGATTCGTGAAGATTCGTGGTCACTTCCAGGCTGGCCACAAGGGCGAGTTGTTTGAACCGCAGGCGAGACAGGATCGCCATGTCAAAGGTTCCGTGCATATCAGTCGATCCGCTCAGTCTTCGGCGCATCCACTTTGCTCTATCCATTGAACCGGAACAATCCCGCTTGCGGAGGGTCAAATCGCACTGTCTCTTCTGTTTGAACCATTTACCCGTCAAGATCCGTCGCCATGACGGCTATCGGCCCCAACGCAGCACCAGCGGATCGAGCGGCCGGAGCAGGTTCAGCAGCCGATCCCGGATGGCAGGCTGAAGCGGCTCGATCGGGTGCCGGCAGAATTCCGAACGGATAACACCGCCCTCCACCATGGCGGCCTTGCAGGAGCGCCAGCCGCATTGCCGGTTCTCGTGGTTGATGGCCGGCAGGACCCGCGCATAGGCATCGGCCGCCTCTTTCGTCCGCCCGGCATGGTAAAGTTCGATCACCGGCTTGATCCGGTCGACGATCATGCCGGATGTCATCGATCCGCGCGCGCCCGCATCAAGATCGGCGAGCAGGGTGATCCCTTCTTCGCCATCGAACGGCCCTTCGATGAAGTCTCCACCTTGGGCGATCAGCGCACGCAGCTTGTTGGCCGCTTGAGGGCATTCGATTTTGAACAGTTTCACCATCTCGATCTCGCGCGCCATACGTACCAGCAAAGGCACCGGCAGATCGACACCGGAAAGCGGCGCATCCTGGATCATGATCGGGATGCCGACGTCGCCAACGGCCCGGAACTGTTCAAAGGTCTGGTTGGCGTTGCCCTTCAAAAGAGTCCCGTGATAGGGCGGCATCATCATCACGATGGCAGCGCCCAGATCCCTGGCAAGACGTGCACGCTCGACGGCGATCCGGGTGGCGAAATGGCTGATCGTGACAATCACCGGAACGCGGCCGGCCACATGCTCCAGAGACAGCCGTGTCAGAAGCTCCCGCTCCGCATCGGAGATCAGGAACTGTTCGGAAAAATTGGCGAGAATGCAGATGCCGTCGGCGCCCTGGTCGATCAGGCAGTCGAGAACGCGGCGCATTCCCTCCTCGTCGATTGAACCGTCATCGTGAAAGGGCGTCGGAGCGACAGGCCAGATACCGGAATAGCCGATCATGTTCACTCCGTAATCTCGAAATGCTGCAGGTGCCTGTCGGTGATCGAAATGCCAAGACCCGGCATCGTGTCGTCGAGCTGTAGATAGCCGTCCTGCGCCTCTGGATCGCCTTCGAAGATGTAATAGAAGAGTTCGTTGCCGACCTCGACGTCATGGACCGGAAAATATTCGCTGATCGGGCAGTTCGTATTGGCCATGGTCACATGGTAGTTATGCGCCTGTCCCGCATGCGGGATCACCGGGATCTGCGCGGCTTCCGCGATCGCGTTGATCTTCTGGGCAGCGGTGATGCCGCCGACGCGGTTTGTGTCATACTGCAGGACGCTCACGGCCTTGCGGTTGACCAACTCCGCACAGCCTATGATCGAGAATTCATGCTCGCCGCCCGAAATCGGCACGATGTTCATCGCATTGAGTTCGGCATACCCCCCGACATCGTCGGCAATCACCGGTTCCTCCAGCCAGCGCGGCTCGTATTTCGCCAGCTTCGGCAGCATGCGTTTCGCGTAATCGAGGGTCCAGCCCATGTAGCATTCGAGCATCAGGTCGTTGTCATAGCCGATCACTTCGCGGACCGCCTCGACCCGTTTCAGGTTCTCGCGCATACCGGGCATGCCGTCCTTCGGCCCGAAACCGAAACGCGATTTGAACGCCTTGTAACCGCCCTTCATCGCTTCTTCGGCTTCGCGCTGCATGCTGTCGATGGATCCGGCATAAAGCTTTGAATAATAGACCGGGATCTTTTCCTTGGTGCGCCCGCCCAGCAGTTTGAACACGGGCTTACCGACAAGTTTCCCCATCAGGTCCCAGATGGCGATGTCGATGGCGGATATGGCGGTCATGCCGATGCCCTTGCGGCCCCAGGCATGGCTTCGCCGGTACATCTTTTCCCAGATATAGGCGTAGTCGAAAGGATCTTCACCGATCACCAGGGGCGCGTACCAGTCGTCGATGGCCTTCTTGACGATGGTCGGCGCAAGGGCGGCATTGCCGATCCCCACGGTGCCGTCCTCTGTTTCCACCTCACACGTCAACCACTGGTAAAACCGGAAGGACGACATGGCGTCGCCCTTTGTCCAGAGCGCATCGGAAGCATTCGTGCAGAAATTGCCCTGCGGCGGGACCGTCGGTCCTTTCCAGGTCCAGACGCGCGTGCGAACAGATTTGATTTTCATTTGGGAGATCCAGTCATTGGGAAATACGTGAGGAACGGCGCCGGCCCCCCATGGTGCAGGCGATGTTCCAGGCGTTTCGCATCGGGCCGACATTGGCGCAGCCCTTGCCACGGATATCGAAGGCGGTGCCGTGAGCCGGCGTGGTGACCGGGACGGGAAGCCCACCCTGAACGGTCACGCCCTGCCAGAAGCCGAGCAGCTTGATCGCGATCTGGCCCTGGTCGTGATAGAGCGTGACGACGGCGTCCAGTTCCTTGGCGACCGCCTTGAGGAAGATCGTGTCTGACGGATAAGGCCCCTCGACCGGCAGGCCGAGCGCCTTCGCCCGTTTGACAGCCGGAACGATGATCTCGATTTCCTCCCTGCCGAAATTGCCGTTGTCGCCATTATGCGGGTTGAGCCCGCAGACCCCGATCCGCGGCGTTTCAATGCCCGCTTCGACAAGCGCGCCATGGATCAGCCGCGAAGCCTCGATGATCTTGTCCTCGGTAATGAGATCGGCAACCTCGCGCAGGGCGACATGACTTGTTACCCGGCTGGTCCACAGCCCCTCCATCACGTTGAGTTCCGAGACGCTGCCGTTATGGCCGAGCCTGTCGGCGAACCAGTGCAGCTCGTCCGATTGCCGCATGCCGGCCAGATGCAGGGATGCCTTGTTGAGAGGCGCGAACACCAGCGCATCGGCCTGACCGGAGCTGACGAGATCGAGACCGGCTCCGAGCGTCGACAGGCAATGGGCACCGCCCTCCGCCGTCGCCTCCGCGCGTTTCCAGCCCGTTTCCGGAGCTCGCCCCACCTGGAGAAAGAGCGGTGTTCCGGAGGCTTCGGAAAGCGCTGCGGCACCGCTGACCATGGCATAGTCGAAGGACAGACCAGCCGTCTTCATTCCCTCTTTCAACTCGCCCTCGTCGCCGAGGATCAGGACGTCCGCCGCCTCGCGGGCCTCCTGATCGGCAAGCAGCCGTGCAACCAGCTCCGATCCGATGCCGGCAGGGTCGCCCAGTGTCAGAACCAGACGGGGTTTGGGAGGCGTCATTGAATATACTCCGTCAATGCAAGTGAAACCTGGGGAACGTAGGTGACCAGAAGCAGGATCAGCGCCAGGACCGCGATGAATGGCAGGTTGGTGCGCGACGTCTCCCAGATGCCCGCCTTGGCGATCGAGCAGGACGTGATCAGCACCGAAGCGACAGGCGGCGTCTGCTGCCCGATTGCCAGGTTCAGCGTCACCATGATACCGAAATGGATCGGGTCGATACCGACGGCGTTCACAAGCGGCATGACCACCGGGACGACGAGAATGATCGCCGCCGCTCCATGCAGGAACATCCCGAGGACAAGCAGCAGCAGGTTCAGCAGCGCAAGCACGATATAGGGGTTCGTGGTGATCTCGGTGATCTGCGCGGCAAGCTGCTGGGGAACCTGTGCCTGGGTCAGGAACAGGCCCAGCGCGGCGGACGTCGCCACCAGCATCATGACCACACCCGTCTGGCTGATGCCCTCCAGCATTGTCTTGCGCAACCGGCGTATATCCAGGTCGCGATAGATGAAGAGCCCGATCACCAGGGCGGCGAGAACCGCGAGGCCGGCCCCTTCGGTCGCCGTCACGAGCCCGGAGAAAATGCCTCCGAGGATGATCACCGGCATGGTCAGCGCCCAGAAGGCTTCGCGGAAGGTCCTGCCGACATGGCCGAGATCGAACCCTTCGGCACGCGGCAGATCGTAGCGCACCGCCAGTATGTAGGTCACCAGCATGAGCAGCCCTCCGCCCATCACGCCGGGCACGATACCGGCGACGAACAGCTTGAGCACCGAGGTTTCCGCGATCGCGCCGTAGAGGATCATCGGAATGGACGGCGGAATGATGATCGCAAGCGACGCCGAGGATGACGTGATGGCGGCCGCAAGCGTCCGTGAATAGCCGCGTTTCTTCATCTCCGGGATCAGCACCGTTCCCGTTGCCGCGACATCGGCAACGGCCGAGCCGGAAATCTCGGCGAAGACCATCGAGACACCGATGTTGACCATTCCCAGCCCGCCGCGGACGAACCCGATGAGGGCGGAAACGAAATTGATGAGCCTGACCGATATGCCCGATGTGTTCATCAGGTTGCCCGCGAGAATGAACAGCGGGATGGCGATCAGTGGAAAGGACGTCGCTCCCGAATACAGAGCGATCACCATGTCGTAGAGACGGTCGGGGCCGGACGTGAGCAGAAACCCGCCGACTGAGACGATGCCGATGGCAATGGCGATCGGCACGTTGATAAGAATAAGCGCGATCAGAGCGACGGTTGTCAGAAGAAGGATCATTTGCCGGCCTCCTTGAGAAGCAGCGCCTGGGCGTCTTTTTCCGCTTCGGCGATTGCCTGTTCGATCTCGGCATGCTCGTGGTCGATGCCCGAAGCTGCGTCCCGAAGGGTGCGGGGCATCGTGAGAAGTGTCCCGACGATCATCAGCACCGCAGAGACCGGAATGACGGATTGAACGATATCGAGCGTCATCCAGGGAAGGCTCAGCAGGGAATCCCACTTGGCAACGGCAAGAACGGCGTTTCCATACCAGGCAACCAGAGCGAAATAGCCGAGGACCAGTATTTCGGAAAACAGGGCGAGCGCTACGGCCGGCCCTCGCGGAAGCGCCGCCACCAGGCCGGCGAAGGACATGTGGTGCCGCATGAAAACGGCGTAGGTCGCTCCAAAATACGTCAGCCACGCAAGCATCACGCTTGCAAGTTCGTCATACCAGGACGGTGACCATCCAAGATAACGCATCGTCGTGGAATAAATGACCGCCCCGGTCAGGGCGAGCAGCAAGGCGATGCAGACAGCCTCGATTGCGCGCACAAGTATGCGCTCGAATAGGGCAATCATGGCTCCTCCCGGTCCATTTCGCCGGCCGGTTATCTCCGGCCGGCTTCATTGGTATCGTGTTTCAGTTGGCGAGGCCCTGGGCAAGACCGACCAGTTTATCGCCACCCTCGACCTTTGCGGCGAAAGCTTCGTAGATCGGCGCGGATGCAGCAACGAAGGCAGCCTTGTCGGCCACGTTCACTTCGACGCCCGCGGCACGAACCTTGTCGACCAGCTCGCTGTCCGCCTTTTCACCCTGGGCCAGAGACCAGTCCTGAACCTCGGAAGCCACTTCGCCGACAATCGCCTTGACGTCGTCAGACATCTTGCCCCAGGTCCCGGCGCCTGTCGTGAGATAGGTCGGCGAATAGACATGGCCGGTCAGGCTCAGATATCCCTGAACTTCCTGAAAATTCGCGCCGACGATATTCGTCAGCGGGTTTTCCTGTCCGTCCATGGTGCCGGTCTGCAAGGCGACGAACACCTCCGAAAACGCCATCGGCGTCGGGTTGGCGCCCCATTCCTTGAACATCGCCACACGCCACTCCGAGGAAGGCGTACGGATTTTCAGACCATCGAGGTCTGCCGGAACATTGATCGGCTTCTTGCTGTTGGTGATCTGGCGGAAACCGTTTTCCCAGGTCGAGATCACGTGCAGTCCGGCCGCTTCCGCCTTGGGAGCAAGCTCGGTCCGGACCAGGTTCTTGTCGATGGCCTTCAGATGCTCCCGGTCCTGAACCAGGAACGGCATGTCGAACAGGGCGAATTCCGGTGCGACATTGGTCATGATGGATGAAATGAGGGTGAACTGCACCGTGCCGAGACGGAGTTTCTGCATCAGCTCCTTCTCGTCACCGAGCTGCGCATCCGCATAGAATTCAACCTTGTCGGCGTCACCGAGGCGCTCCTGCAGCTCTTCGGCAAAGCGCGCAGCGCTTCGCCCCTGAAGACTGTTCGAAGCCGCACCGACCGCGACAATGTAGGTTTCGGCATGAACAGGCGCTGCACCCGCTATTACGACGGACGCGAGCAGGCCCGCACACAGGCTCTTGGGCGTGTATTTCATAGTGTCTCCTCCACTTGCCGGGATGTGCGGCCCGAAAACCGCTGCCACTCCCGATAGAACATGTCTAGCGGAAAGCCCGTCATCGGAATAATGGCAATCCCGGATCGTTCGATAACCAAATGGAATTGATTACCCATTCCGTGAAAACCTTTTTACCGTGCTACGCGTACGGAAAGCAGAACACCGGGACTGAATCTGGCAAAGCCGCCGAACCTGCTAAAGCGTGTCGCGTTTAGACGGTTTCGCCTATTCTGGAAACCGCCCGAGGCAGCGTTTGCATTGCAAATACGTTCGGGTGGTTTCCAGATTTTGCAACGCTGGAGACAGTCGCTTTCTGAACGATCCGAAGGACATCAATCCGGCTGCGAAGAGCCGCATCAAAGCCTTTGCCCCATGCAGCAGCATGGCTCTTCAGGCTTTTCCTTGTTCTTCTTTGTCGGATTGATGCCTGAAAGTACAATTTTATGGGCCCACACCCTAAACAACCGACGTTCTCGCGCAATGCCGTCCCTATGCCTGGTCCGCGTCGCCGGAACAGAGAAACCAGAAGGCCAGCAGCGGCGTGTCCCTGGAGCGCATGGCATGGTCTATGCCGGGCGAATTGTAGAAAGATCCGCCGGGCCCGGGTTCAAACCAGTTGCTGCCTCCGTGACGGAATTCTCCCTTGCTCGCCACAAGATAGATTTCTTCCGGTGGATGGGAATGGTCGGGATAGCGGACATGCGGCGCCAGCAGCGAAACACCCAGCCAGACATCCGACCGCCGCTCCATCCCGGACGGCCCGACAATAACGGCGTTTGCGTGCCCTTCGGTAAAGTTCGTGCTGGCGTTCGTCATGTCTCCGGCCCGGCCCCGCCAGACAAGCCTTGGCTCAAGCTCGAAAAACCTGTCCAGAAGACCACCCAGAGCCGTGCGCCCGGAACCTTTTTCCTCGAACGCCCTCAAATGGCTGCAAACCGGCAGGCACCGCCCCTCCTGAGCAGGAACCGGCGCCGACTTGGCGAGCGCTCTTTCGATGCGTGACAGGGCGCTTTGGCTCTCCGATCCGCTTGCCGCTTCCATAAACACATCAAGGGCAACTGAAAGGAAATCCTGCAGCGGCTTCGGACGGCTGGTCATTTTCTTGTCCGCTCCGGAAAGGTCTCAGGCAACTGTTTCATGCAGGTCGCGGCGACCCGCCGTCGGTTGTCCGCCGCCGTCATCTGCCAGCAACGCGGCGGCGAGCTGCAGGGCGCTTTCACAGGCCTCGTTCCGGTACAAGGGCCACAATTGCATCAGACCCTCGCAGATCAGCAGCAACTCTTTTTCGTTCTCCGGACGCTTCGCTGCCGCGGCCAGCCGCTGTGCGAATTCCTGCTTGTGGCGCTGCAGAAGATGTCTCAACGCCCCGTTTTCCGGCGCAGCCGCGACAGCGGAATGAAACAGGCATCCATGTGAGGCTTCGCTCTCCATCCACTGCCCGACCCGACGGATAACTTCAAAAAGTGCCTCCCGTGGCGCTGCCGGCAGGCCGGAAAAGATCTTCTCCAGATACCGCTCGTGTCGAAACTCCAGTGCAGCCAGCACCATGTCGTTTCTGGAGGGATAATATTTATAGAGGGTCCTGAGACTGACCTGCGCGGCATCGCGAAGTGCCTCGATATTCGGTGCCGAGAACCCGTGCGCCGCGAAGGCACGCTCAAGGCCGGCAGCTATCCGTGTCTGAAGTTCGTTCATGTTTGACAAGGTAGAATGACTGCTCTACCAAACGCAAGTAGAGTAATCATTCTACCTGAAAAGGAACCTTCAATGACATTGCCGGAGACCATGCGCGGAATAGTTCTGACGGGACACGGCGGCCCCGAGATGCTGCAATGGCGGACCGACCTCCCGGTGCCCCGGCCAGGCACTCGGGACGTTGTCGTGCGCGTGGCGGCGGCTGGCGTGAACAATACCGACATCAACACCCGTATCGGCTGGTATTCGAAAAACGCGGCTGCGGAAGACGCCTCCTGGTCAGGTAGGCCGCTGACCTTCCCCCGCATCCAGGGCGCGGACGTTTGCGGTCATGTCGTTGCGGTCGGCGACGGGGTTTCGGCTGCCCGGATCGGCGAGCGCGTCCTCATCGAACCCTGCCTGCGCGAAGTGAACGGGGCCGAACTCCCAAGACCATGGTATCTCGGCTCGGAATGCGACGGCGGGTTTGCCGATTTCGTGCGCGTTGCATCCCGCCATGCCCACAAGATCGACAGCAGCCTGTCGGATGCGGACCTGGCGTCCTTCCCCTGTTCCTATTCCACCGCTGAAAACATGCTGACCCGCGCAAAGGTCCAACAGGGCGACACTGTCCTGGTGACCGGCGCATCGGGCGGTGTCGGCTCGGCGGCTGTCCAGTTGGCCAAGGCACGCGGCGCAAAAGTCATCGCGGTCACTGGTGCTGCCAAAGCCGATGCGATCCGACAGCTTGGCGCTGCGAAAACGATTGGCCGCAACGAGGACCCGGTTCGAGAACTCGGGCCCGACAGCATCGACGTCGTAATAGACCTGGTGGCCGGCCCCGGCTGGCCGGCATTGCTCGACGTCCTGCGGCCCGGCGGCCGCTACGCGGTGGCGGGCGCGATTGCCGGACCTCTCGTCGAACTGGACGTGCGCACCTTGTACCTCAAGGACCTGAGCTTTTTCGGCTGCACCGTTCTGGAACCGGACGTCTTCGGCAATCTGGTCGGCAGGATCGAACGCGGCGACATAGGCCCGCTGGTCGCCGCCACTTTCCCGCTTGAGGAAATCGCGAGGGCCCAGGAAGCTTTCGGCCAGAAAAACCATATCGGCAAAATCGTTCTTCAGATCGAGTGAACACGTTTGCCCAGAAGCAAACGAGGCCAGACCGCAACTGCGAAAATCTCAGCCCTCAAAAATCCGCTTTCGGGCATTTTCGACGTGGCTTCGCATTGCTTTTCTGGCGCCCTTCCGGTCGGATTTCTCGATGGCTTCGAAAATCGAATAATGCTCGGACTGGACCAGTTTCAGACGATCCTGCGGTTTTGTCAGCGTGAGGTTTCTGGTGAGGTTCATGCCGGTGAGAATATTGGATTTCATCGACGACCTTGCCGCGACGAAATACTTGTTGTCCGCCGCATTGCACACGGCGACATGAAAGGCCTCGTCGGCCGCCACACCCAATTCGCCGTTCTCGATACAGCGGTCCAGCTCCAGCAGCGCGTTGCGCAATTCCGCAAGATCGTCTTCCGATCGCCGTTCCGCCGCAAGAAAGGCGGCCTCACCCTCGATGGCCGCCCTGAATTCGAAGGTGCGTTGAATATCGGCGATTGAACCGACAGGTGCGAAATCCCGGACCGCGCCTTCCGGGCGGCGTTTTACATAGGACCCGGATCCCTGGCGCGAGACGACCACGTCATCCTCACGCAACTGCTTGAGCGCCTGGCGAAGCACCGGCCGCGAGACACCGAGTTCCTCTGAAAGCGTCTGCTCGGTCGGCAGCTTGCCGCCGACGGGAATATCCCCATCCATGATCTTGGCGAGAATCTTCTCATACGCCCTGTCGGAGAGCGTCCGGTCGCGAACCTGCCCCTCGGCTGCCGCAAGTGCTACTACCTGCTTCTTTCGTGCCGCCAAGTCTTGAACCTCTCCTTTGTCGAGGCGTCGGTCGGGGGATATAGCCCGAATATCGACTCCCCATGTTGCACCTTTTCCAGGACGAAATCTTCAAAGACGGTCATCTCCGCCGCTTCGTTCGCCACCTCATTTGCCATATGTTCGGGTATGCAGACAACGCCTTCATTGTCACCGACAATGATATCTCCCGGGAAAACCGCGACCCCTCCACAAGCGATCGGATCGTTTATCGCAACGGCATGATGCTTGGTCAGGTTGGTCGGTGCGCTGGGGCGGCTGTGATAGGCGGGCATCTCCAGTTGGGCGATTTCCGGCGTATCCCGAAAGCCCCCGTCGGTGACGATCCCGCAGCATCCCAGGGACTGAAGCCGTGTTGCCAGAATGCATCCCGCGGATGCGGCCGACGCATCTGCGCGAGAATCGATCACGAAGACCGCCCCTTCCGGACATTCCTCGACGCCCTTGCGCTGCGCATTCTCGCGGTTGGCGAAGGTTTCGAGGCGATCCAGATCTTCCCGGGCCGGAATATACCTCAGCGTATAGGCAAGCCCGACCATGTTCGGGCCGGGGCGCAACCGTTGCGGCCCCTGCAGAAAAATATTTCTCAATCCATGCTTGAACAGAACGGTTGTCAGTGTCGCCGTGCTCACATTCATCAGTTTTTCGTGTGATTGCTTGCTCAAACCCGCCACAGGAGACACTCCGATATTTGCAGAACAGGACACGTCTTGTCCCTTTAAAGAGATATTCGCCTCAACCCTACTTGTCAATTATTTGTAAAAATTTATATCGCCTTCCTTGCCCTCCCCTGGCTTTTTTCAACACCTGAAGCACGCAGGGCAAGGACGCAGCCGCCACCATTAAAGAACATCGAATGACACAGAGCCCCGGCTTGACGCAGGAGCGCGCCTCATCGCCGGTCCGGAAATTACCTTCTCAAATCAGTCGGTTGATCGAAAAGCTCGCGGAAATTTGTCTTATTATTTTTTTAACTTATAAATATTTGTAAAATAAATATCGTCTACAGAGGTCAAACAGGGAGGAACCGATGACCAAATTCAAATCTCTCAAATTAGCCATGCTTCTTGGATCCGTCGTTGCGGCGTCGCTCGCAATCCCGGCGCTTGAAGCCGAGGCACGCGAACTGCGCGGCTGGAATATCCATGTTGAGGACTACCCGGTCTCGCACGGTATGGAAGCCTTCGCCAAGGAACTCAGCGAGAAGACCGGCGGTGAACTGACCGCCAAGATCTTCCATTCCGGCGTTCTGGGCTCACAGCCCGACGCTATCGAACAGACCCGCCTTGGCGTCATCGATTTCGGCGTCTTCAGCCTGGGACCGATGGGCCAGGTTGTTCCGGAGGCCAATGTCGTCTCCCTGCCGTTCATCTTCAAAAGCGTGCCGCAGATGTACGAGCTGATGGATGGCGAGGCCGGCGCTGCCCTGAGCAAAGGGCTTGCGGCGAAAGGCCTGATCGCTCTTGGCTATTACGATGCAGGGGCGCGGTCGTTCTATACCTCCGTGAAACCCATCGAGGAGCCTGCGGACGTCGCGGGCATGAAGATACGGGTGATGAACAACGACCTGTTCGTCGGAATGGTCGATTCCATGGGCGGCAACGCGACGCCAATGGCCTTTGCCGAAGTCTATCAGGCCATCAAGACCGGTGTCGTTGACGGCGCGGAGAACAATCCGCCCTCCTACGAATCCACCAATCACTTCGAAGTCGCAAAATATTACTCGCTCACCCAGCATCTCATCATTCCCGAGTGCCTGTGCATGAGCAAGAAAACCTACGACTCCCTGACACCGGAACAGCAGGAGATCGTCAGGGTCGCCGGGCACAACAGCACCGAGCTGCAGCGCAAGCTCTGGCAGGAACGCGAAGCCGCCAGCATGGCCAAGGTTGAAGGTGGCGGCGTCACGGTGAACAACGTCGCCGACAAGGCGGCCTTTCAGGCGGCCATGGCTCCGGTCTATGAGCAGTACCTCGCGCAGAATCCTGAATTGACCGACCTGGTCAACATGTTCAGAAACGCGCAATAATACATGTGTCGGGCCGTGCTCACTCCTCCGGCACGGCCCGCCGCCGGGAGAATGAAATGACGCATTTCAGGGACTTCGCGGACCGCCTGGAAACAGGGCTGACCCGTCTGAAGAATGTCTGTGTGTTTATCGGGTCGATCGCGCTTGTTGTTCTCGTGGCAACCTTCGGCTGGCTGGTGTTCGGCCGCTATGTCCTCAATTCGACACCGACCTGGGTCGAGCAGCTGGCCCTTCTCCTCATCTGTTACATCACGTTCCTGGGGGCAGCCGTCGGCATTCACGAACAGTCGCATCTCGGCGTAACGTTTTTGCGCGACGCGCTGCCGCGCAAGGCAAGACAGGTCCTGCTCCTGCTGACCGACCTGGCTCTGGCGATCTTCGGTGCCGTCATGCTCATCGCCAGCCTTGAGCTTTTCGAGTTCGGCTGGTCAACCCTTCTTCCGATGCTGAACATCCCGGAGAGTATTCGCACCGCTTCGGCTGTCGCCTGTGGTGGACTCATCGTTATTTTCGCCGGTTCGCGTTTCGTCCTGAGAGGCCTCAGCACCCTGCGCGGCGAGATCTCCGAATAAAAAAGGTCTTTGAATATGGGTCTCGCAATTCTGCTGGGTGTGTTCGGCATAAGTGTGTTGTTCGGCGTCCCGGTCGCCTTCGCCATGGGCATCTCCGCGGCCGCCGCCTTCTGGTACGAGGGCTTCCCGCTGCTGATGACGTTTCAGCGCTCCATTTCCGGCATTGCCTCCTTTTCCCTGCTCGCCATTCCGTTCTTCATCTTCGCGGGTGAGCTGATGCTACACGGCGGCATTGCCGCCCGCCTTGTCCGGTTCGCGTCCACTCTTGTCGGCCATGTTCGCGGCGGCCTCGCCATGGTGAACATCTCCTCCAGCATGCTGTTCGGCGGCATTTCCGGATCGGCCATTGCCGATATTTCCGCGCTCGGCTCCCTGTTGGTCCCGGTCATGAAGGAAAAAGGCTACCGCCCGGACTATGCGGTCAATGTCACCGTCACGTCGTCCATCGCAGGCATCGTCATTCCGCCCAGCCACAACATGATCATCTTTGTTGTGGCCGCCGGCGGTGGCATATCCATTTCCAAGCTGTTCCTGGCGGGCGTCATCCCCGGCATCCTGATGTGCCTGTGCCTCGCCGTCGCCGCTTATGTGGTGGCGATCAAACACAATTACGGCTCCGAACCCTTTCCGGGCTGGCGGGCCGTGGCCCGATCCGCCGTCAGCGCCATACCCGGCCTGATCACCGCGGTCATAATTGTCGGCGGCGTTTTGTCCGGCGTCTTCACGGTGACGGAATCCGGTGCCTTCGGAGCAATCTACGCCCTCGCCCTGACCGCCATTGTCTACAGGACCCTCGGCTGGAAGGAATTCGTCGTCTGCGTAACGTCATCGCTGCGCACCACGGCGATGGTGATGATCCTGATCGGCTTTGCCAGTTCCTTTGCCTATCTGCTCGCTCTCTACCAGGTCCCGACAAAGCTGAGCACATTCCTCCTGGCGATCTCGGAGAACAAGATCGTCATCCTGCTGCTGATCAACCTGATGCTTCTGGTGCTCGGCATGATCATGGACATGGCTGCCCTTATCCTGATCTGCACACCGATTTTCCTGCCTATCGCCAGAGAACTCGGCATGGATCCGGTACAGTTCGGCATCATGATGCTGGTCAATCTGGGTCTGGGACTGTGCACACCACCCGTCGGCACGTGTCTGTTCGTCGGATGCGCCGTCGGCAAGATCCGGATCGAGGACGCGCTCAAATCGATCTGGCCGTTCTACCTGGCGCTTTTCGTGGCGTTGATGCTGATCACCTACGTCCCGGCCTTCTCCCTGTTCCTGCCGTCGCTGTTCGACTGAGGCCGCTGAAGGATCTGCTGCAGGGGGAAAGTCATTGGCGTCAATTCTCATGACGGACGGGGCGGCCTCGGGCACGCAAAATCAGGTAACATCGGCTTCTGAGCCGGTGTTACCGATGAGCCCGCTGAAGAAAAAGACGATTGCCGGTGCAGAACAGCAGACGCCAGGTGCCGATCCTGTTTTGTTAGGGTCACCCACGCTGTCCGCCGACTGGTGCATGTAAAAAAGATTATTCAAACAAATGCGTTGAAAAAATCCGGGAAACACCGTCGCAAGTCCGTGAACTTGAGCACGCAATCTCGCCAGCACTTTTGCCGGATCGAGAGCAGCTTGTGATCAGACCGTGTTTCCAGTCATGAAGGCAGGAGACAGCTTATGGCAAAACTGTCTCCCCATTCGCACATCATCAACTGAACAGCATGCCGCCGTTGATATCGACACTGGCACCGGTCATGAAAGCAGAATCCTCGCAGGCCAGGAACAGGACGAGATTGGCGACATCGACCGGCATACCCTGACGTTTCACCGGTGTCGCGGCTTCGACGTTACGGCGGACCTCGTCCTTGGTGAAGATGTTGTGGAAGTCGGTATCGATCATGCCCGGGCACAGCGCATTGACGCGGACGTCGGGACCCAGTTCCTTGGCAAGGCCGCGGGTCATGGTCATGATGGCCCCCTTCGAGGTTGCATAGGCCACCGCGCCTGGGCCTCCTCCATCGCGTCCGGCCTGACTGGCCATGTTGACGATGGCTCCGGACGTCAGGTAAGGCATACAGGCCTTGATCATGAGGAACGTACTGGTCAGGTTCACGTCCATGACCGCCTGCCAGTGTTCGAGAGACATCTCGGACACTTTCTTGCGCGCGATCAGTCCACCGGTGTTGTTGACCAGAACGTCCACGCCTCCGAAGGCTTCGACCGTCTTGGCAACCAGCGCTTCGGCATCGGCCTGGGTGTTCAGATCGCCCTGAAGCGCGAACGCCTGCCCACCCTGCGCCTTGATCGCCTCCACGGTGGCATCCGCGCCCTTGCTGCTGGAGAAATAGTTGATGGCGACATTCGCGCCTTCTTCCGCCAGTTTCAACGCGCAGGCACTGCCGATATCCCGGCCGCCGCCGGTAACGATTGCTGTCTTGCCCTTGAGTTTCATTTCATTTCCTTTTTCCGCATCACTGTCAGACGCCGTGTCGCCATTGAAAGTCCTTGGGACTGCGATGTGTCTTGAAGCTTCTGGTCTCGCGCCACCCGTTCATTTTCGCTCTTTTTTGGCTCCCGTGCCTTGAAGGTGCGCAAGCTTTCGTCGCTCTGCCCCGCCGCAAAACTAAAGACGCGCGGAGACGCGAACAGCGAATCCCGGACAGCAACACTACGATCCGATCCTGCATCGCTTTGAGCCGCGTCATTTTGGACCGGGCCGGGCGGCCTGCGCCCGGTCTTGGAGGTATCGTCTCTGGCCTTCTATCGGCTGGCCGTCAATCGACCGGTTCTCCATCCGTCATTCCCAATCGGACAGCTCCAGAACCCACGCTTCGCGATCAGGTCTGATCACATCGGCACGGGTCCTGATAACTTATTACTAGTATACTAGTCCGCAATCTGGAATACTAGTCTGAAATTCATATGTCGCGAATTGCTTGCAGGGTTGGAAGACCGGAACAGGTAGCTGGCATCGAAGGCGAAATGCGCCTATTGATCCCGGGCGTCAGAGGAAAATGGAATTGTGCAATTGAAACAGACGAGCGACCGGAGGCCGCGTGTCGATGAGATCTTCGACTATCTCCACAACGAGATCGGATCGATGCGGCTGAAACCGGGAGACCGGATTTCCGAGGCCGATATCGCGGCTAAATTCGGTGTCTCCCGGCAGCCCGTCAGGGACGCCTTCAGCCGCCTGGAAAGTCTCGACCTCCTGCTGATCCGGCCTCAAAGAGCAACCGAGGTCAGGAAATTCTCGACGCGGGAAATCGAAAAATCTCGTTTCGTGCGCGCAGCCGTGGAAAAGGAAGTGCTGGACCTGGCCGCCCGGCGCTGCGACGCCGCGGGGGCGGCAGTGCTGGACGACTGCATCGCCGGTCAGCGCAATGTCATTGCGGAGAGGAACTTCGAAGCCTTCGGCAATCTGGATTATGCCTTTCACCAGGCGCTCTGCAAAATTGCCGAAGTCGAATTCGCCTTTGATGTGATCTCCGTCGAAAAGGCGAAGGTTGATCGCCTGTGCACACTGGGCCTGGCCAGACTGGACAGGATGCCGCCACTCCTCAAGGATCACGAGACGATCGCCGAGGCGGTGAAAGCCCACGACAGCAAGGCGGCCGTAGCCGCCGGTATCCTGCACCTCTCCCGCCTCGATTCAACGATCGACCTGATTTCGGCGGAACACTCAAATTATTTCGAACAAGAGCAGGACTGAACATCTGCCTGCCCTCTGCTGCGCCGAGCCAGCCCTTTGAATGACCTCTACAGACGAGATGTTCCCCATTCCTTGGTGGTCGATGCCTTTAAACAAAACAGCCCCCTTGGTTTTCACCGAGGGGGCTGATTTTTTTTATGATTTGGTTGCGGGAGCAGGATTTGAACCTGCGACCTTCAGGTTATGAGCCTGACGAGCTACCGGACTGCTCCATCCCGCGTTATATTTTGTTTCAGGGGTTTGTTTGTGTCCCCGTTGGGCTTGAGGCACGGCCATGAGGCTGCCGGCCTGTCAGGTCGCTCTCGCGGATCGCAGCGTGCAGGTCGTTGCGCGCGTGAGCGCTATTGTTGAAGAGTTAGCGCTCAGGTAGCCGAGAGGCGGTAGCGCGCCAAACAGCCCCCTTGGTTTTCACCGAGGGGGCTGATTTTTTTTATGATTTGGTTGCGGGAGCAGGATTTGAACCTGCGACCTTCAGGTTATGAGCCTGACGAGCTACCGGACTGCTCCATCCCGCGTTATATTTTGTTTCAGGGGTTTGTTTGTGTCCCCGTTGGGCTTGAGGCACGGCCATGAGGCTGCCGGCCTGTCAGGTCGCTCTCGCGGATCGCAGCGTGCAGGTCGTTGCGCGCGTGAGCGCTATTGTTGAAGAGTTAGCGCTCAGGTAGCCGAGAGGCGGTAGCGCGCTTGAGAGATACAAAACTGCGTTTAGCAGGCCTGGCGGCGACCTACTCTCCCACACCTTAAGATGCAGTACCATTGGCGCTGGGGAGTTTCACGGCCGAGTTCGGGATGGGATCGGGTGGGGGCTCCCCGCTGGGGCCACCAGGCCGGCGAAGCGCAGTTTTGTTGTGAACTGGTCTTTATGTTTGTGCTCACGGCCGTAGGCTGCGTTTAGCAGGCCTGCGCAGGCGCGCCCTATCGGGCGGCGGCCGGTCAGCCTTGCGACCCTTTCGGTTCGGCTCTTTTCCCTTGCGGGTGTTGAGCGTGCTGCGCTGAGAACAAACTGGTCTTATCGATGATATTTTTCAGATTGGCTGTTTTTTTTTGCAGCGTGCTGCCCTTGTTGCGAGGGAACGATTGTTCCGAGCGCAGCGAAGGCAAGGCCAAGCGGCCGCCGGCCGGTCAGGCCGCGTGGTTCGCAGGACAGGTCCGTAAGGACCGGTACGTCCGTGAGAACAAAACCAACCAATCTTTTCAAAGCGCCAAGGGCGCTTTTAAAAGATGAGCATTGACTAATGAGAGGATCAAGCCGAACGAGCTATTAGTAAAGCTAAGCTTCATGCATTGCTGCACGTCCACACGCTTCCTATCGACGTGGTGGTCTTCCACGGCTCTTCAGGGAGAACTGGTTTTGAGGTGGGTTTCCCGCTTAGATGCTTTCAGCGGTTATCCCTTCCGTACATAGCTACCCTGCAATGCGGCTGGCGCCACAACAGGTCCACCAGAGGTACGTCCATCCCGGTCCTCTCGTACTAGGGACAGATCCTCTCAATTCTCCTACACCCACGGCAGATAGGGACCGAACTGTCTCGCGACGTTCTGAACCCAACTCACGTACCACTTTAATTGGCGAACAGCCAAACCCTTGGGACCTGCTCCAGCCCCAGGATGTGATGAGTCGACATCGAGGTGCCAAACAATGCCGTCGATATGGACTCTTGGGCATCATCAGCCTGTTATCCCCGGCGTACCTTTTATCCGTTGAGCGATGGCCCTTCCACGAGGGACCACCGGATCACTATGGCCGTCTTTCGACTCTGCTCGACTTGTCAGTCTCGCAGTCAGGCAGGCTTATGCCATTGCACTCAACGAGCGATTTCCGACCGCTCTGAGCCCACCTTCGCGCGCCTCCGTTACCATTTGGGAGGCGACCGCCCCAGTCAAACTACCCGCCACACACGGTCCCGGATATGGTTGTACCGCGGTTAGATATCCATGACGACAAGGGTGGTATTTCAAGGGTGACTCCACCTCAGCTGGCGCCAAGGCTTCAACGTCTACCACCTATCCTACACATGTCGTGACGAATACCAGTGTGAAGCTGTAGTAAAGGTGCACGGGGTCTTTCCGTCTGACCGCAGGAACCCCGCATCTTCACGGGGAATTCAATTTCACTGAGTCTATGCTGGAGACAGCGGGGAAGTCGTTACGCCATTCGTGCAGGTCGGAACTTACCCGACAAGGAATTTCGCTACCTTAGGACCGTTATAGTTACGGCCGCCGTTTACTGGGGCTTCAATTCGGTGCTTGCACACCTCCTCTTAACCTTCCAGCACCGGGCAGGCGTCAGACCCTATACGTCGCCTTGCGGCTTCGCAGAGCCCTGTGTTTTTGATAAACAGTCGCCACCCCCTGGTCTGTGCCACCCCACAATGGTTGCCCACCATGAGGTCTCCCTTCTCGCGAACTTACGGGAGCATTTTGCCGAGTTCCTTCAGCATAGTTCTCTCAAGCGCCTTGGTATGCTCTACCAGTCCACCTGTGTCGGTTTCGGGTACGGTTTATACGTGGGAGCTATTTCCTGGAACACCTTCGCTGCACCCCCAATCCAATAAGGAGATACAACACACGGCATCCGTCACTACCCACAAGCTGCAGAATATTAACTGCATTCCCATCGACTACGCCTTTCGGCCTCGCCTTAGGGGCCGGCTAACCCTGCGCCGATTAGCGTTGCGCAGGAACCCTTGGACTTTCGGCGAGAGTGTCTCTCACACTCTTTATCGTTACTCATGTCAGCATTCGCACTTCTGATATCTCCAGGAGCCCTCACGGATCTCCCTTCGCAGACTTACAGAACGCTCCGCTACCGCGCATCCCGAAGGATGCACCCGCAGTTTCGGTGTATGGCTTGAGCCCCGGTACATTTTCGGCGCGGAACCCCTTACTTAGACCAGTGAGCTGTTACGCTTTCTTTAAATGATGGCTGCTTCTAAGCCAACATCCTGGTTGTTTTGGGAGTTCTACATCCTTTCCCACTTAGCCATAACTTAGGGACCTTAACTGGCGGTCAGGGTTGTTTCCCTCTCCACAATGGACGTTAGCACCCACTGTGTGTCTGCCGGATAGTACTTCTCGGTATTCGGAGTTTGGTTAGGATCAGTAAGGCGGTAAGCCCCCATAGCCCATCCAGTGCTCTACCCCCGAGAGTATTCATCCGACGCTCTACCTAAATAGATTTCGCGGAGAACCAGCTATTTCCGAGTTTGATTGGCCTTTCACCCCTAGCCACAGCTCATCCCCGACTTTTTCAACAGGCGTGGGTTCGGTCCTCCAGTGCGTGTTACCGCACCTTCAACCTGGCCATGGCTAGATCACTCGGTTTCGGGTCTAATCCAACGAACTAAAACGCCCTATTAAGACTCGCTTTCGCTGCGCCTACACCTACCGGCTTAAGCTCGCTCGTTAAATTAAGTCGCTGACCCATTATACAAAAGGTACGCTGTCAGGCTTGCGCCCTCCAACTGTTTGTAGGCATCCGGTTTCAGGAACTGTTTCACTCCCCTCGTCGGGGTAC
>NZ_JSEP01000005.1:0-105000 GCF_001624695.1 Labrenzia sp. OB1 | reverse complement strand
GATCTACGACAGCCTCTATCAGACCGCGCTCGAACAGGAGATGCCCGGCGAGATCATCGACGATCTGGTGCGCATGTTCTCCTTCGACGTCGACTTCAATGCGCGCGTCCAGCCCGGAGATTCCCTGGATCTGTTCTTCGCCGATGGCGACGACAACAGTGGACCGAAAATTCTCTATGCGTCCTTGAACACCGGCAACACGACGCGTGAATTCTATCGTTACCGCACTCCGGATGACGGCGTCACCGACTTTTACGACGCCTCGGGCCAGAGCGCGAAAAAGTTTCTGGTCCGCAAGCCGCTCAATGGCGGCAAGTTCCGGTCAGGTTTCGGCATGCGCCGCCATCCGATCCACAAATATACCAAGATGCACCTGGGCGTTGACTGGTCCGCGCCCCGCGGGACACCGATCATCGCCGCGGGCAACGGGGTTGTTCTCAAGGCGGGCTGGAGTTCCGGCTACGGGCGGCGCATCGAGCTGCGCCACACCAACGGATACACCACCACCTACAACCACATGAGCGGTTTCGGCAAGGGCATCAAGGAAGGCACCAAGGTCACCCAGGGTCAGATCATCGGTTATGTGGGGTCGACCGGGCTTTCCACCGGCCCGCATCTCCACTACGAAGTGCTGGTGAATGGGCGCTACATGGACCCGATGCGTATCAAACTGCCCAAGGGCAGAACCCTAGACGGGCAAATGCGCGCGTCCTTTGAGGCAGAACGCTACAGGATCGACACGCTTCTGGAGCGCGTCCGCAAACCTTCCCGCATCGCATCAATCAACTAACATATTCCCATACAGGACCGGGCTCAGGTCCTTGCCGGGGCGGGGTTTCAATCATGACCCATGCGGTCACGGCTCCATGAAGAAGGATGAATTGACATCCTCGTTCAGGAAGCCGTGCCTTGCGTCAAACAAACATCAGGTGCCTTGTGCTGCCATGAGAATGATCTTGATCGTGTAATCGGGCGCCGCCAGTTCGGATTTGCCGCAGGCCCGCGCGGCGGATTGTCCGGGAAAAGCACATGCCCTTGAGGCGCGGAAAACCGAACCTCTGAAACATCACAACGATCTACCAAGACCAAGCGCGGTCAAGAAGTTGGCAAGACCGTTTCAGGTTAAGATGCGCGTTAATCGCCCAAACTACTCGGTGTGGGATCGAACACCTGGGATCAGGCGCCGGGATCGATGCCAGCCCCGCGTTCATCGAGCCAGCTGTCATGCAGCCATTTTTCGGTTCCGCGATGTCCGGGAAAAGTGATCCAAACGATATCGCGTTCAAAGATCATGACACGCCGATTCGAGCCGACGATGACCCACATCCAGCGGCCATCGGCCCTGTTTTGCATCTTCACCTTCATGCCCGTCAGCGTGACGGGCCGCGTCTTGCCCTGCCGGGTGAACGAAATGGTCTCGTCATGTGGTTCGATCCAGCTGATCTTGAGCGACGTGAGAAGGTCCGGCGCAGCGTCTTCCAGGAAGTTCAGCGCGATTGCACGGGCCTCATCGCGCGACGGCAGCTCACCGCCGACGAGATCCAGATCGATCCGCGCGAAGCCTTTGAGGCGACCATCTTCGGCAACCACGGTGCTGAAATGTTCGCCACCCAGTTGAGCATTGCGCTTGTCGGCGCGGATGTAACGGGTGAGGGTCGCGGTTTCGCCATCGACCTTGACTTTGCGCGTCGCGACCATCAGGTAATCGTCGGGTTTAAAAGTCCCGATAACTGCTTGGGCGGAGCGTGCGGTGAGTTGGAGTTGCATGTGACCTCCATCCGTTTCGGCGTCTGCAGAGATGCCAAGGGCGCCGGAGCCGATGACGACTCCCATCGCGGATACGAAATTACGCAAATTCATCCAAATTCCTTTCTGCTGATCCCACAGATCAGGCGTTAGTATGCGTACGACGGAGCTGCTCGCCGCGAGAGCGTGACCGCTATGAACGCGACGGCGAGCAGGATGGCGGGAAGACCGAAGAGCAGCGCCGATCCCAAAGGTGCGACCGCGCTGGCCACCGGGGGTGCCAGGGAGGCTCCAACGAACAGCGTGAACGTGTAGACCGACAGCGCCAGGCCCCGATTGCGGTTCGACGAAGCACCGGCAATTGTCGCAATAAGGCCGGGGACGGCGAGGGCGACACCGGCCGAGATCAACACCGCTGCGGGCACCATCATGGCCGGGCCAACGAGACAAAGGACAAGCCCGACCGCCTCGACGATCAGACCCAGGCGCGCAGTGACGGAGGCACCAAAGCGGGCCGAAATCGGAGCGGCGAAGAGGCTCAGGACCAGCGGCGGCAGACCGGCTAAGCGAACCATCTGCGGATCGAGACTGTCGGCGCCCATGACGATGGCGATCTGGAAGGTCACAAAGCCGAAGAGTACGGTGATCGCGGCGACCCAGGCCGAAACGATCACCATATTGTTCAAGAGCCTGCTGCTGTCCTCAGGTTCGGTCTTTTCTGCGGCGGGCCCCGAGCTGGCCCCGGCCTGACCAGGAAGACTGATCGCGAGCCCGGCCATCATGACGAGATAGAGCGGCGCAAGTGCCAGCATCAGCATACTCGGCGAGGCCGTCACGGCGGCTCCGCCGAACTGGGCCAAAGGAGCCGCAGCGAGGAAAGCAAAGCTGATCAGCGACACCCCGAGTGGCCGCCGCTGCGGCGGAAGCACCTCCGCGACCAGCGACAGGGCGACAGGCGGGAAGCTTGCCGCGACCAGGCCCTGCACGGCACGTGCCTGCAGAAAGGTGGTCATGGTATCGGCCAGACCGACGAGCGCGGTAGCCACCGCAGTCCCGATCAGACCGGTCAACAACACGACGCGCCGCCCATACCTGTCGGATAGCGGGCCGAAAATCAAGAAGCCCAATGCATAGGCGAAGCCGAAAGCGCTGCCGGACCAGGCCGCCAGCCTCGGCGTCGACGCGAAGGTTTCCGCGATCGCGCCGGTTAGCGGGATCACGACGTAAAGCTGGCCCACCACGAGAAGCGCGGTGAGCACCAGAAATCCCATGAGGACATAGTGCTGTCGAGTCATACTGATACCTACAGTTAACGTTGACTGTAGATTTTGATCAAGCTGCAGCTTTTGTCAAGCCGTGGTCTTATTCGTCGGTACCTGATTGGTGCTCTTGATAAAGCCGTTCCATATGCTTGATGTTCACGATCAAGTCACTGCGGAAGGATGAGAGTTCGTCAATCTGCATATCGACTTTCTCAAGATGCTCCCTGAGCATTTCGATAACACGATGCTTTCCGGCCAGAATTCCTTCTTTTTTTCCGAAATACAGATCAATTACCGAGCTAATTTCATCGAGGCTCAGACCCAGCCTTTTCAAAGCTGCGATCTTTTCAAGACGCGCCAGGGTCTCCCGTTCGTAGAGCCTGTGGCTTGCCCCTTCGCGTTCCATCGGAGAGATGAGACCTAGATTTTCATAATAGTGAATCGTTCTCTGGCTGACCTTGGCGGCCTTGGCGAGTTCGCCGATTTTCATATCATTCATTTGCAGGCCGCCCCATGTTCTTACGTTAGCATCAGTTTTAACGTGTCCACTGAGATACGCGCAAGCGATTATCGGTCGGACAGTCGAGCAATCGACCGCCCTGTGTTCACAGGGCCGCGCCCGGACAGGGGGGCTCTCGCAAAGATCTTCGAAGTTACCGTGTCTTGAGATTTGACTGTTGAAAGAACACTCCTTTAACCCGGAGTTCTGCGTCCCGATTCCCACCGTCATCGTCGAAAATTGAAGCGCCAGCCAAAAGACGGGTTCAAAGGCGGACAACTCGAAGCCTGGCTGATCATTCAGGCAGTGTCCTGGTATTTGCGCTATCCGCTGAGCAAGCGGGATCTGGAGGAAATGCTCCTGGAACGCGGCTTCGAAATGGACCACAGCACCATCAAGAGATGGGTTCTGGCGTCCACGCCACTGACCGAAAAGCATGTGCCCCGGTTCTGCAAGCTACATTGCGGGCGGTCCGCATCGATGAGACTTATGTCAACATTCGGGCCGATGGCGCTATCCGTATCGAGCCATCGACAAGCACGGCATTCCGGTCGATCTTTGCTGACCGCAAAGCGCGATCTTAACGCTGCCAGAAGGTTCTTCCGAAGGATACAGCATGGTTTGCCGCTGTTTTCATGGTGTTTAATCCGCGAAGGAACCTGTCCAGCAGGCAATGCCGGCGAGGCGCGCGGTTTGAGATCTTGCCGGTCGGCTTGATTGTAAAATTTAACGAGAGGACTAGGTGTGGAATCCAAAAAGGCTGTTCACTCGCATTGAAGATCTGAGACTGGTTGGGGACCAAACACAATCAGCTTCAGGATCGATGGAATGAACAACCTTTTTGGATTCCACACCTAGCGGCCGGAAAGTGAAACGGAGAATTTTGCCGCACATACTCAACACATTTCAAGCGCGAGCCTGGTCAGGCTTCCAGATAAACAAAATTAACGAATCTTACACTACAACAATCTCAAGAATTACACGAGAATACATATTTAAAGCTTCAGTAGGCAATAATTACCTATTACACGGAACATAATGCCTAGTATTGCGTAATATTTACCTAGTAACTTTTCTGTTAAAGTTCATTTTTCTCCGCCTGATCTCCGCCATTACTACGTTATAGACATGTAGCCATGGCTACGTAGTTTTTACGACGTGACTTGGGAATAGGGATTATGGGTGTGGCGATATCAAAGTCAGAAACGACGGGCGACGGCTTTGAAGACGATCTGAAGATTGAAGTCGACAGGATGCCGCCTCCTACCGTGAGCGAATTGAAATCGCTGTCCGATGACGGGCTTCTCGAACTGATCGCCGCGGACAACGAGGTTGCCTTCCAGATCCTGGTCGAGCGGCATGTGGACAGGGGATACGCGGTCGCCTACCGCATTCTTCGGAATGGTCCGGATGCGGAGGATGTCGTCCAGGACGCGTTTCTTCAGGTCTGGACGCGCCGGGAGGTCTGGCAAAGCGGCCGGGCGAAATTCTCCACCTGGCTGTTTCGCGTGGTGAGCAACCGCTGCATCGACCTGCTGCGTAAGCCGAAAGCCGAAACGGTAGCCGAGTTGCCGGAACTGGCCGACAGCAGTTCCAACCAGTCCAAGGACCTGGAGCGGCATGAGGCAACCGAACTGCTGGAACGGGCAATGACGGGACTGCCGGACCAGCAGAGAATCGCTCTTGTGTTTTCCTACAATGAAAACATGAGCAACGGCGAGATCGCCGAAATCATGGAGACGACAGTGTCCGCGGTCGAATCCCTTCTCAAGCGCGGGCGGCAGAAACTGCGCGCTTTACTGAAATCGCAAGGTGCCGACATCATCAATGCATTTACAAATAGTTAACTCTACTTTCCCCCCTACGAAATAAAAATCGCCTGATACTGGCGTGTCATCTCGTTGAACTGTCAGAGCGCGGGCTATCGCGCCGCTGCGCCGAAAGACGGGCGCGGACTTTTGACACGAGGAGAAGACGATGCCTGTTATTTCGACCAATACCGCCGCCAACACGGCGGTTCGCTACCTTAACGTAAACTCAAGCGAACAGTCCGAATCCCTTGCCAAACTCGCAAGCGGATCGAGCATCACCAAGGCGTCCGACGACGCTGCCGGCCTGGCCATCGCCACCAAGATTTCCTCCGACGTGGCAGCCCTAGAGCAGGCTTCCACCAACGCCTCCCACGGTATTTCGGTTCTGCAGACCGCCGACGGCGGTGCGGCCAACGTCAGCGACATCCTGGAACGCATGAAGACCCTGGCCTCGCAATCGGCTTCCGGCACCGTGACGGATACGGAACGCGCCTACATCCAGGCGGAATTCGAGCAGCTCCAGGAAGAAATCGACGGTATTGCAGAGAGCACGCGCTACAACGGTCAGAGTCTTCTGGACGACTCCAGCGATTTCTCCGACGATTCCGTTGAGACCGAGGCAGCCGTAACCGGAGCGAACGCGGCTGCGACGGTGACCGCCGGTGACGCGGGCACCATTACCATCAACGACATCGAGATCGAACTGTTCAGCGACGACACGTCGATGACCGTCGATGAAATGGTGGAGCAGATCAATGCCGGCCTCCAGGCGGAAGGCGAGTACACACTCTCCGCCATCAACGACGGCGGTACGCTGACGCTGACGACCCTGAACTCCGGCGAGAAGGCCTCCATCACCCTGGTGGACGGAGCCGGCGCACTCAACCTTACAACGCTTGGCCTGACCGCCGGCACGACCAACGGTACATCAACGGAAGTCGACACGACCGGCGCCGACATCGTCGTAGGTTCCTCCTCGGCCGACACCATCAACCTGTCGCTGCCGGAGTTGACCGTCGAGGCCCTCAGCATTGCCGGTCTGGACGTTTCGACCGCCGATGGCGCCAAGGAGGCCCTTTCGGTCCTCGACATGGCGATCGACGAAGTCTCCAACGCCCGGGCCGAGATGGGCGCCACTATGTCCCGTTTCGAGTTCCGCTCCGCGCAGATCGAGACCAGCATCGAAAACCTGGATGCCGCCCAGTCCGCGATCGCCGATGTCGATATCGCCAAGGAGCAGGCAACACTGTCGGCCGCCAGCGTGAAGGTTCAGGCCGCCGTGGCCGCCGCCTCCCAGGCAAACGAGATGCCGGAAAACCTGCTCTCGCTGATCCGATAAAAGCTATCGCGTTCGCCAGAACGCGGAAGAAGGGCGCCAGCCCCTGAAATCGATGCCGGGTCCGTATTCCTGAGGTTGCACATGAATACGGACCCAGCCGGCGCCCGGGCTCCCGAACACCCTAGTCCCCATCGCACTTGCGCTGGCAATGTGCTGCTGCGGCCCGGAGCATCTTTCAGACCTCTCAAAACGGATCATCGCCATGAGCGTCACCGATACGAGTTCCTCCACGACGACCGCCACGACGACAACCGTTTACACGGCCTCGGCGAACGCGAACGCGGATGTCGACTGGGATGCGCTGATCGAAGTCGGGGTGCAGACGAAAGAGGTACCGGCCGACTCGATCGAGATCAAGATGCTCGAGAACGAGGCGGAGATAGCAGCCTACGGGGAGATGCAGACACTTCTGCAAGACTTCCTGTCAGCGCTTGACACGATCCGAGGGACCGACAATTCGCTGACCGATGCCGACGATGTCTTTTCCCTGCGGGATGCCTACCTGACCGGCTATGGCGATGTGAATGCGGAATCGGCCGTGGTGGTGACGGCCGATGATGGCATCGATGTCGCGACATACGAGCTTCAGGTTCTGCAACTTGCCACAAGCCAGAAGGTGGACGGCGACGTCTTTGCGGACGATTCCTCCAAACTTGCCATCTCCGGCACGTTCACGCTCGAACTGGACGGGGCGGTATACGAGGACGGCGAGAGCGCCGTCGAGATCGATATTACAGAAGACATGTCGCTGGACGAGATCGCCGAGGAAATCAACGTCTACTCGGACGGCAGCGGCGTGAAGGCTTCGGTGATCCAGGTTTCCGATGCCGAATACAAGCTTGTCCTGAGTGCCGCGGAGACCGGCCAGGACATAGTGCTCACGAGTGTTTCCGGCGACGATGTCGGTCAGGCGCTCGGGCTGACCGATCAAGACGGCATCTTCACCAGCGAGCTCCAGGCTTCCCAGGACGCGATCATCAGCATCGACGGTGTCGAGGTGACCCGAGACAGCAATGTCATCGACGACGTCATAGACGGCGTAACGTTTTCCATCTACCAGGAGACCGGCGAAGACGATTACATCTCCATCGAGATCTCGTCGTCCCTGACGAGCGTCCAGGATGCGGTCTATACCCTGGTCGATTCCTATAACGCTTATCGCGAATGGGCTCAGACCCAGCAGGAGGTGGCCTCCGGCGGTGGCGCCGCCGATGGCGCCATACTTTTTGGTGACAGCATCCTTCGTAGCGCGAATGCGGATATCGCCGAAGGCCTGTCGACCTTCATCGACGAGGCAAGCATGGCCTTGCTCGGCCTGTCCTACGACAGCAGCAACCACCTCGTCGTTGATGACGAGGTGCTTGCCGATGCGCTCCTGACCAATCTGGATGCCATCGAGGATTTGCTGATGTTCCAGATGGACAGCAGCTCCGGCGACCTGGCCCTTTTGGCTCGAAATGACGCCATGCCCGATGAATTGTCGCTGGATATCGAGGTGGACCAAGACGGCACCGTGACGAGCGTCCTGGTCGACGGCGAATCCGGCCAGTTCGAAATCAGCGGATCACGCATCGTGGGTGTCGAGGGAACCGCCTACGAGGGCATCAGCTTCGTCTTCACGGGCATACAAAGCCAGACCGTGGACATGACCTTCACGACCGGCATGGTGGAGAAGCTCTACAATTCGGTCGAGCACTACGCGGATGCGAGCGAAGGTCTGCTGACGGAAGTCATCACCGCCCTTACCGAACAGAATGCCGACTATCAAGAAGACTATGACAGCATCATTTCGAATGCTGACGACTACCGGGACTATCTGATTACGCTCTACGCGTCCTACCAGGCCACGATCGAGCTGGCGGAGTCCAACCTTTCCTACATTGAAGCTCTTCTCAGTTCAGGAGATTAAACGATGAGCTATGCCATGAACCGGGCCATAGCGGCCTACAGAACCGCCGCGACCACGGTTGCTCCCCCGGCGGCCGTGACCCTGCTGTTCGACGAGGTGCTGAACGCCATTGTTCTGGCGGCGGAGGATCTGCGCAAGAAGCAATATGAAACCGCCCTTTTGCGTGTCGCCAGGGCAACGGGGATCCTGCGGGGCCTGCGCCAGAATGTCGATATGGATATCAACAAGTCCATGGGGCAGCAGCTCATCGACATGTACACACGCAACATCTTCGCGCTGAACAGTGCGGTAACGAAACCGGATGCCGAAGAACGCTTTGCGACGCTCGCCGAAGGCCTGCTGGACCTGCGCAATGCGTGGGCCGAGATGACGACGCTTGCACCCAGAAATCAGCAGACGCTTATGAAGGATATACGCAACGAACGAATTGTTGCTGAATGTTTCTAAATCATGGACAACCAATCTCCGGGCATGTACCGTTAGGGTAAGTGCCGAAGGATATTTGGTTTGGAAATGATTGCAGCGGTGCCTCTCATGGCAATCGAAGAATTTGATGCGCTTCTGGATCAACACGGGCCGGACCTGGAAACATGGCCGCTCGCGGAGCAGGGGCAGGCAAGAGAACTCCTGAAGATGTCCAGTGTGGCGCGAACAAGGCTCAAGGAAGAACAGGCTCTGTCGGCCATGCTGTCCGCAGGTCCGGCATCCAAGGCACCTTCGGATCTCGCCGCGAGAATCGTCAAGAAAGCGCGCGAGTCAAACTGACGGCTTCTACCAATCTCAACAAATAAGACCCTCTTTGACCAGGGCATGAGAGCGTTCCGCGAGGATCGTGTCGCTGGGCGATGCGGGCATCGGCCAAGACGCGCGACGCTGTGGAGCGTACTCATGTCGTGCCCTTCGGTGGCATGTTCAGAAGCTCCGATCGGCTGAACGACGCCGTCCCCCGGAATTCCCTCCTCCCCCATCTGATCGCAAGAATTTCCTGATGGGAAATTTCTGCCCGGTTTGGCGCGCGTGCCTGCCTTTGCAGCCCGTTTTTCGCCAACGGAATTTCTTCGGCCCCGCGTGTTCTCCCCGATTTTCCAAGTATCTGCGCCTGTGAAAATGCGCTCGGCAGATCTTGCCTAAATTATATACCGACACGGCAAATTATTCCCAAGTAAAATATTTGAAAAACCTGCGCCCGGATCTTTGTCGTCAGCCGTTTTACTATTATGTCGGGTGAATATTTGAAGTCGTAAATTCAACTTCACCCTCTCTCAGTATTATTCAGATGAGGGCGGAGATATGACTATATCAACCGTTAATTCTTATACGGCTCCTGCAAGCGCGACATCCACGACATCTGCAGATGACGCCAGAACGTCTATCGACGGCGATGAATTCCTGTTGCTTATGGTGCAACAGCTTCAGAACCAGGATCCGACCAATCCGGCCGATACAAACGAATATATCAGTCAGATGATCGATTCTGCGAGCTACGAGACGCAGTCCGACATCTCCTCGCAGATCACGAGCCTTACCGACACGATTTCAAACTACATGAGCTCCCAGGGGCTCGGATATCTCGGCCAGACGGTCGAGGCGATCGGCAACACGACATCGCTCCAGGATGGAGAGGCGCAGTGGTCCTACACGCTGGAGAGCGAAGCCGAAAACGTGACCATCAGCATCCTCGATGAGGATGGCAACACGGTCTATTCCGAAACCGGGGAAACCTCGGAGGGCGCTCACTCCTTCGCCTGGGACGGGGTCACGTCGGACGGCGAACAGCTCCAGGACGGCGGACAATACACCATTCAGGTCGCAGCAACGGATGCCGACGGCGACGACGTGTCGGGCCACACCACCGTCGTTGCCCAGGTGACCGCGGTCGATACGACGAGCGACGAGGCGGTGCTCGGCATCGGCGATGCTTCGGTGCTGCTCGATAACGTCCTCGCCGTCCTGGCGACGCAGTAAGGAGAACCGGCATGAGCTTGCAGGGAGCCCTGAACGCGTCCATCTCCGCGCTGTCCGCGCAGAGCACCGCGCTGTCCGTCATTTCCGACAACCTGGCGAATTCCCAGACCACCGCCTACAAGTCTTCCTACACCAGCTTTTCCAGCCTTGTTGCAGGCAGCGGATCGAATTCCAGCGGCGGCGTCTCGGCGACGATGGTCTCCAACGTCGACCAGCAGGGGTTGCTGGTGCAGTCGACCGAAGCGACCAGCCTCGCCATTGAGGGGGACGGTTTCTTCATCGTTGCCGACGGCTCGGACGCGACGTCGACATACTACACGCGCAACGGCGAATTCACCGTCGACAGCGAAGGTTATCTTACCAACGACGAATATTACCTGCTCGGCTGGGCGACGGATCCCGATGGCAATCCCATCGGCGGAACAAGCGAGAACGCGCTAGAGCCGATCGACCTGGATTCTGTCCAGAGTTCGGTCGAGGCGACGTCGAATGTCGCCATCCAGGCCAACCTGCCGGCGGATGCGGAAATCGGGGACGGTTTCGAGAGCTCCTTCGAGGTCTATGATTCCCTCGGCACAACCAGCACGGTCACGGCAAGCTATACGAAGACCGCCGAGAACACCTGGGAGATCAGCTATTCCGATCCGGCCCTGCCGGCCACCGGAGAGACCATCGGAACGGTAACCTCCGGCGTCATCGAGTTGACCTTCACCACGGATGGTATGCTCACCGCCACCAACCCCGATCCCGCCGAACTGACCATCGAGGGCTGGACGACCGGTGCCGAGGACACTGCCATCAGCATCGATCTCGCCGGCGACGGCAGCACCAGCGGTCTGACCCAGTATGCCTCCGACGACGGCGATCCGTCGATTGATGTCCAGTCGATCGATCAGGACGGCCTGGCCTACGGCAATCTCAGCTCCATCGAGATCTCGGACGACGGCACGGTCGTGGCCTTCTTCGACAATGGCGAAGAGCGCTCGATCTACCAGATCCCCGTGGCCACATTCGGCAATCCCGACGGCCTGGAAGAAATGAGCGACGGCATCTATGCCCGCTCGTCGACGTCGGGCAACGCCACCCTGCATGAGCCGGGCGAGGGCGGAGCCGGAACGGTCCAGGGCGGCTGGCTGGAGGCCAGCACGGTTGATACCGGGGAAGAATTCTCCCGAATGCTGTCAGCCCAGCAAGCCTATTCCGCCGCATCGCAGATCATGTCGACCGCGAGCACCATGTTCGACACGCTGCTCGACGCGGTCAGGTAACAGCCATGAGCGATCATCTCAAAGTCTGCCAGGAACGGTACAGGCGGCTGAAAGACGACATTTTGAAACTGGAAGCGGAATCGCGCAGCCAGTCAACCAGGCTGAAGCTCCTGGTTCTCAAGCGCGACCTCCAGGATCTCGTCCGCAAGATGCGGCAGGAGCAAGCGGAGGTCGGGCAGCAGATGTCCCAGTCGACCGCTGTTACCCAGGCAGTCAACGCCTATGCCAGAACGGCAGAAGTTTGGAAGAACCGAGGACGGTGAGCATGCCGAGAAAACCCGAAAAACGCATGAACGTGATCCTGTCGCCGGCCGACATCATAAAGGTCGAGGCCACCGTCGAACGCGCCATTCAGGTCGCCGAAGACCTTTACGCGGTGACGGAGGAGGAGAACCGGCGGCTGAAGAGCGGCCGGCCCGCCACCGTCGACGATCTGCTGGAACGCAAGCAGAAGCTTGCCACGGAACTGGAGGCATTCCTGAAATCCTTCAAGGCGCAGAGCAATGTCTTCCTGCTGGCCTCTCCGGAAAAATTCACCAGGCTGCAGCACAGCAACGAAAAGCTGACGCGGGCCCTGTCGGAAAACAGCCAGAACCTGATCCGCGCGCTGACGGCCAACCGCCGCAGGGTGGAGACCATCATGCGGGCGATTCGGGAAAATCAGGCTGCCAACTCACGCTACGACAAGACCGGGCGCTACGGCAGCCAGCCGTCCGGGCCGCTTTCGATTGGCCGTCGCTACGAGGTCTGAACCGGCATAACCTGGAGGGACAAGGGCCATGACAAGCCTCAACACGGCAAGCTATATCGCGGCCAGCGCCCTGACCGCCAGCCAGGTGCAAGTGTCGGTCACCTCCGCCAACATCGCCAACGCGGACACCGAAGGCTACACCGCCAAATCGGCGACCGTGTCGTCACAGACCACCCTGGGCTACGGCGCCGGCGTCTCCGTTTCCAACATCTCCAGCAGCGTCAGCAAATACCTGCTGGAGGACCTTTTGGGCGCGACCACGGAAACGGCGGGTGCGACCGTGACGGCGAACTACCTCAACAGTCTGCAGCAATCCTTCGGCACGACCACAGGTGACGACGGCGACGGCAGTTCGCTAGCCAACACGATCGCGAGCTTCGAGAGTGCTCTGACCGCGCTGGCGGAAACTCCGGAAAGCGAAAGTCTCGCGAGCGCCGCGGTCTCCGCGCTTGAAAATGTTGCCTATCAGCTCAACAGCCTGTCTTCGGACATCAGCAAGCAGATCGATCAGGCAGACGACGAGATCGGCGACGCGGTCACGGCCGCCAACGAGGCTATCTCGACGATTGACGCGCTCAACGAACAGATCGAGACGGCTGTCGCGCGCGGAGACAGCACGGCCGATCTGGAAGACCAGCTCAATACGGCGCTGGTTTCCCTGTCAGAGCAGATGGAGATCTCGACGTTCAAGACGGAGGGCGGCACGGTCAAGGTCTATACGGGCGACGGCCAGATCCTCCTGGGCGACACTGCGCACCTGCTCTCCACCGGGACAGGAACGGAGGGACAGACGACGATCTCCGTCAACGGGACGGATATCACGGAGGATCTCGACACTGGCCGGCTCGGCGCACTGATCGAACTGCGCGACCAGACCCTGCCGGCTAGTCAGGAGATGCTCGACGAATTCGCGACGACCTTCATCGACACTCTGAACGCCGTCAGCTCGAACCTGTTGACCGGCACGGGCGCTGCCGATATCACGGTCAGCGATGCCGTTCAGGCAGATCCCGCTTCGATTTTGGGAGACACGCTGCCGTCCGAAGTTGCCTACGCGATGCTGGATACCCTTCAGCTGGACGCGAACTTCGATGCGGCCGGGGGGCTTTCCGGTGGCGAGATGACCTTCGCCGATTATGCGAACGAAATGCTGGGCGATGTCGTCTCGAAGACGAATGCCGCCCAGACGCGGCTGGAATTCGCCGAAAACGAACTGACCACCGTATCGGACACCATTTCTTCGATGTACGGCGTCAACGTGGACGAGGAACTGGTCCGGTTATCGGAACTCGAACAGCTCTATTCGGTCGCCTCGACGCTCCTGAGCGTCGTGCAGGAAATGTTCGAAGATCTGATGGCGGCGGTGCAGTAGGAGTGGACTCATGGTCATGCGGGTTGCGACGTTCAGTCAGTCCTCCACCATTTTGCAGAACGCCCTGCAGACACAGGCGAAGCTTGCGCAGAACCAGGAACAGCAGGCGAGCGGCTATCTTTCCAGCGACTATGCGGACCTCGGCTCGTCCGCGGTCACGCTCGTGGACCTGGAAGTCTCGGTTACAAGGTCGCAGGCCTCGATCGACGCCGCCGAAGATGCGCTCGCCCGGGTCGAGATGACCTATTCTGTTCTTGGCGGTATCAGCGACGTGCTGACCTCCATGCGCGCAAACACGGCCGGAATCATAACCGAAGACGACCTGACCGGATTGCAGACGGTCGCCGCAAGCTACCTGGAAGACATTGCCGCGCTGCTCAACACGCAGCTTGCCGGGCGGTACATCTTCGCCGGCAGCACTACCCAGGAGGCGCCGGTCGACCTGGACGCCTATCAGGCCGACAATCTGACCGGCGTGAACACCAATTATTATATGGGCGACGATTATGAGCAGTCCGTCCGTCTCAACTCGGACCGGACCCTGGACTACGGCGTGACCGCCAATGCCGACGCCATCGAGGAGGCAATGCGGGCGCTCTCCTATGCCGCGACCGCTGCCCCCCTGACGATGGACGACCTGGAAATGCTTTCCGACCTTCTCGTCAACGCCCAGGACGGGATCATCGCCCTGCAGAGCATCGCGTCGACGGCCGCGGCCAGCCTGGAAAGCTTCATTTCCACCGAACAGGACTATATCGCCACCGCTGGGGAGATAATTACCGACGTCTCCTCCGCCGACGTCGCCCAGCTGATTGTGGAAGCCTCGAATTACGAGGTTCAGCTCGAAGCCAGCTATGCCGCGCTCGGCTCGTTGAACAACACCTCCGTGCTCGATTACTTGTTCTAGGGCGTGTCGCGTTTAGACGGATTCACCTGTTCTGGTAAACACCCGAGGCAGTGTTTGCATTGCAAATGCGTTCGGGTGGCTTCCTGAATTCAATTGAACGCGACATTGACCAGAGACATTGCCAACTTGTGCTGGTCGGTCAGCAGGGGGCATGTCGCAGAGATTTCTGGCAGGTGCAATTATCCTGCAACTGGCTGCAAGTTCATGCGTTGTTGACTTTCTTAAGTCCGAACAGGCGCGCGATGAGATCATTCAGATCGTTGTCCGTCCAACCACCGGAGCAGCCGAAGCCTTTCCTCCAGCCATCAAGGGTGCCGTTGACGAAGTTTGAAAACCCCTCCCCAAACAGGAGAGATCCGTCCAGCGGCGAAACTTGCGACAGGCCCGTTCCGGATCACGCAATGACGAATTTCGGTTAATCAGCATTCAGCCCTCCAGTCGTTTCCGACTGGAGGGCTGTCTTTTCATTTCGGCTATCAGGCTGCAGCGCTCTCGCTACCACCGACCTGGAACAGCAGCCGGTCCCCGCCTGCGGTGACATCCACCGTCTGACCGTCGAGGATTTCGCCGGACAGCAACTTTTCCGCCAGCGGATCCTGAACGTCCTTCTGGATCACGCGTTTCAGCGGACGCGCGCCATAGGCCGGGTCGTAGCCTTTCTGGGCCAGCCAGCCGAGAGCACCGTCGTCCAGATTCAGCGTGATCTTGCGGTCGCCGAGCAGGACCCGGAGCCGTTCGAGCTGGATCTTGACGATATCGGCCATCTGCGAGCGCTGCAGACGATGGAACAGCACGATCTCGTCAAGCCGGTTGAGGAATTCCGGACGGAAATGCCCCTGGACCGTACTCATGACCTCGGATCTGACAGCATCCGTATCCTGGCCTTCCGGCTGGTTGACCAGATACTCCGAGCCGAGGTTCGAGGTCATGATGATCAGCGTGTTGCGGAAGTCCACGGTCCTGCCCTGACCGTCGGTCAGCCGGCCATCGTCAAGCACCTGCAGCAACACGTTGAACACATCCGAGTGGGCCTTCTCGATCTCGTCGAAGAGAACCACCTGATAAGGCCTGCGGCGGACGGCTTCCGTCAGCGCACCGCCCTCTTCGTATCCGACATAGCCGGGAGGAGCACCGATCAGCCGGGCGACTGAATGCTTTTCCATGTATTCCGACATGTCGATCCGCACCATCGCGCTGTCGTCATCGAACAGGAAGCTGGCAAGCGCCTTGGTCAGTTCGGTCTTGCCGACGCCGGTCGGGCCGAGGAACATGAACGAGCCGATCGGCCTGTTGGGATCCTGAAGCCCGGCGCGCGCCCGGCGAACCGCTGTTGCAACCGCACGGATCGCTTCAGACTGACCGATCACCCGGCCGGCCAGAGCATCTTCCATGCTCAGAAGCTTCTCGCGTTCGCCTTCCAGCATCTTGTCAACCGGAATGCCCGTCCATTTCGAGACGACCTGGGCGATGTGGGCCGGCGTAACCGCCTCGTCCACCATGGTATCCGTCTCTTCGGAGGCTTCAGCTTCGGCCAGCTTGCGCTCCAGGTCCGGAATAACGCCATAGGCAAGCTCACCGGCCTTGGTGAGGTCGCCGCGACGCTGCGCGATCTCCAGATCGGTGCGGGCTTGCTCGAGCTGCTCCTTGATTTTCTGTTCAAGGTTCAGCTTGTCCTTCTCGCTCAGCCAGCGTCCCGTCAGGGCCTGCGACTGTTCTTCCAGGTCCGTCAGTTCCTTTTCAAGCCGCTCGAGCCTGTCCTTGGAGGCGGCATCGTCCTCCACCTTCAGGGCCTCGCGCTCGATTTTCAACTGGATGATCCGGCGGTCCAGTTCGTCCAGTTCTTCCGGCTTGGAATCCACCTGCATCCTCAACCGGCTGCCGGCTTCGTCCATCAGGTCGATAGCCTTGTCCGGCAGGAACCGGTCGGTGATGTAGCGGTTGGACAGGGTTGCTGCGGAGACGATGGCGGAATCGGTGATACGCACTCCGTGATGAAGTTCATATTTCTCCTTGATCCCGCGCAGGATCGAAATCGTGTCCTCGACCGTCGGCTCGCTGACGAAAACCGGCTGGAACCGTCGGGCCAGCGCGGCATCCTTTTCCACGTGCTTTCTGAATTCGTCGAGCGTCGTTGCTCCGACGCAATGCAACTGGCCCCGGGCAAGCGCCGGTTTGAGAAGGTTGGAGGCGTCCATCGCCCCGTCTGCCTTGCCGGCGCCCACAAGCGTATGCATCTCGTCGATGAACAGGATGATCTTGCCGGCCGCCGCGTCGACCTCGGACAGGATCGCTTTCAGCCGTTCCTCGAATTCACCACGGTATTTCGCGCCGGCAATCAGCGAGCCCATGTCGAGCGCCAGAAGCTGCTTGTCCTTCAGGGATTCAGGAACGTCGCCGTTGATGATACGCAGAGCCAGACCTTCCGCAATCGCGGTTTTGCCGACACCGGGTTCGCCGATCAGCACCGGGTTGTTCTTCGTGCGGCGCGACAGCACCTGTATCGTCCGGCGGATTTCCTCGTCCCGGCCGATCACCGGATCGAGTTTGCCTTCCCGGGCTACCTGGGTCAGGTCACGCGTGTATTTCTTCAGCGCCTCATACTGATTTTCCGCCGTGGCACTGTCGGCCGTGCGGCCCTGACGCAGCTGGTTGATCGCTTCGTTCAGTGCGTTCGGCGTGATGCCGTGACGTTTCATGAGCTTGCCGGCCTCGCTCTCGCCATCCATGGCCAGCGCAAGCAGCAACCGCTCGACGGTCACATAGCTGTCCCCCGCCTTCTCGGCGATTTTCTCCGCCTGTTCGAACAACCGTGCGGTGGCCTGAGCCATATAGAGCTGGCCAGCCGCGCCGGAAACTTTCGGCATCTTGTCCAGAACGCCTTCCAGGTCGCCCTTGAGCACCTTGGACTGGCCCCCGGCCCTGTCGATCAGCCCGCTGGCCATGCCTTCCGGGTCATCCAGAAGCACTTTCAGAATATGTTCGGGAGTGAACTGCTGATGGCCCCTTCCAAGCGCGAATGTCTGCGCCGACTGGACGAAACCGCGAGCCCGCTCGGTGTATTTTTCAAAGTTCATAATGTACCTCCTGTCCGTCCGCACCACCCGAAGCATGGGGAACGTTATGGGATACGGACCCCTGCTGCGGGCATCCGCACAACGCTTGTAATCCCGGAACGGATCGCGAGCCTTGCTTCCATAATATAGTGTTGCATATTCATCACAAAAGCCCCTGGATCAACAGATCTTCAATCGCAATCGCTTGGAGGGCAAAAAGGTGACCGATTTTGGAGCACTTGGGCATTTTATCTGCGCCCGGCTGAGAGCGGATTGATCCAGGTCACGCACCAATGCGGAATTCGCTGTCCAAACAGAACGGCGCCCTTTCGAGCGCTGTTCAGACTGCTGACAAACCCTCAGTTCGTCATTCAGGACAAGTGCAGCAACGCTGCACGCTGATCCGGAACCGGGCATTTCAGCGCGAGCGCAAACGAGCACCAGAGCAAGTCAAATATTTGAAATCATGAATAAAGACGCGCCTGCAGCGCAAAGTCAGCGCTGGGTTTCGGCTCTGGCAATGCAACTGCGCTGCAGACCGTCCAAAATGACCGCCTGAGTTTGTCAACAAGCTAAACGGCGCTCTTTCGAGCGCCGTTTTCACAAATTGAGCTGTATTGATTGACCGACCTATTCGCCCGGCGTCAATTCGCTTGCAGTTGAAGCCTCACCCGAGGCCTCTTCCGGAGCCTTGGCCCGGCGGGTTCGAGCGGGACGGCGCTGGGGTTTCGGCTTTTCCTCACCGCCCGGCGCTTCCGCGGCCTCGGCAGGGACGACAGCCGGTTCGGCTCCACTCTCGGCAGACGAAGTTGCTGCTCGGCGTGGCATGCGCGTGCGGGGAGTGCGTGCCCGGCGGCGAGGTTTTTCCTCGGCTCCGGCCTCTTCCCCTTCAGCTTTCTGCCCGGCGCCATTTACCTGGCCTTCCGGATCGATCAGCGGCATGTCTTCAATGAAAGGCTGCGGGCTGTCGCTATCGACGAGATCCTCGTCGGCAACTGAAACGCGCTCCCGGTCACGGTCGCGGTCCTGCTGAGGACGCTCCGAGCCGTTCGTTGCCCCGGCGCCGTTTGCCGGCGCGTTGTCGAAGCCTTCCTCGGACTCGCCGCGATTGGACGGGTGAGCCATTTGCGGCTGCGGCTGTGCTGCGGCCACGATGCGGAGATAGTGCTCTGCATGCTGGTTGTAATTCTCGGACATCACCCGATCGCCGGATGCATGCGCATCTCGGGAAAGCTGCTGATACTTCTCCGCGATATGCATCGCTGTGCCGCGGATTTTCACATCAGGACCGTTCGATTCGAATGTCCGGGTTAGCGGATTAGGACCCTTGCGACCCCGTCCCCGCATGCGTTTATTGCTTTGATTTCCTGGTCTCATCCTGCCGTTTTCTCTTGCGGAACGGCGGTCAGCATGCGCTGACCCAACATCGGAATTGCGTAAAACCGATACGAAATAATTACCGAAACCAACAGTGCTGGTTAGCGGCTGTCACTGAAAACTCACGCAGGCGCCATAGGCCACCGGCCAACGCTTTGTCTTTTTCCTCGACAGTCCGAAACACCGGATAGTCCGATATGCAACGATTACCAAAACGCTAAATCTGCATTTGGCCTAACGCTGCCGGATGCGTATGCCCCGCTGATCGCTGATCACATATCCGGTCTCGGCGAGTTGAACCTAACCGTTTCCGTCGCGATTTCCAAGTGCTTTTTCACCTTGGGAACAAAAGGATTGAATCACGGCTTCCGGGCAAGTGCGACACGGTCGTTCCCGGAAAGATCCTTAATGATTTCAATTGCTACAAATCCATGATGCCGCAACTGTTTTTTCAGGTAATCCGCCTGATCGTAGCCGATCTCCAGGGCGATCCCGCCACCCGGCCTCAACAGGACAGCAGCATCCGCGACGATGCGCAGATAAGCCTCGAGTCCACTGTCTCCACCATCAAGCGCAAGGAGCGGATCGTGCTGATTCACCTCCCTGTCCAGACCGGCGAGGACCGAGGAACGGATATAGGGGGGATTGCTGACCACCCAGTCCAGTCCGGCACCCAGGCATGACGTATAATCGGCGCATACCGGATTGAACCGGTCCTCGACATCGTGCAGGGCGGCATTGCCCAGCGCACATTGCAGCGCTTCTTCGGACAGGTCGACGGCGATCATCCGGTAGCCGGGGCGTTCGGCGAGAAGTGTGACGGCAATGGCGCCCGAGCCCGTGCCGATATCACACATGACACCGGCCTCCTGCGGATCGACGCGCGCCAGCACGGCATCGACCAGGGTTTCCGTATCCGGACGCGGTTCCAGGGTCGCCGCATTCAGGGCGAATTTTCGGCCGTAAAAATCCCGTTCTCCCAGGATCCGCCCGACCGGCATGCCATTGAGACGCAGAGTTTCATAAGCCAGTGCGCGGTCGGCATTTCCCTCAGGTATATCCTCGTCCTCCCTCAGAACGAGAGCGGACACCGGCACGTTCAGCGCAGCGCTGACGAGCACCCTGGCATCCAGGTCCGGTGTCGCCAGTCCCGATTGCCTGAACCGGTCCCGAACCTGCCGGTAAAGCTGACCGATCCGCATCGCTCAGGCATCTTCAGAGGCAAGCAGATTGGCCTGATGGTCCATGATCAGGGCATCGATGACCTCGCCGAGCGCCTCGCCGGCAACGATCTGCTCAAGCTTGTAGAGCGTCAGTCCGATCCGGTGATCGGTCACGCGTCCTTGAGGAAAATTATAGGTCCGGATTCGTTCCGACCTGTCGCCGGAGCCGACCTGCAGCCGCCGGGCTTCGGTGCGTTCGTTCGCCGTGCGCGCGCGTTCCTCGTCATAGATGCGGGCCCGCAAAAGCTGCATGGCGCGCGCCTTGTTCTTGTGCTGCGAGCGTTCGTCCTGCACGGCGACGACGATCCCTGTGGGGATATGGGTGATGCGGACGGCGGAATCGGTGGTATTGACGTGCTGTCCACCCGCACCGGAGGCACGGTAGGTGTCGATGCGCAGATCGCTTTCCTGAACATCGATATCGACATCCTCGGCCTGGGGCAGCACGGCGACGGTGGCCGCCGATGTGTGAATGCGCCCGCCCGACTCCGTCGCAGGGACACGCTGAACCCGGTGCACGCCGGATTCGAATTTCAGCCGGGCAAAGACATTCTCGCCGGAAACCGAGGCAATCACTTCCTTGTAACCGCCGACCTCGCCTTCGCTGGCGGACAGGACTTCCACCTTCCAGCCCTGGAGTTCGGCATAGCGCTGATACATGCGAAACAGGTCGCCTGCGAACAGAGCCGCCTCATCGCCACCCGTTCCGGCGCGCACTTCCAGGATCGCATCGTTGGCGTCCGCCTCGTCCTTCGGCAGCAGGCCGATGCTCACGTCCTTGCTGAGGCTCTCCACACGTTCGGCAAGCTCGTCCCGCTCCAGTTCCGCAAGTTCGCGCATCTCCGCATCGGACTCCGGATCCGACATCAGGGACTTCGCCCCTGCCAGATCCTTCTCAGCCTTGAGGAGCTCGCGAATTTTCGCGATCAGTGGCTCCAGCCCGGCATATTCGCGGGAGAGTTTCACGTAAGCGGCGGGGTCCGGATTCGACGACATCATATGTTCGATTTCGGCGAAACGGTCCAGCAGACTATCAATTCTATGACGCGCCAGCATACGCGCAAGGTCTCCCGAGGTTGACGTTAAGAAGTGGCGTTACGCCCGTTTTGACTAAAGAGCAACATCCATGTCTGCGGCGAAGCGCTTCAGGACATCCCGAATGTTGCTGTCCTCGTGCCCGGGCTCCAGCCGTGGCAGAAGGCGGGCGGCCAACCGGCCGGCATCGAGCGTGCGAAGCATCGCCTTCACCGGTCCGAGGGACGCGGGCGACATTGACAGGTCCCGGTACCCCAACCCCATCAGCGCCATCGCCTCCAGAGGCCGGCCGGCCAGTTCGCCGCACAATGTCACCGGGACATGAGCCTTATTTGCCGCATCGACGATGGATTTCAAGGCCCGCAGGAAACCGACACTCAACGTATCGAACCGTTCTGCGACCCGGGTGTTGCCCCGGTCGACCGCACAGAAGAACTGGAACAGATCGTTCGAGCCGACGGAAACGAAGTCCACATAGGACATCAGTTCCTCCAACTGGAACAGGAGCGAGGGTACCTCGATCATGACACCGAGCCGGATCGTGTCGGGAGCACCGTGGCCATGGCGGCGCAGATGCTTGAGTTCCTTGTCGACCAGTGCCTTGGCTTGCAGGAATTCCCCGACCTCCGCGACCATGGGGAACATCAGCTTCAGTTCCCGCCCAGCAGCGGCTCTCAGCAATGCACGGATCTGGGTGCGCAACAGGCCGGGCCGGTCAAGCCCGAGCCGCAGGGCGCGCCAGCCCATGGCCGGGTTTTCCTCCTGAATGGAGCGCAGATAGGGAAGAACCTTGTCGCCGCCGATATCGAGAGACCGGAAGGTCACCGGTTTTCCGTCCGCCGCATCCAGAACCTGGCTGTATTGCGCCTGCTGTTCCCGCATCCTCGGAAAGGATGAGGCGACCATGAACTGAAGCTCGGTCCGGAACAGGCCGACACCGGCGGCGCCCGCTTCCGCAAGATGCGGAAGATCGACCAGCAGGCCGGCGTTCATCTGCAGCGAAAACTCGACCCCGTCCTTGGTCACCGAAGGCTTGTTGCGCAAACGCCGGTATTGCGCCTGTCGCCGCGCCCGGAACCGGACCTTCTCGGCATAGGCGTTTTCCAGGTCGGTGGCAGGGCGAAGATGCACTTCTCCCGTGTCCCCGTCGACGATGATTGCATCGCCGCCATCGGCCAGACCGACGATGTCGTGCACCAGCCCGACCATCGGAATGCCCAGGGCCCGCGCCACGATTGTCACGTGGCTCGTCGGCCCGCCTTCCTCCAGCACCAGCCCGCGGATCCGGTCGCGCCCGTAGTCCAGCAGTTCCGCGGCGCCCATGTTGCGGCCCACGATAATTGCGTCCTGAGGCAATTCGTCGTGGCCGGGTCCGTGTTCGCGTCCCATCAGCTCACGGATGAGCCGGTGCGCCAGATCATCGAGATCGTGCAGGCGTTCGCGAAGATAAGGATCGGTCTGACGCAGCATGCGCGCCCGCGTATCGCTTTGCACCTTCTCGACCGCCGCTTCAGCGGTCAGGCCGTTGCGGATCGCTTCCTCGATCTTGCGGATCCAGCCGCGATCATAGGCGAACATGCGATAGGCTTCGAGCACTTCGCGGTGTTCGCCGGTCGCGGCGATTTCCCCGCTGGCCAGAAGATCGTCGATGGACAGGCGCAGCCGGTTGATGGCCCCGTCAAGACGGGAACTCTCGCGCTCCGTGTCCTCGGCGATCAGATTTGTGATGACGACGCGCGGCTCGTGAAGAACCACATGACCGAGCCCCACACCTTCTGAAAGTCCGGTGCCGGTGGAGGTGATCGGCCGGGAAAGATCCAGCCCGGTCGCCTTCTGGGAAATCGCCTCCAGCTCGCCCGCAGCCACCATTTCGGCGATGACCATCGCCGTTGTCTGCAGCGCTTCGACTTCGTCTTCCAGGTAGGTGCGGTGAGACTGGTTCTGCACGACCAGAACGCCAAGCGTGCGCCCTGCCCGCAAGATCGGCACGCCCAGAAATGAATTATAGGCTTCTTCGCCTGTTTCCGGCAGATAGGTGAAGCCTGGATGGGCGCTGGCGTTCGGCAGGTTCAAAGGGCGGGCTTCGGCTGCAATAAGACCGACAAGGCCCTGACCGACCCGCAGGGACGCGTTGTGAACCGCCTCGCGATTCAGGCCTTCCGTCGCATAGAGCTCCAGAACACCATCCGCCCGCAGAATATAGACCGAGCAGACTTCGGCGACCACATTCGACGCAATAAGCACGACGATCTTGTCGAGTCGCTCCTGCGCCGTGATCGGCTCCGCCATGACTTCCCGAAGCCGGCGGAGCAGCAGGCGCGGTCCGGCTAGGTTGCTGCGCATGGCGCCCCCGTTTGATCCCGCTTCACACCAGAGCTCCCTGCGTTCGTTCGATCGCGGACAGGCTGCTCCAACACTTTACAACAGATCGACTTGTGGCCCTCCGGCCGTTTTCGATCGGATGCCCGTTGATCCTGCTACCGGCCCCAATCCCTGCCGGCACCAACCGGCCGGATGAACTATCCGTCCAACCCGTATAGCGAATGCAGAGTCCGCACCGCAAGTTCCGCGTATGCTGAATCAATGAGCACGGAGATTTTGATCTCCGATGTGGTGATGGCCCGGATGTTGATCCCCTTTGAGGCCAGCCCCCTGAAACACTGAGCTGCGATCCCCGCATGAGAGCGCATTCCGATACCGATGACGGACACCTTGACCACGTCGGTGGCGCCTTCCAGATTCTGGAATCCGATCTCCGCGCGATTGTCCTCCAGAACCTTTTTAGCCCGTTCATAGTCGCCTTCGGGAACGGTAAAGGTGATATCCGTTGTCTTTCCGTCCGGCGAAATGTTCTGGACGATCATGTCCACATTGATGTGGCCATCGGCCAACGGTCCGAACACGGATTCGGCGACGCCAGGCTTGTCCGCCACGTCGCGGAGTGAGATCTGGGCTTCGTCCTTGGCATAGGCAATGCCGGTGACAACCTGCTGTTCCACGAGTTCGTCCTCGTCGCAAATAAGAGTACCAATCGGAAGGCCGTCGTTACCGACCTGCGGTGCATTCGGATCATCGAAGCTGGAGCGTACGAAGGTCCTCACACCGTGAATCATCGCCATCTCGACAGAACGGACCTGAAGAACCTTCGCTCCGAGTGATGCCATTTCGAGCATCTCCTCGAAGGACACCCGTTTCAGACGTTTCGCCTTGGGCACGATCCGGGGGTCTGTCGTATAAACACCGTCGACATCCGTATAGATATCACATCGGTCGGCCTTGATGGCAGCGGCGATGGCAACCGCGCTGGTGTCGGATCCGCCGCGACCCAGCGTCGCGATCCGGTTCTCCGGCGACAGCCCCTGGAAACCGGCAAGCACCGCGACCTGCCCCTGTTCCAGCCGTTCCGACAGCAGACTGCCGTCGATTTCCCGAATCCGCGCCGCGCCGTGATTCTCATCTGTCCTGATCGGCACCTGCCAGCCCTGCCAGGAGCGCGCGTTGACGCCCATGTCCTGCAGAACGATGGCCAGCAGGCCTGAGGTTACCTGTTCACCGGATGCAACCACCGCATCGTATTCCCGGGCGTCGTGAAGTGGCGACGCTTCGCGGCAATATTGCACCAGCTGATTGGTCTGCCCGGCCATTGCCGAAACCACGACCGCGACCTGATGGCCGGCATCCACTTCCCGTTTGACATGGCGGGCGACATTGCGGATGCGATCGAGATCGGCAACCGAAGTCCCGCCAAATTTTAAAACCAGTCGGGCCATACCACTCGTATTCTTCTCGTCGGTTCATGAAGCGCTTGAAGCGCCGGATGGATCGGCGCACATGCATACAGGCTGCATTGCTTTGCTGCAACCACGCTTGGAAGCTATTACCGTGACCGGATTTGCTGCCGGTCCGGCTTGACAAACAGCCAATGAGGCTGAAACGACAGCTGATGAAAGTCCAACTGGCCGCACTCCCCTGCGGCTCGACGTCTGAAAGGACCGTCCTATGACAGACAAGGCACGAGAAAACTCCGGCACGATCGACACCGAAGAGGTCGCCCGCTTTTCCGCGATGGCCGAAGAATGGTGGGATCCGGCGGGCAAGTTCAAGCCGCTGCACAAGTTCAACCCGGTTCGCCTCGCCTACATCAAGCAGGAAGTCTGCCGCCGGTTCGACAGGGATCCGAAGGCCTCCGACGCCTTCAAGGGATTGCGCTTTCTCGACATCGGCTGCGGCGGCGGGCTGCTGTGCGAACCGATGGCGCGCCTTGGCGCGGAGGTTGTCGGCGCCGACCCGTCCCAAACCAATATCGAGATCGCCAAACTGCACATGCGCAGCTCCGGCCTTGACATCGACTACAGGACCGAAACAGCCGAAGCGCTGGCGGCCGCAGGCGAAAGCTTCGACGTGGTGCTGAACATGGAGGTCGTCGAACATGTCGCCGACGTACCCCTGTTTCTCGAGGCGACCGGAAGCATGGTCCGGCCCGGCGGCCTGATGTTTGTGGCAACCATCAACCGGACCCTCAAGGCCTATGCCCTGGCCATCGTCGGCGCGGAATTCGTGCTGCGCTGGCTGCCGAAGGGGACGCATTCCTATGAAAAGCTGGTGAAACCGGAGGAAATCGAAACCCCGCTCGGGCAGGCAGGCCTGACGATTATCGACCGCTCGGGAGTGAGCTACAATCCGCTGACCGACAGCTGGGCCCGCTCGCGGGACATGGACGTCAACTACATGCTGCTTGCGGAAAACGGAGAGGCCGCCAAATGAGCGACCCGATAGTCTTTGTTCCCGGCCTCCTGTGCACCGAAGCGCTTTTCGCTCCGCAGATCGTCGCCTTCGCGGATCGGCCGATCATGGTGGCCAATCACCGCGAACACGACAGCATCGAGGCAATCGCCGCCGCCATTCTGGAAAATGCGCCGGATCGGTTCTCCCTGATCGGCCTGTCGATGGGCGGCTACATCTGCATGGAAATCATGCGCGAGGCGCCGGAGCGGGTCGGAAAACTGGCGCTTCTCGATACCAATGCCCGCGCGGACACACCCGACCAGTCGGAGCGGCGGAAATTCCTGATCGACCTGACACGCAAGAAGGGATTCTCGAAGGTTCCGCACCTGCTTTATCCAGGCTTCGTCCATGAAAGGAGGGAAGAAGACGCAGAACTCAGGCAGATTGTGGTCGATATGGCGATGGAAACCGGTCCGGACGCTTTCATCCGCCAGCAGACCGCATTGATCGACCGCATCGATGCCCGGCCCAGGCTTGCGGACATTACCTGCCCGGCCCTCGTGCTGGTCGGCGACGGGGACAGGCTGACGCCACCACCGGTGTCCCGGGAGATCCATGAGCGGATTTCCGGAAGTGACTTTGTGGTCATCGAAGGCAGCGGACATTTGTCGACCCTTGAAGAGCCGGACACGACAACAGCCGCGCTGAGAGACTTTCTGAACCGGCCCTGACACCGATCCCCTGGCGCCAGACCCAGGGGATTATTGCGTTTCTGTCACAGTTTCACCGGCTTTTGATCCCCGTCAATGATGTGACGTGAAGACATCGTAGAGTGGAGCTGAGGGGCAAGTATCCGCCGCGCCTTCGCAGCGGGTCGAGGAACGGACGGGCTTCGACGGCTGGACAGCCAGCCGGTCGAAGCTGACCGACAACAGCGGAGTTTGTGACATGCCTTCCAAGCGTAATACGGATGCCTTCGATTTCAGCTCGATGATGCCCCAGTGGCCGATGCCCTCCTTTTCGAACTGGAACTTCGCGGAACCCGAAGACCGGATTGAGGCCAAGGCCGTCGCCGGCGTCCAGAAGATGAGCCAGACGCTGTTGTCCCACACCGGAAAAGCCTTCGACGACCAGATGAATTTCGTCACCCACCGTCTGCATGAAGACGTCGAGTGCGCGAAAACCCTGAGCCAGTGCACGGCGCCGGAAGAGACGATTGCAACGCTGCAGGCCTTCTATTCGAAGATGGCGAACGAGTATCAGGAACACTTCGCCAGACAGGCGGCTCTGTTCCGCGACAGCTTCTCCGAAAATGCCGCCGCTGTTGAAGAACTCAACGAGACGGCGATTGAAAGCGTCACCGAACTCGGCAAGGCTGCGGGCGACAGCCTCAAGGAAGTTCGGACCAAAGCCGCAGCAGGCCGGAAACCGGCCGCGAATTCAAAAAGCTGACAGCTTCAGCATTCGGTTCCGCCATGCCCTGAAAATCCGAAGCCATCCGCGTCTGTCTGAACGCGGATGGCTTCGGTGTCTGGGAAAGGCCGGGAAATCGGGCTTAATCGAATGGCGTCAACCGGCCGGCTTGTTTCAGTTCTTGTCCTCAGGCAACTCGGGCAGCGGAAGAACGGCAATGCCCTCGTTAATCAGGGCTTCCGCGTCCTGCGAAGTGGTTTCGCCGTAGATGCTGCGCGCCTCCGCTTCGCCATAGTGCATTTTACGGGCTTCATCGGCAAAATCCCGGCCGACATTTTCCGAATTCTCGACAATGCGGGCGCGCACCTCACGCAGCGCCTCGACGATTTCCTTTTGCCGGACATCCACCGGAAGAAGAGCCGAAGGCTGCATCGAGGCGGCAGCGGGCTTCGCCGCTGCGGGTGCAGGCGTCTCCGCCGGAGGCTGATCCGTGGTGGCGGGAACGGACATGGTTTCCCTGGTTCTGGATGTCGACACCGAAGGCGCCATCAGCCCTTTTTTGATATCCACCGCCCCGCAGATCGGGCACCCTACCAACTGACGGTCGCACTGCGTTTCAAAATCGTGTGAATTCCGGAACCAACCTTCGAAACTGTGGGCGCTGTCGCAAACGAGCGTGTATTTGATCACGCCGTTTCCCCCTTCAGCTCTTGGGCGACTTCACAAGTGAAGTCCCGCTCATTGGCAATGGCAGGGATACGCTGGCGCGCCTTGACAACTTCATCCGTGTCGATGCTCGCCAGCAGGTGACCCGGCGCATCATTGTTCATTTCCGCGATCACGGTCCCCCAGGGATCGACGATGAGGCTGTGCCCGTAGGTCTCCCGGCCATCCTCATGCGCGCCTCCTTGCGCCGCGGAAATAACGAAGGCGCCGTTCTCGATAGCGCGTGCACGCTGCAGCACATGCCAATGGGCTTCACCGGTCTGCCGTGTAAAGGCGGCAGGTCCGGTCAGGATCTGCGCACCGGCACGCGCCTGTGTGCGGAATATCGCCGGAAAGCGGATGTCGTAACAGATCGCCATGCCGAGCCGCGCATAAGGCAAGTCAGCGACCACGGAACGCCTGCCTGGCTCATAGGTCGCCGACTCGCGCCAGCTTTCGCCGTTGGGCAGGTCCACATCGAACATGTGGATCTTGTCGTAGCTTGCCTGGATCTGCCCGTCCGGTCCGATCAGGAAGGCCCTGTTGGCGACCTTGCCGTTGCCGGCCAGAACGGCCAGGGACCCGATGTGAAGACAAATGCCAAGCTCCACTGCCAGCGGCCGCGCCATTGCCAGGAAAGCATCTTCTGCGGGTTCTGAAATACGCTCCATCAACTCTTCGCGGCTGCGCACCAGCACATTCGACATTTCCGGCGTCTGAATGTAGTGCGCTCCATCCTTTGCAGCCGCGCGGATCAGTCCTTCGGCCACATTGGCGTTCTCAGACGGTGTCTTGCCGCTGCGAAGCTGGATACATGCTGCGATAAACGAGGGCATCGGAGGCCTTCCCTGCGGTGGGTGCGAGAAAATAAGGTTGCCGCCACATCAACCTGCATTCATACGCCATCTTATGAAAGCAGAAAAAGGTGATCAATCGTAAAGTCTTAGATGCCTCTCCACCTTCTCCCGGCTTAAGCGCCAGATCAGGACGCGAGCAGGGCGTCCAGTTTTCCGGCCCGCTCCAGGGCATGTAACTCGTCACAGCCACCGACATGCGTGGAGCCGACAAAGATCTGCGGAAAGGTGGAACGGCCATTGGCTTTCTGCACCATTTCCTTGCGCAGACCCGGACTGAAGCTGGCATCGAATTCCGTGTAGTCGGCGCCCTTCTGGTCCAGCAGCCTCTTGGCGGCTGTACAGAACCCGCAAAGCTGGCGCGTATATATCACCACTTCAGCCATTCATTTTTTCCTTTTGCCTGCCGGAACGGAGGATGCGTGCTTACAGGAACGGCGGAATTGTCCCGCCAGATCCGAACCGTTCGATAACAAATCCCGGCGGTTATATGCGGTCGCAGCACGGAAACTCAAGAGCCGGCTTCAAACCGACAGGGCGCCGTCTGCGGAACGAATCGAGGGATCAGCAAGGGCGAAGGTGAGAACATTCACCGAGGCGGCTCCCGATGCGAGCAAAACCTTGCAGCAGGCGGAGACCGTCGATCCGGTCGTCATGACGTCATCGACCAGGACAACGTGGCGCCCCTGTAACGCCCCGACCCGCGCAGCGTCGATCGAAAATGCGGACCGGACGTTCTTGTGGCGGTCTTTTGCCGACAATCCCACCTGCTGGCGTGTTCGCTTTTTTCGCTTCAGGAGATCCGGTTCGAACTCACCGCCGCAATTCCGCGCGACGGCCTTTGCCAGATCCGCCGACTGGTTGAAGCGGCGGGACAACAGGCGCAGCCAGTGCAGGGGAACCGGAATGATGAGACTGTCCCGGTCGAGAAACTCGCTCCCGCTCCGGCTCATCCAGCACCCCATGGATCTGGCGAGCTCGCGGCGTCTGGAGAATTTGAGCGCCAGAACCAGTTGCCGGGCCGGACCTTCGTAAAAAGCCACCGACCGCAAGCGGTCGAAAACAGGCGGCGAGGCAATCGCCCTTGGGCTCCAGGCTCCGTCCCCGACATCATAGGTGAAAGGTATTCCCAGCCGGTGGCACCATGGCTTTTCGATAAAGTGCATGTCCTGCCAGCATTTTGGACACAGGCTGTCTTCAGATGCGACCTTGGCCTCGCAGCAAAGACACCGCAGAGGCAACAGAAAATCCAGCACCATCCCCGCCGCCGTACCTGGAGCGGAGATCAGGTTTTTTCCGATCAAGGGCGAATGCCACACCTCTGCAGACCTCTCCAATCGCCTCCAAGGCCAATTGCCGATAGTGGCAGTCTTTGACCTTCCGCTCCGGATACCATATGTGACCGGCCATGTTCTGACAAAGGCCGAGTTCACGTGACAGCACAACCAGACCTGTTCGACCGGACGCTTTTTCGACGCCGGCGCGAGCGCGCCCTGCGGGCCGCCAAACCCGGCGCCGATTTTCTCCTGCAGGCTGTCGCGGACGACCTGGAAGACCGGCTCATGATGGTCAACCGCAGTTTCCGAACGGCGGTGGACCTCGGCGGTCATACCGGCCTGGTCTCGCGCGCTGTTTCAGGCTCCGGCAAGGCGGAAAGCCTCATCCGGGCGGATCTGTTCAGCGCCGATCCGAACCTGCCCGCCCCCGATCTCGTCTGCGACGATGCGGCACTCCCCTTCCGGGACCAGTCGGTCGATCTGATCGTTTCCGCGCTGAATCTGCAATTCGTGAACGACCTGCCTGGAAGTCTGGTTCAGATCCGCAGGGCACTTGCACCCGACGGCCTGTTTCTGGCAACGCTGCCTGGCGCGGGAACGCTCACGGAATTGCGCGACTGCCTCACAAGGGCGGAACTGGAAATCACGGGAGGGGCGGCGGCCCGTGTCCTGCCGTTCGCCGACACACGCGATCTCGGCGGCCTGCTGCAACGAGCGGGTTTTGCGCTCCCGGTAACGGATCTGGACACGCTCACAGTCCGCTACGACACCATGTTCGCCCTGCTCGCCGACCTGCGCGCGATGGGGGCGACGTCGGTTCTGAAGGACCGAAGCCGGACGCCTCTCACCGGAGCGATCCTGCTGCGGGCCGCGGAACTTTATGCGCAGAACCACAGCGATCCGGACGGCCGGATCAGGGCGACATTCGCCCTTGTGACGCTTTCGGGGTGGGCGCCGCATGAAAGTCAACAGAAACCGTTGTCTCCAGGTTCCGCCAAATCCAGGCTGGCGGACGCACTCGGCGCGCAGGAACGAAAGATCGGCGAATAGCTCCGGCCGACGTTGGCGGTCATCTGTCTGGCAGGCAGGCGGGAAGGCTGCAATCAGCTGGTGTCTTCATCGCCGCCGCCCGTGGCCTCGGTAATGGCTTCCGTGATCGCGCCGTAAATATTATCTGTCAGAGAATCCCCGACCGCACCCAGTCCTGCAAGAACGACAACTCCGATAAGAGCTGCGATCACGGTATATTCAATTGCGGTCGACCCGGTTTCATCCCGGACAAGGCGCTTCAGAAGGCGCTCGGCCTCCCGGTAGCAAGCTGACGTCCTCAACACTGCGAACACTCCCCACCAGGATCAAACTGATCGAATGCGGTTAACCGCCGGATCAAAAAAGGTCTGCGTCGGCCTGAACGCGGATACCAGCTAGACCGCTTCCAGAATATGCGGGATGAGAGGCTCATCGGCCGCCGGCATCGGATAGTCCCGCAGCCGATTGGCTCGAACCCATTTCAGAGCCTGACTTTCCAGGCCCCGGGGCACACCGTCCCATCTGCGGCAGATGAAGAGTGGCATAAGGAGGTGAAAATCTTCATAAGCGTGGCTGGCGAAGGTCAGCGGTGCGAGGCACGCTTCCTTAACCGTGATGCCGAGCTCTTCGTCAAGTTCCCGGATCAGGGTTTCCTCCGGACGCTCACCGTCTTCGACCTTTCCCCCTGGAAACTCCCACAAACCCGCCATGGATTTACCCTCGGGCCGCTGCGCCAGCAGTACGCGCCCATCCACATCGACAAGAGCGCAGGCCGCGACAAGTACGATCTTGGTCATGGTCGGTGTCCAGTTCTGAAACATTTGTTCAAACTGCCGTCAGGCAATTCCGGTCGAAAGCTGCAAATTTACGAAAATTGTTCCAAGGCGCCCATATCGAAACGCTCCGGTGGAATGTCACCCGCATCTAACTGCGGTAATCGCCGTTGATTGCGACATATTCCTTGGTGAGGTCGCAAGTCCAGACGGTTGCCTGTCCGGCGCCCAGGCCCAGATCCACCCGGATGACGATATCTTCCTCTTGCATCACCGCCGAGGCCGCCTCTTCACTGTAGGCGGGGTCTCTTTCCCCATCGACCGCAACCCGGATGTCTCCAAACCAGATCGCCAGCCGGTCCCGGTCCGCCGGTTCTCCGGCTTTTCCGACAGCCATGACCACACGGCCCCAATTGGCGTCTTCACCGGCAACGGCGGTTTTGACGAGCGGCGAATTGGCGACCGACAACGCGATCTTCTTCGCCGAAGCGTCGCTCTCTGCGCCCTGGACGCGAATCTCAACGAATTTCCGGGCGCCTTCACCATCGCGAACAATCTGGTGGGCCAGATCCAGCATCACATCCCCGAGCGCCGCACGCAGGGTGTCTACCCGCGGGTCGTCCAGAGACTTGACGGGAGCAACCCCTCTCGCAGCGGCGGTTCCGGTCGCGAACAACAGGACGGTGTCGGATGTGGAGGTGTCGCTGTCGACCGTAACGGCATTGAAGCTGCCGCCGGTTTCACCGCTAAGCAATGCCTGCAGCACATCCGGCGCAATGGCGGCATCGGTGAAGATGAACGACAGCATGGTCGCCATATCAGGCGCGATCATCCCCGCGCCCTTTGCGATGCCGTTGATCGACACCGTCTTGCCGTCCAGGTCGACACTCGCGGTCGCCACTTTCGGGTAGGTGTCGGTCGTCATGATCGCCCGGGCCGCGTCCAGCCAGCCGGCACTGCCCTGATCGTTTTTCAGGTCTTCGACCACATGGGAGAATTTTTCAGCCGGAAGCGGTTCGCCGATCACGCCGGTTGAAGCCAGGAAGATTTCCGCCTCACTGCTGCCAAGGGCGCCGGAAACGATCTGCGCTGAAAGCTCAACCGCGGCCTTGCCTTTCTTGCCGGTAAAGGCATTGGCATTGCCCGAGTTCACCAGAAGTGCGCGCGCCTTGCCGGCGGCGAGCCGGGCCTTGCACCAGTCCACCGGCGCCGAGGAACATTTCGACTGTGTGAACACGCCGGAAACGGCCGTGCCTTCGCTTAGCGTGGCAAGCAGAACATCCGTACGGCCCGTGTATTTGATACCTGCCGAAGCGGTGGCGAATTGGACACCCTCGATCTCCGGCATCTCCGGGTAGGACTTGGGGGCAAGGGGGGAAACGGTCGTCGGCATGGAAGATTTTCCGGCACTCTTGGTCAAGTTTTCAACTTTTCATCCGTTTCCGGAAGAGAAGCCGCCTGATCTACCCAAAAGCGCTGAAGCGGCGCAAGCCTTTTCAAGTCTCGTTCAAGTCTTGTCCGTCATACACAAAACCCGGCAGCTGAATGCCGCCGGGTTTAATTACCATCGGAATTCGACGATCACTCGGTCTTTTCGCCGTCTTCAGCCGGCTGAACAGGTGCTACGTCGAGAATTTCAACCGGCATCGCGTCCCTGAGCTCGGCCATCCGGGCTTCGTACCGATCACGGAAAATCTGCTGACGCAGAGAGTCACCGACCTGATCGAGAGCGGGTTTTTCCTCACGGCGGGTCTCTTCCAGCTTGATGACATGCCAGCCGAACTGGGTTTCCACCGGTTCTTTTGTATAACTGCCCGGTTCGAGCGCGAGAGCCGCTTCTTCAAACGGCTTGACCATCTGGCCTTTTTTGAAAAAGCCGAGATCGCCGCCATTGGGACCGGATGGGCCGGTGGATTTTTCCCGCGCCAGTTCGGCGAAGTCCGCCCCACCGTCCAGTTCAGCGACCAGCGCTTCGGCTTCCGCCTTCTCCTTCACCAGAATATGACGGGCGTGCAGTTCCTCTGCGCCCTCGAAATCGGCGAATTGCGCGTCGTAGGCTGCCTGAACGTCTTCGTCGGAAATCGTTCCACCGATTTTCTGGGCAAGATAGGCATTCCGCAATGCCTGCAGTTCAAGGAAATCCAGCTGTCTTTGGAAATCCGGATCCTTGTCCAACCCTTCCTGACGGGCCGCCTGCGCCATCAATTCCATGTCCACCATGGCATCGAGCAGGAGCTGACGCCATTGAGCGGGCGGGAAACGCTGCAATTCCTGGCCGGCATCCTGGGCTGCAAACGCAAGTTCGGCTTCGGTGATTTCTCCATCGCCGACCTTGGCGACCACATCGTCCGGCTCGGCGGCATGAAGGGTCGCGGATCCGAGCGACATGGCCAGGAGTGAAACGGCAAGTGCCTGAACCGGCCTGCGCATCGAAATTCGGAGCATGAGACGTCCTTTACCTATCGGAACAGTAATCTTTCTTGCCTCCCTTGATGAGGGCTGGGCTACATTGCGCATTCCAGCGGCGTTGACAAGCATTGAACCCCCTCTTATCTGTCGGGCGTCCGGCTCGTGGGCCGGGAAGGCATCTTTTCGGCCGCGGTCACCGGCCAGCGCGTTGCCCTTGTCGGCAACGTGGACAGCAATTGAGACGATTTCATGGGCAGGCGCCGGATTGCCATTGGCGCCGCCTTTCAGGGAAGGACCGCCACATGGCTGGCCTTGGCGCTTTAGCACGTAAGATTTTCGGTTCTGCGAACGACCGGAAGATTAAGACATTTCAGGCGAAGGTCGAACAGATCAATGCTCTGGAGCCGGAACTTCAGGGCCTGTCGGACGACGCGCTGAAGGCCCGCACGGCCGAATTCCGGACCCAGATCCAGAACGGTGCGGATATCGAGGACCTTCTCGTCCCCGCCTTCGCAACAGTTCGCGAGGCTGCGCACCGCGCACTCGGACAGCGGCACTATGACGTACAGCTTATTGGCGGCATGGTTCTGAACTCCGGTCAGATTTCGGAAATGCGGACGGGTGAGGGCAAGACCCTTGTCGCAACCGCACCGGTCTATCTGAACGCCCTTGCGGGCAAGGGCGTCCATGTGGTCACGGTGAATGACTATCTGGCCCAGCGCGACAGCGAATGGATGGGTCAGGTCTACACCTTCCTGGGCCTCACCGTCGGCTGCATCACCCACGGCCTGTCGGACGAGGAGCGCCGCGCGGCCTACGCCGCCGACGTAACCTACGGCACCAACAACGAGTTCGGCTTCGACTATCTGCGCGACAATATGAAACACGATCGCGGATCGATGGTTCAGCGCGAACATAACTATGCGATCGTCGATGAAGTTGACTCGATCCTGGTCGATGAGGCCCGAACGCCGCTGATCATTTCCGGTCCGCTCGAGGACCGCTCGGAGTTCTATAACTCGGTCGACACGCTGATTCCGCAATTGACCGCCGAAGACTACGAACTGGACGAAAAACAGCGCTCGGCCAGCTTTACCGAAGCGGGCAACGAGAAGCTGGAAAACCTGCTGCGGGAAGCCGAACTTCTGAAGGGCAACTCGCTGTACGACGTGGAAAACGTCTCCATCGTCCACCATCTGCAACAGGCGCTGAAGGCGCATAAGCTGTTCCAGAGGGACAAGGATTATATCGTCCGCAACAACGAAGTTGTCATTATTGACGAGTTCACCGGCCGCATGATGCCGGGACGCCGGTTCTCGGAAGGCCTGCACCAGGCGCTGGAAGCCCGCGAAAAGGTTCAGATCCAGCCGGAAAACCAGACACTGGCCTCGATCACCTTCCAGAATTATTTCCGCATGTACGGCAAACTCGCCGGCATGACCGGAACCGCCTCGACCGAAGCGGACGAATTCGCGGATATCTACAAACTCGAAGTCGTCGAGATCCCGACGAACATGCCGGTCAGCCGGGTGGACGACGATGACGAGGTCTACCGCACGGTAGATGAAAAATTCCAGGCGATCGCCAAACTGATCGACGAATGCAAGGAACGCGGCCAGCCTGTACTGGTGGGCACGACGTCAATTGAAAAGTCTGAACGCCTCGCCGAACTTCTGAAAAAGCATGGCTACAAACAGATCGACCTGAGCGATCCCGTCGCCTTTGCCGAGGCGCAGAAAACCGACGACGGAAAGTCCAAGGTATTTGCGGTCCTCAACGCCCGCTACCACGAGCAGGAAGCCTTCATCGTAGCACAGGCCGGTCTGCCAGGCGCGGTCACGATCGCGACCAACATGGCCGGCCGCGGCACCGACATTCAGCTCGGCGGCAACGCGGACATGCAGATCGCCATGGAACTCTCCGACATGCCCGAGGGCCCGGAGCGAACCGCCGCCGAAGAGAAGATCCGCGCCGATGTGGAGACCCTGAAACAGAAGGCTCTGCAGGCAGGCGGTCTTTACGTCATCGGTACGGAGCGCCACGAAAGCCGGCGTATCGACAACCAGCTGCGCGGCCGATCCGGCCGTCAGGGCGATCCCGGCCATTCGAAGTTCTTCCTGTCGCTGCAAGACGACCTGATGCGCATCTTCGGCTCCGAGCGCATGGACTCCATGCTTCAGAAGCTCGGCCTTGAAGAAGGCGAGGCGATCATCCACCCCTGGATCAACAAGGCCCTGGAAAAAGCCCAGCAGAAGGTCGAGGCGCGCAACTTCGACATTCGAAAGAACCTCCTGAAATTCGATGACGTGATGAACGACCAGCGCAAGGTGGTTTTCGACCAGCGCATCGAACTCATGGACAGCGAGGCAATTCAGGACGCGGTGGCGGACATGCGCCACGACGTGATCGACGATCTGGTGGCGAACCACATTCCCGAGCGCGCCTATCCCGAACAATGGGACACGGAAGGCCTTCAGGAAGAAGTCCGCAAGTACCTGAACCTCGATCTGCCGGTCAAGGACTGGGCGGACGAGGAAGGCATTGCCGAGGAAGAAGTCAAGAACCGGCTGCGAAAGGCCGCCGATGGCGCCATGGCGCAAAAGGTCGCCAAATACACCCCGGACATCATGCGTCAGGTGGAAAAGGCGATCCTGTTGCAGACCCTGGACAATCTGTGGCGTGAACATCTCGCCAACCTGGATCATCTGCGGTCCGTTGTCGGTTTCCGCGGCTATGCCCAGCGCGACCCGCTGCAGGAATACAAGACGGAAGCTTTCACCCTGTTCGAGTCCATGCTGACGCAGCTCCGCCAGACAACCACCGCGCAATTGTTGCGTGTGGAACTGGTCACCGAACAGCCGCCGCAGATGCCGGCCGAACCGGAAATGCACGCTCATCACATCGACCCTCTCACGGGGGAAGATGAAATGGCTGTGGCGGATGCACGCCTGGCGGCTTCGAGCCAGCGCGACCCCAACAATCCCGAAACCTGGGGCAAGGTTGGCCGCAACGAACTCTGCCCGTGCGGATCGGGCAAGAAGTACAAACATTGCCACGGGGCACTTGTTTAGACCGCAAACACATCCGAACTGAAAACAGGCCGGTCCGCATCATCGAGGCTGGCCTTTTTCATGTTTTTCCGTCAGGTTGCGCCGACTTGGGGCGTAAGCTCATACACGAAGATGAAATGGTTTGAGGCGAGTCGGTCTTCATCAAGGGGCGAAAGCGCAGGAAATGTCGTTCATTTCAAGCCTTTCGCGACGCGGAGGAGAACCAATTCGGTCAAATCCGAAGGACATGGAAATGGCATTTCGTCTTCATGTATGAGTTTACGCCCTAGAGTTGCGAGGAACCGGGAGCCCTTCATGCAAGCAGCGGAAGCTTCGAAAATCTACGTCTCGAGAAGGCAAGGTTCGCGCTCCGCCACGCCGCTGCTCAGCGTCATTGTTCCGGTCTTCAATGAAGAAGACGTCATCGTCCATTTTCTCGACGCGACCCGGACAGTGCTGGAGCGGAGCGGCCTGAAATACGAATATGTCTTCATCGACGACGGCAGCCGCGATGCAACGGCCGACATTCTCGCCAGGGCGCTGAAGGACGGCCTGCCGGGTCGCCTTCTCGGTCTGTCGCGGAATTTCGGCAAGGAAGCCGCCCTGTCCGCAGGCCTGGAAGCCGCAAGGGGGGACATCGCCGTCATCATCGATGCTGACCTTCAGGACCCGCCGGATCTGATTCTGCAAATGCTGGAAGGCTGGCGGGCCGGCTACGATGTCGTCTACGGCCTCAGGGTCGACCGCTCTTCCGACACGCTCATGAAGCGCTCGACGGCCGGCATGTTCTACCGGTTGTTCGACCAGCTGGCCAACATCCAGATGCCCGCGAATGCCGGCGATTTCCGCCTCATCGACCGCGCCGTGATCGATGCGCTTCTGAGACTGCCCGAACGCAACCGCTTCATGAAGGGCCTGTTCGCCTGGGTCGGGTTTCCGGCGATGGCGCTGCCCTACGAACGCCCGCCGCGCAAGGCAGGAGCGGGCAAGTTCAACTACTGGAAATTGTGGAACTTCGCTCTGGACGGCCTGACCGGATTTACCACCCTGCCGCTGCGGGTCTGGTTTTATGGTGGCGCGCTCGTGTCGGTCGCCGCCTTTGCCTATGCTTTCTATCTGGTCCTGCATGTGGTTGTCTTCGGCATCGATGTACCCGGCTATACTTCGCTGATGGTTGCGCTGCTGTTCTTCTCCGGAGTGCAGCTCCTGTCCATCGGCATGATCGGCGAATATATCGCCCGCCTTTTCAACGAGGCAAAGCAGCGGCCGGTCTATATCCTCCAGGACGTCATAGAGGGGGACGTGACCGGCACAGGCGATCAGGCGAAACAGGTTTCGGATGGAAACTGAGTCAAGACACCGGAAGATCAGAACCGAGACGGCGGCCCTTGGAAAATTTGCCGTTGTCGGCATCCTGGCCACCCTTACCCACGCCAGTGTTGCAGCCGTCCTCCTGGAGACCGGAACACTGTCCGCCTTTCCGGCCAACATCTGCGGTTTCCTCGTGGCTTTCGGCGTATCCTTCAGCGGTCACTATTTCTGGAGCTTTTCGCATCTGCGCCGCAACGGCGCGGTGCTTGCCAGCATGACCCGGTTCCTTGTGATCGCCCTGTCGGGATTTCTGCTCAATTCGGTTGTGCTGGCGCTCTGGCTCGAACTGACGCCCTGGCCGGATCTCATCGGCTTGCTGTTCTCCATCGCGATCGTGCCGGCGGTGTCTTTTCTGAGCGCCCGTCTGTGGGCATTCTCCCATGACCTGGCTGAAACCTGAGCACCTCGATGGCCTTTCGCACCTCCTCCGCGCCCCGGGCCGCGCTTCTTTACGGCGGCCTTGTCTGCCTGCTCTACGCGCTGATCCCGTCGCTGACCTTCCCGGGACCGCCGCTGGATGTGGTCGAAGGGTTTGCCTGGGGCCGGGAGCTCGCACTCGGTTACACCAAGCATCCACCCATGCAGGCCTGGCTGCTGGAAATGACCTACCGTCTCACCGGTGGCCATCATATCGGCGGCTATTGGCTGAGCGCGCTCTGCGCCGCGCTCGCCTATCTGTTCATCTGGCAACTCGCCCGGCGCCTCGGCCTGTCTCCCTGGCAGGCTTTCTGGGCCGTCGTCCTGACCAGCGTGACATTCTACTTCACCCTGCCCATGCCGGAATTCAATCCGAATGTCCTTCAGATCCCGGTCTGGGCGGGCATGATGCTCTTCTTTCACAGGGCGCTGGAAAAAGGACGCCTGCTGGACTGGATCGTCCTCGGTGCCCTCGCCGCATTCGGGCTCTACACCAAATATTTCGTACTCCTCCTGATCGGAACAATCGGGCTCCACACACTGATCTTCGCCGACGCACGCCGGCATTTTCTGTCTGCCGGTCCCTGGCTTTGCGCCCTGGTCTGCGCGGCGTTGCTCGTTCCGCATATCCTCTGGCTCCTGGAAACGGATTTCCTGACCTTTCACTACGCCGCAGCGCGCAGCAATCCGGCCATCTCGTTCCTCGACCACATTTTCAACCCCTTGAACTTTCTTGCCGCACAGATCGGCAATCATGTCGGACTTTTCCTGGTCGTGCTGGCAGGCCTCGGCTGGGGCGGCATGAGAACCTTCAGAAGCGGCCTTCGACAGTCGGTCCGTGCCCTGCCGGCTCAAGGGGACCGCTTCCTGCTCTGGTTCGCTTTCATGCCCCTTGCCGTCGTGCTGGCAGCCTCGGCAGTGACCGGCAACGAATTCGAACATATGTGGGGCATGCCGATGTTCCTGCTCTCCGGAACGTTCGCTGTCAGATTTCTTGCGCTGCCGGAATGCTGGCCCTACCCCCGCCGCGCCTTCGCCGCCGCGGTCGCGATCCAGACGATTTTCCTTGCCCTGCTGGTCGGACAGGCTGTTCTGGAACCGCACTGGAAAAACAAGCAGACCCGCATCCATTACCCCGGCCGGGACATTGCGAGTCATCTTGCCTCGGTCTGGACATCACAAACGGGCACGGATCTCGCCTATATCGCCGGAGACATGTGGGCTGCGGCAAATGCCACGATATACGTGCCTGACCGGCCCGCCATGTTCTACCTGCACGATGCACGCCTCAGTCCGTGGATCGATATGGAGGATGTACAGAACCGGGGACTGATGATTGTCTGGGACGGCGACAATGAGCGCCCCGACGACGAAATACTGCTTTTTTATCCGGATGCGGTGCGCGGCGGCCGGAAAAGCTTCCCCTACAGGTCCTCCGCCGGCATTCCGGAGGAAATCGTCAACTGGCTGATCATCCCGCCGGGCGAAGTCGCGCTTCAGCCGGCTTCCTGCATATCTGCCGGTTCGGACTGTCTCGAAACGGACGAGAAAGATCGGTAGAGCATTTCCCGCGTGAGCCGTTTCATGCCATCAAATGGTTCAACATGATCGGAAAGTGATCTAACTTCTCACCATGATCAGTATGAAGGAAATCGACGGAGTCGAGGATTGGCTTATCGGCCAGGCCCTGGGCTCGCCGGACATGGCGGCGATGTTCGCCGAAATGTGCGAAAGGCTCCGCCAATGCCATGTGCCGATCGATCGGGCCCTGATGGGCTGGTCGACGCTTCATCCGCTGATCGAAGCGGAAACAGTCTGCTGGGAAAACGGCAACGACCTCCAGCACGAACAGATCGTTCATTTCCAGGAAGAAAGCGAAGATTGGCTCACCAGCCCGATTCGCTCGATCCTCAGGAGCGGCGAACCGATGATGCGCCGGCGTCTGGCAAACACCAACGCACCGTTCGATTTTCCCCTGCTTGCCAACCTCAGTGACCGTGGCTACAGCGACTACATGATCATGGTCACGGCCTTCGAGCTGCCGACGATCCGCGAGGAAGTCACCACTTCGGGCATCGTGGTGACCTGGGCGACCCGGGAAGAGAACGGTTTCACCGACGAAGCCCTGCACGCGATCACCTATATTCAAAAACGTCTGGCCCTTGCCGCGCGCGCCACGCTTCAAAGCCAGATCAGCCGCACAATTGCCGAAACCTATCTCGGCAAGATCGCGGGCGGCAAGGTTCTGTCCGGTCAGATCCGTCACGGCGACGGGGAAACCATAGATGCCGTGATTTTTTACAGCGACATGCGCAACTCCACAGCCATTGCCGAACAACTGGGGCCAGATGCCTATCTGTCCTGGCTCAACGCCTATTTCCAGGCAACCGCCGGCGCGATACTGGACAATGGCGGCGAGGTGCTCGACTTCATCGGCGACGCCGTTCTCGGGGTCTTCCCGATAGGTGACCAGAGCCTGGACACCGCCGTGGGTCAGGCAATCGCCGCGGCGGACGCGACCCGCAAGCGGCTGAAATCTGTCAACGCGGAGCCTGCGTCCACCCAGCCGTTGAAAGCGGGCGTAGCCCTTTCCGTCGGAACGGTAATGTTCGGCAATATCGGCGTTCCGCACCGAATGACGTTTTCCGTCATCGGCCAGACCGTACACGCCGCCGCGCGGATCGAGAGCCTCACGAAAACCGTCGGCGTGGATGTTCTCATGACTGCGGATGTCGCCGGGCGCACAGGCGCCAGAGCACGCGCTGTCGGTGATTTCGCGCTGAGCGGTTTCGCCGCCCCGCAACCTCTTTTCGCCTTGGAATAAGCCGTCAGCTTCCCTAAAAAGCTATCCTCCCCCTTCGCGGCACTGCTGCCGGACCCATCCGCCACTTGCAAAGTACCGGAACAACATGACCGACCTCCGCCCAGCCGCCCCAGCGCATTTGCCCTTCCGCGACCAGCAAGCCAGCGGAAACGATACGGGTGCGCCCGTTGTTCTTTTGCATGGCTTCGGCGGTGATCGTCAGACCTGGTTGAACATCCAGACAGGTCTTTCCGCGCAAAAAAGGTCCATCGCCTTCGACCTGCCCGGTCACGGAGAGGCTTTGGACTGGCCGAAAATCGGCAATGCCGGTGTCGCCGCGAAGGCCGTATCGCAATCCCTGGAGGCGCTCGGCTTGACCAAAGTGCACCTGGTCGGCCATTCCATGGGCGGCGCGATCGCCGCGCTTATCGCCTTGAGAGCCCCGGAGATTGTTGCGAGCCTCACGCTGCTGGCCCCGGGCGGCTTCGGCCCGGAAATTAACCACCGCCTCCTGCGCCGTTACGCCACCGCGACGGATGCAGCTGAAATGGAAACCCTGCTGGAGCAGTTTTTCGGCTGGGAATTCAAACTACCGAAATTCCTGGCAAAAACCGCTGCCGAAAGCCGCGCCCTGCCCGGCGCCGCCGCAACGCTGCAGGCCGTCGCCGACGAAATCATCGACGGCAATGTGCAAAAGACCCTGCCCAGGGAAGAACTCGCCGCCCTACCCCTGCCGATCAAGGTTATCTGGGGCACCCAGGACCGGGTTCTGCCCACCCGCCAGGCCCACAAGCTGCCCGGCATGGTGGCCACGCACATCTTCGAGCGGGTCGGCCACATGGTTCACCTGGAAATTCCGAAGGAAGTCACCCGGCTCATTCTGCTAAACAGCGGCATGCGCTAAGCCGTGTGCACGAACTGGAGATGCATTTCGTGAGAAATGATGCGGGAGATGGCTGGAAGGAAATGAAGGCCCACTTTCTGGATACATACGGACAGGTGGAAGAACTGCCGGCAACAGCCGGACCTGCCACCCATCTCGGACGTCACGCCTCCGGCAGCAATCCCTCACGCCAGGTTTCACCGATTACCCGGCGCGCCATCATATGGGAACGCGGCGCGTTGATGCTGTCGACAGCGATAAGCTGATCGGCCTTCAGATAGGCGACATAGAACTTGTGATCATCGGGCGAGCCGACGACGACGGTGTCGTCATAGCCATCCGAAAGTCCCGCGATCTGCAGCTTGATGTCATACTGGTCGGACCAGAACCAGGGCAGCGGATCGTAATCGACATCCTTCCCGACCAGCGCCTGCGCCACGATCTTGGCCTGATCGATCGCGTTCTGCACGCTCTCCATCCGCACGGACCGCTTGTAGCGGTTGGAATAGAACCGTGTGCAGTCACCTGCCGCATAGATATTCGGGTCGCTGGTCTGGCCAGACCCATCCACCAGGATGCCGTTGTCAGTCTCGATACCGGCCTCGGCCGCAAGGCTGTCGTTCGGCCCCGCCCCGACGGCCATCAGCACGAGACCTGCCGGAACCGTTTCCCCGGAAGTCAATCTGACCCCCGTGGCATCGCGCTCACCCTCGATTGCCTCTATACCCGTGTCGAGGCGGAGATCTATGCCCTTTGACCGGTGCAGGGTGGTGAAAAAGGCTGAAACAGTCTCGCTCACCACACGTTTCATGGGGCGGTCCTGGGCTTCGATAACGCTCACGTCCTTGCCGAGTCCCTTGGCGACGGCTGCCACTTCCAGACCGATATAACCGGCACCGATAATCGCGACCCGCGTGCAGTTCTCCAGCCTTTCTCGGATGTTATCGACATCGGCGATCGAGCGCAGTGTCAGCACGCCCTGCTTTTCGGCACCCTCGATCGGCAGGGAGCGCGCATGGGTTCCCGTTGCCACAACAAGCTTGCCGTAAGGCAGCGTATCACCGTTCTCAAGCCGCAGGCGTTTCGACTTCCGGTCAATCGCAGCGATCCTTGTGTCGGGAATGAGATCGATGTCATTGGCGGAGAAAAACGCCGGGGGACGCAGCAGGAGGCCATCCGAGTCGATTTCTCCGGCCAGAAACTTCTTTGAAAGCGGCGGTCTTTGGTAGGGAAGATAGGGCTCGTCGCCAATCAGGCGCAGCGGTCCTTCGAACCCGCCCTGACGCAAAGATTGGGCAATCTGCGCACCAGCCTGCCCCGCGCCGATGATGACGATTTCTTCCTGCATTCCGTCCGCCCTTTTCATGCCTGGCTTTTCGCACCGATATCTGCGTATGGCCTAACATGAAGTGCGGCAACCCGCCAGAAGGGCGAATTGCCGCGAGGACGAATCCGGCTGCACGCCAGTCAATATTCCGATCAGGCGCTGCGGACATCCTGAAGGAACCGGGCGACCTCCTCGCGGATCAGAACGCCCTGCTCACCGAGAGATTCGGCAAGCAACTCGACTTCCGAACTGTTGCTGCGCGCCAGGCTGGCGGCGGAGCCGACGGCCTCCATTCGCTCGGCCCCCTCTTCGGAGCGGGTGGAGGCACTGGAAACATTCTGGGAAATGGCCTGAACCGCCTCATCCTGCTGCTCAACGGCCGCGGCCACGGCGGATGCCAGCCCTTCCATGTCCGAAATGATGCGGTTCACATCCTCGATGGCCTGGACCGCCTCGCCGGAAGAGCCCTGGATCGCCTCGATCTGGGTTGCGATTTCCTCGGTCGCCTGAGAGGTCTGGTCGGCGAGCTGCTTCACTTCCGCCGCCACCACGGCAAACCCCTTGCCCGCCTCGCCCGCACGGGCGGCTTCAATGGTCGCATTCAACGCCAGGAGATTGGTCTGGCTTGCAATATCCCGGATGAGACCCATGACTTCACCGATCCGGTCCGCAGCGCCGGAAAGCTTCTGCATGGTGGCAACGGTCGAGGTCGCACTCTCGACGGCCTGTTTGGCAACTTCCGTCGACTGGTTCGCCTGCCCGGCGATTTCCGCGATGGACGCGGCAAGCTCTTCCGCGGACTGGGCCGCCGATGTCACGTTTTGCGCGGCGGTCTTGACGGCACTTGCCGCTTCGTCGGATTGATCCGCGACATCATCCGCCGAATGCTCCATCGATTTCGAGGTTTGCCGCAGTTCGTCATTCGCCCTGTCCAGACTGTTCAGTGCCTGGGAAACAGTGCCCTCGAAACTGCCGATCAGTTTGTCGAGCCGGGCAACGCGTTCTTCACGCTTGCCGTGTTCTGATGCCTGCGCTTCCGCCAGCTCGACGCGTTCAAGCGCGTTGTCGCGGAACACCTGGACCGTCCGGCTCATCGAGGCCAGTTCCGTGTTTCCGGCTACATCGGGAAGGTCGAGATCGGTGTGCCCATCAGCCAGTGCCTCCATCGCCGTCTGGAGCCGCGACAGTGGCCGGGCGATGGACTGCCCGATCAGAAGGGCAATGGCGGGAAGCAGAACCAGCAGGAGCAGTATCGTGCCGCCAATTGCGACAGCAGCTATGAAACGGGCGGTTTCCAGCTGGCTGTCGGCTTGTGTCTTGGTGACGCGGGCAGCCGCGTTCAAGGTGGCGATATGCGGAGGCACCAGCTCGAACAGGCTTTCCAACAGACCCGTATATTCGGTCTTCTGGGTCATTGCGGCGGTATATTCGTCGAATGTCATCTTGTAGGCGGCCATATTGTCGGCCAGCTCTTTCTTGATGGCGTCGGAGATATAGACCTTTTTCAGAAGCTTCTCGAACACCGTGAACTCGGTCGCAAACACCTCAACCGACTGAGGCGTGCTCTTCAGGGTGTATTCCTTTTCCGCGAGTTGAACGGCAAGGATGGCACGGGCCAGTTTTTCGAAGTCCGGACCTCCTCCGAATTTCATTTCTTCCTGCAGGCGAAGCTTCACGGCCCCGGCGGATTCATCCAGTTTCGCCAGATAGCCCTGAGTGCTGTCATAACCGATCTTCTGCTGAACCGCGTCAAGCATTTCGAACGCGCCCCCGGTGCCGTCCAGAGTATCCTTCACATCGGAAATCTGGGCAGACTGGGCCGCGGCAACCGGGTTGGTGGAAATGCTTTCCAGAACCATGTTGGCCTGCGCGAGTTTTGCCTCGAAGGCTTCGACCCCGCCGGGTGAAGGCGCGATGAGGTAGCGTTCCTCGACCGCCAGCAGAGCGCCTCCCACATCGGACAGTTCGGCGACCTGTTCTGCCAGGGTTGCGCTTCCTCCCATGCGCACAAATGCGGTATTCACCTCATTCTGGCTCCAGAAAAACACGGCCCCTATTGCCAGAAGGCCTACAATCGTGAATAGGCTGAGCGAGAGAATTCTGACTTTGACCGACAGTCTGGACAGAATTTGAAATGATTGTTGAGTACCGACAGTCACCAGCGTATGCCCCTAACACCTGAGTATCAGTCCACAGAGTCGAGGAAAATCCACAATTTCCGGTTAATGAATCCTAATATTGCATCCGCAATACTGCACAGTTTCCAGGCATTTTCTCTCCTTTTTGAGGCAAAACTTGAAATTCCTCGCCAAATCTGCACCGGCAATCTTCGTTCTATTGTGGTCAACCGGATTCATCGGTTCGAAACTGGGTGCGCCCTATGTCGAACCAATGGTGTTCCTGACCGTCCGATTCGCTGCGGTCGTGCCGGTCCTGATCGTCCTGGCCCTGGTGCTTGCGAAGTCCTGGCCCAGATCACCCGCTGCAATCTTTCACTGCGTTGTCACTGGAATGCTGGTTCACGGGATTTATCTCGCTGGCGTCTTCTGGGCGATCAAGCAGGGAATGCCGGCAGGTCTGTCGTCGATCATTGTCGGTTTGCAACCGGTGCTGACCGCCATCATGGCGGTGCTGATGCTCGGGGAAACCGTTTCAAAACGACACTGGCTCGCCATGGCAATCGGTGCCGCTGGTCTTGCCTTGGTTCTCGGCCCCAAATTCGACCTGAGCGGAACCGGAATCACGGTCGCGACCATTGCAGCCGTGCTTGCCGGTGTCTTCGCCATCAGTTTGGGCACGGTCTACCAGAAGCGATTTGTCGGGAGCACGGATCTTCTGGCGGCAACCGCCTGGCAATATGTCGGTGCCCTGCTGGTAACCGTCCCTCTCAGCCTTTTCGAAAGCTGGCACATCACCTGGTCAGGTGAATTCATTTTCGCCCTTGTCTGGCTGGTGCTGGTTCTGTCCGTGGGAGCCATCCTGCTTTTGATGCTGCTCATTCGTCAGAGAGCCGTCTCGAGGGTCGCCAGCCTGTTCTATCTGGTGCCTGTCGCCACGGCGGTCGAGAGCTATTTTCTTTTCGGGGAAACGCTGACCCTGGTTCAGCTTGCCGGCATGGCACTCGTCATCAGCGCCGTTCTGACGATCCGGAAGCCAGCCGCGAAATCCTGATCCGCCCGCAGCACGGGGCTTGTCAGTCTTCGGACACCGCACGCGCGGCAGCTTGCATTTTCTTGCGCCGGGCAAATTGCCGCTGACGGGAAATCGCGGCGTTGAGCTCGCCGCCGAGAATGAAGACCAATGCACAGATATACAGGAAGATCACCGCGGTCATGATGCCTGCCAGCCCGCCATAGGTGGAAACGTAATTCGCGAAGCGGGCCAGATAGGCGCCAAAGACACTGCCGGCGACAATCCACATGATCAGGGTTGCAAGCACACCCGGCCACAGATCCCTGAACGTTCTGTGTCCGGAGGGAAGCTGCCAGTGGGTGATGAACAGACCGATGATCAGCAGAGACCCGGCCAGCGTGTATCTCGCCAGATTGATCGACAGCAGGAAGGATTCGATCGCCGGCACATAAGTCTCCAGTTTCGACAGTGCCAGCGGGGCCAGAACCACAAGAAACGTATAGGCAAGCAGGATGCCTGCGCCCAGCAGAACCAGTCCGAGGGACTGCAGCCTCAACAGAATGATCGAACGGTGTTCCTGCTGCCGGTAGGCGCGGTTCAGCGCGGTGCGAAGCGCTTCCACGCCGTTTGAGGCAAACCACAGCGCGGCGACGGCACCCAGGGTCAACAGGTCCCCGCGCCGGACTGTCAGGACATTCTGGACTTCCCGCGCGAGCGGCGCGGCCACACTCTCGGGCCAGGCATCAAAAATGAGATCGGAGACCGTATCGGCCGCCCCCGTCAGACCGAGAAAAGCCGCCAGTGACGCTATGAAAATCAACAGTGGAAAAATGGCGAGAAGGCCGGAAAGAGCGACATGACTGGCCATGGCGAAACCGTCATCACGGGTGAAATGGCCGATTGCGTCTTTCAGGACGGCATAAATCGTCACGGCTGCAAGGCGAAGACTCATACTTCGATGAGGCCTTGCTGCAAAGGACTAGTCAAGGCCCCCGGGTGAATTCCGCCCCCTCCAAAAGGTGAAGAAATTCCGCCTCGACAAATTGGGGTGTGCAACGCAACATAGCTTCAACAACAAGCGCCAGAGCGCAACAAATGAAAACGGAGAACGCCAATGCCCCCTGCAGCCACAAAGGCGGCAGAAACGCCGGAGAGCCTGTCAGACCACACGGCCGCCGCCGTTGCCACCCTCGACCGCCTGCTTGATCTCGCAGCGCAGCGTGTACGCGCGCTTGTGACGAAAGACGGCCGTATCTCCTCGCAGCGCATGGAAGAAGAACAGCGGGCCACCCACGGACTGGCATGGCTGGCGACCTATGTGGACTCTCTGCGCCAGCTTGACGCCTATGCCAGGCGTCTCAAGGAAGAGAGCCGCTACGGCCCGCTGGAGGACAGGATTGTCCGGCTCGGCTTCGCCGAATATCTGGCACAGGTTTTCGGCGGCATCCCGATGAACCAGGGGGAAGTGGTTCGCCTCGCAGACCTGGGCATTGCCCACGACGAGGCCGAACCTTTTCGCACGGCCGAGGTGGAGACACTGATCCGGGAAGGCAACACGCCTGAAATCCGCCGGGAGATCACGCAGCTCATCCGCGATCAGGCCGGTCACTCGACATTCGGTGACCCTGGCCTCGATGAAACGATGGAGCAGATCCGCAACGAGATGCGGCGCTTTGCGCAGGATACCGTCGCCCCCCATGCACACGAGTGGCACCTGAAAAACGAATACATCCCATACGAAGTGGTCGGCCAGATGTCCGAACTGGGTGTATTCGGCCTGACCATCCCGGAAGAATATGGCGGGCTTGGTCTTGGCAAGGAAGCCATGTGCGTCGTCTCCGAGGAACTGTCCCGCGCCTATATCGGCGTCGGGTCCCTCGGCACCCGATCCGAGATCGCCGCAGAACTCATCCTGTGCGGCGGCACGGAAGACCAGAAGCAGCACTGGCTGCCGAAAATCGCCTCCGGTGAAATCCTGCCGACGGCCGTCTTTACCGAACCCAATACCGGCTCCGACCTGGCCTCCCTAAAAACCCGGGCCGTGAAGGACGGTGACACCTGGAAGGTCTCGGGCAACAAGACCTGGATCACCCATCCGGTGCGCGCCGATGTCATGACGCTGCTCGCGCGCACAAACCCTGAAGAAGCCGGTTACAAGGGGCTTTCCATGTTCATCGCGGAAAAACCGCGCGGCACCGATGAAGACCCTTTTCCGGCAGATGGCATGAGCGGTGGCGAGATCGAGGTGCTCGGCTATCGCGGCATGAAGGAATACGAGATCGCCTTTGACGGATTTGAGGTCAAGGGAGAAAACCTCCTTGGTCAGGTGGAGGGCGAGGGCTTCAAGCAGCTCATGCAGACCTTTGAGGGCGCCCGCATCCAGACGGCGGCCAGAGCCCTGGGCGTCGCCCAGTCCGCGCTCGATCTCGGCCTGCGGTACGCCGAAGACCGCATCCAGTTCGGCAAGCCGCTGATCGAGTTTCCACGCGTCTCCGACAAGCTGGCCATCATGACAACCGAACTGATGATTGCCCGCCAGCTCACCTATTTTTCCTCATGGCAGAAGGACTCCGGCAAACGCTGCGACCTCGAGGCAGGCATGGCAAAGCTTCTCGGCGCGCGCGTCGCATGGGCCGCCGCCGACAACGCCCTGCAGATCCACGGCGGCAACGGCTTCGCACTGGAATATCCCGTTTCAAGGGTCCTGTGCGATGCCCGCATCCTGAATATCTTTGAAGGTGCGGCGGAGATTCAGGCGCAGGTGATCGCCCGGCGGCTTCTGGAAACCCGTGGCAACGCATGATGCACGGAACTGAAAAGCACTGATCTGACACGTTGGGGTGCCGCGCACCGCAACGTCGGGTGTGCATCGTTGCGCCGGGTTGGCTCTGGCGGACAATCGTTTTTGCTGCAAGCCCGCGCCGCGCGCCATCCCGATCTCGCCCGGCAGCCACATGGATGCGCCCAAAAGGCACCCGCCAAAGTCCCCCAATTGAAAGATCCGTCGATCGTCCAAATATAACCATGAGCTGGAGCGAAATCGGAAAGAGGCAAGACAGCCCATCCCGCCCGGCCGGTGTTCATGGAACGGCTCGGCTGCGGTCCCATTGTTTCTCCAGGCGATCCGACTTTACGAGGAGATTGGAAATGAGTGAATCGATCCGGTTGAAACATGGCGGCTGGGTTGTGGTCGCGGATGGCGCCAAGGCGCTTTTCCTGCGCAATGAAGGCGACGAGAAATTCCCGAATCTCGAGATCTTCAAAAAGGAGGAACAGGACAACCCGGCCAACCGGTATCAAGCCGCTGACCGCCCCGGCCGCAAGAGCGACGGCCCGCAAGGACACCGGAGCGCCGTCAGCGAGACCGACTGGCATCAGCTCGCGGAGGACAACTTCGCCGCCGATCTCGCGGACATCCTCTACAAGCGCGCCCACAAGGGTGACTTCAAGGAAATGGTGCTTGTCGCCGCCCCCTCCGTTCTCGGCCAGATCCGGAAGGAACTGCACAAGGAGGTCAATGACCGGATCATTGCCGAAATTGACAAGGACTTGACGAACCACCCGGTCGACAAGATTGAAAAACTCGCTCTGGGCAGGTCCTGAGTACGGTTAGCGACAACATTCGGAACAGGAAAGGGACCGGAGGCAACCAGCTTGAGCAAGGCGGACAAGTCCCGCAGCGCACCGATACGGAAGGCCCGATTGGGGAGGAGGACCGGACTTCTTCCGGGCTTTGCGAGAGCGATCTGGAACCAAGGAGGCCCGGACCTGGCGAGCTGCAGGAAGCCGACGAGAATAACGCGGCGGCCCTCTGGGTACTTGATCCCGGCGTTGAACCTCCGGGCCCGGGTCACTATCTAACGAAAGCGGAAAACAATCGCGGGAAATGAAATGGATACAACTTTCGAGGGCCTGGGCTCCGGTCCCGAATTCCTGGGACCTGACGAAGAAAAGCGCCGGACCATCCGGGAAAAGCTGCTAACCACGGCGCGCAAGGCAATCCGTCAGGTTCCCTTCATCGAGGATATCGTCGCCGGATATTATTGTGCGATGGATCCGGCAACACCGGTCAAGGTGCGTGCGTCATTTATCGGCGCGCTTGCCTACTTCGTCATGCCCATCGATGCGATACCGGACTTTCTGCTCGCCGTCGGTTTCGGGGACGATGCCACGGTCCTGCTGGCGGCCATCGCCATGATCCGCGTGCACATGCGGGAGGACCACTACCAGGCGGCCCGCGAAGCGCTTAAAAACGGCGAGCTGTAACGTTCAGACGTATCATACTCGCCTCTTGCCGGCCGGTTCGTTTTGACCGTGCCAGCCTCCCGACGTCCTGCCGGCGATCAGCCAATAGACGGCGCCGGCCAGAAATCCTGCGGCCAGCACGACAGCGCTCCCCGGCCTCCAGTCTGAGGTGCCGCTCCCGGCGCCGAGCGTCCAGACCAGGAACGCGATACCTCCGGCTGCGGCGACATGAAAGATGAAACTCCGCAAGCGGACGCCTTCGGCGATGACGATCAGAACGGCGGCAGGCACAAGGACCGTGCCTCCTATGACGCTTGCCCCCACCAGACCCGATCCCGTCATGGCGGCGAAGGCGACCGGGTCCTGATCCGGGTGAGTCACGCGAAAAAAGCCCCACGCAAGGAAAAGTCCGCAGGCTATGACAGCCAGAACGAAGCCACAGACAATCCTGAGGAATTGAAACAGAAGTTTTCCGCCGTCCAAAGCCTGTCCTTCCCTGAAATGGAACACGTTGCCCTTACTTGATCTCTTATCCTGCGCTTTGCAACTGCGCCCGCGGTTGCCGCAATCGAGTTGCGGCGCTTTTACCCCAAATCCGCTCCATTCGGCCAAACGGCTTCGAGAAACGCGAAAACCGCCGAATTCAGTTGACTTTTTGGCGGTTTGGCAGGACGTTAGGGGCTGGCGTTAGGACTTGCGCAACAAGCACCTTGGTACATGAGTTCCGGGGTTTTTTGTGTATGCGAAGAGCCAGATCCCAGAGCAACCTGCGTCCGTGCGGATACGGACAAGATGCTTCAGGGCTTTAAATCCGGGCAACTTTTCCGCGATCGGGCACATTCGCCCGCCTGCGGGTTGTTCCTGCGTCATGTTGAAACGATAGAGGAGTTTGCGACCATTCGCCGTCCATTCCGCGCCCCGCCTCCCACTAAGGAAGGCCCGCGCACGAACCAAGAAATTCGCGTTCGCGAAGTTCAGTTGATTGATCACGAAGGCGCCAACCGCGGCGTTATTCTGACAGAAGAAGCGATGGAAATCGCAACGGAAGCAGGGTTGGATCTCGTAGAAATCCAGCCGCATGCAAATCCGCCAGTCTGCAAGATCCTGGACTACGGCCGGTATAAATACCAGGCCCAGAAAAAAGCTGCTGAAACCCGAAAGAAGCAGAAGGTCGTCGAGATCAAAGAGATCAAGATGCGCCCGAACATTGACACTCATGATTATCAGGTGAAGATGAAAAGCATGCTGCGCTTCTTCGGCGAAGGCGACAAGGTGAAGGTTACGCTCCGCTTCCGCGGCCGGGAAATGGCGCACCAGGACCTGGGCATGAATCTCCTGAACAAGGTCCGTGAGGAAACTGCCGAAATTGCCAAGGTTGAAGCCTCACCGAAGCTCGAAGGTCGTCAGATGGTGATGATCCTGGCACCTATCAAATAGGCCCGGCTCCCGACCGAAAATTTCAAACCCCGCTTCGGCGGGGTTTTTTATTGCCCGGATAAGGTTGTACAGCGCGTTTCTGCGGCCGGCCAACCCGTCAGGCCTTCATCCGGCGCATCAGCAGCTTGAACACCTCGATCGGCGGGTAGGGGTATTCGATGGTGTCGTTTATGCCCGCATCCTTGATACAGGTGCGTTGTTCTTCCGAAAGCTTGGGCGGCGCCAGCAGGACCGAAATGCCCTCCCAGTTCTTGCCGATATCATCGGTGACATACTTGAGATAGTAGTGAACGACCTTGCTGTAGACGATGAACAGGATATCCGTCGTGTCGAGTGAAAAGCTGCGTTTTACCAGCTGATCTTCGGAAATCACCGAGACGGCGCAGCCGAGTTCATTGAGTGCCTTCAGGATCGGTTGGACGGAATTCGGATTCTGCGCGATGAAACTGACGCGCAACTCCTCAGACGTCGCTCTCTGCTTCTGGATAGCATTGTAGATGCGGCGAAGTTTGACCTGATTCTGCTTCCTGATACGCAGCACCTGACCGAGATTCGCTTCCACGGTCGCCAGCAGGAGATCATAGTCGACAGGCTTGGTCAGATAGTCATCCACTCCCAGCCGCTTGCCTTCGATCAGGTCGTCGCGTGTTGCCTTGGCGGTGAGAAAAATGACCGGGACATCGTTCAGGCTTGGCCGGTTGGCTCTGATATGCTTCAACAACCCTGGGCCATCCAGTTTCGGCATCATCATGTCACTGATGATCAGGTCCGGCTTCTCGTTTTCCAGGACCTCCAGGGCGACCTGACCGTTCTTCGCCGTCAGCACCTCATAGTTTTCGTCTTCAAGCTCCTCCTTGAGATCGTGAAGGAGCATGTCCTCGTCTTCGACGCACAGTATCCTGGCAACTTTTGACATGCGAGTTCCGTTCATAGATCAGGTTTTGTTTTCATCAGGGAGGAAGAGCCATCCTGAATCGCCTCAAAGGCGATAAACTCTTCCGCTTTCAAATGGTTCCGCCCAAAAGAGGCATCGTCTGGAGCACTTTCAGGAACCGCACGCCTCCCGCGGGCCAAATCTGCCCGTCTTCGGAAGCGCCACACCTCTCCGGGGCGCCAGACCTCCTGCGCTTTCACGCCCTTGATCCGATCTGTCGCCGAATGGCCTGAATGCACGACTTTGGTCCACACTCTAGCTTGCCTTAGCCTGCGCAACTTTGGCATGACGGTTCACCACCGGCAGGGACACGGTGACGATCGTTCCCTTCCCGACTTCGCTTTCGACGTGGATATTCCCACCGTGTTTCTGCACGATCATTTTTGTCAGGTTGAGACCGATGCCAGTGCCGGCAATGCCGCTGGACGTCGACGCCCGAAAATATCGGTTGAAGATCTTGGAAATCTCCTCCTTAGGAACGCCCACGCCTTCGTCCCGCACGGAAATCACCGCCTTGTCGTCCATTTCCGAGCCGATCACGGTGATCGTCGATTGCTCGGGTGAATATTTGACGGCGTTCGACAAAAGGTTCGAAATGCCCTGCTCGATCAGTTTTCTGTCCAGATCCATGAAGTCCGGAAGATTGTCCACATCGATCACGAAATTGTAGTCCCTTGCGATGCCTTTCTGACGCTCGCACACGGCAAGGGTCAGATGGCGCAACGAAATGGAATCCCGGTGAATCTCCATCCCGACGGACTCGGACTGGGAGAAATTCAAAAAACGCTCGATGAGATACTGCATTCGCTCAACCGAATCCCGGATGTTCCCGAGCCGCTGAACGAGCGCTTCAGGCTTCAAGCTGTCCGGTTTTCGCAATATCCGCTGGGCATTGCTGTCGATGATCGCCAGCGGCGTTCTGAATTCGTGGGAGGCCATCGAGACGAACTCGCGTTGCATCTCGTTCAGTTCTTTTTCTTTTCTCAGATGCCGGACCAGTTCGTCCGTATGGCTCTGCAGGACGGCATGCTGTTCCTTGTAGGAGGAGATATCGGAATAGACAGCCAACATTCCGCCGTCATCCGTTCTGGTCCGCGTTATCCTGTACCAGCGTCCATCGGGAAACTGCCGTTCCGACCACATGCTCCGGCTGCCGGAAAACTCGTCGAGATTCCTCACCGGCTCGTCGGGGAAAATGGAATTAATCACTTCGCTGACATGGGCTTTGCGCGCCAGAAACGCCGGCAACTGCGGATAGATTTCAAACATCTTGTTGTTGGCAAGAACCACCCTGCCTTCCGCATCGGTCACGGCGAAGCCGTCCTTGATGGCGTTTATCGAACTGAGAAGCAGGTCGCGATTGGCGCCCAGTTCACGGGACCGCTCATCCAGCGTGTCTTCCAGTCGGTCCCGCGCTTCTCTCAGGGCCTTTTCCTGCTCGTGTTCGGCCGTGACATCGGTATAGGTCGTGATGATGCCGCCGCTCTGGACAGGAGTGCCCTGAATACGCAGGATCCTGCCGTCCGGCCGGGTGCGGACGAAGTCATGCGGCTGAAACAATCGGGCGAGGTCCAGGCGCTCCTTGACGAGAACGTCGGGATCTCCCGGCCCGTAGTCGCCGCGTTCGGCATTGTAGCGGAACACGTTTTCAAGCCTCGGGTCATCGTCCAGAATGTCCGCGGGCAATTCAAGCAGCTTCAACGCAGTCTCGTTTATCATCACGAGATTGAGATCGCGATCAATGAAGGAAATACCGTGATGAGCTGTTGAGACCAGGCATTCGAGCAGCTCCTCCGGATCAAAATCTCTGCGAATGAAATGCATCGTCTTTTCTGCAGGCTCCCGTTCGCTGACCCGATGTGATCGACGTTAACGTGGAACGACAGAAATAATAAAAAGTAAATCCCAGGCCAAATTACACTTCAATAACTTCATATTTTACGAAAAATAAGCAATTCTTACAATAAGCAATCATTAATTTACGTTGATTTATCTATTAATAGTGTCAATAATTACAATATATTTGAAAATATACTTTAAACCAAACGCGGATCACCTCGCGACCTGCGAGAATGCCATATGACAGTGCAGTCAATACGAATTCACATTCTCCCCGGCAGGCAGGGCACGTGAGCGCCCTGCCGATACAATCAGTTGCCCGTACAATCAGCCAACCGTTACCCAGCCACCCTTGTCCGCCGATGAAAACAATGCGTCCAGGATTTTCATGTTCTGAACGGCGTCTGCCGCGCCATGGGGCAACGGGGTTTCACCCTTTATCGCCCGGCCGAAAACATCGGCAAGCTCGCCATACTGGTCACAGGACGCGATTGTCTCGGAGCGCATCGCGCCGTCTCCCAGTTCCGACCCGTCGTCCAGGCGGATGGTGACGGCTTCACCTTGCGGAGCATTGACGGGGATGACGATCTCAAGGCGTTTCTTGGTGCCGACAAGCTGGAAGCGCTGATAGGGCGTGAGTTGGGTCGAGACGACGAAATTCAGATGACGGCCCTGCCCGAAATCCAGCAACGCGCTGGTCATCCGGTCGGTGCCGAACTCCGGGTCCCGCTCAATCAGCGATACGACGCGCTCAGGTTCTCCATCGAAGAAATACCGGCCGGCCAGCATGGTGTAACAGCCGATGTCATAAAGAGCCCCACCGCCGATATCGGCCATGTTGCGGATATTGTGCGGATCGTCGTTGAAATAGCTGAAAAAGGCCTGGATCGCTTTCAATTCGCCCAGCTCTCCGGAACGGACGATCTCACGGGCCCGGATCCATTGCGGGTGCGCGCGCACCATGAAATTCTCTGCCACCAGCTTGTCTTTCGGCAGATCGAGAAGCTGCGCGGCCTCTTGCGAGGTCAGGGCAATCGGCTTTTCGCACAGGACGTGCTTGCCCGCCTTCACCGCCTGCACCGTCACCGGCACGTGCAAGTGGTTTGGGAGCGGGTTGTAGATGGCGTCGATTTCCGGGTCGGCCAGCAAGTCCTCGTAGGAACCGTAGGCCTTTTCAATGCCGAGATCGCTCGCCGCGCTTTGCGCCTTCGCAAGGCTCCTGGAGGCAATGGCACAAGCGGTTCCTGTCTGCGAGCGCTGAATTCCCGGAATGACCTTCTCAAGCCCGATATTGGCCGTCGAAACGATCCCCCACCTGATTTTCGTGCTGTCCATTGTGACTTCCTCCCACATTCTTTTTGAGGCACGCCCCTCAAATGGCACATAAGAAAGCCCGCCCGCAAGGGCGGGAGGGACAGTCAGAACGGACACAGGTCGGATCCCCTTCCCCCGCATGAGGAAACCAAGATCCGCGCTCACTCGCTATCGGGGCGTATCGGAATTACTTGCCGACCGCTTCAGAATTTCTGCGGGACGTAGAGATGCTCCGGCAGGACCTTGCGCTCGTAGTCCGGATTGAAGCGGCGTTCCGGCAGGGTAATCGCCTCGTGAGGCACTTCGTCATAAGGCAGCATGGACAGAAGATGGCTGATGCAGTTGAGGCGCGCCTGTTTCTTGTCGTTCCCCTCTACGATGAACCACGGCGCTTCGGGAATATTCGTCCGTTCGAAGGTCTCTTCCTTGGCCTTGGTGTAGTCCTCCCAGCGTACGCGGGACTCCAGATCCATCGGCGACAGTTTCCACTGTTTCAACGGATCGTGGATGCGCATCAGGAAGCGCAGTTGCTGCTCTTCATCCGTGATGGAAAACCAGTATTTGACCAGCTTGACACCGGAGCGCACCAGCATGCGCTCGAACTCCGGCACATCGTTGAAGAACTGCTCGACCTGGTCCTCGGAAGCAAACCCCATGACCCGCTCCACGCCGGAGCGGTTGTACCAGGAGCGGTCGAACAGCACGATCTCACCCGCCGCCGGCAGATGCGGCACGTAGCGCTGGAAGTACCACTGGCTTTTCTCGCGCTCCGTCGGGGCCGGCAAGGCGACGACACGGGCGACGCGCGGATTGAGACGCTGGGTGATGCGCTTGATCACGCCGCCCTTTCCGGCCGCGTCCCGGCCTTCGAAGATGACGACGATCTTTTCCCCCGTGTGCTGTACCCAGTCCTGCAGCTTGACCAGTTCGGACTGCAGGCGCAGCAGCTCGTGAAAATAGGTGTTCCGGTCGAGCGGTGACTTGTGCCTCTTGTCGGAAATGAAGGACAGATCCTTGGCGATCAGATTGTCATCGATTTCCATTTCCAGTTCTTCATCGAGGCTGTCTGCCCATTCGGCTTCGACCCAGGTCTTCGCGCTATCTTCGCTCATCAATCATTCCTTTTGAAAAACAGGAGGCTTGGTCCCACCGACTGTGAACAGCTTATCCATGAAAGTTTTTTGACAATCGCCAAAGTTCGCCGGCCATTATATCGCACCGGGACAAATTTGCATCGAACCCTTCTTGCAAATGAACGAACGTTCATTTACTTTTCTGATGAGGAGGACAGGATGGCAACCGGAGCCGCAAAATCAGACGGTCGGGCCACGGCCACGATTCAGACCGGCTCGCAATCCGGATCCCGCGCAGGGTCCCAGACGCGCGCCAAGGGTCAGGAAACCGCGGAACGCGTCCGCAAAGCCGCCCTGAAGCGTTTCGCCGCGTCCGGCTACGCAGCTGCTTCCATGCGCGAAATCGCTGCCGACGTCGGTGTCCGGCCCGGCGCACTCTACAACCATTTCCCGACCAAGCAGGACATCCTGAAAGACCTGATGCTGTCCCATATGGCCGACCTGCTGGCGGCCTGGGAAACTTCCGACCTTCCCCGGGAAATGGATCGACTTGAGCGCTTCGTACGTTTTCACATCCGCTATCACCTGGAGAAGGCGGATGAGGTGTTCATCTCCTACATGGAACTGCGCAATCTTGAGCCGGGAAATTTCCGCATCATCGAGACCGAGCGCCGCCGCTACGAAGCCCTCCTTACAGACATTCTGGAAAACGGCAGAGCCGCCGGCCTCTACGCGGTAGAGGATCCGAAAGTCACGACCCGTGCGATCATCGCCATGCTGACCGGCATTCCGGCCTGGTATCGAGCAGGCGGCCGCCTGACGGAACGGGACATTGAAGAGCTTTATCTTGATCTGGTGCGCAAGGCCGTCGCACCGGAAACCCCACATGGAGACCGGATGGCATGAGCATCCTGAAATCGAGTCTGTCGCCGAGAAGCGACCAGTTTGCGGCCAACAGGGCCGCGCATGAGGTGGCCATGGAAACGGTGAGATCCGCCGCACGGACCGCACTCGACGGCGGCGGCGAGACCTCCCGCCAGCGCCATGTCTCACGTGGCAAGATCCTGCCGCGCGAGCGCGTCTCGCGCCTGCTCGATCCCGGCTCACCGTTCCTGGAAGTCGGCATGCTGGCAGCCCATGAAATGTATGACGGTGCGGCACCTTCGGCCGGCTTGATCGCCGGCATAGGCCGGGTGGAAGGGCAGGAAGTGATGATCCTCGCCAACGACGCCACCGTAAAAGGTGGCACCTACTATCCCATGTCGGTCAAGAAGCACCTGCGCGCCCAGGAAATCGCGGCGGAAAACAATCTGCCCTGCATCTATCTGGTCGACAGCGGCGGCGCCAACCTGCCCAATCAGGACGAGGTCTTTCCTGACCGCGATCACTTCGGACGGATCTTCTTCAACCAGGCCAACATGTCGGCGAAAGGCATTGCCCAGATCGCGGTTGTGATGGGATCATGCACGGCGGGCGGCGCCTATGTTCCGGCCATGTCCGACGAGACCATCATCGTCAGGAACCAGGGCACGATCTTTCTCGCCGGACCTCCTCTCGTCAAGGCCGCCACAGGTGAGGAAGTCACGGCGGAAGACCTCGGCGGCGGCGATGTGCACACACGGCTTTCCGGCGTTGCCGATCATCTCGCCCGCGACGATGCCCACGCCCTCGCGCTTGCCCGCAGGTCCATCGCCAACCTCAACCGGGTGAAATCCACGTCGATTGCCCTTGAGACACCGGAAGACCCGCTTTACGACCCTGACGAAATCCTTGGTGTCGTTCCCGCGGACCTCAAGACGCCCTACGACATCCGCGAGGTGATCGCCCGCGTCGTCGACGGATCCCGCTTCGACGAATTCAAGGCGCGCTACGGTACGACCCTGGTTTGCGGCTTTGCCCATATTCACGGCATGCCGGCCGGCATCATTGCCAACAACGGCGTGCTCTTTTCCGAAAGCGCGGTCAAGGGTGCACATTTCGTCGAGCTTTGCTCGCAGCGCAAGGTGCCGCTGATTTTCCTGCAGAACATCACCGGCTTCATGGTCGGGCAGAAATATGAAAGCGGCGGCATCGCCAAGGATGGCGCAAAGCTGGTCACCGCCGTCGCCACCACCTCCGTACCAAAGATCACCATGTTGGTCGGCGGTTCCTTCGGAGCCGGAAACTACGGCATGTGCGGCCGCGCCTACGGCCCGCGCTTCCTGTGGACCTGGCCGAACTCGCGCATTTCCGTTATGGGCGGCGAACAGGCGGCCGGCGTTCTGGCCACCGTCCGCCGTGACGGCATCGAGCGCAAGGGTGGCACCTGGGCGGCGGAAGAGGAACAGGCGTTCAAACAGCCGATCATCGACCAGTTCGAGGAACAGGGCCACCCGCTCTACGCAACCGCCCGCCTGTGGGACGACGGCATCGTCGATCCGCGCAAGACCCGCGACATCCTCGGCCTGTCCCTGTCAGCGGCGCTGAACGCGCCCGTAGAAGAGACGCGCTTCGGCCTGTTCAGGATGTAAGAACGGATGACAAACTGGCAAACACCCGAAACGTTCGATTTCCAGGGTCACACGATCCGCTGGGGCAGCCTCGGCGAGGGAGCGCCCGTTGTGCTCATGCACGGCACACCCTTCTGGTCTTACGAGTGGGCGCGGCTGGCGCCCTTGCTGGCTACCGAACGCCAGGTCTACTTTTTCGACATGCTCGGTTACGGCAACTCGGACAGGCCGGTTGACGACGTCTCCCTCGGCGTTCAGAATCGGCTGTTCGCCGCCCTGGCCGACCACTGGAACCTGGCGAAACCGGACATCGTCGCTCACGATTTTGGAGGGGCGACGGCGCTGCGCACCCATTTGATCGACCACGTTGACTACAACAGCCTGACACTGATCGATCCGGTGGCTGTCAGGCCCTGGGGCTCGCCGTTGGTGCAGCATGTGAAACATCACGAAGCCGCCTTTGCCGGAATGCCAGATTACATGCACGAGGCCATCCTTCCCGCCTATCTCCAGTCGGCCATGAAGCGCAAGGCGAGCCGGGAGACACTCACCCCTTATGAGGAGCAATGGATCGGCGTTGAGAAACAGGCCGCATTCTACCGGCAGATCGCGCAAATGGACCAGCACTATACCGACGAGATTCAGGATCTCTATTCCGAGATCCGCTGCCCGGTGCAGATCCTTTGGGGAGAAGACGATGAATGGATCCCGATCGAGCGTGGCCGAGAATTGCACGCCATGATCCCCGGAGCCGCATTCATTCCGGTTCCCGGCGCAGGCCACCTCATGCAGGAAGATGCGCCCGAAGCGATCGCCTTCCATGTTCAGGCCTTCTTGAAGACGGCCGGCAGGAAGGGAATGTGAGGATGATCCTGACAAGAACCCGTTGCGGTGACGTCACCAGTTTCAAAGCCGATGCGCTCGGGAGGGCGAACAACTGATGTTCAACAAGATCCTCATTGCAAATCGCGGCGAAATCGCCTGCCGGGTCATGGCGACCGCGAAAAAGCTCGGCATCGGTACGGTGGCCGTCTATTCCGACGCCGACGCCGGAGCAAAGCATGTCGCCATGGCCGACGAGGCCTATCGCATCGGCCCCGCACCAGCAGCTGAAAGCTACCTGAAAAGCGACAGGATCATTAACGCCTGCCTGCGCAGCGGTGCGCAGGCCGTTCACCCGGGCTATGGCTTCCTGTCGGAAAACCCGGATTTCGTCGATGCGCTGGAAGAGGCCGGCATCTCCTTCATCGGCCCCAGCGCCTTTTCCATCCGCGCGATGGGCTTGAAGGATGCCGCCAAGGCCCTGATGCAGAAAGCCGGGGTTCCGGTGGTGCCCGGCTATCACGGTGACAATCAGGACGCGGACTTTCTCAAACTCCAGGCGGGCCGGATCGGCTATCCGGTGCTGATCAAGGCGCGCGCCGGTGGCGGCGGCAAGGGCATGCGCCGTGTCGATGACCCGCAGGATTTCGCCGAAGCCCTCAGGGGCGCGAAACGCGAGGGCGAGGCGAGCTTCGGCGACGGCCGCGTGCTCATCGAGAAATATCTCACCACGCCGCGCCATATCGAAATCCAGGTCTTTGGCGACAGCCACGGCAATGCGGCGCATCTGTTCGAGCGCGACTGCTCGCTGCAGCGCCGCCACCAGAAAGTGATCGAGGAAGCGCCGGCCCCCGGCATGCCGGAAGATATGCGAAACGCCATGGGAGAGGCGGCGGTAAAAGCGGCCAGGACCATCAACTATTGCGGCGCCGGCACCATCGAGTTCATCGCCGATGTCTCCGAGGGTCTGAGGGCCGACCGCTTCTATTTCATGGAAATGAACACCCGCCTGCAGGTGGAACACCCCGTTACCGAGATGATCACCGGAGAGGATCTGGTCGAATGGCAGCTCCGCGTTGCCTCCGGCGAGGCTCTGCCGAAGACCCAGAAAGATCTGTCCTTTGACGGCTGGGCCTTCGAGGCCCGCCTGTATGCCGAGGACGCACCGAAAGGCTTCTTGCCCGCGATCGGCACGCTGGAACATCTTGTGCTTCCAGAGGACACCGCCAGGGTCGACAGCGGCGTGCGGGCCGGTGACGAGATCACGCCCTTCTACGACCCGATGATCGCCAAGGTAATCGTGCACGGCCCAACCCGGGATGCCGCGCTTGGCAAGCTGCTTGCCAGCCTTGAAAAAACGGAAGTTGCCGGCTGCGTCACCAACGCGGCTTTTCTTGCCGCTCTCTGCCGCCATGAAGGTTTCGCCGCAGGTGACGTCGATACCGGCCTGATCGACCGTAATCTGGCCGATCTGATAGCCGAGCCGGACCTCCCCGAGGACGCCATTGCAATGGCGGCGCTCACAGCTCTCGGCCTCACCAAACCGGTGACGGGGACAGACCCTTTCGACGCCCTGGCCGGATGGCGGATCTGGAGCGCCTCGCGACAATTCGCGCTGCTGGAAATCGCCGGCGAACGGCGGGATGTGGAAGTCCATGCGCTCGCACCACGGCGGTTCGCGGTTCAGCTTGAAATCGGTATCCGGGAATATGTTCTTGTCAGTGCCGAGAACGGCGTCTGCCTCTATGAATGCCAGGGGCACCGGGCCAGCACGGTCGTCGTCGAGGGTGAAAGGGGACTGACTGTCTTCCTGAATGGAAATGCCTTCATCATCGGGCTGCCGGACACGCTCAACGCCGATGAAGACGCAGCCGCCGCCGGTGACCAGCTCATCGCGCCGATGCCCGGTCTCGTCAAGGTGCTCACGGCAAGGACAGGCGACGCGGTCACAAAGGACCAGCCCCTGTTGATCCTGGAGGCCATGAAGATGGAGCACACGCTGAAGGCCCCCCGGGACGGGGTGATCGGCGAAGTTCAGGTGTCTGAAGGCGAACAGGTCACCGACGGCACCATCCTTCTGGCCCTCGCGGAGGAGGACGGCAATGCTGCCGCCTGACAGCCGGAGCTACCCAGACCTCGTGCAGAACTTTGCCTGGGACATCCCGGAAAGGTTCAACATCGGCGTCGCCATCTGCGACGCATGGGCAGAACAGGACCCGAACCGCGAGGCGCTCGTCTATGCGCAGGAGGACGGTGACACGGTCGGCTATTCCTATGGTGACCTGAAAACCCTCTCAAACCGGCTCGCCAATCTCCTGGTTGCCCGGGGTGTCCGGCCAGGCGACCGGGTCGGTGTGCTGATGCCGCAAAGGCCCGAGACCGCCTTCGCCCATATCGCCGCACTGAAACTCGGTGCCATCACCATTCCGCTCTTCACGCTGTTCGGCGAGGAAGCGCTGGAATACCGGCTGAACGATTCCGGAGCGAAAGCGGTGATCACCGACGCCGGCGGCGCGGAAAAACTCCAGAAGATCAGAAGCCGGCTTCCCGGCCTGACGACCGTATTCTGCGCCGATGGCGAAAGCCCGGGGGCGGAGGACCTTGCCGCGCATATGGCCGATCACGAGGAAACCTTCGAGCCGTTCGACGCGAGCCCCGACGATCCGGCAATCATCATCTACACCTCCGGAACCACCGGTCAGCCCAAGGGCGCACTTCACGGCCACCGGGTGCTGCTCGGCCATCTTCCCGGCGTGGAAATGAGCCACGACTTTCTCGGCCAGACCGGCGACCGGATCTGGACACCCGCCGACTGGGCCTGGATCGGGGGCCTACTGGACGTGCTCATGCCGGCGCTCTGTCTGGGCGTTCCGGTCGTTGCCTGCAGGTTCCGGAAATTCACCGCAGAGGCCGCTTTCCAGTTGCTTCAGGATCAGAAGATCCGCAACAGCTTCCTGCCCCCCACCGCGCTCAAGATGATGCGCCAGGTGACCGATCCCGAAACGCGCTGGAGTCTCAACCTGCGCTCGGTTGCCTCGGGAGGTGAAACGCTCGGCACGGAACTGATCGACTGGGGCCGCAAGACCTTCGGTCTGACCATCAACGAGTTTTACGGCCAGACCGAATGCAACATGATCGTTTCAAGCTGTTCAAGGCTCATGCAGTCCCGTCCGGGCATCATGGGCAAACCGGTTCCGGGACACAGGGTCAGCATCGTCGGCAATGACGGAGAGGAATTGCCTGAGGGAACGCAGGGCAACATCGCCGTCGGCCGTCCTGATCCGGTGATGTTTCTCGGCTACTGGAACAACAGCCAGGCAACGGAGGAAAAATTCGCCGGCGACTGGCTGCTGACCGGCGACACCGGCGTGCGCGATGAAGACGGCTGGATCCGCTTCGTCGGCCGCGATGACGATGTCATCACTTCCTCCGGCTACCGCATCGGCCCGGGCGAGATCGAGGACTGCCTGATCAGGCACCCGGCCGTGGCGATGGCCGGTGTGATCGGCAAGCCGGACACGCGACGCACTGAAATTGTCAAGGCCTATGTGGTGTTGAAAGGTGGCATCGAGCCGTCGGACGACCTCGCCGAGGAGATCGCCGCCTTCGTCAAGACCCGGCTCGCCGCCCATGAATATCCGCGCGAGATCGACTTCGTCGACGCCCTGCCGCTGACCACCACCGGCAAGGTCATCCGCCGCGACCTTCGGGCCCGCGCGGAGCGAGAAGCATGAAACAGCCGTCTTTGCCCAGCCTTTCAGGACAGCGGCTGCAAAAGCGCAACGCTGGTTTTCCTGCCCCTTGTTGTCATGACCGCCCGCGCGGGGATGACAAACCACACAAACGGTAACCTCAACGAGGAAAAACATGTCCGACTTTGTCACCATCTTCGAGATGGGCCCGCGCGACGGCCTGCAGAACGAAAAACAGTTCGTGCCGACAGCGCAGAAAATCGAACTGGTGGACCGGTTGTCGACTTGCGGTTTCCGCAAGATTGAGGTGACCAGTTTCGTCAGCCCCAGGTGGGTGCCGCAGATGGCCGACGCTCAGGACGTGATGGAAGGCATCTACCGGCATCCCGCCATCAGTTATGCGGCTCTCACGCCGAACGTCAAAGGCTTCACAGCAGCCCGCAAGGCATCGGCCGATGAAGTCGCGATCTTCGGTTCGGCATCGGAGGGATTTTCGAAGAAAAATATCAATTGTTCGATTGCCGAGAGCATCGAGCGCTTCCGGCCGCTGCTGGAGAAAGCCCGCGAAGACGATATACCCGTTCGCGGTTATGTTTCCTGCGTCACCGATTGCCCCTATGACGGACCGACCCCGCCGGACAAGGTCGCGGAAGTCGCAAGGCTTCTTCTGGATCTCGGCTGTTACGAGATCTCCCTGGGAGACACCATCGGCTCCGGCACGCCGGAGACGGTCGCCACCATGCTGGACGCGGTACTGGAAGCCGTGCCCGCCGCCAGGCTGGCCGGCCACTATCATGACACGAAGGGCCGGGCACTGGAGAATATCGCGGTCAATCTGGAAAAGGGTCTGCGCACCTTCGACAGTGCTGTCGGCGGCCTTGGCGGTTGCCCCTATGCGCCGGGCGCCAAGGGAAATGTCGCGACAGAAGCCGTGCTCGGCCTGATGGCGGACAAGGGGCTTGAAACCGGCATCGACCGCGCGGCGCTTGAAGACGTCGCGGCGTTCGCCAAAAGCCTGAGGAGTGTGGAGCCGTGACATATGAGACCATCTCCCTGTCGGCTGATCCCCGCGGCGTCGCAACGCTCACGCTGAACCGGCCGGAAAAACACAACTCGCTGTCGGCCACGATGATCGGTGAACTGACGTCGGCGGCGAACGACCTCGCCGCCAACACATCTGTTCGTGCCGTGGTTCTGACCGGCGCCGGAAAAAGCTTCTGCGCCGGGGGCGATCTGGGTTGGATGCGCGACCAGTTCGAGGCCGATCGCACAACACGCATGGCCGAGGCGCGAAAACTCGCCATGATGCTGAAGGCCCTCAACGAGCTGCCCAAACCGCTGATCGGCCGCGTTCAGGGACAGGCTTTCGGCGGCGGCATCGGCATGATGAGTGTCTGCGACAGCGTTATCGCCGTGGACAGCGCCAAATTCGGCCTCACGGAAGTCCGTCTCGGCCTGATCCCGGCCACGATCAGCCCCTATGTGCTTGCACGCATGGGAGAAGGCAAGGCGCGGCGGGTATTCATGTCGGCGAGGATATTCGGGGTTCAGGAAGCCAGGGAGCTCGATATTGCCTCAAGTGTTGTCTCACCGGATGCGCTCGACGGCGCTGTCGAACGGGAAGTAACACCGTATCTTGCCGCCGCCCCGGCAGCGGTCGCCGCTTCCAAGAAACTTGCCAGATCATTCGGCCCGGCCATCACCGACGAGATCATCGAAGACACCATCCGCCGTCTTGCCGACACCTGGGAAACACCGGAGGCAAGGGAAGGCATTTCCGCGTTCCTCGAAAAACGCAAGCCGGACTGGATTGCGACCTGACAGGCCTCGTCCCCTTCGGCATACCGCACCCCGGTGGCCAGGCACATACGCCTCCTGAGGATGCAAAAGGCTGTCTCTCGGGATGACGACGTGAGCGCGATCGGCTTTGAGCGGTGTGCACGGACCGGTGACAACCTGGACCGCCCGAACCTCAATGCCCGGCGGTGCGCCTGGCGTGCTCTATCAGCGCTGCGATGCGCGCGACGTTCTTCTGCTCGGTCGGCTGCGGCAGCTCCAGGTGCTCCCCGCCATACATGCGTTCACGGCGCATGCGGATCTTTCTGCGCTGCAACTCGCTGATCCCGTCCGGCAGCTCCATTCCCGCCCGGTCAATGCCGATGAGGATACGCTGAAGATCAGGAACAAGTTCGGAGGAAATCGTGAAGCGGGCGCCGTCCACCCGCCGCTTGAAGACAAGCGTCTTTGTGCTCTGCTCGCCATTCAGAAGCACCGCGGAGCGCGGACCGCTGGATCCGATCGTTGCCTGAAACCAGGCAGCCAGGCCGGGAGCCTCCCACAAGCGGACTTCCATCTTCGAAAGCTGCTCATAAAGGACCCGGACCCTCAGGCCCAACTGGGTGAACTCGAATCCGTTGCCGAAAAAACGCACCCAGGAGGTTTGCTGACGCACCGCAGCCGTGAAAAACACCAGCGAACCGGCCGCCGGCGCGAGGCAAAACAGAGAGAGGAGCGCAAGCCCGCCAGTGGTAAGTCCCATGCCGATGAAAGCAAGCGAAAACAGTGGGATGCCAAGCGCGAAACCAATGAGATCCAGAACCAGCACCGACGGCCGGGACACCGGCCGGATCGCCCCGGAAGGGGCGCTTGGCCTGGGCAGCGCCGCGTAAATACCGGCGGCGGCCACAAGACACAAAAGGCTGCTCAGCATCGACATGAAGAAAAACCCGCCGACGACTGCAAGCACACTGAGGCTCAGCGGAACGAGCCGCCGGATAAACTCGAGTTTTGCCGTTTTGCCCACACCGCTCTCCATGCATTCAAACAGCGGAACATTCTTGAAATAAGGAAGACTTGCTGATTCTTTCATTGAATCAACTTGGGCGCCTTAAATCAAGCAACGGTTTCGGCAATCCAAAATCAAAGTAACCATCCGGAAAATACGGATCGTAAAAACGCAATGTATAAAAGTGTCAGTAACTGATGATTTGAGCCTGTTAAGCCGAAGGGCGGTCACACTGCGCTCTCAAACTGGCTGAATTGATTTACGAGAGTATTGTTGCGCTTGTGTGAGCATACGTCATCAGCATTTTCATGTCTCGGCGTCCTGGAAATCGACGCCACCCTTGGTGCATGGGGCAAAGGCTTTGACGCGGCTCTTCGCAGCCGGATTGATGTCCTTCGGATCGTTCAGAAAGCGACTGTCTCCAGCGTTGCAAAATCTTGAAAACCAGAAAGGTTTCCTGCGATCTTGTGCCTTGGCGCCAATCATTTTCTGAACGACCTGAAAGTACAATTTTATGAGTCCACACCTGGTACAGCTTCAAAAACCCAATGAAATTCGCAAAAGATGTTGATTTCACGCACCAGCAACATTCTGCCATTTGGGGAACACTTCATATCCGGGCAGATTATCCCTAGTGTCATCCGATGAATATAAGGTCGCTGGACATAGCATGCACAAAATCCTGATACCGGTGGACGGTTCTGTCCACTCAATGAAAGCACTTAAGATCGCAGCAGATTTGGCCGCGAAGTATCAGGGACGCCTATGCATTCTCCATGTTTTGCTGAGGGGCAAGGCTGCCAGTGATCTGATGGCATTGGATATATCCAGCCAATTCGATAAACCATTGCAACAAATCCTGAACAAAGCGATCTCGGCCAACTTGGGCCCGGCTCCCGACAAGATACTCAACAAGATCGGTGAGATAATCCTTGATCACTTTGCAGAGAAAGCCAGAACGCATGGCGTCGAGTTTGAATTGTTACCAATCGTCAGCGGGAAGCCTGCGGATGAGATCCTCAAGATGCAGGAAAAAATAGAGGCTGGCACAATTGTTATGGGGGCCAGAGGCGTTAGTCATTCTGACAGCTCAACTTTCGGAAGTGTTTCACAAGAGATTTTCAATCGTGCCCAGTGCACATGCATTTCAGTGAAATAAGCTAGGGTACGGATCTGTAATTGCAGAGCTCGGCGGTGTAGATCCCTTGAGGGTTTCATGGATCTGTGCGCACTGACCGAAGCGAGACCGGTTGGTTCATAGCCGCTTCCCGCTATTGGCCTCATCTGCCCGGTAATTCTGCCGGTTCCAACTTCCTTGCCAACCTGGTTGTTTCAGCATGGGCGTATCGCATCAGCATATTTGTGGCTCCATGTCCGCTGATCGATGCCATGCTTGAACCCGCTGTGCCCAGAACGTACCAAAGCAGCTTTGTTCAACTGGAATTCTATGTTGCAGGAAGAGCAAAATAGACAATTAATTCAAGTGTCTAGATATGGTGCCGCTTGCAGGACTCGAACCTGCGACCCCATCATTACGAATGATGTGCTCTACCACCTGAGCTAAAGCGGCGATCTACCTGAAAATACAGGCAAGGCGCTATATGGCGCATATCCCCGGTGTTGCCGGGTGCGCCGCTAATTACCGGAGCTTGGCACCGGATGCAAGAGGCTAACTGCGAGTTCCGCAAAGGATATCACATCTGGCTCGCCACAGCCCGTCTGCGTGCGCCATTTTCGGCCCTGCGGGTCGGATTTGGATGGAATCCCCCCCGTCGCTGTCCCGGCCTTGAGCCGGGACCGGCCGGTTGGCCCAGAGCAAGACCCGCAGTCACCGGAAACTCAATTGAAGAACCGGGGCCTCGGCTTCTTGTCCGCGGTGTCTTCGTCGTCGTCCGGCCCCGGATCGTCGGGCATGCGGGTCAGGGCGAATTCGATCGGACCGTTCAGTTCTTCCTTGCCGGGTATCGGATTTTTATCCACCGGCTTGCTTTTGCCTGGCTCGCCCGCGCTGGATGTCACCGCCGGCTTTTCCGTGGCCGAAGCCTCCTTCGGGGGCCCGTCCAGCTTCGGTGCGTTGTCCGCCTTGATTGGTTCGGACGGTTTGACTGGTGCGGATTTTTCGGGTTCAGCCGTCTTCTCCGCGGCCTTCGGCGTTTCCGGCAAGTCGTTCAGCGGCGGGGTAAGACCGACGTCATCCGTTGTCCCCTCATGGCCCTTCACGCTCTCCTTGTCCGGCTCAACCGTTTCCGGCGAAGCTTCGGTCTTCGTCTGCGCTTCCGGTTCCTTTGAGGCCGGCTTCGGAGCAACTGGCTTCGGCGAGACCGGCTCGGGCGTCAGATCGACAGTTTCCAGGTCGTCCCCGGGTTTATCGGCCTTTGCCTCGGACGACCCGAGGGAAGAGGAAGCTGCCGCCACAGCGGCAGCCGGAAGTGCCGGCGCCTCGAACACACTGTCTTCCAGAAGGACGCTCTCTTCATCGGACAGGCCGCCGGGTGTCACCCAGTTGAAGGCGTCCAGCTTGCCGGTGACCGGGGAGACCGCCTGCCAATCGGCGGAAACGACCCCATCGGCCATCCACACCTTGTCGAGCGGCGCCTTGATGGCGCGCGCGAGCCAGTCGCGCATCCGGCCCCTGTCGCCATGTTCGGCTTCTTCCACTTCCGCCATCAGCAGGAACGCCTTGCGGGACGGCTCGGACTGCAGAACCTTTTTCAACTGTGCCCGGGCTTCGTCGAATTCCCGCGCCTCCAGAGCCGCCTGTGCGACCGCAAGAGCGCCTTCCCCCGTGTTGGCGCGTTGAGCAGACAGGGATTTGACCCGTTTCAGCCGGTCGACGGCAGAGTCCCCCGTGCGCACATGGGCATAGGTTTCCGCAAGTTCGGGATGCGGGAAAAGCCGCCAGGTCGTTTCCAGCACCTTCGACGCCTTGCGGATATCGCCGCGGCGCGTGGCCAGGCGCGAGGTCAGCACGGCCGCAGGCACGAGATCCAGCGCCATGCCGTGCGCTTCCTTGGCGAGCGAATAGGCCCGTTCCGGCTCACCGTCCTCAAGCTTTTGCGCAAGCGCGGTCAGGATGACGGCACGCTGACGGCGATAGGTTTTCTTGTCCATCATCTTGGCGGCGTAATTGCGCTCAAGTGTCTTGAGTGCCTCGTCCCAATGATGGGCCACGGCCTGGTAGCCGAGCACCGCCTTGCCGGCCCACTCCAGGCCGGGTGAGGTTTTCGCGGCTTCCTCGGCATAGTGCCGGGCGGCAACAGGCTCCCGGTGACGTTCGGCTTCCACGAAAAGCCCGTGCAGCCCAAGAGCCTTTGTCCGCGGATCCTCAAGCATCGCCTCGAAACGGCCGCGCGCCTCGTCATCCTTGCCGGCAAGTTGCGCCGTCTGCGCCAGCAGAAGTTTCGCTGCCGGCTCGTCGCTCAGCAGCCGGTCCGCATCCACCGCATGACGGCGCGCCTGTTTGGAATTGCCTGTCCCCAGCGCGATCAGCCCCTGCGACAGGGCCTGATACCCCTTGTCCTTGCGCCGGCGCTGAAAAAACCGGCTGGCGATATGCGGTGATTTCAAAATCACGCGAATGACCCAGACGACCGCGAGGAAGATCGCCAGAAGCACACCGGCGACAACGGCGACGACCGCCGGCGGCTGTTCCCAGACATAACCGTTCCAGCTGATCGAGATCATGCCGGGCACATCCGACAGCCAGGCAAAGCCCACTGCAAGGGCGAACAGTATCGCGAAAAAAAGAAGGACGCGGATCATTCAGTACGCTCCCAAGGGTTGCCGGCCATCGCCGGCCCAAAATCGTCCACAGTATCCGGCGTTCGGGCGAACATGGGCAGGATACGGTGGAATTTCATAACCCGTCAGCCGCAATATCGGCCGCCGGTCAACTGTCTTTTGCCGCAAGGGCATTCAGCACTTCCTGCGAGGCCTTGTCGGTCAGCTCATCTACCTCGACCCGTGCCTCGGCCCGCGCGGCCCAATCGCTCGCCGCTGCCTGCCCTGCCTCCGGCAGGGTCTTGTAGGCTGCCAGCGCCCCGTTCAGGTCTCCGCCGGCGACAGCATTTTCCATCCGCCGCAGCGCGGCCTCCGGCCCGGTCCCGTCGGCATCGCCCGGCCCACGCACCGCGACGAGAGACTTTGCACTGGCAAGCAGGCTGTCCAGCATGTCGGCCGAACGGTCAGGTTCGGCGAAGGTTTGATAGATCTTGCGCGCCTCCGCCGGAAATTGAGCGATCAGGACGGCAACCGGTTCAACACCGGTCCCGGAATATTTTTCCAGCGCTTTCAGATCCATATCGGCGGGCAGGCCCGCCTTGACCGCCGTCAGTTCGGTTTCGTAGGGACGACCGGAATCGACGGCGGACCGGAGCGCGGAGACCGAGAGCGCCCGCGCGGCCACTTCTCGCGCCGTCGCGTCGCCCATGGTTGCTTCCACCTTGGCCACCCGCTTGGAAAGCGTGTCCAGTTCGGCGCGGATGTCTTCCAGCGCGGAGCTGTTGGCCGAGCCGACGGATTTTATGTCGGCGGCAAGACTTGAGAGCGTTTCCGTCGCCCGGGCCTGGCTGTCGGCAAGGGTTTTCAGCGAAACATCCGAAGTGGATACCGCCGTTTGCGCCGCTTTTGCCGTCGCTTCGGTATTCTGCAGCTGTGTCTCGAGCTTGCTGAGCGTGGCTTTCAGTTCCGTCAGTCCGGTTTCCACCCCGGAGACCGATCCGGACAGTTTGTCCGCTTCCGAAGAGGTGGAGCTTGTATCGCTTTCAAGCTTCGAAAGGCGCGTTTCCAGGGGTGTCAGATCCACCTGGCTCTGATCTTTCGCGGCCGTTTCCAGCGCCGTCAGCCGGGTTTCCAGCGGCGCGAGATCGGCCGGACCGGCTTCGCCGGAGCCACCCGTTGCCGAGGCAACGCCGCTGCGCAGGTCCGCCACCTCTTTCTGCAATGCGTCAATGGCGGGAGAGACGTCGGCCGGAGCCGCCGACACAGCGCCCTGCAGTTTCGTTTCAAGATCTGAAACCTTCGCCTCCAGCGCAGTGACGGCGTTCGCCGGATCCTGCCTGCTCACGGTCGAGGTCACATTCTCAAGTTTGCTCTCCAGGTCGGCGATCTTGCGCTCCGCCGAAGATAGCGCGCTGGTCACTTGCTGGTTTTGCTCCGGCGACAGTTTGACGATCCCGGCCTGATAGAGGCCGTATCCGCCACCGAGAACCAGAACACCCCCGATCACCGCCGCGACGATAACCCCAAAAGCGCCGATACCGCCGCGGTCTTGCGCTGCAGGCGGATTGGAAAAACTCGTCGACCCGGGCGGACGGGAGCCCGCGCTGGAAGCCGACGGACGGCTCGTGCCGGTGGACGTTGCCCCCGTGCCCGCGGATGATGTGCCCGCGGATGACGCCGTGGAAGAGGCGCCCGTGGTTGTGGACGACGTGGAGGAGGCAGGTTTGTTGCCGTAGGAACTCCCGGTAGAACTCCCTGTCGGACTGCCGGTCGAACCCGTTGTCGTCCGGGTGGATGAACTTCCCGTGGAGCTGAATGAAGAGCCTGTTCCCGTCGAGCCGGGTTTCGTGGTGGCCGAGGATGATCCCGAAGGCGGCACGGATGTGCCCCCCGAAGATGTCCCGGCAGATGAAGGAGTGCTTCCCGGCCGCGTAGAACTCGTCGAGCCTGTCGATGATGTCCCGCCCGGCGAAGCCGTGGACGCAGGTTTCGCACTTACTTTTTCGGCCGCAAGGTCGATCGTGACCGGGCGCTTGGAGGAGGTGGAGGACGTGGATGCTGGGTCGGGTTTGCCCGACGATCCGCTTCCGCCTGAAGAGGACGTCCCGCCAGAAGATTTATTGTCCGTCGTCATCTGCACTTCTCCCGAACCTGCCCCGGCCCCGGAACCGTCAGCTCCAAGACCTTCACTATACACGCCTCTTTGCGAAGCGGTACCGCCGTGCGCAAGACTTTTCCGCGCCGCAATAGAAGGACTCCCCCGGATCTGGTTAACACTCCGCTAATACCAGATCCAGAAGCGCCGTTTCGCAAGGTGCATTCGCAACTTGTACACTCTTGAACCCGGCAAACGGTTCCGCCGCATGCGACGAAATGGCGTAGATATGCAAATCCGGCACCACTGCGTCGAGCCCGGAGGATTTCAACAACGACAGCAGCGTCTCCGCCGTTCGCCTCGAATAGACAAGCACACCGTCATAGGCTGCTCGGCTCAGCGCCGTCACAATTCCGGAAGGCAGTTTCTCCGCGGGATCCATACGGTAGACAACCTGCGTGCGGCAGGCCAGGTTTGCTGTCTTCAGGAAGCTCGCCAGATCTCCCGCCCGGTCTTCTGCCGCTGGATAGAAGACCGCACCCGGACCAAGTCCTGCGCGCTCGCGGAGAATGAGCGCACCCAGCGCCGCGAAATCCCCGCCTGCGGACCGCACGTCCTGAAATCCCGCCTGTCTGCAGCCTTCGGCCGTCGCCTCCCCCACAGTGAACACGGGAAGATCCAGGAGTTCTCCGATTTGAGCGTGTTCGCGCAAAACGGACACCGCACGCCGGCTTGAAACCGCAACGGCGGATACGCCGGAAAGGTCGAGCGGTTCAAGAGGCAAAATTTGAAATTCCAGAACCGGTGCTTCGTCAGCCAGGTGACCGGCGGCCCGCAACTTGTCCGCTGTTCGCTTGCAGTCGGGCTGAGGCCTTGTCACCAGAAATCGCATGGTCAGTGATCCTGGAAAAATCCCGAGCCCATCAGTGCTTTCAGGGTCTCGCCGGCCGAAATACCGATCTCTACCGCACGTGCCGGCGCGCCGCTCCCGGAGGTCACATGCGCCTCCGAACCGTCCGGCCTCAATACGATGCCCCTGAAATGCAGCATTCCGTCCCGGAGGGTCGCCAGTCCGCCGATGGGCGTGCGGCACGAGCCGTCGAGAACGGCAAGGAAGGACCGTTCCGCGTCCAGCCGGACCTGCGTGTCGAGATCGTGAATAGCCGCGAGCATTGTGCGCGTGGCGTCGTCGTCTGTCCGGCTTTCGATGCAGATCGCCCCTTGCCCGACTGCCGGCAGGAAATCGTCGACTTCCAGAAGACTGGTGATTTCGCCTTCCAGCCCAAGCCGTCTCAATCCCGCGGCCGCCAGAAGCGTCGCGTCCACCTCGCCCTCCGCCAGCTTGCGCAACCGGGTCTGCAAGTTGCCGCGATACATCACGACTTCAATGTCCGGCCTCAGCCGCTTGATCATCGCCTGCCTGCGCAGGGAGCTGGATCCGACAACAGCGCCCTGCGGCAGATCCGTCAGCGTCTTCGCCTTGGGCGACAGGAAGGCATCGCGCACATCTTCGCGCGGCAGAAAAGCCGTCAGCTCAAGACCGGCCGGCAAAACCGTCGGCATGTCCTTGGAGGAATGAACAGCAAGATCGATCCGCCCGTCCATCAGCGCTTCCTCGATCTCCTTGGTGAACAGCCCCTTGCCGCCTACTTCCGACAGGGGTCGGTCCTGGATCCGGTCGCCGGAAGTCTTGATGACGACGATCTCGAAAGCGTCCTCGGCGAGACGATGGGCGCTCATCAGCCTGTCGCGGGTTTCTGCAGCCTGCGCCAGCGCCAGCGCGCTGCCTCTCGTGCCGATGCGCAAAGGATTTGATTGCAAGGTTTACCGTCCGGATGTTACGCCCGGCAGGAAATGCGCCGGGAAACTGATTTGCTTCATTGAGATGTCCTAGCACAGGCCAGCACCGCAAGACCAATGACCTCAGTCAATTCAAATGACAATGCGACCAATCTGACGGTCCTCGGTATCGAAACGAGCTGCGACGAAACGGCGGCCGCGGTTGTTCGCGGCCCGCTGAACCGGCAGATCCTGTCAAACACCATCCGCTCGCAGATCGCCGAGCATACGCAATTCGGCGGCGTGGTGCCCGAAATTGCCGCGCGCGCGCATATCGACATCCTCGACAGGATCGTTGCCGAAGCCATGCACGAGGCTGGCTGCGGCTGGGAGGACATCGATGCTGTCGCGGCCACCGCCGGGCCCGGCCTGATCGGCGGCGTCATCGTCGGTTTCATGACGGCCAAGGCCATCGCCATGGCAGCCGGCAAGCCGATTGTCGGCGTAAATCACCTGGAAGGCCATGCGCTGACCGCACGCCTGACTGACGATCTGGACTTCCCCTTCCTGCTTCTGCTTGTTTCCGGTGGCCACAGCCAGTTCCTCCTGGTGCGCGGCGTCGGCGACTACGAACGCCTCGGCACGACCATCGACGACGCCATCGGCGAAGCCTTCGACAAGACCGCCAAGCTGCTCGGCCTGCCTTATCCGGGTGGACCGCATGTGGAAAAGATGGCGGCAAAGGGAGACGTGACACGGTTCCGGCTGCCGCGCCCCCTGCTCGACCGGCCGGGTCTCGACATGTCCTTCGCAGGCCTGAAAACAGCTCTCAGAACACAGGCCAAGAAGCTGGAGCCGGTTGACGAGCAGACTGTCGCCGACCTGTGCGCCGCATTCCAGCGCTCCGTTTCCGACGTGCTGGCGGCGCGGACAAGATCCGCCCTCGACCTTTTCCATGAGCGGCATCCGGACGCGGAGCCGGTGATCGTCGTTGCCGGAGGCGTCGCCGCCAATCAGGAAATCCGGCAAAGCCTGCTTGATGCCGCCAATGCGGCAGGGGCCCGTTTCGTCGCCCCGCCGATGGCGCTCTGCACGGATAATGCCGCCATGATCGCCTGGGCGGGCATCGAACGGCTGCAACAGGGCCCGGTCGACGACATGGCCTTGTCGCCGCGCCCGCGCTGGCCTCTCGATTCGCAAAGCGCCGGTGTGCTCGGAGCCGGCAAGAAGGGCGCCAAGGTCTGAAGATCAACGCCCGGTTTATTCGTTCCAATCGAAGCTTGGCCCTTTTGCGCGGACCGCGAGCCTGTTAGGAACGCATGGTTTCAAACAAGGACATTTTCCGCTATGCGGCTCTTCCACAAGGCCTATGTCTACCTGACGTGCGGCACGGATCTTCTGGTTTTCGACGAACCGGATGATCCCTATCTCGGGCTTCAGGTTCCCGGCGGCACGATCGATCCGGGCGAAAGCTTCCTGCATGGCGCCATGCGCGAATTTGCCGAGGAGACCGGGCTGAGCATCGACGCGGCCTTCGAACACTTTTCCAGCCAGGATCTGCCCTTCGAAACCATCGCTCCGGTCGGCCAGTTCCGTGCCCCACCGGACCGGCCGTTGAAGGGCCGTCACATCCGGCGAAATTATCACGTACGGCTGGCCGATAAACCACGGGACACCTGGGAGCACTACGAGATGTTTCCGAGCGGCGGCGGCGATCCGATTCGCTGCCGGTTCTCCTGGATCGATCTCTTCAGCACGAAAGCGCTCGACGAAGAAAACTTCTTTGCCGCGTTCGGGGCACCTCTGGACGCCCTGCGCACCCGCCTGCACCGCCCCGCAAAAACCCCCTGAGGACACCCGGCTTCAAGGATTTCAGCGTGAAACTCTACCACAAGGCCTATGTCTATCTGACCTGCGGACCGGAACTTCTGGTGTTTATCGAACCGGATCACCCCAACCCGGACCTCCAAGTTCCCGGCGGCACTCTGGATCCGGGCGAAAGCTATCTCCAGGCTGCCAGACGCGAGTTTTTCGAGGAGACAGGACTTTCGTTGGATATCGCGCTCGAATCGTTCGCGGACCAGGATCACATCATCAAAGATGTGCCCGGATGTCTCCCCGGCTTGCATCGGCGGCGGCACTTTCACGGTCGCATTCGTGAAAAACCCGCTGCAGAATGGGAACACTACGAAATGACGCCGAGTTCAGGCGGACCGCCAATCCGGTTCCGCCTGTTCTGGGTCGATCTTTTCGCCAACGATGCGCCGCCCAGGATCATGTTCTTTGAAGAATTTGGAGCGCAGCTTGATACACTACGGTCGCGGATGGAAAGGCAGAACGATGGGCGCCATTAAGACAGTCGGCGTCATTGGCGGCGGGGCCTGGGGAACGGCTCTGGCCCTGACGGCTGCCCGCGCCGGGCGGGAGGTTCGTCTGTGGGCCCGCGACCCGGCGATCGTCTCCGATATTCGCGCCCGCCGCCAGAATGCCGCCTATCTGGCCGGCATCACCTTCGATGAAGACCTCAACGCCACAAATTCACTGGCCGAGGCCGCGGATGCCGATGCCCTCCTGCTGGTCACCCCGGCGCAGACCACCCGCGCCATGCTGGCCGCCCTTAAAAAGACCGGCAAGGCGCGTGGGCCGGTCGTTCTATGCGCCAAGGGCATCGAACAATCCTCCGGAAAGCTGCTGTCGAAGGTCATGAGCGAGGAACTGCCCGGCGTGGAGCCCGGCGTTCTCTCGGGGCCAAGCTTTGCCGACGATGTGGCGCGCGGCCTGCCAACGGCGGTCACGATTGCCGCGACCTCGACGAAAACCGCGCTCAGCCTGTGCGAGGCATTGCAATCGCCGAGTTTCCGGCCCTACGCCTCGATTGACATTCTCGGCACGCAGATCGGCGGCGCGTTGAAGAACGTTCTGGCGATTGCCTGCGGCGCCGTTGCCGGCCGCAAGCTCGGCGCCAGTGCGCAGGCGGCGCTGACGGCGCGCGGCTTTGCCGAACTCTCCCGCCTCGGCGCTGCCATGGGTGCGCAGAGCGAAACGCTGACGGGTCTTTCAGGCCTCGGCGATCTTGTTCTGACCTGTTCCTCCACCCAGTCACGCAACTTCTCCTTCGGCCTGCGGCTCGGTGAAGGTTTCATGGCGTCCGACCTGATCTCGGCCGGTGGAAAACTTGCTGAGGGCGCCTATTCGGCGCGCGTCGCCGTCAAGCTGGCGGAAAAATACGATGTCGAGGTGCCGATCTGCGAAACCGTCGCCCAGATGATCGACGAGGACCTCACCATAGACGACGCGCTCAACACCCTGATGGCCCGGCCACTGAAGGCGGAGACGGCGGGCATTTGACCGCAGGGAGATCCGGAGCCCTCGCGCCATTCTGCTTGCTGAGGCAACGGCATTTGCATATCGCACGGAACCGCGAAGAAATTTTCTCCCATTGAGTTTGCTTCCTCACCACCCTAGGTTCGTGCGGAATTCGACAATCTGAGGATCTCGTTTCATGCTCTATGCCCTGATCTGCACCGACAAGCACGGTGCCCTGCAAACCCGTCTGGACAATCGCGCGGCGCATCTGGAATTCCTCAAGGGCCTGGGCGACAGTCTGAAGGCTGCAGGTCCTTTCATGGACGACGACGGCAACATGACCGGCTCGCTCGTGGTGATCGAAGCGGCCAACCGCGATGAAATCCTCGCCATTTCCCAGGAAGATCCCTATGCGGCGGCCGGTCTGTTCGAAAGCGTTGAAATCCGTCCGTGGAACTGGGCGATCAAGAATCCGGAGACGAAATAAGTGCAGTACTGGCTGATCAAATCAGAACCGGACAAATGGTCCTGGGAACAGCAGAAAGCCAAAGGCGACGCCGGCGAACAATGGGACGGGATCCGCAACTACCAGGCACGCAACAACATGCGCGCCATGGAGATCGGCGACCAGGCGTTCTTTTACCATTCCAATATCGGCAAGGAAGTGGTTGGCATTGTGAAGGTCTGCAGCGAGATCCATCCCGATACCACCATCGACGACCCGCGCTGGGAATGCGTGGACTTCAAGGCTGTCCGCGACGTGCCCAAGCCGGTGACGCTGGCCGACGTCAAGGCGGAACCGCGCCTTGCCAAGATGGCCCTGGTCACCTCCATGCGCCTGTCGGTCCAGCCGGTCACCGAAGAGGAATGGAAGATCGTCTGCGAAATGGGCGGCCTGAAGACACCTGCCTGAACATCTCTGGCAGCTTACCGAAGTGATGAAGCGAATGACGCCGATCAAGGATCCCATCGACTTCATCCGCCGGGAGACCCGGATAAAACCGGTACCGCATGCGGAAGAAATCCGCCTGCATGTGGCCGATGAGGCCATGGCGTTGTGGCAAAAGACCGAGGAGGATCTTGGCGAACTCGGTCTCGCGCCCCCTTTCTGGGCCTTTGCCTGGGCAGGCGGCCAGGGTCTTGCCCGCTATATTCTCGACACGCCCGAACTCGTCGGGAGCAAGCGGATTGTCGACTTTGCCTGCGGCTCCGGTCTTGTGGGCATAGCCGCCATGATGGCCGGTGCCACCTCCTGCCACGCGGTCGATATCGACCCCTTCGCCCTTGCGGCCACCGGCCTCAATGCGGAACTCAACGGCGTCGTGCTCGGTCTCGAAATGAAGGACATCACCACTTCGCCGCTGCCGGAAGCCGACATCGTCTTTTTCGGTGACGTTTTTTACGACAGGGAGATGGCGGAAAAGGTGCTCGGACTGATAGACAGGTTGCTCGACCGGGGCACGGATGTACTGGTCGGCGACCCGGGTAGATCCTACCTGCCGAAGACCCGGCTGACTGAGCTCGCCTCCTACAATGTCCCGGTTGTCGGCGCACTCGAGGACAATGAAATCAAACGCACCCGTGTCTTTCGCATGACGAAAGAAAATCCGGTATTGGCAGGTTAGCGCAGGCTGTCCACTACCCTTGTCCGGGCACAAAAGTTTTTCTCCGGGGCCACTTCCCCTTTTTGCCGCTTGAGGTAGTTTATTGCCAACACCTTCCGCTTCGGCGACGGGGTCCGGGGTGGGCCTAGGCTACGCCATCTGATCCGCTGTTTTTCAGGAGTTCTTCATGCCCGTTATTAACCGCCTTGCCGACCTGACCGACGAGATAACGGCCTGGCGCCGCGATCTCCATGAGAATCCGGAAGTTCTCTATGAGACGGTCAGGACCGCTGGCAAGGTGTCTGAACTTCTTGAGAGCTTCGGCGTGGACGAGATCACCACCGGTATCGGCAAAACCGGCGTCGTGGGCGTGATCAAGGGCAGGAACGGCGGCGCCGGCAGGACCATCGCCCTGCGCGCCGATATGGACGCCCTGCCGATCGAGGAGATCACCGGCAAACCCTATGCGTCCAAGGTACCCGGCAAGATGCACGCCTGTGGCCATGACGGGCACACCGCCATGCTCCTGGGCGCGGCGAAGTATCTCGCCGAAACGCGCAACTTCGATGGCACCGTCGTGGTGATTTTCCAGCCGGCCGAAGAAGGCGGCGCAGGAGCCAAGGCGATGATCGAGGACGGGCTGATGACCCGTTGGCCGATCGAGGAAGTCTACGGCATGCACAATTACCCCGGCCTGCCGGTTGGCGAATTCGCCATCCGCAAGGGCGGGATCATGGCGGCAACGGACGAGTTCCTGATCCGCATCACCGGCCGCGGCGGTCACGCGGCCAAGCCGCACGAAACCATCGACCCGATCGTCGTCGGCGCACAGATGGTAAGTGCCCTGCAGACCATCGCCAGCCGCAATGCCAACCCGCTCGATTCCCTCGTCGTCTCCGTGACCGTTTTCCAGGGGGGCAATGCGTTCAACGTCATTCCGCAGGACGTGACGCTGCGCGGCACCGTGCGCACCCTGTCCCCGGAGATGCGCGATCTGGCGCAGCAGCGCATGGAAACCATCGTCAGCTCGGTTGCGGAAACATTCGGCGCGACGGCGGAACTGCAGTTCACCCGCGGCTACCCGGTCACCGTCAATCACGACGCCCAGACCGACTTCGCGGCGCAAATCGCCGAAGGTATTTCCGGTGTGGGCAAGGTCGACCACAACATCGAACCAATGATGGGCGGCGAGGATTTTTCCTACATGCTGGAGGAACGCCCCGGCGCCTTCATCTTCGCCGGCAACGGCGACAGCGCCGGTCTCCATCACCCGGCCTATGATTTCAACGACGATCTGATCCCCGTCGGCTGTTCCTACTGGGTCAAACTGGTCGAAACCGCCATGCCCGCGGCTGCCTGACCTGCAGGGTTTCTTTCTCTTAGCCGTCCGCATCCGGGAGTGCATAGCTAACGTAGGACAGTCCCCTTCACCGTCGTCATACCCGGACTTGATCCGGGCATCCATGCCGCTTGATATCTCCAGGCCCAACCTTGGAAGTTCGCTCCGTCGTGGCATGGATCACCGGGTCAAGCCCGGTGATGACCGCAAATAGAGGATGGACCGAGTTTCGTTTTCCAAATTAACGCCTGACGCTTTAAGCTGGCGCAAGTCGTTGCAGCAATTTTCCCGGAACTATCCGATATGACGCTTTCCCCGTTCAAACTCTCCTTTCTGGCGGCCTATGTGCTAGCAGGGGCCGTGGTCGGTGTTCTGGTCATTCATCCCCTGAACCTGTTGGTGATCTGGTGGGAACTGGCGCGCTCGCCCGAGACGACTCCGAACCTGTTCCAGTTTATCAACGCCCGGCTGTGGCTGCTGATCCTGCCCCGCCACATTGATGTGGCGGTCGCCTATACGGCCCTTGGCGCCGTCATCGGCCTCGCCTTCGGCATTTTCACGCGCAACTACATACGCACATCCGAGGCCTACCGGTCTTTGCGCGAGGAACAGACCGCCCTTATCCCGGACTTGATGCGGCAGGGGGAGACACGACGGGTTGAATTCAAGTCCTCGCTGCGCTGGGACCTGAAGGAAAAACACGTCAACCGGGAGCTGGAAAAGGTCATCGCCAAGACGATTGCCGGGTTTTACAACGCCGAGGGCGGCCAGCTTCTCATCGGCGTTGACGACAATGGCCGGCCGCTCGGCCTCGACCATGATCTGGCGACCCTGAAGAGCCCCGATCTCGATTCCTTCGAGCGCACGATCAACGACATCGTTTCCAGAAATCTCGGCGGCGACCTGTGCCCCTATCTGCATACCGTCTTTGCCAGGGTGGAGGACAAGGATGTCGCCATGATCATCGTCAGCCCGGCACCGCGCGCCGTCTATCTTGAGGAAAACAAGGCCTCGGTGTTTTATCTGCGCAGCGGCAATTCCACCCGCAGGCTCGACGTGCGCGAAGCGGTCAATTACGCCAACACGAGATGGTCTTGACATGAGTGCATTTCTGGACCTGCTGCTCCCCGGGCAGCTGAGCACTGTGTCCTCTCTTCTTCTGGTGCTTTTCAGCTTCGTCACCTCCGCGATAACCGCCGCCGTCGGGCTTGGCGGCGGTGTGAGCCTGATCGCGGTCATGGCCACCCTGATGCCGGCAAGCGCTTTGGTCCCGGTTCACGGTGTTGTCCAGTTCGGTTCGAATGCCGGTCGGGCACTGGTGCAGTTCAGGCATATCGACAAGCTGATCGTGCTCTGGTTCGCCATCGGTGCCGCATTCGGCGCTGCGCTCGGCGGCGCGATTGCCATGGAACTGCCGGAAGCCGTCCTGAAGACAGGCATCGGACTTTTTGTCCTCTGGGTTGTCTGGGGCAAGGCTCCGAAACTGGGCAAGGTCCGCAAGCGCGCCATGGCCGCCGCCGGTTTCGCATCCACGTTCCTGTCGATGTTTTTCGGCGCCGCCGGTCCTATCGGCGGTGCGGTTCTTGCCACGCTCGGTCTGCCGCGCCACGGGTTTGTCGCCAATCAGGCCGCCACGGCGCTGATCATGCATGTTTTCAAAATCATCGCCTTCGGCCTGCTCGGCTTTGCATTCGCTCCCTGGGCAGGCCTCATCGTGCTGATGATCGCCAGCGGGTTCCTGGGAACTCTCGCGGGCAGCCATCTGCTCGGGCGAATGGATGAAAAAACCTTCAGGATCGGCTTCAGATGGGTGATGACCGCACTGGCCCTCAATCTTCTCTGGCAGGCCGGGCGGTCCTGGTTCGGCACCTGAGCGACAGACCCGCATGGTTCCCGAATTGACCTTTCGCCTCTCCACGCTTGAGTTCTTCGCAACCGGCTTTGCCTTGAAAGACCCGGGCTGACGCGGTAACTCAGCGCAAACGAATTTCCAACAATGCGGGATGGAACGTCCATGGCTTCTCAAAATCTTCTGCTTCTGCCGGGTGACGGCATCGGCCCGGAAATCATGCCGGAAGTGAAAAAGGTCATCGCCTGGTTCAATGCAAAGGGCGGCATGTCCTTTGAAACCGACGAGGGCCTTGTCGGCGGTTCGGCCTATGATGCCCACGGCCAGTCGATTTCCGAGGAAGACATGGCCAAGGCCATGGCGGCGGACGCCGTCATCTTCGGCGCTGTCGGCGGCCCAAAGTGGGACGACGTTCCCTATGAAGTGCGTCCGGAAGCCGGCCTGCTGCGCCTGCGCAAGGACATGCAGCTCTTCGCCAACCTGCGCCCCGCCATCTGCTACCCGGCCCTTGCCGATGCCTCTTCCCTCAAGAAGGACATCATCGAAGGCCTCGACATACTGATCGTGCGCGAGTTGACCGGCGGCGTCTATTTCGGCGAGCCGAAGGAAATCCGGGATCTCGGCAACGGCCAGAAGCGTGGCATCGACACCCAGGTCTACGACACCTACGAGATCGAACGCATCGCCGGGGTCGCTTTCGAGCTGGCCCGCACGCGCGGCAACAAGGTCACCTCCATGGAGAAACGGAACGTGATGAAGTCCGGTGTTCTGTGGAACGAAGTCGTCACCCAGACCCACAAGAACGCCTATCAGGACGTTCAACTGGAGCACATGCTGGCCGATGCCGGCGGCATGCAACTCGTCCGCTGGCCCAAGCAGTTCGACGTCATCGTCACCGACAACCTGTTCGGCGACATGCTGTCCGACGTTGCCGCCATGCTGACCGGTTCGCTCGGCATGCTGCCGTCCGCCTCCCTCGGCGCGCCGGATGCTGTCACAGGCAAGCGCAAGGCGCTGTACGAACCCGTCCATGGTTCGGCTCCGGACATTGCCGGAACCGGCGCCGCCAACCCGATCGCCATGATCGCCAGCTTCGCCATGGCACTGCGTTATTCCTTCGAGGAAGTCGCCGCCGCCGACAAGCTGGACAAGGCGATTGCCAATGCCCTCGACAAGGGCCTGCGCACCAAGGATATCGCCTCGGAGGGTCAGGCGACCATCTCGACCTCTGAAATGGGCGACGCCATCGTTGCCGAACTGGACGCGCTCGGCGCCTGACGGCATCATCAGTGTTTGCACCTCAAGCCGCCAGCGGGTATCCCGGTGGCGGCTTTTCCTTTCTAACCGCGGTTACACAGATGAACGAAGACAAACTCGCCCCCTTTCTCGGCACCTGGATTCTTGATGCGGAGGAAAGCGACTTCGAACAGGGTGACCCGCCGAAAAGCGCCACCTTGAAGATCGAGGACAATTTCGGCATGGCCGTGTTCACCATGAACCAGGTCGATGCGGACGGCCAGATCACCAACGACACCTTCGAGGCGATGCCCGACGGGCCAGAGGTCAAGCTGGGCAAAAGCGGTCTGGTGGACGCCATGCGGCTTGTCTTTCAGGGCGACGACAAGCTGGTTTCCGAGGCCCGTCGCGGCGGGCTGACGCTGATGAAGGCGGAGCGCGAACTGTCTGACGACGGTGGCACCCTGACGGTCACCCAGACCGTGCATCTTGTCGATGTGGCAAGCTTCACCAACATCACCGTCTACCGCAGAGCGCAATAGGCTCCTCATGAAACAGGTCATCGGCGCTCTCGCACTGGTCGTGCCCGATTATGACCTGGCGATCGCGTTCTACACGCAGAAGCTCGGCTTTGACCTGATCGAGAACACCCGGCTTTCAGACGGCAAACGCTGGGTGCTGGTCGCCCCGAGGGGCAGCACGGAAACCCGCCTTCTGCTAGCACTCGCCGCCAACGACGATCAGCGCGCCGCCATCGGTAACCAGACAGGCGGAAGGGTGTTCCTGTTCCTTGAGACGGATGATTTCGACCGCGACCATCAGGCGATGCTGGCTGCCGGCGTTACCTTCCTTGAGGAACCGCGCGTTGAGCCTTACGGCAAGGTGGCCGTGTTCCAGGATCCATTCGGCAACAAATGGGACCTGATCGAGCGGGCCTGACAGCCTGCGTGGATCGCCAGGCGCAATGCCGCAACGATGCTCCGGCCGCCGGCAAACGGCACATGTTCAAAGCTCAATTGCCGATTCCTCCTTGGCTGTCCGAATCACGATCATTGTGAAGAAGCGCGCCACATTGTTGTTGTCGCGGAACAGCCTGTCGCTAAGAGCATCGAATTCCTCCATATCGGTCAGGCGCAGCATCAGGACAACATCAGTCTCGCCGGTGACCGAATAGGCGTTTGAAACGGCTTCTTCCGCGCTCGCGATATCCAGAAAGCGGCGCATGTGCTGCTCACCGTGCAATTTCAGCTCCACGGTCACCAGGGCCTTGATCCCGCGTCCCGCCCTTGCCGGATTCAGGATGGCAACAATACGGTCGATCATCCCCGATTTGCGGAGCCGCTGCAGGCGGCGCAGGCAACTGGAAGGAGACAGACCCACCTTGTCGGCCATATCGACATTCGTGCGCGACGCGTCGCGCTGAAGGAGATTCAGAAGCTTCCGGTCAATCCGATCCATCCCCCCAGCATATCCAGCGCATACGCTCTTGCAATAAAATTGCATGAATTTGCAATCTTTGACCACAAATTCGAAACAGCTCAAGTTAGGAAATGGGCAGACACAGAGGAAGACCCGATGCCCCTTTTGATGACCATCTTGCGCAAAACACCGGAAACACTTGAAATCTACTGGGTGCTTGCCCGGATCATGGTGCCTGTCACCATCATCACCGAGGTCTTGTCGCGGATGGGCGTGATCGATGCCGTGGCCCCGGCTCTAGCACCTGTCATGAAACTCTTCGGTCTTCCCCCGGAACTCGGGCTGGCCTGGCTGACGGCGATGCTGGTGGGGATCTGGGGCGCTCTGCCGCTCATATTCACGCTTGTTCCCGTCTCCTCCCTGAGCGTGGCGGATGTGACGGTTTTCTCCGCCCTCATCCTGTTCGCCCACGGCCTGCCGATCGAGCAGAAGATCATTCAAAAGGCAGGTCCGGGCATGATCGCGACGACAAGTCTGCGCGTTGCCGGCGGCGTGCTCTACGCCTTCATCCTGCACCAGATCCTGGCGGCCACCGGCTGGTTGTCGGACCCCGTAGACCCGACCTGGCTTCCCATGAGCGCGACACCCGATTGGACAGCATTCTTCCTCGATCTCGGCGAGACCATGATCTGGATGTTCATCGTTCTCGTTGTCTTGTTCTGGGCTCTGGAACTTCTCAAGGCGACCGGACTGCTGGACCTAATGATGACGGCAATCACCCCCCTGTTGCGTCTGGCCGGTATTCGCGGGGAAGCCCGCCATCTGACCGCGGTCGGATTGTTCCTTGGCATCTCCTACGGCGCCGGCCTCCTGATCCGCGAAGCGCAATCGGATTGCCTGTCGCCGCGCCAGATATTCCTGTCATGCGTGTTCATGGGCTTTGCCCACAGCGTGATCGAGGACACCCTCCTCATGATGTCCCTCGGCGCTGATGTCTTCGGCATTCTTGTCGGCAGGATCGTATTCGCCGTGGCGGCAACAGCCGCAATCGCCGTTCTGCTCGGGCGCCTGTCCGACAAAACCTTCTTTAGTCGGATCTTTCGGCGCAAAATCATGACGGCGGACACACGATAAGCCTTGAACGCAAGCCCGCTCCGGACGACATCAAGGCGCTCCGCTTCTTTCTTGCAAACAGCCTGACCCAACCCGAACCGGGCCATTCCCATGGAACGCGGGCTCCCCGCCTTCACAGCCGGCCTCAGCGTGGTGCCAGAACGGCGATCAGGTCGTTGACGACGTTTGCCATTTCCATGCTGGCGGAAAAGTTGAACTGGCTGATCGACATGAAAATGCCGACGCCCCGGCTCGGCGCGAATGCCAGGTAGCTGAACACCCCGTGGCTGCCGCCGGCCTTCTGGATGATCAGCGGGCGGTCGCCTTCCGGCATCATGATGACCCAGCCGAGGCCCATGGCGCTCATGTGGCCGGATTCATCCAGGCCGTAGACCGGATCCATGCCGTCCCGCATCGCCCAGACCGCATGGCTGATCGCCCGCGCTTCCATGCCTTCGCTGCCGAACCGGTCGAGGTTCCACTCCAGATAGCGCAACATGTCGTTGGCCGTGGTGTAAAGCTGCGAGGCGCCGGACCTGTTGGGGATCGGCGCCCCCGGGTCCATCTCCTTGCCGTTCCAGTCGTAACCGGTCATGACGGTGCCGCTGGCCGGCCTTGCATAGCCCGTCGCATTCAACCCGATCGGATCGAGCACCTTTTCCTTCAGCAGCGCCTCATAGGGCTGATCCGCCGCCCCGGAAAGGGCCATCGCCAGCAAATCGAAACCGATGTTGGAATAAAGCAGGCCGGTGCCGGGTGCGAACAGCAAACCGGCGTCCTTCAGGTTGGCCCTGAACGAAGCGTCGCTGTATTTCTCGACATCCGGGACCTGCTCCAGTTCGCGGGGCAGGCCGCTGGCATGGGTGGCAAGATCAACGAGGCGGATCCGGTGACCGTCGCGCTCCGGCAGCGTCTCGACCAGATCGATCAGCGGTGCGGCCGGGTCCGTCAGGGCCACCGTGCCCTCGGCGGCAAGGTTTGCAAGCGTCAGCCCCGTGAAGGACTTTGTGATGGAACCGACGCCGACAGCCGTATCCCCGTCCGGCGCCACGCCGCTGCCTTTCCTGGTTTCGCCGATGCCGAACACCGCGGTCTCGCCGTTGCGCACGGCGCCGATGATCAGACCCGGCACGGCCGTGTCGAGATAGAAGATCTCTGCGGTGAACTCCAGGGTCTCGGAAAGCAGCGCGTCCTCGGCCGCCGCCGGAATCGCCGCCGGAGTCGCGGCTGCGAGGAAGGCAAGGGTGATGGCTTTGAATTTCATGGAGATATCCTGCTTGTTGAAGACCCGTCCGCACCCCAAAGTTGCGATTTGGTCACGGTAACTTCCAGGGAACTGCCATGCCAGAAAAATGTAATCCGGGTGGCATTGAACGGCAGTCACACCCCCGCGTCGGTCGAAAGAGCCTAACTCAGCCCTGCCCGGACCCGGTTCGATCTGCTTCTTGTTCCGCTTCTTGTCTCGGGCCGGTGGACAGCCGGTATTCTTTCGGCGATTGACCGTAGACCCGCTGGAACTCGCGATAGAAATTCGACCGCGTCATGAACCCCGATTGCTCTGCGATCCTGGCAACGCTGTCCTTGCTCTCAACCAGCAACCGGGCCGCATGCACCAGCCGGAACGTGTTCACATATTGCGACATGTTCGATCCCTGGGTCCGGTTGATCGCGGCAGACAGGCTGCGCGCCGGCAGGTGGAGACGTCTGGCAAGCCGTTGAACGGTCAGGTCCGCTTCCAGAAACAGCTGATGCTCCTCCATCAGCTTGCGCAGCCGCGCCTCGAGCGCCGCGTCCTCGGTTCCGGCTTCAGGCACCGGCTGCGCGGCGGTACGAGACCGGGAAACCATTAACGGCAGGGTGACAAGCGCCGCCAGCAGCAACAGGATCAGCGGGACGGCGCCATAGGAGATCAGACTGACGGCGTTGCTGCCCCGATTGAGCGCGAAATCGAGCGCGATCGCGGTGTCCAGAACCAGCAGGAAAACAAGAAAACCGATGCCGCGCAGGATCCAGTTCGACAGGCTGCGGGTGGTGTCGACGCGCGCGAAGATCAACGCGTCCGGCCCTTTTCGCCAAACTCTGTAAAGGGCGAAAGCGTAAACCGCATAGCTGATACTGATCAGCCAGTCGAAAACCCCCGGGTCCTCGGTAAGCAGACCGATCAACCCCAGCGCAACGACCGGCGCCCCCAGGTGCACCAGGAGGAGCCGGACGAGATCGCGCTTCTCAACCGTCATCGAGACAAATCCCAGATACAGAAAGGGCGCCAGAAACAGCGGCAAGCTGCGTTGCAGTGGGATCAAGGCATCGAACCCGTAGCCGAACCGCAGGGCGACGAAATAGGAGGAAACGGCGCCCACCGCGAAGAAGGCCGAGAACAGGGCATTGGCCCGGACAGGACCCAGCTCCAGCCGCCAGACCAGGATGGCCAGCACGCTGCACAACAATGCGGTGAGCATCGGCAGTGGAAAACTGACCAGCGCGGGGCCGTCCATCTGTCCTCTTTCTCTCGGGGCCTGTCCTGGATCAGGATGCAGGACAGATATAGACGGCCCAAGTCGTTGATACAAATTGGTTTGCCGCCCAGCTTCGATATCACCTGAAACCAGTATCGGTGCTTGAAATGAAACTCATAGCCTTTCTTCTTGCCGCGTTTTTGACAGCATTTGCAGCAACGGCCGAGGCTCAACCCTATCAGGCGGGCATGCGTGTCCTGGAAATCGCGGACCCTGATGGCGACCGCGATCTCGAGGGTTTCCTGTGGTATCCGACGCACACGGCCGGGCCGCTGACAGTCGATCTCGACAGCAAGGTCTGGGCCGGAACGCAGGTGGTGAAAGAGGCCGCTGCCGCAGACGGGCCGTTCCCGCTTGTCGTGCTGTCGCACGGCATGTACGGCAACGCCTACAATCAGGCCTGGCTAGCCGGAGCCCTGGCCCGGCGCGGTTATGTCGTGGCAGCGGTCAGCCACCCCGGCACCTCCTCCTGGTCGCGGAACCCGGAGCTGACGCGCCAGCTCTGGCAACGGCCGAAGGATGTGTCCCGCGTCATCGACCACGCACTCACCTCCCCGGATCTTGCGCCCCTCGTCGATCCGGACAGGGTGTTCATGGCCGGCCATTCGCTGGGCGGGTTCACCGCCCTCGCCCTGGCTGGCGGCCGCTACGATGCCGCGCGGCTGAAAGCGTTCTGCGATCCGGCACCGGACGAACTGGTCTGCGGCATTCTTCGAAACTGGAACATCGCGCGGACGGACGAAGACCGGGCGCAAATGGAAGCGGACCTGTCCGATCCCCGGATCAAGGCCTTCGCTCTGTTCGACCTCGGCGGCACGCAAAGTTTTTCCGGCGCCAGTCTCGCCCGGATCGATCGGCCCATGCTGATCTACGGAGCCCCGATCATGAATTCCGGCCTGACCCTCGACATCGAATCCCGCGCCCTGGTCGCCGCCTTGCCGTCCGGCAAGGTCCGGTACATCGAGCCGGAAACCCTGTCCCACTTCGATTTCCTCGGGGTCTGCAAACCCGGCGGCTTCGACCTTCTGGCAAAAGAAGAGCCTGGAGACGAGATCATCTGCGCGAACGGCGGCGCGGAGCGCGTGGCCAAACACGAGAGCATCATCGAAGACGTCAGCCGTTTCTTCTCGCAGCGGTAGGAAGAAGCCTTCCCGCTCATTCGCGCGGCTCGGCCTTGTCCATCAGGCCCTTGATGTGCCGCGCGAAGGCCCAGGTGGCCGGCAGGCCCAGTACGAGCCCGCCGGCAACGGCTTCCTGGGGCGTCATCACCCGCCAGCCGATCCAGCTGAAGATCAGCGAGGCAAAAAACAGGTTCACAGCGGCGGCGCCCGCACCGAAAGGATAGAGCGCGACAAGCAGTCTCCAGCCCGGACGCGGCTTGCTGTCGGGAACCGCGCTCATCGCCGGGCGACCAGCCAATGCACGGCTGCCAGCGCAAGCAGAAGTCCGACCGAGGCGGAAAGGAACCAGAACTCGGCGGTCGCCGATTGCGGATTGGGGATCGGCCTTTGACCGCCGGCGGCAAGGGCCTGGACCGGAACCGCCAGCGATGCCCAAAGGGCGGCAAAAACGGAAAGGAAGCGCATATCAGGTCTCCTGTATCAGCGAACGATAGATATCGGGAAGCGCGCGGGTCAGGCGGGCTGGATCAGGCAAAAGGGTGAACCCGGCCCGGTTGAAGATCCGCGCGAACCAGTCCTGACCGTCGGCATCGATGATGATGGCGTGCACCGCCTGGCCCTGCATGCGCGCTTCGCGCACCGCCATGCGGCTGTCCTCGATCCCGTAGACGCCTTCATAGTGATCGAGATCGTTGGGTTTGCCGTCGGTCAGCACCAGCAACAGCTTGCGAGTCGCGGCTTCCGTCGCCAGTTGCGCCGAGACATGACGAACCGCCGCGCCCAGCCGGGTGTAATGGCCGGGACGCAGATTGCCGATGCGGGCGGTCACCGCCGCGGACATGGCCGCGTCGAAACGTTTGCAACGCGTCAGGAACACCCGGTCGCGGCGCAGGGACGAGAAGCCCCAGATGCCGAAACGGTCCCCCGCCGCGTCGATGCCACCGGCCAGCGCCACAAGCGCCTCGCGCGCGGTGTCGATCACCGAGCGCTCGCCGATGACCGCTTCCGTTGAGCGCGAGCAATCCATCAGCACGGCAACGCTGAGATCGCGTTCGGTGACCCGCAGGCTCTGATAAATCCGGTCACTGCCGGCGCCTGTGGCACGCAGGGAAACCTGGGCGGCAATCAGCGCATCGAGATCCAGTTCCGCGCCTTCGATCTGGCGCGGTCGCAGAATACGGCGCGGATGGGGGGTCTCGAACTGCCGCCGGACCCGTGCCACCAGACGCGGATCGGCAACGATGCCCTGCTCCGCATCGGCACTGGCCTCGGCTTCCAGCACGCGGCAGTGATCGGGCAGATAGGCGCGGGCACGGTGGTTCCATTCCGGGTAGGTGCTGTGATCCGACAGACGCTCGTGGTCGGCGTCCTGCGGCGCCAGGTCCAGATGCAGCCGCAACCTTGTCGCGGCGCGCATGTTGTTCTGCGACAAGGTGATGTGATCCTGATCCTCGGCCGCTTTTTGGGCATTGTCCTGATCGTCGTCGTCGACCGAGCGGTTGAGGTTCATGCTCTCCACCCAGCTCAGGATCGCCTCGAACCGGTGGATGATGAAGCTGTCCTTGCGGTTGGCTTCTTCGCGATCCTCACGGATGCCGATTTTCCGGGTCGTCGTCGCCAGCCCCGGCGGGGCCGTTCCGGCCTCCGGATCGGCGGCCGCCTTGCCGGCTTGCGCAGGCTCCAGCCTTAACCAGATCGGCACCGGCACGGGTGGCGCGTAACCGCGCGGCGCTTGCAGCATGCCAGCCCGGTACCGGCGCATCAGATCGCCGGCAGGCGCCCCGGGCAGTCCCGGATCGCCCAGATGCCAGCGCGTCAGCTCCTCGACCAGGGTTTCGGTGCTGCCGGTTGCGTGGGATACGCGTGTTTCCAGAAGATGCGCGCGCAACGCCACATGAAGGCTCACCAGCCCCGGACAGGCCGCGAGCACACGCGCCGTCGCCGCCTGCATCGCCAGCAGATGCCGCAGGTCCTCCGCAAGCGGATCGGTTGACGCTCCGGATGGCGGCAGGATCTCGCCGCAGGCCGCCATCGCAGCCAGCCACAGATAGGCGGCACGGTTGAGATCGGCCGCCGGAAACACATCCATCACCGGCGGCAGCCGCAGACGATCGCCGTCGAAGCTGGCCAGATATTCCAGTTGCCGCGTGTCGCCGATGGTGTGCAACGTACCGCGGCGATGGCGCGAGGCCGTGGCCGCCGAAGCGCCGATTTCAACGCCGCCCGCACCGCCCAGCGCCCGAAACAGCACCGCAAGGCTGACGCGGACCGCCTCCAGAGGTACCGCACAATCGCGGTAGCCTTCGCTCGAGGCCATCCGGCTTGCCCAGTCGTGCCAGAGATTGCCGACGGTTTCCTCCGGCTCCATCAGGTCGAGCGGTCTGATCATGACGCCCCCCTTTCTATCCGTAGATCACGGCGATCAGATCGCGCAGGGCCTGCTGCACGTCCGCCTCGTCCGTCAGCGGTTCGATCACGGCGACTTCCAGCGCCCGCTCGAGCGGCATGCCGCCGGCAATCAGCGTGGCCGCATAGATCAAAAGCCGTGTCGAAATCCCTTCTTCGAGATCCATACCCGACAGGCCCCGCACATGGCCGGCAAGCCGCACCAGAGGCGCGACGCGGCTTTCCTCCAGGCCGCTCTCCCGGGACACCACGTCCACTTCGGTGGCCGCATCCGGGAAGCCGAAGCCGATCGACAGGAAGCGCTGCCGGGTGGACGGCTTCAGGCGCTTGAGAATATTCTGGTAGCCGGGGTTGTAGCTCGCCACCAGCATGAAGCCCGGCGGCGACGTCAGTTCCTCACCGGTGCGGTCGATCAGTAGCCGTCGGCGGTTGTCGGTCAGGGGATGCAGCACCACGGTGACATCCTTACGCGCCTCGACAACCTCGTCGAGATAGCAGATCGCACCTTCCCGCACCGCCCGGGTCAAAGGCCCGTCGACCCATGCAGTCTCTCCTCCGCGCAACAGGTAGCGGCCGATCAGATCGGCCGCCGAAAGATCGTCGTGGCAGGCGACCGTATAGAGCGGACGGCCGAGCCTGGCCGCCATATGCTCCACGAACCGCGTCTTGCCGCACCCGGTCGGCCCCTTCAGAAGAAGGGGCAGACCATTCGCGTGGGCCGTTTCGAAAACCCTGCATTCATTGCCGACAGCACGATAGAACGGGACATCCAGCCGTCCTGCGATTTCCGTCATATGCGCGTTCATGCCCGCTCTCCTTCCGGAAGGACATCACTTTTGCCCGGCTCGATGATCTCGCGCCGGATAACCAGCTGGCTGTAGATGAACAGCAGGGCTCCGAGCACGACCGCGACACCGGCGCCGAAGCGCATGATGTAGAAGATCTCGAGCTGGTCCTGCACGTCCATGTAGTAGTCGCCGACGACCCGCTGCATGTGGGTCTGGATGGTACCGGCGAAGGTCAGCACGAAGGTCATGAAGGCCATGCCGCCGGTCATCAGCCAGAAACTGGCCATGTTGAGCACCTGGTTATAGGGCTCCCGGCCCCGCAGCATCGGCATTGCGTAGGTGAACATCGCCAGGTTCAGGGCGACATAGGCGCCATAGAAGGACAGATGCCCGTGCGCCGCCGTCACCTGGGTGCCATGGGTGTAATAGTTCACCCCGTGCAGCGTGTGCAGGAAGCCCCAGACGCCGGCGCCGAAAAAGGCGACCGTCGCCGAGCCCAGCGACCACAGCAGCGCCGCCTTGTTGGGATGGTTGCGCCGGCCTTTCCAGACCATCAGGAAGGCAAAGCTCATCATGGCGAAGAACGGCACCACCTCGAAGGTCGAGAACACCGAACCGACCCACTGCCAGTAGCCGGGCAGGCCGATCCAGTAGAAATGGTGGCCGGTCCCCAGGATGCCCGAGAACAGCGCCGTCGCGACGATGACATAGAGCCATTTTTCGATCACCTCGCGGTCGACGCCGGTGAGCTTCAGCATCAGGAAGGCCAGGATCGAGGCCATCACCAGTTCCCAGGTGCCTTCGACCCACAGATGGACGATGAACCACCAGTACATCTTGTCGAGACTGAGGTTCGACGGATTGACGAAAGCGAAGATCCAAAGCAGCGACAGCATCCACAGACCGGTCAGCAACACGTTGGTGATCGCGGTCTTGCGGCCGGCGAGCACGGTCAGCGAGATGTTGATCAGAAAGATCACCGCCGCCACCAGGATGCCGAATTTGACCCAGAGCGGTTGCTCCAGGAACTCGCGGCCGCCGTGAATGCCGACCAGATAGCTGCCCACGGCACCCAGTGTGCCGACGACGAGGATGATCAGTTGCAGATAGGCCAGCTTGACCGAATAGATCTCCCGTTCGCTTTCCTCCGGCACGAGGTAATAGGCCGCCCCGAAGAACCCCAGCAAGAGCCAGACGATCAACGCGTTGGTGTGGATCATGCGAATGATGTTGAACGGCAGGAGTTCCGACAGCGTGTTGGGGGAGATGTAGATCCAGCCCGCCAGCAGACCGCCGGCGACCTGGATACCGAACAGCCCCATGGCCACCAGAAAATAGGCGTAGGCCACTTTTTGCGATTGATATTTCATGAGTTCTCTCCCTCATCCCGCGTCGTTCGGCGGCCAGTTCTGGGTGTCGGTCTGGTCGGCCCAGCGCAGGAACTCGGACAGCCCGCGCATCTCTTCCTCATCGATGACGAAATGCGGCATCTGGCGGCGGCCTTCCACGCCGGAGGGCTGTGCCTGCATCCAGCCATCAAGGATTTCATAGGCCGCCTCGGGATCTTCCATGACGCCCCAGCGGGTCATCACATTGCCCAGTTCGGGCGCGAAGTAAGCGCCTTCGCCATGCAGCGTGTGACAGTTGATGCAGCTGTGGCGCTCCCAGACTTCCTTGCCCAGCTTGACCTCTTCGCTCAGCGGCATGCCCGCGGTCGAAACCGCCACCACATAGCGGTGGCTGTGAATTGTCATGGCCACAAAAACGACTATGAAGAACAGGGATCCCCCATAAAAAACGTTCCTGGCCCGCGACTTAGTAAGGATCTCTGACATCGTGCCAAATCCGATCGTTGTTGCGGAGGCAACCGGATTACCGCGATCTCAATCGGCCGTTGTTGTCGCAGAACAAAGAGGGCGGAGAATTCACGTGCGAGGAAGAAGACCACACGCCGTCAGGAGCTGGGCTGCCTGACAGTCTTCAATCGCACGCTTGGGGCGCGACAGCATGCACGGAGCCGCGTGCCATGAAACGAGCGAAGATCGACGATCCCGACCTGCCGCTGGCCTTGTTGTTCAAGGCCTGGCCGCAGACCGCCGCCGTGTTCATCCGGCACGGGATGCTTTGCTACGGATGCCCGATCACACCGTTTCACACGGTCATCGATTGCTGCCGGGAATACCATCTGGAGGAACAGGCGTTCCGCGCCGAGCTTCGCGCCGCGGCGGGACTGTGAGCGCCGGGCTAGCGCATGTCGCGTTGATTTGAATTCAGGAAATCACCCGAACGCATTTGCAATGCAAACGCTGCCTCGGGTGGTTTCCGGAATTTTCGAATCCATCTAAGCGCGACATGCGCTAACCCGATATCCCGCTTAGCAGCACCAGTTGATGCGGCTCGGTCACCACGATGTGCCGCCGCGTGCTCTCCACGATGCCCTGCTTCTGCCAGGCGCTCAGCACCCGGCTGACCGTGTGCAACGTGGTGCCGGTCATTTCCGAAATGTTCAGCCGCGTCACCGGGAAGGCGATTTCGATGCCGTTGTCGACTTTCCTGCCGGACTGGTTGACCATCCTGAGCAGCGCCGAGGCGAGCCGCTGTTCCACGGCCTGTGTCGCCAGTTCGGTCAATTGCGACTGGATATCCTGCAACCGGTCACCTACGACCTTGTAGGTCTCGGAGGCAAACCCGTCATAGGTCGACGTGAACTCATCCCAGAGCCGCATCGGCCACGACAGGGCCAGTGTTTCGGCGGCCGTCATGGCCGTGGCGGGATAGGTGTCGCGCCCGAGCGCCGCCGCAATACCGAAAAGCTGACCGGGCGCGATATGCATGGCGATGATGTGCTCGCCGCCGGCCGTCGTCTTCACCGCGCGGATATAGCCGTCGAGCAGAAGATAGAACCGCTCCGCGGGCATGCCCTCCGAAAACACCGACACGCCCTCGTCGAACCGCTTGGCGACGGCCAGGTCGAGAATCTCCCGGATCTGTCCGCGATCCAGACGCCGGAAAGGCGGCACGCCCGCCAGCAGACTTTCGTCGATCTTGTTCAAGCGTCGTCCCGGAGTTTGTTGCAGCACAAAGTCTTTGCGCGGTGACTTAAGCATAACGGGGCCACAGAAAATACACCGGAAACGAAGAAAGGGATTTCCGATGCTACGCAAAACGCTCACGCTGGTGGCCGCGCTCACTCTGATGACGGGGGCCGCCTTCGCGGAAACCCACGAAGTCAAGATGCTCAACAAGGGCGAGGCCGGATCCATGGTGTTCGAACCCGACTATGTCGCGGCAGCCCCCGGCGACACGGTCGTGTTCCTTTCCGTCGACAAGGGCCACAATGCCGAAGGCATCAAGGGGATGCTCCCGGACGGCGTCCCCGCTTTCAAGAGCAAGATGAGCAAGGATTTCTCGCTCGTTGTCGAGGCCGAAGGTGTCTACGGCATCAAATGCACGCCCCACTACGGCATGGGCATGGTCGCGCTGATCCAGGTCGGCGATGCCACCAACCTGGAAGCCGCAAAGTCCGTCAAGCAGAAGGGCAAATCCAGAAAGCGGTTTGAAGAGATCTTCGCCAAGGTCAGGTAACCGCCGGACGTGTGGATCGAAAACGGGGCGGTGCCGCAAGCGGGCATCGCCCCTTTCTGTTGGAACGCAAGCCGAAAAGACCGGAGGCACTGCCATGTCAGGTTCAAACCCGAAATCCTTCGCCGGACCGGCGCTGTTCAGCTACGGCTTCCGCCCCTTTTTCCTCGCCGCTTCGGTATTCGCCATCGCGGCGATTGTCGTCTGGATGCTGATCCTGGACGGAAGCGTCACGATTGCCGGCCCGTTCACGCCCACCGACTGGCATGTCCATGAAATGCTGTTCGGCTATGCTTCCGCCGTCATCGCCGGATTTCTGTTTACCGCGATCCCCAACTGGACGGGCCGGATGCCGAAACGGGGCTGGCCGCTGTTCCTGCTGGTGTCGCTGTGGATCGCCGGACGATTGGCCTGCGCCGGTCTTTTGAAGTTCGGAGCCGTGGCGGTGATGGTGTTCGACACCGGATTTCTGGCGGCGGTCGTGTCGATGGCCGTGGTGGAGATCGTCGCCGGTCGCAACTGGCGCAACCTGATGGTCGTGGTGCCGGTGCTCATCCTGTTCGGAGCCAACATGCTGTTTCATGTCGAGGCGCTAATCTACGGCAGCGCCGATACGGGCCGCCGGCTGGGTCTGGCAGTTGTGATCTTCCTGATCACGCTGATCGGCGGCCGGATCATTCCCAGCTTCACCCGCAACTGGCTGGTCAAACGCGACCCCGCACATCTGCCGGCCCCCGCCAGCCGCTTCGACGCGCTCTGCCTGGTGGCCGGCGCCCTTGCCCTGCTGACATGGGTGTTTCATCCCGATGGCGGCGCGGCGGGAGGATTGCTGCTGATCGCCGCCGCATTGCACGCACTGCGCCTGAGCCGCTGGCAGGGCCTGCGCACGGCGCCCTCACCTTTGCTGCTGATGCTGCATGTGGCCTACGCGTTTGTGCCCCTCGGCCTTGCGGCGTCGGCGGCTGCGTCCTTCGGCCTGTTGCCTGCTGCCGTTGGCCTGCATCTGCTCGGCATCGGCGCCATCGGCGGCATGACCCTTGCGGTGATGATGCGCGCCTCGCTCGGTCACACCGGCCACGCGCTTGTGGCCGGGCCGGTTCTGACGGCCGCCGCGTCTATGGTTTTCCTGGCGGCGCTGGTCCGGGCCTGTTTCCCGGATGTGTCCTTCGCCGGCATGAGCGGGGTCTGGATCGCCGCGCTGTTGTGGGCCGCGGGCTTTTCACTCTTCGCCCTGCGCATCGGCCCCTATCTGGCCCGCACCAGCCGGAACCCCACATAGTCCGCCGGCAAACCGGCGGCACAGCCACCCACCTTCGGGTTGCGCACGAGATCGACTATGATCGCCCGGTGCTTGCCCTCAGCGATATGCGCGCCGCAATATTCCGGCTGCTTTAAGGGCGGAACGCCATCGGCCGTCAGCTCCGCGTTGGTCACGCAGGTCGTGGTCCATTCCCAGACGTTGCCGGACATGTCGACCACCCCGAGGGAGTTCTCGCCGAAGGTTCCGCGCGGTTGTGGCTCCGGCTCGGCATCGCCCCGCGCGGCGACGTTGCGCGCATAGGCGGCCAGCCAACGCTGTGCCGGATCGTCCTCGTCTTCGGCAACGATCTCGTCCTCGAAAAACCGTTCTGCCGCCGCACGCTGCCATTCCCGGTCATCGGGCAGACGCCAGTGCTGGCGGGTCTGGCGCGAGAACCAGGCCGCATAGGCCGTTGCGTCATACCAGTTGACCTCGGTTTGCGGCAGCTCCGCGCTTGTAGCGCTGCCGCCCAGCGAGACGACGGACGCCTGACAGGCGCCATCGGCCACACAGGCGGCATATTCGGCGCGGCTCACCTGAAATTTCATGATCTCCAGAGGCGTGTCAGCAACCTGCGTTTCCAGCGGCGCGTCGACCAGTTTTCCGTAAAAGCGATACGCCCCGGCGGGCCGGTAGCTGTATTCTCCCGGTGCGATCACGACGGTTTCCGGCAGGTCCGTGATGGCGGGCCGGGTCAGCGTCCACACGCTCACCGCTGCGGCGGCTGCCATGACCGACAGGGCCGCACCGGCCGGAAGGAGGGAGTTCATTTCAGTCCCCTTTCACATGAAAAAAGGGGGCCGCCGCAAAAACGGCCGCCCCCAGGTCCGGGATTGCCCCGGCCGCTGTCACGGCAGCGCAGTCTTGCCCTCGAAGGCGCTGTCATATTCCGTGGGAGCGACCACCTGTTCCATCAGATCGTTGTTCCAGTCGCCTTCCACCAGCACATGTGCCGTGGCGCCGAGGTTCACGGCCTCGATCAGATTGTGGTTCACATAGGCGTAGACGCCCGGCTGCAGGAACTCATAGAGCGCCGCCCCGGCGGAACCGCCACGGATGAACCAGGTTTCCAGATCCCGGTCGGGCGGGTTGTTGAACTTGCCCATTTCCCAGACCAGATCGCCGTGTCCGCCGATCAGGTGCGGCCGGGAGTCCCGGTTGGCCTGACTGTGGACGAACAGCACCCGCTCGCCCTGGGCGGCCGTCAGCGCACCTTCGCCGGTCAGGGCGCCGACCTTGCCGTTGAACACCACATGGCTGGGGATCAGCCCGTTCATCACCTCGAGCGTATCGGAATAGCTGTCGCCGACATCCTCGAACCGCATGTAATCGCCGTTCTCGTCCTTGGGGATATAGAAGTCGTTCTCGCCGATATAATAGACCCGGTCGTAGGTCACGGGCTGGCCGTTGTGATCGCTTAGCCCGTCGCGCGGCAGCACCATGATGGCGCCCGACATGCCGGAAACGACGTGCCAGGGGATCATCGGGCCGCCCGGTGCACAGTGATAGACAAAGGTGCCCGGCCGCGTCGCCTTGAAGCGCAGCGTGGTCTTTTCGCCCGGATTGACCAGCGTCAGCGAGCCGCCGCCCAGGGCGCCGGTGGCGGAATGAAAATCGATATTGTGCTGCATCATGTTGTCGGCGCTGTTGAACAGCGTCAGTTCGACATAATCGCCTTCATGCACCACCATCAGCGGACCGGGCACCGAGCCGTTGAAGGTCATGGCCTGCAGATAGGCGTCGTCGGCGATCTGCATTTCCTTCTCGACGATCTTCATCTCGAATTCGACGATCCGCGGCTCGGCGGGGCCGACCTGGTCGTGCGCATGCACGAAGGGTGGCGCCACCAGCTTGTGCTTGATGCGTGTGAGGGTGGACAGGTCGACCGGCGGCGCCATGGACGTGTCCATGATTTCCTCGCCCTGTGCGGCCTTTACGACAAGCGGGCTCGCGGCAATGCCTGCGGCACCCATCAATGCAGCTCTACGCGTCAACATCGGTCTCTCCTTCCGGTTTCAAATTCCGTCGGAGAGGGATTTAGCAAGTCGGCCTGCGCGCCACGTTGTTCCAGAACAACGTAGACGCATTCCGGGCCGGGAGACCGCGCTGGCGCGGTTCGAACGGCCGCCCCGGAGCGCCTGGGCACCGCTGCCCGTCAGACCTGCGACAGGCCGAGCCCCAGCAGCGCGCAGACTGTCAGGGTCAGCGGGATGCCCTTGTGCAGGCGCAGCACCAGCAGCCCCGCGACCAGCGTCAGCACCGGCACCCGCCAGTCCAGCGTGGTCACGTCCGGCAGCAAGGGCCTGAGCGGTCCGAAGTCCAGCCGGAAGACGTCCGAAAACGTGACCTGCAGGGCGAACCATATGGACAGGTTCAGGATCACGCCGACCACCGCCGCCGTGATCGCATCCAGCGCGCTTTTCAGTTTCGGCATCGCATGAAGCCGCTCGATATAGGGCGCACCGGCAAAGACCCACAGGAAACACGGAACGAAGGTCGCCCACAGGGTCACAGCGGCCCCGGCCGCCCCCATGACAAGATCCGGTGCGCCTGCCCCGTCGCGCGCCGCCGCCAGAAAGCCGACAAATTCGGTGACCAGGATCAGCGGACCCGGCGTTGTTTCGGCCAGGCCCAGCGCATCCGCCATTTCAGCCGCGCTCAGCCAGCCGAAGCCGCTGACCGCCTCCTGCGCCATATAGGCCAGCACGGCATAGGCGCCGCCGAAGGTGACCGTCGCCAGCACAGAGAAGAACCGGCCGATTTCGCCCAGCACCTGCCCGGGAAAGACAAATTCCAGCAAGAGCAGCGGACACCACCACAGCGCCAGCCAGACCATGATTGTCCGCACCGTGCCCCAGGGGCTGACAGCCGCCCGCCCCTGCGCAACCTCACCCGTCCCGCTCCCGTTACCCGACACCAGCCCAACCGCCGCGGCAGCCGCTATGAGCAGCGGATAGGGCGCATCGAAGACGAACAGCGCCACGAAGGCCCCCGCCGCGATCCAATAGTGCAAAGGACGGGTGAGCGCCCGCCGGGAGATGCGCAGCAGCGCCTCGAGCACGATCACCAGAACCGCCGCCTTGACGCCCAGGAACAGCGCCTGCACCAGCGGCATCGCCCCGAAGGTCACGTAAAGCGCAGCCAGCAGCAGCATCAACGCCGCCCCCGGCAGCACGAACAGCAGCCCCGCCACGAGGCCGCCGACCGTGCCGTGCATCCGCCAGCCCGCATAGGTCGCCAGTTGCATGGCTTCCGGTCCGGGCAGAAGCATGCAGAACGACAGCGCGTTCAAAAAGCTCTGCTCTGAAAGCCAGCGGCGGTCCTCGACCACCTCCCGGTGCATGAGCGCGATCTGGGCCGCGGGCCCGCCGAACGACAGCACCCCGATCCGCGCCCACACCCGCGTCGCAGCGGCAAGGGACGGCACGCCGTCCCCGTTCGCGTTTTCATTCGCCGTCATCAGGACCACGGCTCCGCTTTGGTGGCAGATGAGGAGGCCGGGGTGGAGGCTGAACCGGAAGAAGGTATCCAGTCGTGGCCTTCCTCGAACCCGTCCCGCGCCCAGCGATAGAGCGCGTCATAGACGGTCATGCCGGCGTCAAGCTGCTTCACATCGTCCGAATACTGCCGCGACAGGCCGACCGAGACCGCCAGCAGGCCCGCCGCCTGGGGCGACAGATCGTGCCGGTTGGTATCGGCCGCGCGAATGACATCCGCCAGACGCTCCAGGGCCGCACTCTTGAGCTCGAACGTCTCCAGCATCGTATCGAAGGTGCAGCGGTCTCCGTGGTGCGAGAAATGAACGTTCTCGATGTCGAACGGCGTCGCGCCATAGCGGCTCGCCACGCCTTCCACCTCGACGGGGGACACGAACAGAAACCGGGCCTTTGGGTCGACAAACCGCCGGATCAGCCACGGGCACGCGATACGGTCGATTTTAGGGCGGTGCCGTGTGACCCACAGCGTCGCGCCATCGACCGGCTTCGGGATCGACCCGGCGGGGATGCGCAGGGTTCCGGGCGTGTCCCGCCACGCATACATGCCGCCGGACAGATATTCCGCCTGAACCCCTTCCGAGCGCAGCCAGGCGACCAGCCCCTGACTGAGCTTGATCCCGCGCTGGCAGGTGATGACGCAGGGCCGTCCGTCCAGCCGCTCGACAAGCCCGCGTTTATCCGTATGCGGGTGCCGGAACGAACCGGGGATGAAATACGGGTCCTCGTCGAAGTCCGGATCGATGGAAATATCGACGATAACCGGGCAGTCCGGCGTACCGATCAGGCGCTGCAGATTGGAGATGGTGATTTCATTGGGGGCTGGCATTTTCGGCTCCTTGATCCTCAATCGAACACACTTGCCGCCGCCACCGGCGCCGAAACAAATGTCGCTCGCGAATCTTGAGCCTGAGCCTCACGGGGCGTTCGCAGGAACCCCATGGGGAAGGAGTAGCGGTGGAGGGAGGGGGTGTCAACTGAGGGGGGAAAGGCTTGCGGGTTCTGTTTCGTTGTGGAGAACAAGGCGGTCCGAGTGGTGGCGGTTCGGGCGGGAAACTGACTTTCGCTCCACAGGTACAAATGACCGGAAAGGGGCAGTAAGCTTTCAGGCAAGTTACGGGAACGAACCTGTGTAAGCAGACATTCGGCTTGTGTGTGAGCGATGCCGCTCTCGGCCCGGAGCGGTCATTGCACCATTTGTTGCGAAATGTCGGCTCCAGTCCTGGAGGAGACAGTCGGGTTGGGACTGTTGGATCAGCTGAGCGACCATTGCTTGTGGTCGAAACGAAAGTCTGCATCCCGCAGAGTATTATGGCTGCCCCAAATTGGAGACGAAATTCCTTGTTAAGTGTGCAAAGTCGTGCGACACTTTGAATGTGACGGCCATGCCGTCATTTTTTTTGGACTGGAACTATGAAGAGCGTTTCACTCACATGTTCCGCCGCCAGTATTTGATAGTGCTCCAGCACTAAGTCTCGCATCTCTTTACGCACCATGACTAGCTTGCGGCCGTAATAGGCTGCCGCCAGACATTTCGTGAGAACCGATGACAGCCTATACAAATGGGATGTTGCGGTGTGCGAAGCAGCCAGCTCCACGCTGGCAAAGGCGTTTCGAGCCAAGAGACGCTCATAAATTGTATCGTCTATCGAACGAGCGTGCTGCACACCGATCATGTTCACAAAGCGACTCGAAAACGATCCAGCATTGTAACCAGCGTAACCACCCGATTGCCACCGCCTGCCTGACTTGAACCGATTATTGTAAGAGACGTGCATAACGACGTCGTTTGCGACGTGTCTTATGCGGGGTTGTCGATGCGTGGTGAAATTCTTGGAGTTGAGCGGCGAAGGCGGTGGCGAGATGAGGACAAGCTCGGGATCGTGATGTCGGTCGGGGTTGATGGCGCGACGGTGACCCAGGTTGCGCAGCGCCACGATGTGAGCCGACAGCAGATCTATACTTGGCGGCGTGAGCTGAAGAAGAAAGGATTGTGGTCGCCGGACGACGGCGCGCGC
>NZ_JSEP01000049.1 GCF_001624695.1 Labrenzia sp. OB1 | reverse complement strand
GTCTTCGCCGATGGCGGCTATGCCGGTGAAAAGCTGCGCGCCGCCCTGGTGGGCAACGGCAACTGGACGATAGAGATCATCAAACGCTCCGATGCTGCTGAAGGCTTCGAACTCCTGCCCCGCAGATGGGTGGTGGAGCGCACTTTCGCATGGCTGGGCAGATGCCGCCGGTTGGCAAAGGACTGGGAGGCGTCAATCGAAAGTTCCACCGCATGGATCAACATCGCTAGTATCAGGGTCATGACACGCAGGCTCGCAACCTATTGTCTTGTCTCATGAACTTTTGAATCGGACTCTAATGCTATCTATGGAAATATTAGCGTTTGCGATGGTTGCTTTGTTGGATATGGTGATTTCAATGGCGATGGGTTACAGGACGTCCTCTCGGGCATAGATGGGTCTGGGAAATTTCAGATTTCCTATGTGGACGGATCTGGTCTGCAAAAAGGTCCTCAAATCTCGTTGTATGGCGCATGTAGTGGTGGTTCTTGTGCGCACGAAAAATTTTATCCGAAGTTGGCGGATGTCGATTCCGACGGGCGTGCAGACATCATTTCTTACCGGGATATTGGCTCATCTTATCCCTTCGTCTCGCGTGTTTATTTGAATCGCGGCAGTGAATTTGAGTTGCTGGAAAGCACCACAGGAAGTGGAGATACCTTTCCATATTTTATCGCCGATATCAGAGACGCCAACGCAGACGGATTTCCGGAGTTGGCACTTGACGAAAACCGAAGACTGGACACGTTTGGACCGCAACGTTGGCAGGTTCTCAACGTCAAACCTGATCTATTGCAATCAGTTAAACGACCATTGGGGGCGGTAACGTCGATCACTTATGCTTATCACGTTCCTGAAACGCAGGTGGACCTGCCGCTCAACTTGTTCGTGGTGACGTCGACCGAAACCTATGACGGACGGAATTTACGTGCCAAAACAGACTTTAGTTACAGCGGTGCAAAATGGGATTGGAGCACGAGACAATTTTTAGGCTTTGAAAAGATAGTCGCCAGCCTACCCAAGCTTGCCAATGAGACGTCCGGTCCTGTTGTCGAGACCACGTACCGGCAAGATCTTGCATCGATCGGGAAAGTCGCCTCGATTGTCCGTAAGGACGGCAGCGGCACGGTCTTGCGCAAGCAGGAGGAGACTTACGCTGTTCAGCTTCAGACAAAGCCTTATACGTCGCTGAATACGCAGACGGTTACGACCACCTATTACGGCGGCACGGCTCGTGTCTCGCGGAAAAACCGCATCTTCAACGAGCATGGTCTCGTCTCGTCTGTCATTCACCACGGTGACGACAGCAAGTCGGGGGACGAGTGGCGTTACACCCGCTGGAGCTATCCGAACCTGACGGATTATATTGTTGATCGTTGGGCTGTTGAAGCGATTAACTCGGGTACATCATATCATTATACGGACAACAGGAAATGGCGCCGTTGGCACTATTACGATGGCGCTACAGGTGTCACGACACCGCCGACCGACGGCCTGAGGACCCAGACCTCTGAATGGACCGGAGGGGACGCCGAAGACAAGCGCGTTCTTGTTGAAACGACCTATGACGGCGACGGCAACATCATCAGCAAGGCGGATGGTTTCGGAAATAAGACCTCCTACATCTACGACAGTACATACAATCTGTTCCCGATTGAAACCCGAACTCCGCTTTATGGTTCCGATAACCGGCATAAAGTGTTGGTCGACTGGGATATGGTCTGCGGTGTCATCACCAGGCAGACCGACGAGAATGGCGCGGAAACAGACCACAGCTATGATGCGCTTTGCCGTAAGACGCAGACGGATCTTCCCGGTGGAGGACAGACCAAATTCTCCTATCTGAATTGGGGCAATGCGAATGCAAGCTTCAACCGAACTCGAACGGTGCATCCGAACGGGGCCGGTGAGATTTACTCGGAATCGCAGTTTGACGGACTGGGGCGTGTCTATGAGGAGCGCAGCTCCGGCGCACAGGGCGGTACTGGCAGTGCCTCCAACCGGGTTCATCTGGTCTTTGATGCCCGCGGTAATGTCAGACAAAAAAGCAAGCCCTATGCGACGGGCGAGACCTTAGCTTGGAGCGATTTTGCTTTTGACGGTCTGGATCGCCAGATCCTGCTGACCCACCCTGATGGTGAGACGGTTACGACAGCTTATCTCGCCGGCGACAGCTTCTCCGCGGTCGAGACGACGGACGAACTCGGTCATAAACGGGTCAGCCATTTTGATGCCTTTGGCAACGAGGTCTATCGGGACCGCTTCCTCGACACAGCGCGCCAGCGCACCACCTATTCCTACGACACCCTGAACCGCACGACTGCGATCACAGATCCGGAAGGGACCACCTTTGAGTACACCTATGACGGTCACGGCAACAAGATCGCTGTCTATGATCCGGATCTGGGGTGTCAGTCCATGGCCTATGACGATGCCGGGCGACTGACCGAGCATCGCTATGCGAATGGTTCACTGACCACATATTCCTATGATGCAGCGGGTCGAATCGCCTCCAAGAACACGGATCCGGGCGCCTTGGCATTTCCGAAATGTGCCGGCCACAACGATGCGCCCGAACAGTCCGTTGGCCTGGAGACCCAATCGGTCCCCGAAGACACTGCCTGGACCTATACGGTTCCGGCCAACACCTTCGTAGACGTCAACGGAGATACACTGACCTACAGCGCTGCACTGGCGGACGGATCGGCGTTGCCCACGTGGATCGCCTTCGACGGGGGCACGCGTACGTTCACGGCAACGCCACCAGCTAACCACAATGGCACCACAGCCCTGCGGGTGTCGGCGTCGGACGGACAGGCAAGTGGGCACGCGACCTTCGATTTGGCCGTCACACCGGTCAATGACGCCCCTGCGGTCGCCAGCGCGATTGTCGATCAGTCGGCGTCCCAGGACGCTGCCTGGAGCTTTACCGTTCCGGCCGGCACGTTTGGCGACGTTGATGGGGATACTTTGAGCTATACGGCAGCTCTGTCCGACGGTGGCGGCGTGTTGCCGTCGTGGCTGAGCTTCAACAGCTCTTCCGTGCGATTCTCAGGAACACCGGACGCCAGCCAGGTCGGCACGATCGGTCTCAGGGTCAGTGCCAGTGACGGTCAGGAGACTGCGAGCACGGACTTTACGCTGACGGTGAATACCGGAAACTCCGATCCTGTTCTTGCAAACGCAATTCCAGACCAGGCGATCAATGAAGACACGCCCTGGAACTTCACCTTTGCCGCCTCAACATTCTCCGACGCTGACGGAAATGTCCTGACTTACTCGGCGGCCCAGTCCAACGACAGTGCGTTGCCGTCCTGGTTGAGCTTCAGCGCGGCCAGCCGGACGTTCTCCGGAACGCCGCCGGCAAACTACAACGGAACGGTCGGCCTGAAGGTGAGCGCCAGCGACGGCAGCGAGACAGCAACCGACACATTCAATCTGACCGTCATTCCGGTCAATGATGCGCCTGTTGTTGCAGTTGCAATATCGGACCAGTCCATTCCCGAGGATACTACTTGGACTTACTCTGTTCCCGCCGGCACATTCAGTGATGTGGATGGTGACAATTTGAGCCTGATGGCAGAATTGGCTGACGGCAACGCACTGCCATCCTGGTTGAACTTTAGTTCAGTGACGGGAAATTTTAGCGGCACCCCTCCTGCCAACTACAACGGTATCTTCAATCTGCGTGTCGCTGCCACAGACGGGCAAGAGACGGTCTCTGACGACTTCAAATTGAACGTATCGCCCGTAAATGATCCTCCGGTTGCTATCGATGACACCGGATTTGAGACTGAATGGCAAACGGCGATCACCATTTCGGCATCGACACTGTTGTCAAACGATCAGGATATTGACAGCAACTCGTTATCGATCATTTCCGTTTCGGGAGCGCAAAATGGATCCGTATCACTGAATGGAAACGGAAGTGTCGAATTCCTTCCAAACAATAATTTCTCCGGAACGGGCAGATTTACATACACTCTTTCGGACGGTGCGTTCACAGATAGTGCCACCGTGACCATTGTTGTAAACGTCCAGCAGATCATTCGTGAGCCTGCAACCGGCGAAGCCTACTCAAATGATGGGGGGTTTCTTCTGTCGCCGACGACTGGTTACTACCACGTTAATGTAGAGGGTTTTAAGTATCACGGTATTAACTGGAATGGCGTCTCTGTGTTTCTTGAAGACGGTAAAGATAAATTTTCTGCGGGGCATAGTGTGACTTCCGGCGGCTGGATTTATCATGTTGGCGATCAGAAGCATTACATAAATGATGCTGGGGTTGTGGTTCAATACTTCAATTCTATTTGGCGTGAAAATCTAAGGTGAGAGTATTGACAGGATTTACAAAGCAAAGTCTTTCGCTGCTTTGCGTATCATCTTTGCTGCTGCAATCGACTGCGGCCTTTGCATCGGACGTCACGACTTACACGTATGACGAGGCGCGCCCAGGTACCTTCAATGTCGGTGAACTGACCACCGTCAGCAATAACGCGGCGACCATCCGATATGATCATGATGCTCTGGGTAACGTCACCACCAAGAGCTGGGAGGTCGACGGCCAGACCTATACCCAAAGCTTTACCTATGCGCCCCATGGCGAGTTGCTGCGCTGGACCTTTGCAGATGGCGACGTCATCCCCTCGGCATCCGGGACAGCGCAGTACGATGTATTTGGCAATCTCAAAAGCCTTCCCGGTCTGATCGAAGACATCAGCTACAATTCCGCGTTCCAACCGGTTGCGACCGTCTACGCCAATGGTGTCACCGAAACTCGGACCTACGATCCAGACCGGCAATGGCTGACGGCGATTACGGCAACGGCAGGGGCAAGCACGCTGCTGTCGGAGAGCTACAGTCGCAACGATCGCGGGCTGATCGCCGAAGTCACCTCCAACCGCCCGGACAGCAACTGGCAGTACAGCTATGACACGGTAGACCGGCTGTCATCAGCGGCCAACCTCGACAATGCCGACTACACCCAGACCTTCCAGTATGATGCGGCCGACAATGTCACTTACAATTCGGCCGTTGGCAGCTACATCTACCCGGCACCGACAGCCCCAAGACCTCATGCGGTCACTCAGGCTGGCAACCAGACCTACGCCTATGACGGCAATGGAAATATGACTTCCGGGGCTGGCCGAACGATCACTTATGACGGTGAGAACCGACCGGTCTTCATCACCAAAGGTGGTGTCACGACGGCCTTCATCTACGGCCCGGATGGCCGGCGGCTGAAAAAGACCACCGCCGGTAACACGACGCTTTACCTCGGGCCCGACGAAGAGATCACCCCCGACAGTGTCCACATCAAGCATCCTCTGCCGGATGTGCGCATAGCGGACTCTGAAAAGTCCTGGCTGCACCGGGATCACCTGAATTCTGTCAAACTGGTCTCCGGCGCGACGGGAACAGTGATTGCGGAAAATCTTTTCAGGCCTTATGGCGAGCGCACCGACGTCCAGGCGCTGGCGGGTCAGCCGCGCGTATCCAAGGGCTGGATCGGGGAGCGAGACGACCCGGAAACGGGACTGATCTACCTCAATGCCCGCTACTATGACCCGTTCCTGTCAAGGTTCCTGTCGCCAGACTGGTACAGCCCTAAACACCGAAGCGTCGGCACGAACCGCTACGCCTACGGCCTTAACAACCCCATCCTCTACAAGGATCCAACAGGGCATTATGCCCGTGACGATGTCACGGAACTGGATACTATATATGTCGGCGACAATGACCCAGTCACTGACAGCAACCCCCGTGGCAAAGCCGGAAGCACTTGTGGTGGAAATGACTGCGGTCGTGGCGCTGGTGGTGAGGGTTCAGGCGGGGGATCAAAAGAAGTGCAGGTTGCCTTTGCACAGGCGGCTATTCCCTTTGTCGTCGGTTGCTTTGCAAGCAGCGCCTGCGAAGCAGCCCTCTATGGCGCTACAACCGGTGCACTCTTTGGCTGGATACTATTTAACGAAGTTGATGACGATGGCAAAAACAAAGACCGCCCACGCGGACTGCCACCCGAAGGCATATCGCCACCAGTTCAGAATCCAGACAAGGTTACAGTAGGAGAGCCTAGCCGAAAGAAACCTCGTGAAAGAGGTGAAAAAAGTCTGTGGGATGAAGATAACGGTGAATTCCGCTATTTCCCTGAGGATGAACACCATAACCCTCACTGGGACTATAATGCTCATGATAAGAAAGGTTCTCCTTGGGTGAACATTCCGATTGACGGTAAACCACCTGTAAAAGGAAATTGAAATGAGCGAACTTAGAATTAGCTATGTTACGGATTTTAGAGGAGAGTGTGTATTATTGCTTGCGTCCTCAAGTAATGGCTTTGATGAACTTAAAGAGAAATTAAGTGAATTACCCACTTTAGATGAGGTCATTCTAAATTACAATGTTATACTACATATAGAGTCTTGCGAAAGAAGTAAAGTAACAAATTTGAGTTCAAAAAAAATAAACTTATATTGCACAAATGATAAAATTAAAGAGATAATAGATAGTGTAATTGTTGTCTCCACTAATGATGAGCCATGTCACACCTATGTGGAGGGCATTGAGGGAATAGACGCGCTCGTATTGTCAAAAGGAGAAGGCTACTGATTAAAGCACTCGGTAAGGGATTGCCAAGTTGTTGACGTGTCTGAGAGGGTTCCGTCGCAAACTTTCCTGCAGGACGAGCGGAGCCGTCCGGCAGACATAGCTATGCTGCGAGATCCGCGAAGGTCTGGAAGGCGGTGGCGCCATTGGCGGGGATCTGCCCCTTGCGGATCATATGCGCGGCTTCGATCCCGGAGATGGTGGCCGCGGCCGAATGGAACGCCTTGAAGCCCTTCATCGGGCCGGTGATCCGCTTGATGAAGCGGTGGTCCTGTTCAAGGATGTTGTTGAGATATTTGACCTGCTGGATCTCGACTGTGCGGCCTTCGCCGGTGAATTTCAGGATCACGTTCACCGCTTGCAGGCCGGCCAGATTTGCGCCGCTCTTGTCGATCACGACCCGGTCAGGCACGCCGTTTGTGGCGATTGCCCGCATGAAAAAACGCCGGGCAGCGGCCAGGTCCCGGCGCTCGGAGAGCATGAAATCAAGGGTTTGGCCGTTGCGATCCACGGCCCGGTAAAGATAGGTCCACCGGCCCTTCACCTTGATGTACGTCTCGTCCATCCGCCAGGAACCGGCGGTTGGACGTTTCCTCGCTTGCGCCCGTGTCGCGATTAGCGGCGCGAACTTTACCACCCAGCGATTCAGCGTTGCATGGTCGACGGTGACGCCGCGCTCGGCGAGGATTTCTTCGAGGTCTCGGTAGGAGACTGCGTAACGGACATAGAAGAACACCGCGTGCAGGATCACTGACTTCGGATAATGCACACCCTTGAACTCGATCAACCCATCGCTCCTCGCCAACGCTCTGGCAACGCTGACAGATTTCTAAATCCAAGGGAAACGGAAAGTTTGCGACAGAGCCAAGCACAGTGCCGCGTTGCGGGATTTGGCTGCCAGCATCTTTAAAGAAAAAACGGCACGGGACCTGATCAAGGAAGATGTCGAAGGCGAAGTCGCCGAGCATACGCCAACTCATGCGCAAGAGCCGTCGCAGCCGGCCGAACCGCCCACAGAGTAAAGTCCATGCATATCATGCGGGCCTTCGCCGTTCTGGCCTGTGCCGCACTTGTTGGCGTGACGCTGACAGGGTGGCACTACACGCTCGGCTTCAATCCCTTGCAAGCTGCCTGGTGGCAATGGTTGCTGGATTTCTGGCGGCAG
>NZ_JSEP01000048.1 GCF_001624695.1 Labrenzia sp. OB1 | reverse complement strand
GTCTTCGCCGATGGCGGCTATGCCGGTGAAAAGCTGCGCGCCGCCCTGGTGGGCAACGGCAACTGGACGATAGAGATCATCAAACGCTCCGATGCTGCTGAAGGCTTCGAACTCCTGCCCCGCAGATGGGTGGTGGAGCGCACTTTCGCATGGCTGGGCAGATGCCGCCGGTTGGCAAAGGACTGGGAGGCGTCAATCGAAAGTTCCACCGCATGGATCAACATCGCTAGTATCAGGGTCATGACACGCAGGCTCGCAACCTATTGTCTTGTCTCATGAACTTTTGAATCGGACTCTGAAACAAGTCGGCGAAAAGCCGTTTCATGTTCGAGGCCCCATCAATCTCGCTGCGCTAGACTCCGTCTACAATGCCCTTCTTCCGAAAGCAAAAAATCTCCCGAGCGGTCTGAAAGAAAAGCTTTCCAAGCTCTACGACGACGAAGAATTCAGGCAATCCATCTTCTTCAACACAAGCGACAATTCCACCGTCGGAAAGCGTCTTGAAATTGTATCTAAGCATTTGAAATAAAATGGGATATGAGGATCGATTCATCCTGGCAGATGACTATCTTACTCACGTCGATGCAGTCATCACCGGCTTGCCAGACGATTTCATTAGGTCTCGCTACCTTGGCTTCCTGGCCATTTCTGCGGTCACGGCCTATGAGCTCGCGATAAAGGATATCATTTATCGGTTCTCAGACCAAAAACACAGAGCGTTAGGTGAGCTGGCCAGAAGCAGGTTTGATCGTTTGAACGGACAAATAAAGCTAAGCGACCTCCGAACACGGCATATCGTGTCATTTGGCCAAAAATACCGTGATAGATTTGATCGGGAGCTCAAGGGGGCTGAAGATGCATCCCTGGCCGCGCGAACCGGTAGCGTGAAAAGCAGCTATGGAAACCTGATCACCTGGCGGCACAACTTCGTGCACGAAGGCGAATGGCCGAATACAGCAACTTATGGTGATCTGAGAACGGCCTATGATCATGGCAAAGAGCTAATCCGCTGCATCGACCGAGCGATGCAGCGCTAACGCCAACGGATTATTCCGATAGTCCCTGATCGCGTCCCCAACCAGTTCGGCCAAACGAAACCTCGCGCGTAGGACGAATGTCGGCAGCATCTTTGGAAGATAACGTGTTTGCACTCGCGGCAAAAGTCCGCTTCCCGTCCTTTCAAGGCAATAGATCAGCCTGCAGTGAGCGGCTGCAATGCAGATAGGACGAAACACCGAGCGTCAGGCTTGGGGGGCGGGCGCTGCCAACGAAAACGATGGCGGTGCTGCTGGCGTATGAGGGGGATCGGCTGATAGCACAGCAAGAGGCGAAGGAGGCTGCGTGAGAGGACGAGGCCTAGAGGTGAGGGGGGAATGCCGAAGTGCGAAGCCGACATTGGCTATGCCTTGCATGTTCATGATGCCGCAGTGATGGAAACCGCCCAAGGCTTGCCACCATCCGAAAACGGGTTGTCTGGCACAGACCCAACCGGCGTGGCTATATCGCTGGTTCGGGCGTTTTAACAAGCACGATGGCCATTATCGCTTATAGCCCTCACCTTAGCGAAGGGCTCTAGTCGGTGGCATCCTTCTTTCTGTACATTTCAACCAGCGCTGCGTCGCAAATCTGGTTGCGTCCGCGGTGTTTGGCGACATAAAGGCGCTCGTCACCGGTCTTCAGCAGGCTCGACAGGCGGTCTCCGTCTTGAGGGTAAGATGCAAGTCCAGCTGATATGGTGACTTGTCCCAGGGGACGACCTTCGAACGTGAAGGGCAGGTTTTCAACGCTCAGACGAAGTGCTTCCGAAAACGCCATCGCCTCTTCATGGGGAATGCCAGATATCACGATAGCGAACTCTTCTCCGCCGAGCCGGCAGGCGGTATGGGTTTCGGACGTATGTTGGTGAAACAGCTTGGCAAGCTGTGTCAGAACAAAGTCACCAGCATCATGTCCGAATTGATCGTTGTATTTCTTGAAATGATCGACATCGATTATGAGCAGCCAGAAAGGCATTTCTTCTCGGTCGGCGCGGGCAATCAAACGGTCAAACCGTTCTTCGAGATAACGCCGATTGTAAAGGCGCGTGAGTGGGTCAAGTAAAGCTTGTTGTTCTAGGGTTTCTCTTAGTTTCAGGTTGGAAACGGCGATGGCAGTTTCCTTTCCTATTGATTTGGCGATGTCCAGTTCCATGTCTGTGAATGTTCTCTTGGGCGTTTCTTTGAGGTGGATGACGCCAACCACTTCGCCTTGTGCCATTAGAGGAATACAGACCGCATCTGTCCTACCGCTGTCTTTCAGGTGTCTGCAGACAAGTTCGCCCTTATGGGAGTGGTGAACGGTGTTCTTGCGCAGAGACCAGCAGCTGTCTGGAGACTTGAATTCGCCTTTCTTCCATGTCCCGCCCCATTCATGGCTGACAACCAGAAGATTGCGGGAGTTGTTCATCAGAGCCAGAGCGCCACTGACACGTGGTAGGAGCTGGGGCAAGTGGCTCTCAAGGATCTCACCAGCTTCAGGCAGATTGTTACAGATGGCCAATAGGGATCCGAGTTCCTGCAGGGCGCTCAGCGTTGATGTGCGCTCGCGCACTTGTGAATCCAGGCGTTCTTCTCGTGACTGGATGGACTTTGCAAGTGCGCGGCCGAGCCAGAATGTAATCGCGATGATAAACAGCATTCCAAACGCAGCGCCGATGACGAGTATCTTCCTGAGGTTGTTTTGCTGTTGATAAAAATGCTTCAGGGGAAGAGCGACCCTTGCGATCATCTGGATGCCATTTCGTTCCAGGGGGACCGCAGAATAAAGAAAGTTGATATCGAGGGTCGCGCTGCGCCGCTCGGATAAACCAAACCCATGTTCCAAGGCCTGAATAACTTCAGGGCGTTTTGCGTGATTTGCTGCGTGTAACAATTGACCGTAGGACATATCCGTGTCCCCGAGCACCAGCCCATTTCTGGCGATGATGGTGATACGGGCACCGATCGTTGCGGCCATCAGTCCGATTTCTCTATGGAGCGCAGCGAAACGCTCGGATTTCACGCCGATCTGTTGCGGAGGAGGGCTGAAGTCTCCAGGCAGCAATGAGACAAGACGCGCAACGACCTTTGCTTCCTGTAGCGCCATTTCTTCTTCATGCTCGCGCATGTAATCCGACATCGTCTGATCAATGAAGAGTGAGAACATCAAGATGCAAGCAAGCATCATGATGACAGACAGAAATGCAATCGGCAGATAACGGAATTTTCTTATCCGAAGTCTGAGTGCACTGAAACACCCATTTCGCATATTCTCCTGCGATTGCTCCACGCTATTTCCCTTGAGTAATCATCATTTATTTCGAGTAAATTGATGACTTACCCTAAGGTAAAAGAGTTATTCCATCCCTATCAGTAGATAAAATATCTGGGGAATGTAGAAAATTTACGGACTAATTATTATTCTAATGAATGGATTCTGAATGTGAAGTATTCAAAGGTATTTTTCATTGGTAGTTTTTGTAATTTGAATGAGAAGTGATGTTGGGAAATAAATATCTCATTGTTAGCCTGTTTTAGGGCTGTCGAAAAGGCACCGTCGGTCTCGTTAAGCCAAAGCGTATCAGTCATCCATCATCTGGCTAAAAAGAGTCCGTGGCATCTCAGATGCTCGCCAAGCGGGAGCTGGACACCCGCAAAAATCCGTGTTTTCTGATTGTGTCACGAGAGCAGCCGTTTTGGCTCGGTCCTTGCTGATCTGGGCCGGGTTTGGGTTGTTTCTCCGCCGTTCAGGCGGATTCATTCCATGGCGTTTTTACGTTCGTGGAAAATCAGGCGGTCAAAATTGTAGGCGAGATTGGCCAGCGTCAGTTTTGCTTCAGCACGAGCCTGGCCGATGGTGCGGACAAACAGGCCATAGCGTGTCTTCTGATGCGCAAAGACATGCTCTACCGTGTCCGTCCTGTGAAGGCGGTCTTCATGGGGGCTACGCGCTCTGTTACGCTGACTTTTTAGCGTAACACCATGGCATGAGGTCGTTGATGCGATTGATCTTGTGGTCGGCGATTTGTGCAAGGACCCAGGTCAGCCAGGCTCGCGGGTCGATGCTGTTGAGTTTTGCGGTTTCGAAGAGTGTGGAGGCAACTACCATGGCTCTACCGACAACCTCGGGATTCGTGCACAACGAGTTTTTCCACCTAGCCCCGGATTGTCGTAAACGTGGCCTATCAGATGTCCAGGCAGGAAACCGAGACAGCATGACAAGAACGATTATCGCAGTGGTTTTTTGCCTGCTGAGTTTCACCAGCAATGCAGAAGAATGGACAAGCAAGGTGTCCAGGGTGATCGACGGCGACACGTTTCAACTAAGCCGGCCGCTGGTTCGGATACGCCTATGTGGGGTCGATACGCCAGAAAAGGGCCAGAGGGGCTACAGAGAAGCGACCCAGTACACCAAGGCGCTGGTTGCCGGGAAAACCGTGCAATGCCGAACGGTGGGCGAGGGGACGCCATGCGATGGGCGTTCACGCAAGAAATCGTACGACCGCTTTGTGGCGCAGTGCTTTGTGGACGGAAATGACATTGCGATGGAGTTGGTGGAGGCGGGCCACGCCTGTGCATGGCCGAAATACTCGGGACAGCACTACTTCAAGTCGGGGCGTTGCATAAAATAACGGGGGCGTGAATGTCTGAACTTTCGCAAGCGATAAGAGACATCAATATTCAATTAGAATTCATTCGGAAAAAGTACCCAGACGTTTTTCGAGTGATAATTGAAGAGGCGGAAATCGATTTTTATATCTTCAAGGTTCGGAAGCTACCGAACCGAATGTTTTTCATGAACCTGTCGGTTAAGTACTCCAACATTGGCTCGGGTAAGACAACTCCTGACCTGTCGCGCGCGCTCATGATTTTGGCGCGAGCTTCGGAGACTTATCACTTCGGAAAAGACGGCGTTATTTCAAAGCAGGTTGAAATTCTGAATTTGCCAAGAACACCCAAGGGAACAGCTGGCTTTCTGTCTGAAATGGTGCACCGGATTCGAATGCCTGAATAGGGACGTATTTTCCCGTGGTCGATTCAGGTAATTTTGGGATGGAGTTGGTGGAGGCGGGGTTGGCTTGCGATTGGCGGATGTATTCCAGTAGGTATTATGCGTTTAACAACCATTGTGTTGCCCGCTAGAATTGTGAGAGATAATTTGCTCCTAGGGATCATAGATCGTGTTCATACTCGAGGATTTAAATCAGCATTCCGTTATTTTCATTGCACTGACGAAGTGGGTCCCGCCGCTGATCACCATACTGATCGGAGGCCTTTTTGCTTCTATCTTGTTTCCACGTTGGCAAGACAGGTACACGAAGAGCCATGCAAGAGCACAACGACGATTGGAAATCTTAGAAGAGGTTGCTCGATGGGCAATGAGATATAAAACTGAATGGCTTCGTTTGATTGCGATTTCAGAACACGAGTCAAAGAAACCTAACGGATTGACTAAAACGGAAATGGATCGAAAGCAGCAGCACGTGTCGGACCGTAACAATGCGCGGCTTGAACTTTCCGATGCCCTATGCAGGGCCGAAGTATATTTCTCGGATAAGGCTCTCGAGGCTGCTGCGGCATTCCGTGAATGGGATGAACAGATAATGGTTCAACAGCTCCAAGATCTGCCGAACCGACAAGAATTCACTGAACGGTTTGCGAACCTGGTCAGAGTCATGACCGTAGAGGGTCGTGTATAAGTGAAGAAAGAGAGAAAACGATGATGAAATTGAGAGGAAGCCTTGAATTTTTCAGCAAATTTTGTGCTCGGCTAAATTTCGCAGTAATCTTAACATTGATGTGTTTGTTGCTTGCCAATTGCGGAGGCAAGGCTACAACTGTACGCGGTAACGCCACCGGCGGCGACGGCGCAACAATAAGTCCCGATATATCACTTTCTGGGGGATGCCCAGGGCCGGGTTGTCCTGCTGGATATTAGGAGTTGCGTTTGACCCCCGAAACACCAGAAGAAATGCTCGCCCGTCTTGTTGAGGCCGTCGAGGTAATTGCGATCATCGGCAAGGGTGACGGGCCACGCACTGCTTGGGCGACCTGGCCAGATCCCAACATGATCCGGAAGGTTAAGCGCCAACGGATCTGCAGCGCGCAGGAGATCGCCAGAGCCGAAGAGGCAATGACCTGGTGGGCGCTGATTGACGACATCGACGCACGTCGAGCCTTACAATACGAGGTCATGTGCAAGGCTGGTGGGGGCAAATTCACCCAAGTATGCAAAAAATATGGGTGGGAACGCTCAACGGTGCTTAAGCGCAATCGTGTTGTTCTGAAAAAGCTATCTGAAAAGCTGGCCCTAGGGGACGTTTCCAGAAGAGCTGCCTAGCTGGACAGGTTTCACAGAATGAGCCTAAAAACAGCCCCATAGAGATACCTTGAAGAACTGCGCCCAACACTGGGCGCAGCTTAGAAGAACCGATCCAATCGAAGGAGCACCCTGGCGATTTGTCGACCTGCCAAGACATGAGCGATCCATACGATTGGGAGGCCGGGGGGAATGGTTATCAAGATCAACAAGTAGATGAAAAGTTCCGTCGGCTTATCTCGACCTTGGAGCGCGACGAAAACGACCAGGCAAAACACAACAGAACAGTTTCCGAGGATCGCCAAAAAATTTGATTGGCGCTTCTGAACGAGAGCCCAAAGGGCTCCTAATGTCAGCAGACCCAAGTGAAATATTTCAGGATGAGTTAGGTAGGCTTCCAAGCAATCTCCGGATCATCTGGAGGGTGGATACGAACATGCGCCGGGTCGTTTGGTAAGCGACATGCATCAACGTTGGTGGGAGCCAACACCCGGCTTGATATCTGATTTGATGGGCTCGCGCAAAGCGGGCCTTTTTTGTACTCTTTTTGCGGGTGACGTTAGAATTAAAAACTAAAAGTTGAGGCTTGCATTCGTCAATGGTAGCTTTGATAGTTAACCATAGGTCGGTAACCTCAGGTGCGCTTCCTGGTGAGGCGTGCCCACATTTGTGACGATGAGAACAAGCAGTCGTTTTCACGTTGTGGGTTTTCTGACCCTCACACCGTGGGAGCGTGCGAATGGCAGACACAGGTAACAAGCCAACCCGACAATACCGTAACGCGGGAAACCACGTCACACACGCCGGTGAACACTCGAATATGAAGATGTTCGATTTCGGTATTATTCTGCAAGACGACATGGAAGCGTTAGGTTACTGTCCAATTTGCTTTGGCCGAATGACTTGGGGAGGAGCGAATGAAGACCACATAGTTACAGATAAACAGTACTTTGGTGATAACGTTCAGCATATGACAAATAGTGAATACAATGCTGAATCAAATCTAATGACTGTTCATCATCGCTGCAACGAGTTTAAGAAGGAAACAGATCTTTTCGAGTACTGGAGAAACAATAGAGAACGCCTGTTTCTGCGCCCCGCTCAATATGCTGCATTGATCGCAATTCTCAATCATTTAGAGGAGGGGGGTAAGGCTAGTCTTACCCACATCGCCCCGCAGGATTGGAATTCAACCATCTTCAAAATAGTCAGGTCCATTCAAAATCGCGACCCAGATTTCGTACACCTTTCTGTAGAATGATGCGCATCCACCTCAGGTTGGCGTGCAATTCTGATCGTAATACAGTCCTCAAAATAGTCGAACACGTAGACGTCGCGCCAACCTTGGTTTTGAGCTCCAATTCAAGTGGCTGGCAATACGTTGAAACAGGACTACGAAACAGTTCGCAACAACTCTACGTGGCCAGTATGCCTAGTTTTGCTAAGATCGTTGGCGGAGGAAGGCTTGAGCCAGGCGGATTTAGCTACTTTGTTGATCCTGAATGGCGGCAAAAGGGTTTGGGCTTGGAGATTGCCCGTAAGTTGTTGGCGATCTACAGCTGTCGAGTGCCTGGGGAAACAATCCGGCTAGCAATCAGGCGGGGAAATCTACCTTCAATAAAGATTGCTGAGGCACTTGGTTTCCAGTTTTCAGGCTCAGACACGCTGATGCCGCATGCACTTATGTTTGAGCTTGATCTTGAATGCACTCGAACAGCTTTTCATGATGTGTAACGGTTTTTCACATGTGATTTGATCTGCACGAAACCAAACTCAATCACCAAGCTTAAGGAGAAGAAGGACAATGGGAACCTGCTGTATGTCTCCTGCAACCACTGCGGCCGCTTTTTCTGGCTGGATTTGGGCTATCTGATTGAACGGCTAGGGCCTGGCTACCGGGTTTCGGGGAACGAACGCTTCCGAGGTGGCCTGAGGTGTGAAGCCTGCGGGCAAAAGAGGGCTCAACTCACCGTGCATTCGCGCTGAGTGGGCCTCAAAACAAGTTTCAGCAAAAAAGCTGCGAAACGGCGTGAAAGGTAAGCAGATGGCTGCACCTAAAGGGAACGACTACGCAAAAAAATGGAAGACCTCGCGAGCTCGCAAGGAAGCCTGCAAAAGGTTCTGCGATCACATAGCAGCAGGGTATTCGCTTGAGAGTTTCGCTGACGCGGACAAGAAGACCATTCGCTACTACGCCGAGCAATACCCAGATGATTTCCCTGCCGACAAGCTGCAAGAGGCGGCAAGGAAGGGTTTGTTCGAGTGGGAGAAGCTTGGAAAAGAGGGGACTGAGGGCCTGATTGACGGCTTCAACGCGTCCTCATGGAAATTCAACATGCAGAACCGGGCCGGGTGGCGGGACAAAACGGACGTTGAAAGCCGGAACATTCTCGGCGGCCCTGAAGACGCGGCGAAAATCGAGGCGCTGAAGCCCCGGAGCGACTCCGAGATTGCCCTCGGCATTATGGCGCTTCTCACAAAACAGAAGACAGGCGGTGAATGAACGCTCTTGAAACGCTGATCACGCAGATAGAGCGGATGTCTGCGGAGGATCGGGTTGCGCTTCAAAAGCAACTGGATGAAGCCGGGGTGCTTGAGCAGTTCAACGTCTGGCGTCCGCAAGAGGGACCGCAGACTGAGGGCTATTTCAGTCAGGCAGACTTAACGCTCTACGGCGGTGCGGCCGGTGGCGGAAAGACGGATCTGATTGCCGGGCTTTCGCTGTTCGCTCACCACAAGGTGGCGATCTTCCGGGACAGTCTGAAATCCCTCAAGGGCCTGATAGAGCGTATGAACGCGATCATGCGGGATGCGGGGCTTGGCCGGATCGTCGGCAACCCGCCCCGCTGGATCGGTCCTGACGGTAGGATGATTGAATTTGGCCACTTGGGTGTGCCTGGCGCTGAAGAAGACTGGCAGGGCCGTGACCATGACCTGAAAGCGTTCGATGAGGGCGCTCAGATGGACCCGCGCAAGGTTCTGTTCGTCATGGGCTGGCTGCGCTCCACGCGACCCGGCCAACGCTGCCGAGCGCTGATTGCGACCAACCCACCCGTTGGTGGGCAGGGGGACTATCTGGTTGACTGGTTCGCTCCGTGGCTCGATCCGCTGCATGAGCTGTTCGGTACGGTCGCGCCCGGTCAACTGCTGTGGGGCAACTTCATCACGGACGGCACTGAAATCCGCACCGAGTGGTTTACGGAGCCCACACAGATTGAAATCGAAGGCGAGCTTGTCGATGTGCCCTCCCGGACCTTCATACCCGCGAAGACGCAGGACAACGCCTTTCTGGGCGGGGACTATCTGGCGCAGCTCAACGCGCAACCGGAACCGCTCCGCACGGCGTTGCTGACTGGCGACTTCATGGCCGCCCGGCAAGATCATGACATGCAGGTTATTCCGTCCGATTGGGTGGATCTGGCATTCGAACGGTATGACGCCGGG
>NZ_JSEP01000047.1 GCF_001624695.1 Labrenzia sp. OB1 | reverse complement strand
CGTTGGCGGCAAAGCCCTCGATCGTGAACTCCAGGTCAATCTCGCGCAACGTAGCTGCCGCCGAGACTGTTTCGCTGACCTCTTCCGTGAGCGTTGTTTGCCCCGGAGGCTGGTCCGGTGCCGCGGTGAACTCGCGCGTGATCGCGCTGGTGAACTCGGTGATATGATCCGTCCAGAAATCGCTGGCAGGCTGAAGCCTCATCGCTCCCGGCATGGTCAGAAAATTGGCGTAAGGGTTGATCCTGAGCGAGCGCGTTGAAAGACGCTGGAACAGGATAACCTCCTCCTGCCAATCAAGCATATGCGTTCCCGCAACGCTCTGCACGTCCACGCCATCGACAGCGAGTTGAAGAACCCCACGATTGATCGCGGCGGTCTGCGGCTCGCCGGCATCCCTGTAGAAATCGTTCTGCAACAGATCGGTGAATATTCCATCGCGTGCGACACTGTCGCGCGATTGAATATCACGGCGCTGCTCCGAGCGGTCGAATTGCTGCACAACGGTTTCCAGCAACTCGAAAAACCGGCGCATCTCGTCGTAGGTATAGTTCTTGGTACCGTTGTTGATCACCCTCGGCACGCTCTGCCAGTCGAGATGCACGTCGGCAAGCTTCAGAACGTCGCTCGGCGCTTTTGGCGCAACGGCGTTTTTGCGCGCGGAAACCCCGTTGATATAGACGGCAGCACCGGTCTGATCGAGACCGATCGCGTCAATGCGCGGCTTCTTGGACTGGTAGGTAATCGTCACTGGTTTGTTCACTGCGCCACCCGACAACTTGACGGTCGTCTCAGTCACTTCATCCGGCGTTACGGTGTCATAATAAAGATAGGTCACCGAGTAGCTGGATGCCTGTGCAGGCTCCGCGCCCGGGGGCGCCCAGGAGATCGAATTGCCTTCAAGCGAATATACCGCCGGATCGAACGTGCTCGCACTCTGCTCGACCGACAGGATCTCGACAATCGACGAGTTGCCCAACAGATCGGAACCACCGGGGACAGCGCCGCGGGTAATGACTTCCGTGATCTCCTTCGTCACCGTGGCAGCGGTGACCGAAGCAATAGGCGGCAGGTGAACCGAAATCACTGCGGAGCCATCGCCACTGTCGATGTAGGTGTGCGGCTCAAGATCAACGGCCTCAAGCTCAGGATCTTCCGGAACTGCAAGCCTCAAGGCAGATTCCCGAATGCGCTTCCAGCCGCGAATGTTCGCGACGCCCGCGCCGATGGAATAGACCTGCTCCGCACCGGATCTGCCGAGCGGAACCACGTTGCAGCCTTCGACGATATAGTGACCATTGCTGTCAAAATCGTAGCCGGAGATCTGCTGCAGCACACCCGTCAACGCCGGCGGCGGGCCTTGGTCAATGATCGCGCCATCGCGCATCGTGTAAACCTGTGCGAAGTCCCCTTCCAGGCCATCGCCGTCGATCGACCAGGTCAGATGACGCGCTTCACGCACCGCCCCCGGTTCACCGAAGGACTCGGTTCCCTCGTCAATGCCGAGAAGATTTTCCTCATCTTCGTGCGTGATGTAGCTCTTTTGGACACGCACTCCGACAGAAACGTCTCCGACCATCGATACGCCTGGGATCGTTTTCGCCGGCACCGGATGGATCAGTCCACCCACATAGATCATGCCCTCCGCAAGCTGCACCGTCGCGGTCGTGGCGGGATCGTCTGGCGTCACGATAATGTCGCCGCCCGATCTGCGGTTGCCATCGGCCGCGACCAGGTTCCCAACACCTTTGAGTTGGTGCAAAAAACGGCTCTGCATCTCGTTGTATTCGGACGGCTGCGTGTAGCGGCCGGAAAGGTAGACAAGCGCCGTCCAGGCGGATGCCGGATCGAAACGATCGTTGGCGCCCGCGATCCCCGAGGGATGCTGAAACATCAGATGATCTCCAAAAGAATTTGAACTTTGTCCCGGACTGTTTCGCCAAAGGGAATGTCCGTCGGGAACGCGCCAAAATGAACACCGGAGTGAACGTCCTGGCGCCAGAGCTTGCCCTTCTGTGCAGCCACTGTTCCACCAAAAACCGAGACGGTTTTGGCTGTCTTGCCGGCACCGTCACCAAAGCCGGTTCGTGCGTAAATCAGAAGATGGGTCGGATCGTCGTTCGATCGACTGTAGTTCAACCCGTTGACCTGAAAATCATCCACAAGCCCGGCTCTCACCGGAATGCCTTGTGCCTTGCGATATCCGATCAATTCGCCGTTTTCGTCTGCGAATTTTACCCAGAAACGATGTTCGGCCAGACTTGTGAGGATTGTGGCTCGGCGGGCACGTTCGGGCGAATTCGCCCACTCATAGTTCGAATTCGACCACAAGAAATTGGCATCCACCCAATAGTCTGACGAAACTGTCGGGAGCCAGGCCCCAAAGGCTTCAAGGGTCTCCTGATCAAGCACACCGGCAAAATCATGCGTGCGGCCGAAGGACCATTTGACGTCCGAGCCAGGCACACGCGCGCCGCTGTCGTCACCCCAGATTGAACCTCCGTGCCGTGTATAGCCGTTCTCGGCAGCCGGAATATCATGTCCATGATAGACCCGGCGGAGCTTGGAGCGAACCGGTGCAGACAGTCCCACGACCCCGTCGATTGGAATGAGGTCACTCTCAGTGTCGCGAAGCCTGTCGAGCGCAATCTGAAAATCCGCCCATGCGATCCGGCGAGCAGGCGGATTGACAATGGTGCCGGAATATCCGGTAAAGCCAAGGCCGTCATAGACCGCCTTGTGCGTCCCGCGAAAGCGCGCCCATTGCCGCCCCTCATCAATCAGATTGTAAAGGTTCGCAACAAAGGGGCGCAAAGGCTCAAGGCCGTACTCGAAAACCAGAAACGGCATGATGCCCGCCGGTCTGGTGACGTGCTTGAGCGACAATATGGAGTTGATCACCGGCAGCAAGCGCGCTTCCGGCGCAAGCGCCAGGTCCAGGGCCTTTTCAAGCGGTGTCGCATTGGATGGCGGCAGGAGCATCGTCATCTTCCGCGTCCGCTGATCGTTACAAGGACCGAGCCAAGTCCAATGGCCTCGTTTTTATCGGCTGAAACATCTGCTGCCGGCTCCACGACCTCCACGTTGGTTACGCCTGCGATGTCGGAAGCCTGGATCAGGAATGCTCGCGTCAAATCCAGGCCGAGCAGATCCTGTTGCTGCCATTTGGTCGCTATCGTTGCAGCTACAGCGTCTGCCACACTGTCAAGCGCGGTCGGATCAAGGCGGACGGAAACAGAAACGTTCTCCGTCCTGCGGATCGCAGACTGCACGCTGAAACGATCGCTGACCACCTGAATATCAGGTTGAGAGAGCGCGGCCTCGACCTTCGCAAGCAGCGCCTGCGTCGGTTCACCGTTGCCGGAATTGGAAAGCACCGCGACATTAACGGTCGGATCGCGCCCTTCCCGCCAGATCGCGACGGCGCGGACTTCCCTGTCCGCCGCAAGCGCCACGTCGCGGTAACGATCCGCAGGCCCTCCCGCTGAGCGTCCGATTGTGGCAAGGCGGTAGCGCGCCTTCAGCCGATCGTCATCTTCTCCCTCCATTCGGGCGACACCCAGCCACGCTGCGAGTTGGTCCAGATTTCCCCCGGAGGCAAAATACAAAAAGCCCTGCTGAGCAACGTAATTGATCCGGCTGCGAAGGGACATTTCCCGGTAGGTCGCCGCCTGCGCCGTGATGATCGCGCTGTCCACCTCCAACTGGTCCACATCCCAATCGACGCCAACAGCTGCAAAGCGCGCCTTGATGTCCGCCGCCAGTTCCGACAGAAACACTTCGAACGATATTTCCTCAATCACCTCGGGAGGTGGCAAGGCGGAAAGGTCAGGCAGATCAGTCATCGATCACAGCACCGAGGTTGACGTCCGCCCCTGTGCGAAGCTGACGGAGAAAGAAATATTGCGCTCCACGGTGAAGTCGCCCAGGTGGCCGCGCGGCCGATAGTCGGCGTCGATCAGGACCGTTGCCGTCCCGCGCCTGACCTCGTCTGTTGACCCGGCGAACGTCACCCGGCGCACCTGCAGGCGGGGCTCCCACAGATCGATCGCGGTGCCGATCAGCTGCTGAACGACCGCGAAGAGCCGCGGCGCCAGTTGGCGCCCGAGCAGTTCCGCCACGCCTCCCCCGAAAGGCCGGCGCATGACGCGTGAACCGATATCCGTTGACAGGATCACCTCGACGCTCTGCAAGGTTGAGGAAAGATTGTCGATCGGCTTCAGGGTCCATCGATCAACGCCAGCCATGAGCTACCCTTCGCCGTTTTCCGGTTCGGAGGATTTCTTCCTGGAGACCGGCTTTGCGTGCGTGAGGCGCCCAATGGAAAGATCGTAACGAGCCTCGGCCGGCGTCAGTTTCACGGTGCGATTGGCTGGCACCTGCGCACCATTGATCACGCTGACACCGTCAGCGACTTGATAGGTTTTCCTCTGCATGGAAATCTCCTAGTGCGGGCCTTCAGTGTCGGCGCTACCCGGAACGACACCAGAGTGAACATGGTCAGAGCCAATGTTCGTGTCTTCGTGGTGGACATATCCGGCGCGGAAATCGACGTTGCCCTCGACCTCCTGATCGCCTTCGATTTTCACATTGCCCTTGATGATGACGTCGCCCTCGATGACGACTTCGCCGTCCTTGATGGTGATCGTGATGCCAAATGCCCTCAGGACGTTGGCAAGCAAATCTGCGCTCGGCGGCTGGTGTTCATCGGTAAAACCGCTCCTGAGCAGCACACCTTGGCGCATGTCACCGTTCGGGCTCAAAATGCCGACAACCTGCCCCTTGGAAAGAGGCATCCAGGAAGACGACTGACCGCCGCTTTCGGGATGCGGCAGCCAGGGAGACAGAAACGGCCCGTCCTCGCCATCGGCGAGCTTGATCCGATAGCCTTTCGCAGCATCGATTTCCTCGACTGGCCCGATCCGGATCATTTCGCCGAACCGCGTCTTCATCATTTCAAAATCGATGCGAAGTCCCGTGATGATGTCGAACATCAGCTTACCTCAACAGGTTCAGTGCCGGTCATATCCAGCGTGACGCCGGCAATCGTGGTATCCGCGTCGGCGTCCGGCTCATACCCGAGCCCGAGCGCATTCAATTCCGCCAAGGTCACACCGACCCGGGCACGATTTTCCTCGATCTCTTCGGGCGTCGCGGGGATCTCGGCGCGCATCAACTCCGCAAGTTTCTGATCATCGGGATCGCCTGCCTCCAGAAGGGCAAGAAACCGCCCTATAGGCCCCTCCTCCGGAACGTCGGCCAGGAACTGCGGGTCGTGCATCGCCTCGACAGTGAAGGTCAGTTTTTGAGCCGCGACCCGCTCGTTTTTCCGGTCGCTGCCGGCACGCTCGCAGGTCACCTTGATCACCCGGGCGAGAAGCATTCGCAGCACTTCCGCGCCTTCATTCGTTCCATCCGACAGGATCGTGCGGATCTGCCTACCCAAAAGATCCAGATAGAATTCGTGCATTCGGTCGGCGTGGGGAATGCCTGGAATGATCACCTTCATCCTGCGACCCGGATGGTCGGGATCGTCCACCTCCTCGGACATCGTGTCAGTGACGCCGTATTCGATGCAAAGCTCCACAAGGCCATTGTCGTGGAACATCCGTTGTTCGTCCGGCTTTGCTTCCGATTCATCGGTATAGACGGCGATGAACCTTCCCTTTCTGCGCAGGTTGATTTGGAGACCGTGATCGTCTTCGGTCAGAACACCAATCTCGCTGTCGAGGACGTTGTCTTGTGCAAGCGTGCGGCCCTTCAACGCCAACACCGTCGCCATGCGAAGGGCAATCCGGACTAGGCTCATGCGCAGTCCCCCAGGTTGATGATCAGGCGTCCATTGCCCGGCGGGTCGATGGACGACACTCGCCACTGAGGCTCACCAGGACGATCGAGGGCAATGACAGTATCGCCCGTGCGAATGTCGAGATCCGGATAGGTCACCGGGTCCGGTTTCAGCACCGCGCCGCCCGTGCGAATATTCGCGGAAAAGGTATCCGACCTGTCGCCGGCCAGGTTTTGAGTGTCGCGGTCTTCTTCAATGATCGGCGCGACGATCTCCCTCGGCGGACGATCCGGATCTTCCCGACCATCGACCCAGGCAACGATCCTGACGCGCTCGGCAAACATGCTGTCCGTGGACGCATGGAGCCGTCGCTTGAACTGATTAAAACGTCTCATGGATAATGACGGGTCCGGATCAGGCCGTAGCGGCGTCAAGGGCTGTCTCAGCAGCTTCCAGAGCCGCCTGAGCGGCGGCTCTCGCCTCGTCTGTTTCTGCCTTTTCGAGCGCGACCCTCGCCTCGGCAACCACCGCCTCAAGCTTTTCAAGCTCGACCTTTTTCTTGTCGGCAGCAGTGTCGCGCGGTTTGCGGCCTGGCTTTTTAAATGTGACACCGCGGGCCTTGTAGTGCTCGATCTGCGCTTCGGTAATTTCAGTCGCTGTCTCAACGGCAACGTTTTTCGCACCGGGTTTGATGGTCTTGGTTCCGCCGACAATCCGGACGATCTGTGCGATCTCGCCTTTGTGGCTGACTTCATATTTCATGGGTAACTCCCGCAGAATTGAAAACGGCCCCGAGAGGGGCCGTTTCTTGTTTACTCGGAGCGCCGATTAGTTGGCGCGCTGGAGAACCTCCGGACGGGTGCAGATGTAGAGCGGATAGGAATACAGCTCTCCCTTAACCCACGACTGACGGTCCTTGTCCTCGATGTTGAGGGCGTAGGTGTCCTGGCCCTTCGTGTTCACGAAGGGAGCGAACTCATTTGCCGGCGACATGAACTTCTTGAAGACGCCGCGAGCGCCAACCGGAAAGAACTTCGCCTCGTCAACCGGAATGGCAACTTCGCTGTTGTCGTCAGTGCCGCGATAGTTGTGGAACACACAACCACCGAACGGAAAGGACTCAAACGTCCTGTCTTCGCGAAGATCAGCGGCGGCGGCCCAGTTTTCGTAGGTACGCTTGACTGCCTCATGCTCGATCAGCTTATCGTACCACTCATCGCCGCAAAGGGCGTGAATGCGGGTAGCGTTAGTAATCGCCCCCTTGCCGGCACGAACCATCTTTCGTTTGAGTTCGGCGCACTTGAGCCGAACCTTTGTGCTCGCCGTGCCGAGTTCGAAGTCGATCGCGGCCGGCTCGGCGATGCCGAATTCATCGAAGTAATCGTAGATGACCGACGTCCCGTCTGCGTCGAGTAGCTTGCCCTGGAGAGCGCCAAGACGATGAAACTCGTGCGTGAGATCCATGTTGTCCCGGACTTCACCCATCCGCTCGGCATACTCGGTCATCACGACCATAAGTTCGCTTTCGGTACCGAATGCGCGCATGCCGGCCACCTCCGAAACGCTCAAGGTGAAGGCGTCGGCCAGGCGCTGAGTATGGAAATTCCGCATATTCGGTTTGGATCCGGTCGTCTGGCGCGGCGGCTGACCGTCCGGTGATGTCGGAATGAGGCTCAGGGTCTGGCCCTTTTTCTCAATGCCGATGTCACGGACATAGACGCCCTTTGCCTCGAAGAGGCCGATCGCGTCGAGCAGCTGGGGGACATATTCGATTTCGCGAATTGCCGACGACAACTCGATCATGCTGAAAGCGTCGTTATTGAAGATATCCATGGATGCCATTGAAGGTCTCCTTATCGGGCGATGATGCCGAGCGTTTCAAGCTCGGTATGGCCGGTGGTTTTCTGTGCAGGAGTGGCGCCGTCGAACCACACGAGTTCACTGGCGATCACCTGCGCATGACGGCGCAGAAGAGCCCTGTCGGAAGTCCCTTCGGTGGCCGGGTAGATCAGGATCGCGGCAACGGTCTCAGAACCGTCTTCCGCATCTGGATCGTATTTGACGAAGGTCTTGTTGGCCGTGACCTGGCCGAGGACCGTGTTGGCCTCATAGATCTTGTCCGCCGGCACGACGACTGAACCGGTGTCCCGGCTGAAACCGTGGTCACCCTCGGAAATGATGCACGAGCCCGGAGAGGACTTTTTCGTGAGAACAGTCATGCCTTATGCTCCCTGGTTGTGCTGCTTGCCCGCGCGCTTGATTGCGGCGGTCCAGTTGGGCTTTTCGTCCGCGCCCGATCCGCTCGGCTGAGCCTGGCCGGCCGCACGCATGCGACCAGCCTCGTAGGCTGCCGGATCAGGTGTATCGGCGTCTTCGGCCCCGCCAGTACTGGAGGCAACCGGAGCGACCTTGAGCGCCTCGATCGCCGCTTCAGCGCTCAAGCCGGTGTTGAAGGCGAAGTGACGCGCCTGTTCTTCACGGCCTTTCGACTCCTCGGAACCCAGGATTGCCTGGATACGTTCGTTGGCGGCTGTGACCGCTGCAGCGACTGCGTCGGCAGTAGCGATGTCGGTGGCGGCGGAGTTGCCGTCCGCCCCGTTTTTGTCAGCCATATCGGTCTCCTTCTGGCTGGTTGGTGCGGCGGACGCCGCAATTCGATTGATCTCCTGGTCGAACGACCAGCCGTTCTTCTCGGCGAGCGCGACAAGCCGTTCAGGAGCCTTTGAATAGATGCGGTAGTCGAAGGCCGTGGCCTGCTTTGCCTTGGCCTCTTCGGCCTCATCGGCAAAACCGGCCTCAACCGCTTCATCAGCACTGAACCAGGTCTCGTCCTTCATGATCTGGCGCACGTCATCTGCCGTCTTGCCGGATCGAGCCGCGTACAGAGCGCCCATCTGGTCGGCGAGCTTGTTCAATGCGGAGGCAGTCTTTTCATGATCGCCGGCGGTGCCGAAGGTCGACCCGGAGGGATCGTGGATCATCAACTCCGAGCCTGCGCGCATCACGATCCGGTCGGCGGCCAGCGCAATGACCGAGGCTGCTGAAGCTGCGATTGCATCGATCTTGACTGTCACCTCGCCCTTGTGGGCGTGGAGGGCGTTGTAGATTGCCATTCCCTCGAACGCGTAACCGCCGCCGGAGTTGAGGCGCACGGTCAGATCCTTGCTCGTCCCGTGGTCCGCCAGCGCCTGCAGCACCTCCATCGAGGTGAAGCCTTCGCGCCAATAGCTATCCCCAACGAACCCGTACAAAACGAGTTCGCCGTTCACATAAACCGGCATCGGTTCCGTCCTTGCTTTAGAGTTCAATTCAAAAAGTCATGCAACAAAACAATACGTTGCGATCCTTCGCGTCATGATTCTGATGCTGGAAATGTTCACCCATGCGGTGGAGCTTTCGATTGACGCCTCCAAATCCTTGGCCAACCGGCGACATCTGCCCAGCCATGCGAATGTGCGCTCCATAACCCATCTGCGGGGCAGGACCGCTAAGCCTTCAGCAGCATCGGAGCGCTTGATAAATTCTCTCGTCCAGTTGCCGTTGCCGGCCGGGGCTGTGCGAAGCTTTTCACCGGCATAGCCGCCATCGGCAAAGACATGACGCAGCCAGGGAAAGCGGTACCGGGTGGCTTTCAGGACATCCAGTACCGCCATCGCGGTCCAGGATGTCGGCGGCATGAACCAGAACGAACAGCATCAATCCGAGGGAGTCGGTGATGACGTGGCGCTTGCGGCCCTTCACCTTTTTGCCATTGCCCGGCAGGCGATGCTAAGCAACGCTGAGAGGGGGCGTCATGGTCCGAAACTCCGCCGCTTTTCGTGGTTTTGACGCTCTGACTGTCGACAACACCGGCTGTTGGAAAGGACTGGCGTCCTTCCAGTTCACACGTGGCCGAGACGAGGATGTGGTTGATCGTCTGCCAAAGGCCGGTATCACGCCAGCAATAGAAATAGCCTCGCACCGTGGAGGCCGGAGGAAAGTTTTGCAGCAGTGAACCGCCCCTGACAACCGCTGGCTGCGATATAAAGGATCGAGTTCATAACTCTC
>NZ_JSEP01000046.1 GCF_001624695.1 Labrenzia sp. OB1 | reverse complement strand
CCCATGGCGTGGTCATCCTTGATCAGGCCGGATGGCACACGTCAAACAAGCTCGCCATCCCGGACAACATCACACTCTTGCCTTTGCCACCCCGATCTCCCGAACTCAATCCTGTCGAAAACCTATGGCAGTACATGCGAGAAAACTGGCTCTCAAACCGGGTCTTCAAGGACTACGACCAGATCGTCGACCTGTGCTGCCGGGCCTGGAACACGCTCATCGATCAGCCATGGAAAATCATGTCAATCGGAATGCGTGACTGGGCGCATCGGTCCTGAATTTTGTCGTTTGGTATTACGCCCGCAATGAAACTGAAAACAGCGGCCTGAAGCTCGGTTTTCAAACCCACTAAAAATGGGATGGTTACCGAGGCAGTCTATCTCGAGGACCTGACTGACGGTTTCAAGGCACATCGCGTCATCCGGTACTGGATGAAATTTTACAATACCGAACGCTCCCATTCAGCCCTTGAGCATAAAACCCCGAGGGAGGCATACTGGGCTGAAGGAGGCTTGAAATTGGCGGCATGAAAACGAAACAGGATACACCTTAAATCGGCCGCTCCCCTGTCCGGAAGACCAGAACCACTTCAGATAAAGTTATTTTTACTTACCGACTGGAATTGAAAGAGCGTGATTGAAAGCGTTCTCAGGATCATATTTCTTTTTGATCTGCGTCAGTCTGGGTAAGTTGTCGCCCCAATAGGCGGTTAGACCGTTCGCCCGATCTCGCTCGGGGTAGTTGTAGTACGCGCCGCCGGTTGTATAAGGTGTAAAACTTGACTGGAGCCGTTTCACCGCTTGAATGCGAGCCGTGTTAGGTTCGTCCTGACGAAGACGTGAAGTATATTGCAAGATAAATTTTGCCGTAGTGCGGTGCGCAAATGCAGTCTCTTCGTTGCTTATGCGGTCGATGTTACCGCCTAATGCTTCCATGCTGAAAGAAACCCTTTTTCGCCAGTCCTTGACCATGGAAATGAGAATGTCATACCATTCAGTCGGCGAGAGTGCGTGAGCAAGAAAGTCAGACCTGATGTCTAGGTAATCAGATCCGACATAGTCACGTGGCCAAAGCATGTCTGCGACTTCTAGAAAACTACCAGTGTAAGTGGAGCTGTAACTTACACTAAGTCCCGCAATTTTTGACACCATTCTCTCTGCATCCACTGCAAGATTTTTGGCACCATTACTGATAATTCGCGCTAGTATCTCTATATTTTCGCCATCGACGTTTGAACAGTAAAGCTGAAAACCAAGCTCTTTTGGAGACCGCAAGGCCACTTTCTGCCATGCAGAAATCCATTGCGCTAATTGATGCGGTTGATGCCTACCAGATAGACGCACAACCGTCAGATCGGAGACCCTGTGTGTTTGCAGAACAAGTTCAGTAACAATTCCGAAGTTACTGGCTCCGCCACCGCGCAACGCCCAGAAAAGATCGGAATTGGTTTCATTGTTGGCAACAGCAAAACTCCCGTCAGCGGTCATGATTTTAACTTGCAACAACTGATCACATGTCAGGCCGAAAGAACGGCTCAAGATGCCGATTCCACCGCCACAGACATGACCACCCATCGCAACCGTCTGGCAATATCCGGCAGGCAATGCCATCCCATAGTTCGAGGTGACCGCATTGACAGTTCCGATCCTTGTGCCCGGGCCCACGGTCAATCTCTGCCGTTTCTCATCGAAAACAATCTTGTTCAATTTACGTGTATCGACAACGATATTCTGATTTTGAGAAAGTCCGGCAAAGCAGTGTCCGCTACTTTGTATGGAAAACGATGTTTTTCCGAGTTTCAATCTTTTAGCAAAACGGATTAAATCAGATTCTTTTTCAACGAATATTCGTTCTCGCTCATCAGACTTGAAACGTAAATTGAAGGGGACGATCGGCTCATTTTCCTGAGCAGCTTTCGCCACCGAAAAAGAAAGAGCTTTCGATACGGGGATACTTAGCAGACTGGCCGAAACCCATTTTAAAATCTGCCGTCTTGTGTTTCCTTTCAGTCGCAAAACGTATCCCTTCCATAAACTTGCGCGGTTTGTTTTTTCACTTGTCGCGTGTGTATCGTGAACTTGTTTCGCCGACGAGCAGGGCACCGATTTTGACGGACTTCAGGCGTTCATTTCGACGTTGAAGTCCTTCGGTAATCATCCCATGGACCAAACGCTTCAGCCCTTGTATGCCGGTAAGAAGCAGCGGACAATTTGTCTCGACACACTGGCATCTGCAGAAGAAGGGCTCATTCCCATATCATTTGATTGGCAGAGTTAACCGAAGCTTTCCGCCCCAGGTATTGTATTCAGGAATGCCTATGCCATCATAGTGTCCTGAAATCGAGACATGAATGCCGGAAACCGGGTTCATTGCAGTGAAGCCCATATCAGCCCTTGCTCTCAGGTCATCATCGCCGATTAAGCCGGCCTGGCTTGCCGCGCCACGCCCGACATCAAAGTTCCAAACGCCGGAAAGACCAAGTTTCGGGGTCAAAATCGTTCCGTTGTCCAGTGCGATACGTCGCTGAATGCTGGGTCCAAATCGCAACTCACCCAGTGAAATGGATTGTTCCGGAATAAGATTAAAAAATCTGTCTTCGTAGGGCTCTTGCGTTTCCTTGAACCAAGTCACTCTCAGTTCCGGGCTGATGATAACGTCTTGGACTTCATAAAGGCCAGCCAGCTTTCCGGCAACCAACCAGCGTTCGGTGTTGAACCGGTCGGTGTATGTACCAATTGGAGAAATGTAGTTGTCAGACCGGCCGTAAGCCACCCTTGCTTCATAGTAGAGGTTCTGGCCGGCAAACTGGCCGGCGGTATAGGGCCCGATCATCCAGCCAAAGCCACTTGCCTCACTCCCCTGCTCTGAGTTGGTTTCATTTGCCCAATCCAGCTGTCCCGCGATACCAACGAGATTTTTTTCCGACGTAAAGAAATGCGCGCCAACATAACCGACCCACAACGAAGACACGGCGTTGCCTGCATACGAAGCCGAGCCATAAGCCTCAGTCCAGATATCCCAGGTTCCGGCTCTCGATCCCAATCCATATTCTGCAGTGCCGGTTTCAAATTCAACTGCAACGTCATCTTCAGGACCGAGTACTGTATCAGTTCCGCTTTGTGCCTGTGCAGCACGTATCTTTGACAGCGATGTTGCGAACGCTAGTGTCAACCCTCCTTCATTGCCGTTGAAGTTCAGGTTCCCTAGACGCCCCTGCGGTCGAGGATTCTGGCCGTTCACAAAACCAACCAAATCTGGTTGATTGCCGAGTATGTGGTTGGCCCTGTTGTTCATAAACGAAGCAACTGCCCGCTGAGTTTCCTCAACAATCGAACTTTTGACTACAATCTGTGCAGCAGCAGTGTTTGGGTTGTTTACTCGATCAACTGCAACGCCTGCCGCCACATCAATTGAAATATCTTCTGGCCCTTCAGGCGTTATATCAACAGTGTAGGTATTGCCATCTACGGCGACAAAATTGGACAGGCTGGCTTTTGATACCATTATGTCGCCTTGAACAAATCCTGTTACTTCTTCTGAAAATTCGACCGTAATGTTGAATGTTGTAGACCGGTCATGCTGTTCCGGCGCATTTAATATGCGCACTGTGGGTGCCGCGGTATCGAGCCTGGCCGTAGCTGTGCTTGAGGCTTCGTTCTCGTTGGCAACGTGATCCTGGGCGGCACCGGCACGCACTTCAACGGTTGTGTCGGCACTTTCGTTCGGCGTGATTTGCGCTGTGTAAATCCGTGGCCCGCCAGACACTGCCCCAACTGTTCCGTTTGTCATGATGTCAGCGGTCGTAAAGCCGGTGACATTTTCACTGAACGTGAACGTCGCTGTGAAGGTGTCTTGCCCATCTGTATCCGAAGGAACCCCGGTAATGATGACTGTGGGTGCCGCGGCATCGAGCCAAGCCGTAGCCGTGCTTGAGGCTTCGTTGTCGTTGGTAACGTGATCCTGGGCGGCACCGGCACGCACTTCAACGGTTGTGTCGGCACTTTCGTTCGGCGTGATTTGCGCTGTGTAAATCCGTGGCCCGCCAGACACTGACCCAACTGTTCCGTTTGTCATGATGTCAGCGGTCGTAAAGCCGGTGACATTTTCACTGAACGTGAACGTCGCTGTGAAGGTGTCTTGCCCATCTGTATCCGAAGGAACCCCGGTAATGGTGACTGTGGGTGCCGCGGCATCGAGCCAAGCCGTAGCCGTGCTTGAGGCTTCGTTGTCGTTGGTAACGTGATCCTGGGCGGCACCTGCACGCACTTCAACGGTTGTGTCGGCACTTTCGTTCGGCGTGATTTGCGCTGTGTAAATCCGTGGCCCGCCAGACACTGACCCAACTGTTCCGTTTGTGCTGATGTCAGCGGTCGTAAAACCGGTGACATTTTCACTGAACGTGAACGTCGCTGTGAAGGTGGCTTGCCCATCTGTATCCGAAGGAACCCCGGCAATGGTGACTGTGGGTGCTGCGGCATCGAGCCTGGCCGTAGCCGTGCTTGAGGCTGTGTTGCCGATGCCATATGCATCTTTAGCGGCACCGGCACGCACTTCAACGGTTGTGTCGGCACTTTCGTTCGGCGTGATTTGCGCTGTGTAAATTCGTGGCCCGCCAGACACTGACCCAACTGTTCCGTTTGTGTTGATGTCAGAGGTCGTAAAGCCGGTGACATTTTCACTGAACGTGAACGTCGCTGTGAAGGTGGCTTGCCCATCTGTATCCGAAGGAACCCCGGTAATGATGACGTCGGGTGCTTCGTTAGGATAACATGTAAAGGTAGCGGCGACCCAATTGGTGTAGCTGGAATCTGAATAACTGCGAATAATATAGTAATCCGCAGATGTAGTGGTGTAACTCGAAATCTGCCCCAGTTCGATCCAGCCCAGCTCGGGATCATTTACTTCAATAAATGTTCCACCACTAATATTGATTCGATCGCCAGGCTGGGCAATAAAACGAAAATTACTAATCGTTATCGGCGCTCCGCCATTCGACGGGTCCATATCGTAACAAACACGTGAAATTATTCCTGCAGAAGCATATTTTGTATTTGCCGATAAACCAAATATGATGACGATAATTGTCAGTAAAAATTTGCCAATAAATTGCAATTTTGCTTTCTTTATTCCCTGAGATGATCTGATTTCCATCACGGCCTTTTTTCCTTTGTGGCCGATCCGGCAGTTTGGTTCATGGGGTGCCAAGCCATTGCCCTCCGCTGTCTGGAGCCTCTTGTCGTGAAAAGCGCTTACCCGAAAGGCACGCATAGCCATCGGCGTTTGCCCCGACTCAGACGTTTATGGTGGCGGGGACCGCATGCGTGAGTTGTGTCAAATGACACACTTTCCGGCAGAAAACTCCTGGCTTATGCCAGCGATTTTTGAGCGAGCCTCATTGAGGTGCTCCCGCAATATGCCCTCGCTTTGAGTTAGAGTTTTCCGCGACGATTTTCCTGGCTGGTAAGGCGCGGAATTGATGAAGGCATCGAAGTTTTCGGATGCGCAGAAAGCGTTCATCGTCAAGCGTGGCGAAGAAGGTGTTTGTGTTGCGGAGATCTGCCGTGAGGCTGGGATCAGTCAGGCGACCTGTTTCAACTGGCGGAAGAAATACGCGGGCCTGATGCCGTCGGAGATGAATCGGCTCCGGGAGTTGGAGCAGGAGAACGCCCGTCTCAAGAAGATCGTCGCTGACTTGTCTCTCGACAAGAAAAAGCTCCAGGACATTGTCAAACGAAAGCTCTGAGGCCTGCCCGGAAGGGAACCCTGGTCGACGAGATGCGGTTGGACTGATCGGTGTCCATTCGCCGTGCGTGCGCGGTGATCCGGTTTGACCCGACGACTTGCCGTTACAGATCCCGTCGGCTCCACTGCCCGGCAGTGGTTTGCAAGCAAATCATGAGAGGGGTCAGGCCGCTTTGGAACAGCGGATCAAGGAGATTTGCCAGACGCGCGTCCGGCTCGGATACCGACGCGTGCATGTTTTGCTGCGCCGGGAGGGCTGGATGATCAGTCGGAAGAAAACGCGGCGGATCTACAACGAATTGGGCCTGCAAATGAGAAACAAGCATCCCAAGCGCCGGGCGAAGGAAAAGCTGCGCGAAGACCGGCAGGAAGCAGTCGGGCCTAACGATGTCTGGGCGATGCGCTGCCCGGCAGGCAAATGCTTGCATTCGCTGAGAGGGGACTTCGTGCATGACCAGCTCGCGACCGGTCGGAAGATCCGCGTTCTGACGGTGATCGACACGTATTCCCGCTATGTGCCGGCGCTTGATCCGCGCTTCAGCTATCGGGGCGAGGATGTGGTGAGAACGCTGGAAACTGTCTGCACCTGGATTGGCTATCCCAAGACGATCCGGGTCGACCGGGGCTCCGGGTTCATCTCCCGGGATCTTGATCTTTGGGCCTATCGAAGGGGCGTCACGCCGGACTTCTCAAGGCCGGGGAAACCGATGGACAACGCGTTCATAGAGGCCTTCAACGGACGGTTCCGGGCGGAGTGCCTGAATTCGCACTGGTTCCTGAGCCTTGCAGATGCAGCCGAAAAGTTGGAGGATTGGCGCAAGGACTGCAATGAACACAGACCTCACGGTGCCATCGGCAAAAAGGTGCCGATGGACCTGATGAAATCAGAACACGCAGCCAGCCCGTGTTCCTGATTTGGTTCGGAAAACTGTAGCCCGCTTGTGAACCTTCACGTATGGCCGGACATACAGCGGCCGGAAACGTTGGAGACGTTTGCGAAAAATTACAGCGCCGCTGGCATCAAGCCCCGCAAGGCTACAAACCGACTTGCCCAGATCAATCCCAAGAACCGTGATGTCCATCAGAATGCTCCTTTTACTCCACCAATTCGCGCAACAATAGCTGCATCTCGGTGGGAAGGCAGTTCATCCCATTAGCTCAGATGCCATTTGCCAATTGTCCTGGGACTTGCGGTCGCTCCCTACCGGGCCTATCCGATAGGGAGCTTGATTATTGAGGTCAGACAAATGTCCTTTCCAGCCCAGAATCGATCGCGGGAGCGGACGCTGGATCACCAAACGGCAACTTGGCTATATCAGCAAGTTCCTGCACCCAGAAGCTGGTGTATTTCACAAACATCGTTACTGCCTCTTCGAACTCGTTTTCAGACAGCTTGTCTACCTGCAGCGGCTGCGTGAGGAGCACTTCGGAGGTATGCGGATCGATAGAAAGGGCAGCCGCACCTGTGCCGATCCCGTTGTAGTTTGCCTCAAGCAAGAGCTCGTGGACTGAGTTCTGCACGTCACTCAAGTCTGCCACCGGGCTGTTGAGCCGGATCACATTCGATTTGAAATCCAGCACTTGAAAGAACACCTCGATCTCATCGTCAACGACGAGTGAGCAGATGTTTTCGCTGTCAAGCTTCAGGTCGGGCACACCGACTGTTTCACCGAATTTCCGGATTGTGGCTTCAATCAATTCCATTTGATGTTCCTTTTGGTCTGGAATGCCGCCCGCAATCACCTGATTGCGTAAGAGATAAAAAGCGGCGTTGGGTGTAGAGGTCTTCAAGAATGCATTTCGCAATTTGCTCTCGATAGACTCGATAGAGATGCTTCAAATCGATTAGCGTCCAGAGATTTACGCTTCCTGTTGCATCACTTCCTCAAAGCTGAGTTTTTCATTTTCATTCCGATCTGGTATGTCTGCTTGTCTCTGAATCCGACCTGAGAATGAATGCGAAAGAGTGCTGTCTAACAGCTGGATTTTTCCCATGTGAGCAGCCTCTCTTGAGATCGTGAATTCACATTTCATCTCAATCCCCAAGGCCCCTGTTTTCTCCTTGAGACCGCTAAAATCCCATTTACAATCAGGGGCTAGGGCACTCCTGATGTCAGTTGCGACAACGCTCCGTTCTAAAGTGATAGTGAAGGAATTTTCATTCTCCCTGATCCTGACATTTTTTGTGGTGTTATTCGATTCAGCAGGTTTTTTGTGGACTTTTGCATCGTCCTTCTCTTTGAAAACAAAGGAGTGATCGGTCCCTGCTTCGACAGGTTCAAGCGTGAGCAGATCTTGCCTTTCGTTCTTCACCGTCATCATTTTGGTGAAAACGTCATTCCAATTGGAGCCATCAATAGCAGTCATAATCACTTTGACTGCTGCTCTGTCCTCTGTTAGCTTGGGATTTTCAAAATATTCGGGCTTATCAAATTTTGTCTTATCGGTAATTCCGGAGCGTGAATCATCTGAATTAGATTTGATATGAGCATCGCCGGGATGATCTGGTAAATAAGATTTACTGATAATTTCCGCCAGTTGGTTCGGATTTATATCTCTACCTTTGTCACCGTGCTTATGACTATGACGAAGATCCTGAGAGCTTTGCACGTAGCCGTCTTTATCAAACTCGAACACTCCCTGAAGCATTTCGTTTTTAAAGTTATTTTTAGCTCTATCATGCATCTTCTCCAAAGAGCTTTTGATGGAGTTGTCCATAGCGTCAATGCGCTCATTTCTTGATGTCATGTAGCTCTTGAACGGCATCAGACCGGCATTTTCCAGCCTCACGAGCATTTTATGAAAGAACTTGTTTTTATCTGAATACAGGTTCACCAGGTCATCCAGTGCCCTCCTGTCACCGTTTTTTTCTAACATTTTGAACAAGTTAGATTGACCTGTGCGATCCAATCCGTCAGCAACGGCTTCACATGTACTGGTAGCGTAAGTCGCTTTGGTAAACGTTCCGATCGCACCCTGATCGGGCAGCTTTTTTTCTGCCGTGTGCAATCGTTTAAGGCCCTGATGAACCAGGGCAAACTGTTTGGCTTTTGCAAGCTGTCCGGCTTTCAATTCCTTCTTGATTTCGGTATTCAAACCGGTCTCGACCTTTGTGGATGCGTAGTCTTGGGACTTCTGCAGGTATGCTTTCTTGCGGCCTAGTTTATAGTTTTTGTAATTGCTTGAAATTTTGTCAAAAAAGCTTGGGATTTTTGATGAATCGCCGACCACTGCAGGCGCCTTCCTCCGGGAAGAACTCGATGAAATCTCGTATGAATTCCTGTAATCATCTCTCGAATTATTTACCGGTGACTGCAGTGCGCTCTGTTTGTTCGGCGGGTTATTTCCTGCACTTGCGATACCTGTCATTTTCAACTCCTAACGCTGGTCAGTTTTCTTGTTCTATTCTGAACCCCAAACTGATGGTGTGTCGAATGAGACAGGTCTGGTGATTTATACGGAGCGTATTTCCTGCAACCACTCTCCTGAGCCTAAAAGGCCGATTCAAAAGTTCATGAGATGACACAATAGGTTGCGAGCCTGCGTGTCATGACCCTGATGCTGGCGATAGTGACCCATGCGGTGGCGCTTTCGACGGATTTCTCCCGGTCCTTTGCCAGCTTGCGGCATTGTCCGAACCATCCGAACGCGCGTTTCACCACCCATCGGCGGGGTAGGACATGGAAACCTTTGGCAGCATCTGAACGCTTGATGTTCTCGATGGTCCACGTGCCGCAGCCGGTCAATGCGGAACGGAGCTTATCGCCTGCGTAGCCGCCGGCGGCGAAGACATGGCGTAGCCAGGGAAAGCGGTGCCGGATGGTCGGCATTGATCCGCGTGTTTATCGGTATCGGTCTACGAGACCCGATGACGCTGACCTACGCGAGAGGCTCGGAGAACTGGCCTTGGAGCGCAGGCGCTTTGGCTATCGCCGGCTGCACATTCTGCTGAAGAGCGAAGGCATCGCGGCCAACTGGAAGAAGGTCTACCGGATTTACCGGGAAGAGCGTCTGACGGTGCGCAAGCGTGGCAGCCGGAAAATTCCGGCGTTTCGCCATTCTCGTATCCCTTCAAATCAATGGGATACATTAGCAACCTGTCCGGATTTCCGGGACCGCTTCAACTGGCATCTGCAGAAGAAGGGCTCATTCCCATATCATTTGATTGGCAGAGTTAACCGAAGCTTTCCGCCCCAGGTATTGTATTCAGGAATGCCTATGCCATCATAGTGTCCTGAAATCGAGACATGAATGCCGGAAACCGGGTTCATTGCAGTGAAGCCCATATCAGCCCTTGCTCTCAGGTCATCATCGCCGATTAAGCCGGCCTGGCTTGCCGCGCCACGCCCGACATCAAAGTTCCAAACGCCGGAAAGACCAAGTTTCGGGGTCAAAATCGTTCCGTTGTCCAGTGCGATACGT
>NZ_JSEP01000045.1 GCF_001624695.1 Labrenzia sp. OB1 | reverse complement strand
CCTCATCCATATGCCACTTATCGTTCGGCTTGGGCCGGTCTCTGCGAATGCAGTCGGCAAAATGTCGGCCAAAGCGGTTGATCCAGAGACGAACCGTTTCCCTGCTCACGATAACACCGCGTTCAGCAAGAAGGTCTTCCACATCGGCCGTGCTCAGAGCAAACCGATGATAGGCCCACACTGCGTAGGCGACAACTCCACGCGGAAAACGAAACCCCTTCAGACGGGGGAAAGTGCTCGGCAATCTCATGTCGTCTCGATAACCGAAACGCCGGGGTCAAACAACTTGGCAATACCCCCCGGACGGAAGGCGTTTGCAAAATGCCCTCAATGGGCTCCGGTGACGCGATCAATTTGGATCAAAGCCTAAGGGTGGCGCGTCAACTGATCGCGCCACCGGGAGCTTTGGCTTTGGTCTGGCTTTTCATCGTCGCAAGAAGCCCATTCTTTCAGTCCGCGGTATAGCTCAAGAGGCCACCCCGTGATTGAGTCGCCGACATCGACAAAATCGCTATTCTCCGGTTCGTCGCACTTCAAGTATCGCTCACAATTAGGCATCGGCAAGTCGTTTCGGCTTCGTCAGCCAAGCTCAACTCACCATGAATCTCGAGCTGAACGGTAGGCTGGCTGCGCCAACGGCCTTTGGGGACCCTGCAATATTACCCGCACTCGCCCTGATATTCGGATTGGCGGCTTCAAGCTTCCGGCAAATCTCCTGGCACACCCTCTCAGGGGCATAGGAAGACAGAAACACCGTTTCAATTTCCACGAACTGACTGATCGCATTCAGGGAGTCGTTCATCTGATCTATCAGCGGCTCTTTCCATTCCGAAATCACCTCGCCATAGTCCGGCCAGACGCCTACACGGTCCCACAACGCTTCAACTTCTTTGCCCTGACGGATGAGTTTCCGTTCTAGTGCCGAGATTCCAACATCAAAGCTAACCGTGGAATTACCATTGTAAATCTGGTGATTGAGAATCAAGCGCCCGTGCAAATTGGCGCCAAGATAAAAGAACATGTAATCCGACTGGGTTTTGGCAGCACCGAACATGCTCTCGCCGCTCGCGGCCGCGGTGATGTCGTTCTGCACGAAGACCGCAATACCGAGCTGTTCCTCAATCTCCGCCTGCAACGCCTCGAAATAGGCCTCATCATCCATGCCCCCCGAGAGGTGTCGTGGCAAGGCAAGGCCCACGCCAGCCAGACGGTCGCGCTCCGCGTCCGGCAAAAGCTTTACCGCGCGGGCAATTGTCTCCAGGAAATCAGAATGATTGCTTCCATGGGCAAGCTGCGGATTGGGCAGAGTCTTGTGAAAGCGGATCTTGCCTACGAAATCGATCAGAACAATATCGGTATGCCGGTTACCAACGCTGATGCCGATGGAAAATGCACCTTCAGGATTGAGTGTGAGCGGCACGGTTGGCGGACCGACGCGGCCTTTCTGCGCTTCTCCCTTTGCGACAAGTCCTTCCTGTTCCAGAGACCTGACCAGAACAGATACCGTCTGCGCGGACAATCCCGTCTGCTCGCCGATCTCCAGCCGCGTCGTCGCCGATTTCTGCAGTAGCAACGAGAGCACAAGGCGCTCGTTGTGACTTCTCACACTCACCGCATTCAAGCCAGAGGACCTGTCAGCAATTCTTAGCGGATTAGGCGGCGCAAACCTCATATCAGGCATGCATTGCCCTCCGACATCCTTGGGGTCCTGCGGATACCGGGCCGCGGTCCCGCGCTGCATTCATTTCCAACCGATCGCCTCCACTTCCCGCGCAAGAGCCACACCGAGATTCTCGTGGGCCTCTCCGTTGATGTGAAACCCGTCCAGCCGATCGCAGGTGGATACTGTTCCAGCATCGAAAAAATGTACTTCAAGCGAATCGGCCATAATTTCGAACTGCAGGGCGAGCTCATGGGATTTCTGCTGCGCACCCTTGAAGATGTTCTGCCAGTCCTTGACGTCGTCCAGCATTGGCGGTGGAGAGACAATCATAATTTCGGGGACGGTGCAGGAGGGGCCAAGAGCAAGCTCCTTGATGTCATGGATCAGACAGCCGAGACCCATCGCAACTTCAGAAGCCGGCTGGTTGAAACGGGCCTTCAGATCATTCGTGCCGAGCATGATAATAACAAGATCTAGCGGCGTGTGACTCATCAGGCATGGGCGCAAATAGGTGCGGCCATTTTTCATCGCACCCTCGATCGGATCGTCACGGACCGTTGTCCTACCGCTCAGGCCTTCCTCGATGATATGCCACCCCGTGCCTAGCTCGCGGGCAAGCACGCCCGGCCAGCGCCTTTCGAAGGTGTATCGGTCAAGCGGCGTGCCACCCGGAATTTGTCCATGCGTATTCGAGTCGCCGTAACACAAGATCGTGCGCATTCTGGCACCGTCCTGATTTCATCATTGAAAACAATAAATTGCCCCGAAGGTCGGAAGACCATTCTGCAGCAATACATTGCACTCGCGGACGTTTCTGGCAAGCGCTACAATTAATCATTCAATATGAATAACTATTGACAGGCAAGTCATGCCGTGATTTTTAACTGTCCTGGGAGGAGGTCCCACCCATCGCAGGCATGTCGCCCGCTGCCGGAATTGTGTTTCGGCGAACGGCGTTGGTTCCCCTGCCGGAACTGCTGACCTGTGCGGACAAGAAGGCCAATTGCTGACGTCAAACGCTCGGCGGTCTTCTCACAAGCTGATCAAAAGCCTGAATTTCGAGGAGGAAATTCGATGACATATTTTAAACTTGGTACTTTGGCGGGCTACCTAGCTATCGCCTTCTCGTCATACCCGGCCTTCGCAGAAGAAGCGTTCCTGATGGAGGGCGTGACCGCCAGAGACGGCGACAATCCGGTCATCGAAGCAGGGAAATACAAGAAAGAGTGTCCCTGGACCATCGGCATGAGCCACTTCGGCGTGAATGCCAACACCTGGACAGTTCAGGTTGCACACGAGTCCGAGGCAGCCGCCGCGAAGAACGACTGCGTCACCAAATTCATTCTGCTTGATGCCGGCTTCGACCAGAAAAAACAGGTCGCCGATATCGAGGACCTTGTGGCACAAAAAGTCGACGCCATCATCGTCCAGCCGGTAACGTCTACATCTGCCGACGCCTCGATTGCAAAAGCCGTCGCGGCCGGCATTCCGGTGGTGCTGCATACGGGCCGCATTGAAAGCGATGCCTATACGACCGAGATCCAGGGCGGCGCCGAACACTTCGGCAAGGTAATGGGGGACTGGCTTGTCGACGAGGTTGGCAATGACGGCAAAATCTGGATTTTGCGCGGTCTCGCCGGTCATCCGGAGGATACCAATCGCTACAACGGCCTGCTGCAGTCTCTGGAAGGCACAAACATCGAAATTATCGCTGAGGAACATGGCGACTGGCAGTACGACAAGGCCAAGAACCTGTGTGAAACACTCTATCTAAACAATCCGGAAGTGGACGGAATCTGGTCTTCCGGTGCCGACATGACTCGCGCCTGCGTTGACGTGTTCAAGCAGTTCGGAGCCACTATTCCACCGATTTCCGGCGAAGGTAACAATGGCTTCTTCGGTCAATGGATCCGGGACGGCTTTGACTCCATCGCCGCTGAATATGCTCCGGCCCAAGGCGCCGCTGGCGTGCGTGCAGCTGTTGCTCTTCTGGAAGGAAAGGACCTCAAGAAGCACTACGACTACAACCCGGCAGGCTGGAGCGTTGACAAGGCTAAGGAATTTTACCGTGAAGACCTTTCGGCAAACGTGTGGTGGCCCACCGAACTGCCAGAGGAAAAGCTGCAGGAGCTTTACGGCAAGAAATAGTTTCCTACCGAGGCAGGATGGCCAGCCGGTCCCGCATATTCGCGGACCGGCTGGCCATCAACAGAAAAGATCCAGTTTTGATCCGGGGAGAGGGCAATGGCGTGCCTCGTTGAGATGTCGAAGGTTTCAAAATCCTTCGGTGGAAGCAAAGCGGTTGACGGCGTATCGCTCAGGCTCATGCCCGGAGCGGTTCACGCCCTGATGGGCGAGAACGGTGCCGGTAAGTCGACACTCATGAAAATCCTTGCTGGCGTCCACCAGCCAGACGCCGGCGACCTGTTCCGCGACGGACAGAAGGTGAGCTTCGAGACGCCAAGGGAAGCACTCGAGGCTGGGATATCCACCGTCTTCCAGGAATTATCACTCCTTGCCAACCTGACCATTGCCGAGAATATGTTTCTTGGCAGAGAACCGGTGACGCGGTTCGGTACTGTCGACCGTAAAAGGATACGGCGAGAGACTCGAAAAGCCCTGGCGGTACTGGGGCTGGAGTTGAACCCCGACACCCTTGTTTCCGAACTTTCCATCGCGGAACGCCAGTTCGTCGAAATCGCACATGGCATCAAGGCGGACGCTTCGGTGTTCATTCTCGACGAACCAACCGCCGCTTTGAACGCAGCAGATGTCGAGATCATGAATGCCCAGATCCGGCGTCTGCGCGCGGAAGGTAAGGCGGTTGTCTATATTTCGCACCGAATGGACGAAATTTTCGGCATTTGCGATACCGTGACCGTCCTAAAGGACGGCAAACTGATTGCAACGCGCCACTTGAGCGGCATGACTCCTGACAGTCTGATCGCAATGATGGTTGGCCGGGAGCTTCAGGATCTCTTTCCGCCCCGCGGACAGTCCTCGTCCGAGGCTGTCCTCGCCCTGGAAGACTTCAGGATCGACCCGGGCAGCAAACCGCTTTCCCTTCATGTCAACAAGGGCGAGATTGTCGCACTTGCAGGCCTGGAGGGCCAAGGGCAACAGCAATTGCTCAGATCGCTTGCCGGCATGTACCACCTGTCGACGGGAACGGCTTCCATCACGGGCAAGGCGCTGCCCCTTCCTGCCCCTAAAGCGGCCGGTATCCGGCAACTTCAAGCCAGAAAGGTTGGCTTCGTCCCGGAAGACCGTAAAGAAGAGGGTCTCTTCCTGGGGCTTTCCATTGTCGACAACATCGCCATCGGACTTTCGTCCGTCCATGCCGAACTCTCCATTGCGCACGACTACCAGCAAAAGATCGCCGAGACGATCTCCAGCATGAACATCAAGGCCTCCGGAGCATCCTCACCGGTGGGTGCCCTGTCCGGAGGCAACCAGCAAAAGGTCCTTCTCGGACGCTACCTGGTGGCCGGTCTTGACATGCTGCTTATCGAAGAACCGACGCGCGGCGTCGACATCGGCGCAAAGACGGAAATATATAAGTTGCTGCGCAGGTTTGCGAACAACGGAGGTGCCGTCTTGGTCCTCTCCAGAGAGACCATCGAACTCATCGGTCTGTGCGACCGCATCTATGTCGTTCACGGCAAAACTATCGTAGCGGAACTTCCCGCCAAGACTGCCACGGAGCACCAAATCCTCAACGCCGCCCTGAGCGCCTGAGATTGCCCACAAGACTGAAGTGATCATGACACAAGCATTTCTCGCGAAATTAACGCAATCAAATGGCCGGCAGGGCCTCTGGATGCTGCCGATGCTGCTTGCAATCGGCATCGCCGTTTTTCTTGGTATTCGTACTGATCAGTTCCTCGGATCTGAAAACATCTTCAACCTGATCGCCCAGGCAATGCCATTGATCATCACCGCCATCGGCCAAATGTTCGTCGTGCTGGTCGGCGGACTGGACCTATCGGTCGGATCCCTGATCAGTTTCACGACCGCCATCCTGGCTCTCGACGCTCCGGGATACGTGACGATCCCCGCAGTTTTTCTGTTCGCTGCCCTGATCGGCATAAGCAATGGCCTGGTGATCACGCGGCTGAATGTTCATCCAATCATCGCAACCCTAGCGATGCAGTACGTGATCCTGGGGATCACCCGTATTCTGCGCCCGGTGTCCGGTGGCACGGTGCCCGATATCGTCATCGACTCGATTGCCGGGTCGTTTCTCGGTATACCAATGCCGGTCTTCTGGGGCCTACTGGTGATCCTTGTTGCTTGGAAGCTCTTGCACGGTTCCCGCTTCGGCCTTCATCTCTTCGCCATCGGTGGCGGGGTTGCCAACAGCACACCGGACGCCGCGCGTAATTTCGGCGTCGCGGACAAGCGTAACATCCTTCTAGCCTATGTCGCCTGTTCGTGCTTCGCGGCTCTCGCCGGTGTGTTCCTGGCGGGCCGGATTGTTTCCGGCGACCCGAATGTTGGCCTCCTGTTCGAACTCGACGCGATCACTGCAGTCGCCGTTGGCGGGACCCAACTGTCCGGCGGCATCGGCAGCCTGCAGGGCACGGTGATCGGAGCCCTGGTTCTGGCGCTCCTGTCCAACGGCATGAATCTCACCAACGTTTCACCCTTCATCCAGACCGCAATCAAGGGCGGGCTCTTGCTACTGGTCGTCGGGCTTCAGACCCGCAAGAAGATTGGGCTTTGATCATGTCTGCGATTGTTAAGCACGCTTTCCTGCAACGACTGCTGCGCGTACCGCCAGCCTATCTCGTATTCGTCATTCTGCTCGTCACGCTCTGGATTGCCCGGCCCCATATGCTCAACGCCAACATCATGGGCATCTTCATCCGCCAGGTGGCACCGCTCGGCGTGCTCGTCCTGGCGCAGCTTTTGGTGATGCGGGTAAAGAGTATCGACCTCTCCGGCGGAGGCATCATTCTGCTGGTGAACTATTTCATTTCCTCGGGGATCTTCCCCGGGGCGACCATACCATTCTATATCGGCCTCAGCCTTGCAACCGGAATCATGATCGGGCTCTTCAACGGCTGGATGATCGGCAAACGCCGTGTCTCTGCCGTGATTGTCACACTGGCCGTCAACATCATCCTGGTCGGGTTCGTCCAATATCTTTCAAGCGGCAAACCGCCCGGCGACGTACCATCCTATCTGAACGAGATCTACAACATCAAGTGGGGTCCGGTTCCGGCACCGGTGCTGTTCTGGTTCGTTCTGACCGTGATTATGGCACTATTTCTTTCCAAAACGGTGTACGGCAGATACGTCACCGCGGTCGGCGAAAATCCGGAAGCCGCGCATTTTTCCGGTGTCCCAGTGGAGCGGACCGTCATTCTTGCCCACACGCTTGCCGGTTTCATCGCCGCTGTGGCAGCCCTCGTGCAGACCGCTTCCATAGCGGTCGGCAGTGTCCGGGTCGGTCTCGACCTGCCGATCATGGCGGTTGCGGCGACCATCCTCGGCGGCGTCGTATTCGGCCGCGGAGAGGGGGGAGTCTGGGGACCGTTCTTTGGCGTCCTTTCCTTCGCCCTGCTGTTTGTGGTGATGACCACTTTCGGCATTGACGATCCGGGCAAGCTCATTGCCCAGGGACTGATCATCCTACTCGCCGCAACCTTTTACGGCATGAGAACAACCAAATCCAATTGAACCATTCCGTCAATTCAGAGGAAGAAATTATGGCAGAAGAAAAGTCGATACTTTGCTTCGGGGATTCACTGACCTGGGGATGGATCCCCGTGGTGGAAGGCGCACCAACGATGCGCTACCCCTACGAACAGCGCTGGACGGGCGCCATGGCTGCTCAGCTTGGCGATGGCTACCACATTATTGAGGAAGGCCTCAGCGCCCGGACCACAAGTGCCGACGATCCCAACGACCCGCGCCTGAACGGCAGCAATTTTCTGCCCACGGCTCTTGCCAGTCATCTTCCGCTCGACCTGGCAATCATTCTTCTTGGCACCAACGACACCAAGCCGTTCTTTAACCGGACACCTTACGATATCGCCTACGGCATGGCGAAGCTGGTCGGGCAAGTGCTAACATGTGGCGGTGGTATCGGCACCCCGTATCCGGCCCCAAAGTGTCTGGTCGTCGCCCCCCCACCCCTTACTCCAATGCCGCACTCCTATTTCCAGGGGATGTTCGGTGGAGCTCACGAAAAGTCGGCAGCGCTGGCCGAGCAATACCGCAACATGGCCGACTTTATGAAAGTCGCCTTCCTGAGCGCCGGCAATTACATTACCACCGACGGCTGCGATGGCATTCATTTCACCACACAGAACAATATCGACCTGGGCAAGGCAATCGCTCGGAAAGTGCAAGAAATTCTTTAGATAAAATAAGAAGTGTTTTCCTAAAACATAGCAAATCGGCCCTTTTGTAATTTATTTGTCGGAACAGCGATGTGTTTCCGTGGCGGGCATAAAATAAAATCCTTGAAAACAATGACATCCTTCAGGAAATGATTTCCTTTGAAACTGATCAACGCTTGGTACCTGGAGAAATCTGATTGGAAACCGGGGTTCTAAAGGCCGGCGCCAATGTCTCGGACATCACCGGGGCAGAAGCGCCCTTGCCACTCGTTCCGGCAAACGGCGTTCTGCAATACGCAAAGGCTACGACAGTGACCATGTACAAGGCGCGTGGACCTCTGCCAAACATTCCGCCCCGCAAAACACGGAAATGGGAGAACTGTTTTTCGCCATATCTTTACAGAGGCAGAAACGTCATCTAACGAATGCTCGGCAGGCTCAAGGAGTTTCGAAGGAGATAACCTCCCGGACGACCACGACGCTTGAAATTTTCTGTCAACGCTCGTTTTGGCTGCATTTTTATGTCATTGGTTACTATACTGAATATTAATTAATGTAGATGTGCTAAATGTGACAGACGTATTCCTCTTTTTGTCTAGCATTCGAATTATGTAATTTGCGAAAAGGGGAAGAGAATTATGTCGATGCCACCTGGCACATTTAACGTTTCTTCAAAGATGCCGCGCGAAGAAGAGAGATCACTTGGAAGTCCGGCTTCTCGTGGTAAAAAAGACGAGAAGCATGAAAGCCTTGGGGATAAGTACACGCAAAACTACTTGGATAGTACGGCACAGAAAGATGTCAAATCTAATTCTTTAAAGGTATCGGCACACCACCACCCTGCCGAAGGCATATCGTTGCAACCAGAGATGATTGCAAGCTCTTCCGAAGCCGAAGTCTCGCGCGCCGTATTAACATTTGCAAGTTTGTATGCTTCAGTCATGCAACTTGAACGTCTCGTTGACCCTGGCGACCATGTTGCCGTAAGGGGTGTGGCAAAGCAAATACAGGCCGGTTTTGAGTCGACTCCGGACGTCAACGCAGATGCGCTGTCGAAGCAAGTATGCGGAGGTCGAATATCTTCCAACCAAGATTCGTATACTCAATGGTCAAGAGAAATCAGGCCGGCCATTGTGCGCAACCTGGAAAACGGAAAACCGATTACCCAGCTTGTCGCTGTCACTGCTGCATTGATCAGGAGTAATGATGACTTTCCGGATAAGAAAGTACTGATTGAAGAAACGCCACCTGAGCTTCGGACCGAGTTTCATGAACAGCTTGATCAAATGCTGGTTCGTATCGATAAGGTCGGCACGGAAACTGTGCTGAAGCCCACGATATCGCTTGGCCTCAATCCCAGTCCTGAATTCGGTAAAATGAGCATTGACCTGGGTGCCGTCCGGGATGGCCGGGCACTGCTGTGGATCCATCGTCCGGCGGGCTCCCCAGATGTCGTCAATCTGTTCGATAATGACGGCACCATTGCCAAGACGACGCACAAGGTAGATCACATTTTCGTCCAGGTGATCGACCACGAAATTAAGAAGCGAGGAGGAGGAGGACTCAGCAGAGAAGAATATGACAAAAGATTTTCCGGCATAGTTGTCGAGACAATTCTTGAAAGCTTGTCGAACGAACAAGGCTTTTCGCTCAGTGAAGAAGACAAAAGTCAAGTCGCAACCACAGCGTTAGATGAACTTGTTCGGTCCTTCAAAAGGGATAATGATCTCGAAGCAACCGATTTCTCGCTGGAGGCAATCAAGGCGTTGCGAAAGAGCGGCAGCAGATGTGCCATGGCGACCTCCGCTCCAGCAAATTATGCAAGAAATATCCTTGAGACACTGCATGAGCCCAAACTCTTTGGAGACTACATCTTTAGCGGTGTTGATATGGAGAAACCAAAGCCGGATCCGGCTGTATACAATGCGGCGAAGAAAGCGTTGGGTGTTGTCCCTGAGGACATCGTGGTTACGTGGGAAGATTCCGGAGGCGGAATGGAGTCGTCACGTCGTGCCAGCTCAGACATCATGATCGGTGTGATCGGTAGTGGCGAGCCTGACGAAAAATTAAGAATAGCCAGCAAGTTGGTCCAGCGGGGAGCGACAATAATCGTGGACAGCTTTGCGAATGGACTCTTGGCGCTGCATGACAAGGGATTCATTGAGCTATCCAGACACGCTGAACCACCAGCATAACTGAAGGCAGCAACGAGGCGGGTGATAGGGGCTTGATTAGGTGGACGGTCTCCTACACCAGCATCTGAAATGCCATAGTGCGGTTGTTGGAAGCCGCGAAAGGGTATTGCCAATTTGTTTGTCATTGGATGCAAGGCAGCGCGGCCCCTGCTTTTTCAAGCGGTCATTTCTGCTGTGTAGTCGGACCACAGGCAGAAGGCATCTGCCCTGGCGTGTCGCCAGGAGCGGGCTGAGAGTTTGTATCGGCGGGGACGAAAGATGGTGTTTATCTGATCGTGGGCTGACAGGAAACGCTGTGCTTGGCGGGGCGATTTGAACCGCCCCATGATCTTCTCTCGCTTCCTGGTCTGGCGGTGTGCGTTTTCAATTCTGTTATTCAGGCCCTTGTGGGCTCGATGATCAGCATCCG
>NZ_JSEP01000044.1 GCF_001624695.1 Labrenzia sp. OB1 | reverse complement strand
GGGAAAGTCCTTCGGCAGTGCCCGCCACTGACAGCCGCTGCCCGCGATATAAAGGACCGCGTTCACCACCTCTCGCATGTCGGTCTTGCGTGGCCGACCGCCGGATTTGGCCGGAGGGATCAGCGGCGCCAAAATCGCCCATTCCCGATCCATCAAATCAGTTGGATAACGCAGATCGTCCCGGTTATGCTGTTTGCGAGTGATATCATCCCAGGGCATTCGATCCTCCATCTTCTCGACAAAGACGGTTGAATCACAACCCTTTGATATCACTCAACTACTTTTAAATCAGGCTCTTAACTCGCTGTCCGAATGTCCAGGACTACTTGATCATTTTGAATCAAGTTCACGGCGTTCAGATGCCCAAGTGATACCGGCTGCTGTTTCCTGGCAGCTGAGCAGATAGCTCGAGTTCTGATGCAAGCAAATCTTGGAATGAATTGAGCCCTTCGTTTGTCAACGCCAATCGGGCTGCAAGCCAAAACGCTTTGTCGTCGATAATGCTGAGATGTCGCTCTCGCGCATTGTCCATTATGAATTCAGTTGTGTTGTTATCCTGAAGAATGCGGTAGCGGAGTTTCTCCAAATTTGGAAAGAGCACTGCCAACTCCTTGCTTTTCTCGGTGTCATCGTCAGTGTCGCCCAAAACACTTCCGTTTTCCGGGCCTACTTTTTGCAAAAGGCTGTCTGAGATTTTGAACAACAGAACACTCTTGTAATTTTCTGCTCTGTTGATTTCGTTTTGCTTGCTCTTAATGTCGTCATTTATTTGCTTAATCTGATTTGACAGCGCTTCGATTTGTTTGTTTACAGCCTCCTGGCCGTTTTCCGTTTCCTGAGCCTCCTGGCCGTTTTCCGTTTCCTGAGCCTCCTGGCCGTTTTCCGTTTCCTGAGCCTCCTGGCCGTTTTCCGTTTCCTGAGCCTCTTGCAGTTGACTTATCTGATTTTCCAGAGGCAAGATTAATTTTTCAAGGCCTTCGATTTCATTTTTATTTGCCTCGATACTTTTTATATTTTGTCGAAATTCGCCACGTGCATTGCGTACCTTGGAACCATTTGAAATGGATTTCATGACTGTATTATCGCTTGCCAGTTGTTTGGCTTCAAGCTGATCACGCATTGCTTCAACTTCCGCGTCGCCCATATTGCCTGGAATCGATAAGCCGGTCAGATTGGCCATCGTGAATGGTGGTCGGTAAGCGAGCGCGAGCTCGCTCTGCAAACCCGTTTCAGACAACGAAACTGCCGACGTTGCGTTCTGTCTTGTGTAGGTGGGGTGCTGGCGATCAGGCGCCGCTCGAGACTGTGAAACAGGTTCGCCGTTTCCTGACACACCAGTAGATGTAGACATGCGGTGCACCCTTTAATTATTGGGTTGTTACAGATTTCAGAAATCTGCCTGAGCAGGGCAACCTGCACTGTACTAAATGATGCACGTAGTAGCAAAGTATGACCTGAGACCCGAATTCCATCCAAATCAGGAACACGGGCTGGCTGCGTGTTCTGATTTTATCAGGTCCATCGGTACCTTGTTGCCGATGGCATCGGGAGGTCTGTGTTCATTGTAGTCCTTGCGCCAATCCTCCAATTTTTCGGCTGCATCTGCAAGGCTCAGGAACCGGTGCGCATTCAGGCACTCTGCCCTGAACCGGCCATTGAAGGCCTCGATGAACGCGTTGTCCGTCGGTTTCCCCGGCCTTGAGAAGTCCGGCGTGACGCCCCTTCGATAGGCCCAAAGATCAGGATCCCGGGAGATGAACCCGGAGCCCCGGTCGACCCGGATCGTCTTGAGATAGCCAATCCAGGTGCAGACAGTTTCCAGCGTTCTCTTCCCGGCAGGCCTCAGAGCTTTAGTTTGACAATGTCCTGGAGCATTTCCTTGTCGAGAGACAAGTCAGCGACGATCTTCTTCAGCCGGGCATTCTCCTGCTCCAGTTCTCGAAGCTACTTCATCTCCGACGGCATCAGGCCCGCGTATTTCTTCCGCCAGTTGAAATACGTCGCCTGACTGATCCCAGCCTCACGGCAGATCTCTGCCACCGGAACACCTTCTTCCCCACGCTTGACGATGAACGCCTTCTGCGCATCCGAAAATTTCGATGCCTTCATCAATTCCACTCCTTCCCTGCCAGGAAAATCGTCGCGGAAAACTCTAACTCAAATCGGCGGCATTTAGCGGGAGCACATCAGGCGAAAACGCCGACTGGGTAAGGACGGAACCCGTCAAAAAAAGGCAAAAAAAAGCATAAATGCGCCTTCCGTTATGCAATATTAACCGCATGTGTGACATCCAGCACATTTGCCAACTCGCGATGAAACTAGTCTCGGCGCGATCAAGCAAACATACAGGAGCCAGCGTGTTTCATGAACCCGACGATTTGAGAATTTGCGCCGGACCGGTGAAGCCAGGTGCGATGGGTTTTGACTCGCCCGGTTCGCCGGTAGAACCCGGCCCTGCATCATATCTGGTTGAGCAATTGGACAGAGTTCTTTTTAGAGACGATTCGGGAGCGCGAGCAGTGCAATGCTTTCTGAATGAAATCGGACTAAAATGGCTTGTTGACGGCGGCGTCGGAACTGATCGTGAAGAAAGTCTGAGAGTTCTCGCAGCAGACCTTTCTACCTGTCGCGAAATCTACGAAACGGGCTACATACATTTCGAACGTGAAGACTATACGAAGGCTGCCAGCTATTTTTTGCTAAGTCTGACTCATCAAGCAACGCGTAATGGGGGCTACATAGCGTTGGCGGCCTGCGCTAGCCGCGAGGGCTTTTTCCAAAGTAGCTACAGCCTTGCCCTTGCTGCCATTGAAATCGATGCGCTACATCCACGCAGTCATCTGATTGCTGGCAGTTGCGCCTGGCATCTAAAAGACAAGCGCAAAGCCAAGTATCATTTTGCTGCTGCAAACCGGCTCTCTCGCCGGTGCACATCCTACCGGCCGGAACAGCGAACAGCACAGCGTTTGCTGCTAACGATCCAGTTTTCTTAAAAAAGGTTCAATGAATGACATAGCGGTCGATTGATCGGTCTCAAAACACCCTCGCAAGTTCGGATTTTGCATTAGAATTCAGCTCATTGACCAGCTGCCGCAGGCCGCTCGGAGCACATCCGAATTTGGCCTTGAAGTGGTTACTGAAGCTTGCATGATCCGAAAATCCTAGGTCCCCGGCAATGACGCTGATCGGCCTTGTTTCTTGTCCAGAAACAATTTCGCGCCAACTTGCCTCTAACTTGGCTGAGCGTACAAAATTGCCGACGCCACCCACCGGCTCAAAAATCTTGTATAGCTGCCTTCGTGAGACTTTCAGTTCTTCCTGCAGCATTGTTGGTGTCAGCGCAGCAGACCGCAGATTGGTCATAATGTATTTTTTTGCCGCTTCAAGTTGGCCGACAAGTGCCGAAGGTTGGCTTTCTTCGCTGGAACAATCTGAACAGCTGATCCAGGTCCGGATAACGGATTCAGTCATCAGTGCGATCTGTGGAATTTCATCCTGTTTGGCATGAGGCAAAGCAGATGCTATCGCTTCTAGGTAAAGCGCAAGCGTAGACGACATATTGTCATCCGTGTCTCTGTTAATAAGACTTTTGCTCACCTCTTCAAATCTCTCGAATTCATACTTCGGAAAATAAAGATGAAATGCCTTGTTCCGGCTGATGCTTGCTCTGCGAATGGTAGCGACCGATCCCATTTCAAGCTTCTGGCCCTCGAACCGTATCGTGCGATCGCCGACTTCAACATCACAATAGCCGTATAGCCGGAGCGTAATGAAATAATAAGGCGAGGCGTTCGACTGATATTCATAGCGCATAGGGGCTCGTTCATGTGCATCCGTCTCTGTAATCGCAAATAAGAACGGGTCGGCTTTGTAGATCTTCTTCTTTAAAAGGAAGCCCTTCTTCAGATCAGTTCCTTGAGGTAATTTGATATCAACAAGACCAGAGGCCTCCTTTGCAGCGATTGCAAACTGCTCCTCAACTTCAGAGTTTGACGAATCAAATGTGTAAACTGGATCTGCCTTCATATCTCTCTTTCGAGTTGTTCTTTGTTGATTCGCTTTACTCTATCCACCGAACAGCCAATTATCCAGATTAAATGCAATGAACATGAAAAAATCTCACCGCGTGATTTCTATTTATCTATTTTTTAATTAATTGATTATTTAATATTTTAAATTAGTTATTCTTGCAATAAATATATTTATAGATTTATTTGATATTAATACAGTTACGTACTCCAGTAAATCATGTTCCTGTCTGTCAAGAATCCAGTGAGAGTAACGCAGCTGAGCGTGGTGAACTCGGTCTTACACAGGCGATCGGTCGCGGGCACTGCGTCGGGCAGTGTGCGCATCAGCCAGTAGACGGCGCTGTGCAGGATGAGCTGGACACCCGCAAAAATCTATCCTTTTCGGCTTGCTTCTGATTCACTGATTGCATGGAGTTGCGGTGATGAATCCGAGCAGTCTTTTCAGCCTTTCCGATCATCTTGAACGCTTAAGCAAGGACGGCGATCCGCTTGAGGTTTTGGATGCGATAGTGGATTTCGAATATTTCCGCGACTGGCTGGTGGAGGGGCTTGGCTATGGCGACGGGTCCAAGGGCGGTCGCCCGCCGTTTGACCCGGTTTCGATGTTCAAGGTCCTGATCCTTCAGGCGCAGCACAATCTGAGTGACGCGAAGATGGAATTCCCTCCTCTCGGCACTTGCGCTGCAAATACCTGCCGGGCATGGGTCCGGGACCGGCTGTCCTGGATGCGCTTTCTTGGGTTTGAATTGGGTGGGGCCACGCCGGACGAGAACACGATCCGGCACTTCCGTAACCGCATGACAGAGACTGGCACACTGAAGCGTGTGATGAAGGCCTTCGACTGGCAATTGAAGAAGAAGCGTTACATCCCGATGTCCGGCCAGATCGTCGATGCCACTCTGGCGCCCGCGCCCAAGCAACGTAATACCAAAGACGAGAAGGATGCGGTCAAGGCGGGCAAACCGGCCAAGGAGATCTGGCCGGATGAGCCCAACAAGGCCGCCCAGAAGGACACCAACGCCCGCTGGACGCTGAAGATCGGTGGAAAAATACGGTATCGGCCCGACGGGATGCCTCTGCCGCAAATAGCGTTGCCGGTGTTTGGCTACAAGAGCCACATCAGTATTGACCGGTGCTTCGGCTTCATCCGGGGCTGTCATGTGACGTCTGCCCCAGACGCGGATGGCCGGCAGTTGAAGCATGTGGTCACCAAGGACAACACCGCGTCGGATGTTTGGGCGGACAGCGCCTATCGCTCAAACCAGCGTCAAATCGCCAGTTTTTGCGGGTGTCCAACTAAGACGGGCTAGCGGGTCTGTATAGCTACGAAGGCATCAGTTCATCACCGCAAACGCCCACTGCCAAAAACGTTCAAATATGAAAAATTAGTCTTGCTCTGAATCGCTAAAAGTTTCGCTGATAAATCCAAAACCACCAAAATGCTGATAGAGATACACCTCACTGTCATCATCATACACAGATGTGGCGTGTTCAGATTGCTCGTCGTTATGGTCGAATACCAAGGATTCCGAGAACCTGTGTTTGAAGTCTTCGTTCAAAAGTTTGAGCTCTCCTTTCTTAGCGGCATCGGCGGAAATCGTTATTTCGCTGTTCACCTCGACCAACAGCGTGCTTCCCTGGTCAACGTCACTGCCTCCCAATCTGCCAAAATAAGCGGCCTTTCCCGTGTGATATTTGATCCCGAATGCTTTCAATGTCCAATCAAACACGACTTTGTAGTTTCCTTCATCCGTCTTGGACACAATGATTTCCGCATCACGAAACCGGTCAACAGGCTGTCGTTCTGATCTACTTGAATCCGCTGGATCCAGATGAAGTTCGACCCGATCACCATTACCGTTCACCATCTTGGTAGAAATGTCGTGCCAGCCTTGCCGGTTCAAAAAACATGAAAGCACCTTGGTTGCTTCGCGTGACCCGGTAAAGTTATTCACAAAGTCAACAGATTCGCGCGTCTTCGTGCCTGCTTTTTCCGAAGCGCCGGTGTGCATCGTTAGATGGCTTTGCCCGCCATCTTCGAACCGGATTTGGGAATGTGGCCAATGCTTAATGACCTTGTCGGAGGCGTCAAATATGTCACTTTCTAGAAATTTACTTTCTTTCAAATAATGATTTGCATTATCTATAAGTAATTTGCCTGGGCTCATCTTCTGCTTTTTCGAATACGTCTGCAAGCCCCCCCCAAAAACCGTCGTACAATCGCTTGTATTTTCCGCGTTTTCCAAAACATGGTCGAACAGTCCGTGCGACATATTCGTGACTGCTTGTCTATCCAGACACGCTTCCAATTCGATCCAATTGATGCACCTGATTTTATCGTCTGTATTTTCAATTCGTTTTGTTCTTCCGCCGACGTCGCCACACGGCAACCCTAAAGCTTCAAACTTCACAAGCATTCGATGATAGAAGGTGTTCTTATCTGAATACACAAGCACAGCTCCGCAATCGGGAACACCTGAGCGAGCTTTCTCAAGATTTTGATATGATATCTTGGCAGCGGCGTCCTGCAATAATTGCAAAACATCATTTTGCGAGACATCCTTGTTAAACAATGCCTTACATCCCTGATAGACGCTTTTGGGATTATTATGTACAAAGCCATTCAGGATTTTGGAAGCTGCGTGGTCTTGAGATTTCTTACGATTTGCTTCGTCGAATGTTGTTTTCCAGTTTTTGAAAGTTTGGGGGACGCTTTCGAAAAAACGGGTGATTTTACTGGCTAACGTTCTTGTGTGCGGAGCAGAGGACAACCGCGTGGTCGCGCCTAAAGCGCTTCGATTGAGGATATATCTTTTCGAGGTTGAATCAAAAGAGCCGCTCTCAATGGAAAAAGGGCTAGGTAAATTTGAGCAATTATTTCTTCCAACGGATGGCATATTTCGCTCCTGCCTCTTTTATCATTGCTATGTTTACAGCAGGATCTTCTGTTGCGGTGTCTCAAATGAGACAGCCAACATGAAATGCCTCCTGGTTCGGCTCAGGGACGTAATTCTTGAAATTCAGTTTTGATTTCGACCGCAAAACCGGCGGCTTCTAGAAGGCCGTTGAAGAAGTCTCTGGCGCTTTGGCTTCACTCGTTGTTCTTTCTGATCCGACGGGATTAGCTGTGGTTTCTGATCAGGTTGTTCCGTTGAGGAGCTGAACTGGCGTTTTGCCGTTGATGCCCATGTGTGGGCGTTTTGTGTTGTACCAGTCAAGCCGCTTCGGCAGGTCGGCTTCCCGTGTCAGAGAGGATCTGAAGGGTATGGCGTAGGCCCATTCCCGCAGCATTGTCTGGGTGAAGCGCTCGGCCTTGCCGTTTGTCTTAAAGCCCGATTCAAAAGTTCATGAGATGACACAATAGGTTGCGAGCCTGCGTGTCATGACCCTGATGCTGGCAATGGCGACCCATGCGGTGGCGCTTTTGACGGATTTCTCCCGGTCCTTGTGCCAGCCTGCGGCATCGTAGGAACCATCCGAACGTGCGTTCAACCACCCATCGGCGGGGTAGGACATGGAAACCTTTGGCAGCATCTGAACGCTTGATGTTCTCGATGGTCCACGGGCCGGTATGCTGTTCGGAAAGCTGGGTTCACATCGGTTCAGAGAGCTGCAAGCGCTCGAGCCCCGGGTCTGATTTTCCCTGCCTTGAACTTCGAAGTCCGTGTCGCGTACTCCTCGTCGATCGCTCACCCAGGCCTTGCGGCCATGTCGTGCCTTTTCCCTTCTCGGTTTCAGGTCACGCCATTCGATAATCCTCTTGTTTGGTTGACATGGCCCAGATCATCCGGGCCATTTTATTCGCCAGCGCAACGGCTGTGACCATCCTGGGCTTGCGTGCTACGAGGGCAGCGAGCCAGCGATTCGAACTGCCACCCTTTCGGACCACCCAGCGGATCACGCTCATCGCTCCGACGATTAGCAGTCGGCGGATATCGGTCTGCCCCATCTTGCTGACCGCCCCGAACCTGGCCTTGCCCCCCGTGGACCTCTGCCGTGGCACGAGGCCGAGCCAGGCCGCAAAATTCCGCCCACTGTCAAAAGTGTCGAGGTCGGGCGCAAACGCCGCAACGGCCCCTGCCGTCACAGGGCCGATCCCGGGGATGGTACAAAGCCGCCGCAACTCAAAATCTGTCTTCGATGCATCCTCCAACTCGTTTGCCAGCCGTTCGATCTCGTCGGTCAGCCGCGCTATCTGCTCGAGATACACCGCCCCCATCTCCCGAACGGGGTCAGGCAGGTCGCTGCTCTCGTCCGCCAGCGCATTCTCTAGTAATTTCAGGCTCGCCGGTCCCTTCGGTGCCACCAGCCCGAATTCGGCCAGATGTCCGCGGAGCGCGTTGATGAGCTGAGTGCGCTGCCGGACCAAGCATTGGTGGGTGCGGAACGCGACGGCATGGCCCTGGGTTTCGGCACTCTTCACTGCCACGAACCGCATGGTCGGACGCATGGCCGCCTCTGCGATAGCCTCCGCGTCCGCGCGGTCATTCTTCTGGCGCTTGACGAACGGTTTCACATACGCCGCCGGCACCAGACGCACTTCATGACCGTGAGATTGTGCCATCCGGCACCAGTGATGCGACGTGGCGCATGCCTCCATAGCAACGACACAGACCGGCTGCTCGCCCAGAAGTGTCGCCAACCGGTTCCTAGACAGTGCACGATTATACAGAACCGTCCCATCGCATCCGACCGCACAAACCTGAAAGCTGCCTTTTGCTAAGTCGATCGCCAGAATGCTGATCTTCGATGTCATTGATGCGCCCTCCGCTCGGTGAATATAGAACCGTCTTGGTATACTCGATGCCGCTGGGTGGGGGCATCCACCGCATCAGTTCAAAGAGCCTGACTGATCCCAGCCTCACGGCAGATCTCCGCAACAGAAACACCTTCTTCGCCACGCTTGACGATGAACGCTTTCTGCGCATCCGAAAACTTCGATGCCTTCATCAATTCCGCTCCTTCCCGGCCAGGAAAATCGTCGCGGAAAACTCTAACTCAAAGCGAGGGCATTTTGCGGGAGCACCTCAATGAGGCTCGCTCAAAAATCGCTGGCATAGGCCAGGAGTTTTCTGCCGGAAAGTGTGTCATTTGACACAACTCACGCATGCGGTCCCCGCCACCTTAAGCAAATCAAAAACTGTCTGCGGGAGTGCTCAGGTGCACGACAATAATGGTTCGTCGCGGGATGCGACAAACTCAGGCCTTCCGGTGTTCCGATCCGGGCAGTGGGCAGATTGGCCTGGGCAGAGCGGCGCATTGCTGGCCCCATTGCTGGCCTTGGGGCGAGATGCCTCGTGCAGGCCGAGTTGCCGTGTTGCCCTCATGCTGGGGGCGGGGCTTGTGTTTGGCAATGCCCCTGTGGCTCTGGCTGGGTGTACTATTGACGGAGAGGTGGAAACACCGCCGTTCACTTCCCTCGAGGGTGGTGACGATCTTGTGTGCAATGATGTGGAGCTTACCGGTACAATAGAAGCGGCAACTGTCGAGGAGGGGGACGACAGTGTCACGATTACGCTTGGGGATGGGATGCCGGATGGTGAGGGCGCTTCCGATACCAAAGTGACGTCTAGTGAAGGCGTTGCCATCTCGTTAGACAATGACACGAAGGTTATCATTTACAGTGACGCTGAACTGAACGCCTACCACGGGGTATATACTACTGGCGATGACAATACGGTGGAGGTGGTCGGCGGCACGATTGAGGCCGGTTCCCACGGGGTATATGCTACTGGCGATGACAATACGGTGGAGGTGGTCAGCGGCACGATTGAGGCTGAAGGGGAGGGTGTATACACTTCTGGTGACGGTTCCACCGTTACGGTGAGCGGCGGCACGATTGAGGCTGAATGGGGCGGTGTACACACTTCTGGTGAAGATTCCACCGTCGCGGTAAGCGGTGGCACGATTGATGCTGAATGGGAAGGTGTATACACTACTGGTGACGATTCCACCGTAGCGGTAAGCGGTGGCAGAATTGAAGGTAAATACGCGGGCGTATACTCTGAAGGTGAGGGTTCTACCGTTACGGTGAGCGGTGGCACGATTGAGGCTGAACGGGAGGGCGTATACTCTGAAGGTGAGGGTTCTACCGTTACGGTGAGTGGCGGCACGATTGATGCTGAATGGGGCGGTGTACACACTTCTGGTGAAGATTCCACCGTAACGGTGAGCGGCGGCACGATTGAGGCTGAACGGGAGGGCGTATACTCTGAAGGTGAGGGTTCTACCGTTACGGTGAGCGGTGGCACGATCGAAGCCGATGACTATGGGATAAACATTCATGGTGACCGCACCACGGTGACGGTGAGTGGCGGGACGGTCAGAACGACCGAAGAAAATGGGGCCGCGATTTACTTCGAATTTACTGGCGAGGGATCTTCCGAGAGCTCGGGCGAAGGAGCTTTCGCGAAATCGAGCGAAGGATCTTCCGCGAAATCTGAGATCCATGCAGGTTCATTGACCATAGGCACGGGCGCTACTGTCGAGGGGAACCTTCTGGCAGRAAGCGGGACGTTTGCGCTGACGCTGAACGGGTTGGGGGAGGCCGTTTTTGACCATGACATCACCGGCTTTGATACACTGACCAAGTCCGAAGCCGGTAGTTGGACCCTTTCCGGGGATATTGAAGGAACTGAGACCCTCACGATCGATACCGGCGCTCTTGTCCTGAATGGAGATGCCTCAGACGTTGCTGTCACCGTCGATGACGGCGGCACGCTTGGGGGAACGGGCACCGTTGGAGACACGTTCGTTGAAGAGGGCGGGAAACTTGCACCGGGCAATTCGATCGGGACATTGAGCG
>NZ_JSEP01000043.1 GCF_001624695.1 Labrenzia sp. OB1 | reverse complement strand
CTTCGCCGATGGCGGCTATGCCGGTGAAAAGCTGCGCGCCGCCCTGGTGGGCAACGGCAACTGGACGATAGAGATCATCAAACGCTCCGATGCTGCTGAAGGCTTCGAACTCCTGCCCCGCAGATGGGTGGTGGAGCGCACTTTCGCATGGCTGGGCAGATGCCGCCGGTTGGCAAAGGACTGGGAGGCGTCAATCGAAAGTTCCACCGCATGGATCAACATCGCTAGTATCAGGGTCATGACACGCAGGCTCGCAACCTATTGTCTTGTCTCATGAACTTTTGAATCGGACTCTAAGATGTATCCCGAACCTTCTGGAGGGATACGAGATGGCGAAGCGCGGGACGTTTTCAGATGAGTTCAAGGCAAAGATCGCGCTGGAAGCGTTGCGCGGTGACAAGACAATCCAGGAGACTGCAGCCAAGTATCAGGTGCGTCAGAATCAAGTGAGCACCTGGTACCGGCAGGCGGTCGAGGGCATGGCCGATGTTTTTGCCCGCGGCGGCCAGAGCATGCGGATAAAGTATAAAATCTTTCGCACATTTTCCGGTTGAGACGGCTTCCTTTATTCTGATTGAAGGGAGCACGGCATGACTGATGACGATGAGGGTAAAGAGATTGGCAATGTGATCCGGATCGATGAAGCCCGGATCAAGGATCATCTTGGAGAGATGGTGCGTGGCACCATTGAAGAGGCCTTGAATGCGATGCTGGATGCGGAGGCAGACCTGCTTTGCGGAGCTGGCCGCTATGAGCGCAGCGAAGGGCGTCAGGACACGCGGGCAGGCAGCTATGAACGTTCGCTGCATACCAAGGCGGGCGAAGTGAAGCTGAAGATGCCGAAGCTTCGGCGTCAGACGTTCGAGACGGCCATCATCGAGCGTTACCAGCGGCGGGAATGCAGCGTCGAAGAAGCCCTGATAGAGATGTATCTGGCTGGTGTTTCCGTTCGCCGTGTCGAGGACATCACCGAGGCGCTATGGGGCACTCGGGTGTCACCAGGCACGGTGTCCAACCTGAACAAGAAGATCTAGCCGCGAGCCTTCGACTGGCCTCGTTCTCCGCATGCCAGATACGTAATTCCTTATCGAGTTCGCCAGTCTCCTCGTTTAATTCGGTGATCCGTCGGATCAGGACCTCAAGCGCTCGATGAGCGTAAGCAGGAAGGGCTTCATCGGCAAAGGCCCTGGCGGCCAGCTTCACCAGATTGGCAATACCTGGGTTGGCGACCAACCCGAATTCGGCCAAATGCGCGCGTAGCGCATTCGCGGTCATGGTACGCTGACGTACGATCAGCGATCTGGTCCGGTGCGCCATCAGAACACTTTGCTGCTCAACTGTCTTTACCGGCACAAACCGCATGGTCGGACGTTGCACGGCCTCGCAGATCGCTTCTGCATCAATCGCATCGCTTTTGCCGCGCTCGACGTATCCTTTTACCGTAAGACGGTGGCATGATCCTGACGTCATGGCCCATAGCGATCAGCGTACGCGCCCAGTGATGGGCCGTCGCGCAGGCCTCAACGCCTATCAGACAGGGCGCCAGTTTCGAGAAGAATGGCAGCATCTGTTTGCGATGCAGCTTTTTCACCAGAACCGTCTTGCCGCATGCATCTATCCCATGCGCCTGGAAAACGCTCTTCGCCAGATCCAGCCCGAGTGTTGTGATGTTCATTGGTACCTTCCTTTCCTGCCTTCAATTCTTTCTCAGCACCATACTTGGCGCTGCGCTGGCGGGGGCGTCCACATCATCAAGATGCTGGCCGGAGCAGGAGGCCAGCCTCAATCCCCCCACGCCTTGTCGAATGATCTCCGTCGCCGTTTGGTTGTTGCCGTTGAAAACGGAATGTCTCGCCGTTCCGCAGCCAAGCGATTTGGTGTTGCGCCATCAACGGCGATCAGGTGGGTCAATCAGTGGTTCCAGGAAGGACATGTCGAACCGGCCCGACAAGGTGGAGACAACCGGTCCCAGCGGATGGAAGCGCATGCAGATGAAGTCTTGGCTCTGATTGATGCGACGCCTGATATCACCTTGGCCGAACTGGCTGAACATCTGGAAAAGACCCATGGACTGCGTGTTTCCCAAAGCACGGTCTGGCGTCTGCTTGATCGTCACGGCATGACTTTCAAAAAAACGGCACACGCCAGCGAGCAACAGCGTCCTGACGTTCTCCGGCGGCGGGAAGCCTGGTTCGAACTTCAATCCGATCTTGATCCCGAGCGCCTGGTGTTTATCGACGAGACTGGAGCCAACACCAAGATGGCACGTCTGCGAGGTCGGGCGCTTCGAGGTGAGCGTTGTCGAGCTGCTATCCCGCATGGCAACTGGAAAACAACGACATTCGTCGGTGCGCTCAGGTTGGGCGGCATGACCGCGCCGATGGTTCTGGATGGCGCGATGAATGGCGTAGCCTTTCTGGCCTATGTCGAGCAAGTGCTGGTGCCATCCCTGTCGCCGGGTGACATCGTGGTCATGGACAACCTGCCTGCTCACAAACCCTCGGCCGTGCGAGAGGCCATCCAGGACGCCGGCGCGCAATTGCGTTTCCTGCCCCGTACAGCCCGGACTTAAACCCGATCGAGATGGCCTTTTCGAAACTTAAAAGCTTTCTCAAGAAAACCGCAGCGAGAACAAGGGACGATCTCTGGGAGGCCATCGCCAAAGGGATAGACCTATTCAGTCCTGCTGAGTGCCGGAACTACTTTCCTGCTGCCGGCCATGACCCAGAAAGATCTGAAAAGCTTGTCTTATGATTTTTTCGGCTCATGAGTTCAGAATGAGCCAGTGCAGGCCACTCCACATGGCCAGCGCTGGCGGCAGCGGTCTTCCCCGGATGCCTACGAACCAGAGGCCGAGGCCATGGGGCCGGTGCATTACCGTCAGGCGGGCTTGGTGATATGCGCACAACTCTTATCGGTGAGCGCAATTCTATGCATCCAGCGCCGAAAGGATTGAATTGTCATTGTGATATTTACCAAGTCTTTACGTGGGACGCCAGAATACATGAGTACTCGACGAAGGTAATGTCTCGACAGCGCAAAAGGGGGCTTCCGTGACAACGACACAGACAGCATTGCCAATGGCTTCAAGAGCAGTTGGCCAAGGCCAGGCAGACACCTTTGGGAAGTGCGCTGGCGTCACTGCTCGTTATGCTGGAAACTTTTCAGCAGTTGGCAATAAACTAATGCATTGGCCATTGGAAAATGACGCATTTGATCCAAACCTACGACAGTTGTTTCTGAAGAACGCAACACGCAACGTATATACAAATAACGGCGTAATCTATCTCCAGGAAGACAGGGCTGACAAACTTTACATCGTCCTGAGCGGCTATGTCAGGCTGTCCTACATCATGGAGGACGGCAGCACAATTCTCTACGCTATTGTGCCTCCCGGCCAGAGTTTCGGAGAGCTGGGTGTCTACGACTGGTCCGTCTATATGGATTCGGCGACTGCGATTGGCGATGTCAGCGTTTTTTCAGTGCGAGCGGAAGTGTTTCACTCGGACATATCCGGTAATTCGAGCCCGAAGGATGCGCTCAGCACGCTGATTGTCGATCGCTATAAAACCTTCATTGATGTCACAAGGTGTCTCCACCTGAGCAATCTGCCTGCAAGGCTGGCCGCGTCCTTGCTGAGGCTGGTCGAAAGTCTTGGGCAGACAACAGATTACCGTGGCAGAAACTGTCCTTCTCTGGGGGCCATGGTCACGCAAAGTGACCTTGGCGCCATGGCTCGCGGCACGCGTGGCAATGTTAATCGGGTTCTGAGGAAATGGATTTTGGATGGATTGGTGGCCATCGAGGATCGAAAGATCATCTTACTGGATCCGGACGGGCTGGAACTAACGGCTCTGAATGTTGGAGATAACTAGTGAACAAAAAGATCATTGGCGGCGCGAGCGAAACTTCGCTGGATTTTGAGATGACTGATCTGGAGGAACGGTTAACAGGCGCGTACGGCGTTGAGGTGAAAAATGAAGTTATCGAGATGCTCAAAGGCAAAATAACAGCGCTGAGTGAGCTGATAAGCGATGGGCTTGGCCCGGATGATCTGCGATCTGCCAAACGAGTTCTTGATGGACTGATCGCGGCAAGGGATACCTTGTCACAATTTCCAGTGTAAACGATTGAAAACCCAGAGACAATTGAGAGGAAAGAAAAATGTCAAATATTGCAGCAACTTGGGGTAGAGAACACACCTCTGAGAGCCCGAACCCCGACGGAGCGCCGTATGACGGAAACCGGAACGGCTTTGACCTGATCTACCGCCAAGCGCTTTTGCAAAGTCAGATGGTAGAAATTGAAGAAGATATTCGTCAAATAGAATTGTCAAATGGATCTGACACGGAGAAAATGTATAACATGCAGATGGCAATGAATGCATGGTCTGCGGTGGCCAACCTGCGTACTAACATGTTGAAATCCGTGGCGGACGTATTGAAGACGATCACACGAAACGTCGTCTGACGATGCGTCGGTGGAGCAGAGAACCACGCACGCAATGACAGATGTGAAGCGGATCTAGAGACGCACGGTTTTCCAAACTCGTGCTTCGGGTCCTCTTTGTAATCTGCATCTTGCGAAGCTCATTGGAGCCAGAAAGATGTCCCGAAACAGCGATGGGATAGATGAGGATCAAATCGGTTCGTCATCCTGCGAGTATATTTTAAAGGCGCTAACCGGTGCGCAGTCGGGCGTTGAAGTCGCGCTGGCCGAGGGTGAATATACGCTCGGCTCCGGCCAGGACGACGATCTGCAATTTGTCGACGTTTGCTTGAAAAGTGGCCACGCCAGAATACTTTTGGAAAAGGACAGGATTCTCGTTGCCGGTGGAGCTGGCGCTATAATCGGACAGACTGGCCGGATCATCGAGGCGGGAGACGACAACTGGCACGAACTGGAGCCGCTTGAGCCGGTGTCGCTGGGTACGTGTCTCTTCACAATCGGACCTGTCGATGCTGACTGGGCTCAGGTATCGGAGTCGCTTGACAGACGGCACGTCTCGGATGCGAACGGGAGGGGCGCGACAAACACGGCCGGAAAGGCCGGCAGAACCCGGTTGAAGTATGGCCTGCTGGCTTCGGCAGGACTTTTTGTTTTTCTGACATTTTGCTGGCTGGTGCTCGAAATTCTTGTCAGCGGCGACATTCTGATGGCTAAGACGGAAACATACGACTTAGCGGCAGTGCGTGAAGCGCTTGACCGGTTTCCTTTCGGCAAAGCCATCGTGCTGCGAGAGGAAGTCGATGGAACGTTGTTTGCGACCGGTTATGTGGAAACTCCAGCCGAACGCAGAGCATTGCAAGACGCTCTGAGAAACCTTGACAGATCCGTGAACGCGAGACTTTTCGTATTTGAGTCTATCCGTACGCAAATCGCTGAAACAATAGAAAGCTTTGACGCAGATGTAGAGTTTGCGTTGTCAAAAAAAGGTGGCGTGACCCTTGATGGAACGATCCTTGCCGATGAAAAGGCTGAGCGGTTTTCAAGCTATCTGCGCGAGGAAATCAGCGGAATTTCGTCTATTGAAGACAATATCAATACGGCAAGTACCTATTTTAATGATGTCAGGAAACTGGCCAAACGCTCCTCACTAGGTGACACGGTTCTGATGCGTCTGGCAGGCGAGCGGATTGAGGCAAGCGGTGTTCTCAGTACCGACAAACTCGACTACTGGATTGGTTTTTTACAAGTTTATGCGAAACGGTATGCCGATTTTCTGCCACTTACATCATATGTCCAACTGGTGAACGAAGATGGTCAGGTAATCCTGGAAAGCAGTCCGACACGGGTCGGACCAAGCGAACTGCCTGACGAGGCCGGAACCTTGGACCTTGATCTCGAAGAAATTAAAAGCGGCGTAATCGAGAAGGAAGATGTGTTCATCAGCGTCACTGCATCCGGCAGCGCAGGAGCCGGTGATGCAAACGCAACACCGAACGCCGCGCCGCTTCCGGAATTGCGGGATGCAGAGGCAACAGGCCAGTCAGCCAAGAGTGAAGGAGCCGGCAAGACCATTTTTGCAACCGCGATTTCTACAGCAGAAGGAAGCCTGGTCCAGAGCTTGCAGACTTTGCTGTCGGAACCGGAATCCGTCCTCGCTGCAGCGCGCGGTCAAGCGTCGCAATCCGGAGCGGGCGCGCAAGAATCTGGTCCTCCGGATGAAAAATGGCAGTTGCCTCCTGATACGCTCGCGCGAGACGAAGACGTGCTTTTTATCTCGCAATCTGATGCTCCGAAAGCTTCAGGCGAGCTTGCGCGATCTATTGCTGCTCAGCCTGAGGAGCAAGCACGTGACAAGGCACAGGACGCTGTGGGCGAGCTTGCGCGATCTTTTGCTGCTCAGCCTGAGGAGCAAGCACGTGACAAGGCACAGGACGCTGTGGCGGAACAAGTGCTGAAGAAATGGGATATCAGGGCGGCGCCAACTGCTCTTGATACCACTGAGACCGAAGGTACGAAGGCTGTAGCCCGGACAAAGTATCTACCTCTGGTCACTAGACCTCAAGATGGCTACGGATATTGCTGGAATGGTTCCGAGTTGAAGGTTGGTGACGTAGGTACCATTCTGTTTTGGTTAGACTATCTCAGCATTTCGACAGAAGCGTCGCTGATCAAATTTGATCCGGCGAGCCAGCAACTGCTGCTGGAGGCTGCGCTCAATCCCCGTCGGCTGCAGTCTTGTGCCCAAATGCTGGCGCAAGGCATCGAAGTGCCTTTTGACGAAATGTCGCTTTATCTTGAAGAAACCAGGAAAAACCCTGGCTTTGTCCGTTACCTAGTCCGCGACTTCACACCGCCTTCCCTTAAGGTCGTTGGTGTAATGCTCCAGGAAAAGACTCGTTTCATCCAGATACCTGATGGCCGCAAACTGCTCGAAGGCAGTTCTCCCGACCTGACAAGCAAGCTGATCAGTGTGGGAGCGCTGGGGGCGCTTGTGCAGGGCACGGACTCTCTCAGCCCTATCATCTACTCCGACGATCTGGCCTGGAAAGTGAGCGAATGATTTCAGGCAGACCAGCAATCCCGATCATATGTAGGAAGCCGATAGAACAGATTCCCCAGCAGGGATGCTTATTGGAAGCGAAAAATGAAAAAAAGAATTCGGCCAACGCGCTTACGCACTTCTGGACTGCTGCTTTGTACAGTTTTAAGCGGCTGTCTGGTTGCATGTTCAAACCCGTCGGAACACCTGGAGGGAACGAATACCGAGGTGCTACTGGCAATCGATACGCCCCATGTAGGGATGGGCGGCCTGAAAGATGAACTGTTTAACAGTGGACCGGCCGTGCCTGAATCCGGGGCCATCGGCTTCACCGGCATCCTGAAGAACGAGCCTCTCGAGATCTCCATTTCCAGAGAGGAAGTCGAGCGCAACAAGTCGGACCTGAGATTCACCGACGCGGACGCAGCGGTCGATCCGGATGCCAAAGTGTCGATGTCGTTTTCCAACGATCCGCTACAATACGTGGTACGGCAATTGCTCGGCGGTATGCTTTCGGCAAATTACGTTGTTCCGGATAATCTTGAAGGCACCGTGTCCTTTCGGACTGAACAGCCTGTGCCGCGGTCAGTTGTGCCTTCCATTGTGCGCGATATCCTGGCTCGAAACGGCTATCAGATGAAGGTGATCAATGGCGTTTACCAGATCGGCACGCCGCAGATGATTGCCCAGCTTGAACAAATCTCGGCGACCGGCGCCGCTGGAGACTACCAGAGCAGGGTCATTAAACTCAATGGGGGAAATGCCGAGGAAATTGCCTCGGTTGTGACGCAGATCCTGCCGCCCGGGGCAACCGTTTCAGCTGTTGAGTCCAACAACTCTCTGGTTCTGCACGTCGATCCGGTGGATGAACGACCTGTTCTCGACCTCATCCGCACCCTTACCGAAAGCAGCAGAGGCGATGATCTGGTTGCGGTGATCCCGCTCCGGGAGAGTCCGCCGGAAGCCATCGCGACATCGATAGAAGCCTACTTTGCGGCCTCTGGCCAGGCTGCACAGGAAAAACCGTTTATCGTGCCGCTTGAACAGCAACAAGGCTTGCTCGTGATAGCGCGCAGCGAACGCATCATGGAAAATGTCAGGACCCTGATCCGAGGGCTCGACATGGACAACCGGGATATTGCCTCGCTGCGCGTTATTCAACTCAAGAACCTGCCGGCAGAGGAAATTGCGTCGCAATTGAACAATGTCTACGCCGAAAGCGGACCGGTTACCCAATCGACCAATCCGGCGGAAGGTCCGCAGGAGGGCGCGTCTTCAGACGGAGGTGCTGAAGGTCGGTCGATAGCCACGCCCGCAACAATGCGCGAAGGCAACTCTTTGCGCAGCGGAGGTTCGCCTACCGCAGCCCGTTTCGAAGCGGCTCGCCAAGCGATTGATGCGCAAAATGCGAAGGTTGTTACCAGTCGCCAGAGTGACCAAGAAATTTCAATTGTACCGGACACTCGGAACAATGCACTTCTTGTCTTTGCGACCTTTCGCCAGTTCAATCGAATTCGAGAAGTGGTTCAATCACTCGACGTGCCGCTCTCACAGGTTGTTATCGAAGCGACGATCGTCGAGGTCCGTCTGAACGATACTCTGAAATATGGTGTGCAGGCGTATCTGCGTAGTCAGGGTTGGGCTCTTCGTACTTCTCGCTTGCCAGAGGCATCACCATCCAGTGAAGCCGGTGGTGTAGCCCAATTCGACTTGGGCAGCATCAATGGCACCACGGCGACCGTCGTTCTGGAAGCCTTGCAGACGGTAACGGATGTCGAAATCATATCTTCTCCCTATCTGACCGTTCTGGATGGCCGGCAAGCGCGCCTCGCAATCGGCGACCAGATTCCGTATCTGACGCAACAGACCAGCGCGAGCGAAACGGGTACGACAACGACCACCAATCAAGTGGATATTCGCGACGTTGGTATTATCCTGGAGGTTACGCCGAACATTCGTGCTGACAATTCCGTACTCTTGAATGTGAGTCAGGAAGTCAGCTCTACGCGTTCGGAAGGCTCCGGCGAGACGCTGACTCCTACCATTTCACAACGTTCGATAAATTCCGATATCGTGGTCCATTCGGGCAAGACGGTTTTGCTTGGCGGTTTGATAGAGGATCGATCGGAAAAGGTTAAAAGCGGCGTGCCAGTGGTCTCCGATGTGCCGCTTATCGGAAAGCTCTTCCAGCAGACTTCAAACATTTCGAGCCGGACCGAGTTGCTGGTGATGATCACTCCACGGGTCGTGCGAAGATCTGGCCAGATTGATCACATCACCCGCCTGTTAAAGTCGCGCATTCGACGGGCTCCTCGTTGAGAAGCGATTTATACCAACCGCAACAAATAAGACCCTATTGGATGGCTTGTTCAGGACCGTCTGCAAGGCGCGGCACGCAGTTCGGCCTGGTTGGGCCGGTCCAGGGACGTGGGCGTAGTCAGGTGGGCCTGAACAAGCCACCGGAAGCCATGACAGGAGCGCGCTCCGCAGCGTCGCGCGTTTTGGCCGTTGCCCCGCATAGCCCTGCGACACGCTCCTCGCGGAACGCTTTCATGTTATGGTCAAATAGGTGGTTCTGTCGCAACACAAAGGCTGCCAGGTGCCTGCTGATGCGACTTTTGAAGAAGCAAGGCCTGCCACCAAAGCGCATGATCACTGACAAGCTGCGCTCCTATGGTGCGGCCAAACGCCAGATCATGCCGGCCGTCGAACATCGCTCACACAAAGGCTTGAATAATCGGGCCGAGAATTCCCATCTTCCATTTCGAAAGCGAGAACGAACGCGGCAGGGATTTCAGTCGATAGGATCACCGCAGCACTTCGTGTCGATATTTTCCTCTGTGAGGAACCTCTTCGTCCCATCCCACGCCGACCACACTGCAGCATACATTCGAAAACATCGGCGTCAGGCCATGGCAGAGTGGAAAGCCGTGAGCGAGCGACGGGGCTGAAAACCAGTCAACGCAGCTTCGCGCGTCGATACTTCAAACAATGTGACAGTTCCAAAATCAGATATACAAACTGAAGGTGTTACAAAATGGTGTTTGATGCAGTCATAACTGAACTTCCACGTATATCCGAGATAGAGTTTCATTCGCTCTTTGATGTTGGAGACAAGTTGAAGATCGAAATTTCCCTCAAAGGGAGCTGTTTTTCTAAGATGGTTTTTGACGATCCTCTTTGTTACAGAGTTATGGACGAAGGCGATGCAATGATTTTTGTGCATTGGCTTTCAACACAAGACATAAAGAGCTGTTTGCTTAAATTTTCTAAATCTGATTTTCTTGAATGGTTTTCAAACCAATCTTACAACACCAAAGATTATTTGAATGTATCTCATTATTGCCTGATTACATGCAGTCATATTATTGATGTCATTGGATTTGATGATCCTGATATTGAATAAAAGTGATTCCTTTATTCTTATTTATTGAGTTGTCTACTTACACTTCTTGTTTTGCGAATGACATGACAGCCCCGGATGAAGCCGAACTTTCGGTCAATGCTGATATGGCTCTTTTAACCGAACACGGGCAGTGCAATCTGAGGCAACGGTGTTCCATCTGGTCTGTACAGTATTTTCCCGCCGACCTTAAGCGTCCAGCGCGTTCGTATGGGCGTGTCGCAAAGTCTGCGGGGGCCCCAAAATATTAGAAAATCGTTCTAATTCTCGCGCGCGCTCGAAGGTTTCTACTAGCGGAATCCGTCATTTCTTGATTTCGCGATCAAATTTTCTACCTCAAATGACGCATTCGAGCCTGCTGAATGGAATGACTTTCTAAGTCAAAAAAACTTTGCGACACGCCCCGCAAGACTTTCTACGAGTCGATCGACCAGATACAGAAGGACCTCAATGCCTACCTTGTCTCCTAAACACCAAACGCCCACATCAGGGCCGCGGCATGAAAGGCAAGACACCAATCCAGGCACTCAGGGACGGCTTGAAGTTGGTGCCAGAACCAGACTTGAGCAAAGAGAGAAAGGGGGCGAAAATGAAACCCAGGCAGGCCACCTGATCATACCGCCCTCAGGCAGCGACTGTCAGGCGAATACCGTGTTTGTACACACCATTGAAGAGACGTTGAATGCGATGCTGGACACGGAGGCAGTACCACTTCACGCCGATTGTCGGGGGACAATCAAAACCTTTCGAAAGTACAGTCAAGCTCATTGAGTGCTATTGAACCATTTCCGACACCTATAACAGCATTAACTTGCAGTGCTTTCACCAATTTTAAAGATTCGCTATTCTCTGCTGCGACTGCCTTCATCGCATTGTAGGCTTTTTCTGTTTGTTTAGACATATCAATCTCAATAGAATATTCAATTCTTGATAACGCACCACTTTCACCAGTAAAAATTTTATACTTAAGTTTACTTTCGCCCGCAGGACAAATAACAATCTTGTCTAGCAATGCTGGGTATAGCCCACTGCTGTCCGGTTTAAAAATCTAGACAGAGCGCATGACATTGATTCTACTCGGTTTCAGACGTTTGGCCGCGTTTGAGACACGAACAGAGGATCAATGTCATGCGCCATCACAATAGCGTTTTTCATCAAGTGCTGAAGCATGTTCCTTGGGGCGAGTTCAATCGCCTTGTGGATGAGCATAAAGCGGACCACCGCGTCCGCCGTTTGACGACGAAGACCCAGTTTCTGGCCCTTTTGTTCGGCCAGCTTGCAGGCGCGCAGAGCCTCAGGGAGATTGAGACCGGTCTGATGAG
>NZ_JSEP01000042.1 GCF_001624695.1 Labrenzia sp. OB1 | reverse complement strand
TTCAAGTGGATCAAGCAGAACCTGAAGATCCGGCATTTCCTCGGAACGTCCGAGAATGCCGTACGCATCCAGATCTTCATCGCCTTGATCGCCTATATCCTGCTGAGAGCCGCTCAGGCGACCCAGACCGCAGTCAAGCAACCACTCGCCTTCGCACGCCTTGTTCGCCTCAACCTCATGCATCGACGCACAATCAACGCACTAAACACTCACAAACCACCACCGGAAACAGACACAAGGCAGATGACCCTAAACCTTAATCCAATTTAAACCGGACAGCAGTGGGCTTGACCATGGCAACCATGCCGTTTCGGTGCCACGAACACCAGATTGGCATGTTTCAGATTCACGGCATGGATTGCAGGGGCAAGCCCGGAACGACGCAGAAAACCGTTTTGGAGGCCTTCCCGGCCACGCGTTTTCCCTGATCGGAAGGACGACCGAAGGACTGCTGCTGCAATCGGGTCAGCGGTATCCAGCGGAGGCACTCCGGTCTTCTGGCGAAGCCCAGGCGGTTACGTTCCTGATTTCGCAACGCTCCCTTGCACCGGGTGTCACCCCGGGCGCAGCGAAGCGGAGACCCTGGGACCACTCGCGGCGCTGCTTGCTGACGAAAGGCGATTGTTCATCGGTGGTCGCTACTCGCTTCGGGCCTGCACGCCGTATTGTTTGTCCTGGGGCTGTATGTGAAGCGGTCCTGGAGACACCCAACAGAGCCTCTGCGAGCGAGTGGGCCCCGGCTAGGCGTCGCGCTTGACCGGGGTGACAGTCGAGGATGGTATTCAGCTTCTCGGTTCACTCAACAGAGTTGAAGACGAAAGGGAAACCATAAAAATGAGGCGGGCTCGATGGCCCGCCTCGCAGATCTCCCCGTCAAACACGCCTAGGCGGCCGTGACACTGGCTTCCGTGCCGTCGCTGTCCATGACCAGGCGGATCGTCTCGCCCATGGAAACTCCTTCCAAGGTCGCGGCATCCTGGAAATCATCCACTCCGCCATCGAAATCGACCTGCAGCGTGGCGTTTCCGCCACCAGCATCGACAACCCGGACATATTCGCCAGCGTCTGCCGGATCGATCTCGCCTACGTCATTGCCGAAGGCAAGATTGAGCAGGTTACCGATATCGATCTTGTCGCCGTCAGTATCAAAGTCATAGTCGGTGATCAGATCCGCATTGGCGAGCGACTCCAGCACGAATGTGTCGGCATCGGCACCACCTGTCAGCCGGTCGAAGCCAAGGCCGCCGGCGAGAATATCGTCACCGTCGCCGCCAATCAGGATATCGTTGCCTCCGCGGCCGTAGACCGTATCGTTTCCGCCATAATCGAAGCCGTCTTCCGCGACATCGTTCAGCAAGTCGTTCGAGTCCGTGCCGGTGATCGTGTCATCTGCATCCGTACCGCGGATGCGGGAGTCCACACCCAATACGACTGTTGTGTCGCTCGTGATCTCGATGCCGGTCAGGTCCAGCGTGCTGGTTCCACCGGCACCGGTGTAGTGACCTGGATACCCGTCGGCGTCATCGGCATCCTGTCCGGAGCTCGCGATCGGGTCCACGAATACCAGATCTCCCCACACGGAAGCCCCCGTGAGGGAAACGTCGGTGAAGCTGATACCGTCGAGGTTGTTGAAACCCTGAACCATGAGCTGTGACTTGTGATAGGCGCCATCAACCGAGACATTGATCAAAGTGATCGTGCCGATTGGTCGGTCCACATCGTAGGTGTCCGGATCGAAACCGGTGATCTGGATCGCGTTGTCGCCTTTCGAGGCTGTCGCATCACCGAGAACACGATTGCTGACGATCGTAACATCTTCGATATTCGCGTCGCCGAAATAGTTCCAAAGCAGCAGATCGGCAGACCCGTTGGAACCGCCCTGGCCATTATCCGTGAAGGTCGTGTCGACAATATTGATCTTGCCGACCCCCGACGTGTCGCCGTCAGTACGGAAGCCATGGCTGGAGTTGTTGTTAAAGGAACTGTCTTCGACGGAGATCTCATCGACGAGCGTGCCTGAAGCAACCCGCACACCCACACTCGACCCGGAGAAATTGATCCCCTGGATCGTGACGGAAGCACTGCCGCCATCGTTGATGTCTCCGGAAATGGTCAGACCTGTTCCGATCGGATTGATGATCGTATCGACAAGCGGATCGTTGCCATCGCCCGAACCGATAATCGTAACGGCTTTGTTCAGTACGATGTTTTCGGTGTACACACCCGCGCGGACCTCGATGGTGTCGCCCGGGCTGGCGCGGTCGATCGCTTCCTGGATCGACATGCCGTCGCCGACGATGAAGGTGGTGCCGAGTTCGGCTGCGACATCGTCCGGTCCGAGCGGGCCGGTGACGACGCTGTCGCTCGCCACGTTGACGCTGCTGCCGTTTTCCAGGGCGATGGCGAAGGCGATCGCTTCCGCCTCCGAGCCGAAGAAGTAGGTGAAGTCGTCGCTGCGGCCGTCGATGCCGTCGCGGTGCGTGTCGTTCTGGACCGCGAACACTTCCGTAAACAGGCCACCGAAATCGATGTTGTCGACAACCGTCCCGCCTTCCTCATCGGCATAAATACCGATGGGCTCGCCGTGGCTGTAGGAACCGCTGAACGAGATGTCGTTGGTGCCGGCCGGCGGATAGTGGGCGCCCTTCGAATAAAGACCGATGGATCCCCAGTTGTTGCCCGTGGTGGTGATGTCGGTCAGGTCGATGCCGGTGCTGTCGGAAAGCGCGATGCCGACGCCTGCCGTGCCCATGCCGTCGACGGTCACATTGGTCAACGCGCTGTTGTCGACGCCGTTGAGATCGATCTCGGAGCGGCCCGCACCCTTGACGGTGACGTCTTCGAGCGTGAAGCCGATCAGGCTGGTCGCCGGCGATGCCGGATTGACCTTTATGCCGTAGGTGTCGGTCTCAGTGGCATCCAGGGTCAAGTCACTGATGGTGACGTTGTCGGCCAGGACATGAATGCCGTAGGCCGCATCCGCCGTGACGACGGTTGTGGTGCCTTCGCCGGCCCCGACGATCGACAGGGACTTGTCGATGTTGAGTTGAGCGGACAGCGTATAGGTTCCCGCCGCCAGCAGGATGGTATCGCCAGCATTCGCCGCAGAAACTGCCGCCTCGATGGTTGCGAAGCCGCCGTTGCCGACGAGCAGGAAGCGAGCGCCGCCGGAAACCTCGGCAATCTCGACGTTCGTCAGCGTGTCAGTGCCGGCGTCCGTCGTCGCGACGGCCCACGAGTCGCCGTTGTCAGTGATGTCGGCTGCGGTCAGAACTTCGTCGTAGACCACCATATCGGTGTCCGCACCGCCGTCGAAGACGTCACTGCCGGCACCAGAGCTGAAGGTATCGTCCCCGTCATTGCCGTTAAAGACTACACGGTGCCCGCTAGTGAGGCCGGAGGCGTCGACTTCATCGTTGCCTGTCCCGCCTTCCACGGTGATGGTCGAGGTCGCCACTGACGAGGATGACAAGTCACCGGCGATGGTGACGCTGTCGCCTGAACCGCCGAGATTGAAGACCACGTCCTCGATCTCGTCAGCGCGGATCGTTGCCGAGCCGGCGGTGACTTCGATGTCAGCCGCGTCGGTTCCGGTCGACGGCGTGATGTTGATGCCGCCGGAGGCCAGGCCGAGCGTGAAGCTGGTGGCACCACCCGTGTTGGTCAGCTCCAGTGTGTCCTTGCCGGTCTCGTCGCCGCCGTCGACGCGGTCATTGCCGTCGCCGGTTGACCACTTGAAGGTGTCGTTGCCATCGCCGCCGCGCAGCGTGTCACTGCCTTTGCCGCCGATGATGGCGTCGTCCCCGCTTGAGCCGATTACCGTGTCGTTGCCACCACGCGCTTCGATGGCCGCAATGCCGGTCAGGGTCGTGCCGGAGAAATCGAGCGTGTGCGAACTGTCGGTGTCGCGGATGATCACGCCGTCATTGCCACCGCTCTCGAAGGCGTCAATGCCGTTGTCGTAGCCGTTGACGCCGATAACCGTTCCGTCAGACTCCGCCCGTGCGACGGAAGCCCCCGCGCCATTGGTCGCAAAGGTGTCGTGGCCGTTGCCGGTGCCGTCATAGAGCAGCGTCGCATTGGTCCCACCGGTCTGGAAGGTGTCGTTGCCGGCACCACCGCGATAGGACGCGGCGGCGTAGTTCGAGGTGGTGATGGTGTCGTTGCCACCGGCAGCATCGATTTCCTCGATCCCGCCCAGCTCCGTTTCCGAGAAATCGAGCGTGTGCGAGCTGTCGGTGTCGCGGATGATCACGCCGTCATTGCCGCCGCTCTCGAAGGCGTCGATCCCGTTGTCGTAGCCGTTGACACCGATGACGGTGCCGTTTGATTCCGCCCGGGCGACGGAACTGCCGGAGCCGTTGGTGGCGAAGGTGTCGTGGCCGTTAGAGGTGCCGTCATAGAGCAGCGTCGCGCCTGCCGCACCTGTGTGGAAGGTGTCGTTGCCCGTGCCGCCGCGATAGGACGCCGCGTTATGGCTCGAGGTGGTGATGGTGTCGTTGCCACCAGCCGCATCGATTTCCTTGATATCGGTCAGTTTCGTGTCGGAGAAATCGAGCGTGTGCGAGCTGTCGGTGTCGCGGATGATCACGTCGTCATTGTGGTCACCATCGAAGGCGTCGAGACCGTTGTCGTAGCCGTTGACGCCGATGACGGTATCGTCGGATTCCGCCTCGGCGACGGAACTGCCGGAGCCGTTGGTGGCGAAGCTGTCGTGACCGTTGGAGGTGCCGTCATACAGCAGTGTCGCATCAGCCGCGCCGGTGTGGAAGGTGTCGTTGCCCGTGCCGCCGCGGTAACTTGCAGCGGTCAGGTTGGAGGTTGTGATGGTGTCGTTGCCGCCCCGCGCATCGACTTCCTCGATATAGATCAGTTTCGTATCGGAGAAATCGAGCGTGTGCGAGCTGTCGGTGTCCCGGATGATCACGTCGGCGTTGTCAACACCGTCAAAGGCGTCGAGACCGTTGTTGTAGCCGTTGATGCCGATAACGGTATCGTTGGCTTCCGCCCGAGCGACGGAAGTCCCTGCGCCGTTGGTCGCGAAGGTGTCGTGGCCGTTGCCGGTGCCGTCATAAAGCAGCGTCGCATCGGCCGCGCCGGTGTGGAAGGTGTCGTTGCCCGTGCCACCGCGGTAACTTGCAGCGGTCAGGTTGGAGGTTGTGACGGTGTCGTTGCCGCCCTGCGCATCGACTTCCGCGATACCGCTCAGTGCCGTTTCGGAGAAGTCGAGCGTGTGCGAGCTGTCGGTGTCGCGAACCGTCACACCAGTGAAGCCGTTCGCCGAAATCTCTTCCACGGCACGTGTCGCGAAACCGTTCACACCGATCGCGGTGTTGTCTGCTTCCGCAAGAACCCTGTCATTGCCGTTACCGCCGTTGAAGACGTCAAATCCGTCACCATTGCCGACAAGATAGGTGTCGTTGCCATCACCGCCGTTCAGCGTGTCGTTGCCGCCTTCACCGACGATGATGTCATCGCCGTCGTTGCCGTTTACGGTGTCATTGCCTCCTCTTGCGAGGACAAGCCAGGACTCCGTCGTCGGAACATTCAGGGTCTCGCTGGAACTGGTACCGATCAGGACCTTGTCGAATGGCAGGAAGCTGTCGCCGACGGTGATCCCCTTGACTATGGTCTCGAAACTGTGCGCCTCGAAGGACAGGCCTCCGGCGGTCACGGTGCCATTGGAGCCGGAGCCCGGTACGAGGGCATCGATTGCCGCGATAAGGGCGGGATCTGCTGCCTGGCTGAGGGTCAGGGCAATCCGAAGCGTATCGGCGCCATTTCCGCCCTGATAGACGACATGGTCGCTCGTCGTCTGGGATGTCGTTACCGTGTCGTTGCCATTGCGCGCATCGAGAGTGATCCCATTGATCAGCTGGACATCGCGGAAGTCGAGATCGTTGGCCGAGTTGGTGCCGCGGATCGAGACGCCGGTGTGGCCATTGGCATCGAACACCTCGATACCGCTGGTCGCAGCGTCAAAGTCGCCGCTGAGGCCGATGCGGGTGCCGTTGGAGATAGCCTGGACCGTGTCGGTGTCGGCCGACGAGCCGGTGTCCTGATAGGTATCGTAGCCGTGGCCGGACCCGGAAACCTGGTAGATGTCGGAGCCTTCGGCACCGTCCAGGATGTCGTTCCCCTGGCTGCCGCGGAYCGTATCGGCAGCCGCCGAGCCGATGATCGTGTCATCGCCGTTCTGACCGTCGATATACGCGATGTTTGTCAAAGTCACTTCAGAGAAGTCGAGCACGTTGGCGCTGTTGGTGCCCCGGATGGAGACGCCGCTGAAGCCGGTGCCGGTAATCGCCTCAATACCGCTGTCCTCAGCGTTGAAGTCGCCATCAAGGCCGATGCGGGTGTTATCGGAGATCGCCTGGACAGTGTCGGTATCGCCCGCGGAACCGCTGTCCTGGTAGGTATCGTAGCCGTGGCCGGACCCGGAAACCTGGTAGATGTCGGAGCCTTCGGCACCGTCCAGGATGTCGTTCCCCTGGCTGCCGCGGATCGTATCGGCAGCCGCCGAGCCGATGATCGTGTCATCGCCGTTCTGACCGTCGATATACGCGATGTTTGTCAAAGTCACTTCAGAGAAGTCGAGCACGTTGGCGCTGTTGGTGCCCCGGATGGAGACGCCGCTGAAGCCGGTGCCGGTAATCGCCTCAATACCGCTGTCCTCAGCGTTGAAGTCGCCATCAAGGCCGATGCGGGTGTTGTCGGAGATCGCCTGGACCGTGTCGGTATCGCCCGCGGAACCGCTGTCCTGGTAGGTGTCGGAGCCGTGGCCGGACCCGGAAACCTGGTAGATGTCGGAGCCTTCGGCACCGTCCAGGATGTCGTTCCCCTGGCTGCCGCGGATCGTATCGGCAGCCGCCGAGCCGATGATCGTGTCATCGCCGTTCTGACCGTCGATATACGCGATGTTTGTCAGAGTGACGTCAGTGAAGTCCAGCGTGTTCGCGGTGTTGTCACCGCGGATGGAAACTCCGTTGAACGTGTTGCCGGAGATTGCCTCGATGCCGCTGTCCTCAGCGTCAAAGTCACCGGCAAGTCCGATGCGGGTGTTGGCGGAGATCGCCTCGATCGTGTCGGTATCCGTGTCGGCCCCGGTATCCTGATAGGTGTCGTAGCCGTGGCCGGACCCGGAAACCTGGTAGGTATCCGAACCTTCACCGCCATCGACTGTGTCAGTACCACCATTGCCACGAATGGTATTGGCGCCGGCGTTTCCGTAGATCACGTTAGCGGCATTGTTGCCGATGACGTCGAACGGTGCATCGCCGAGCAGGGTGATCGTCGTGACGCCTCCACCGAGTGTGAAGGTATTGCCGGTGTCGTCGCTCTGGCCCTCGATGCGCAAATCGTCCTTGGTGACCGTCAGGCTTTGACTCGTCACCATCCCGGCGAGATTGATGCGGTAGCCGGACACGGCATCGTCGTGAGCGTCCTGGAGCGTCGCATAGGTGTCGACGAGAAGATCGTTCTCGTCGAACAGATGAACCGGCTGGCTCAGGTCGAAGTCGACACCGCCACCATTGAAATCAATGCCTTCGATGCCTAACAGAGTGTCGGCTTCGCCGGTGTTCCGGTTGGTGACGAGCCAGGAACCATCGACGTTCTGGGTGATATCGTAAAGGGACTGGTCGCCATAGATAACGACGGTGTCGTCCTCGCCGGTCACCGCATTGACATTGTCGGCGCTGCCGGTGTCGGTGCCGTTACCGTAGATCGTGTCGTTGCCACCGTTGATGAAGAACAGGTCGTCGCCCTCGCCGCCGATCAGCGTGTCCGCGCCTCCATTTCCTTCAATCCGGTCGTTGCCCGCACCGCCGTTCAGAAGGTCATCGCCCGCGCCGCCCTTGAGCACGTCATTGCCGCCGTTGCCGTAGGCCACGACTCGGTGAGCGCTGGTGGTACCGGAAGCATCGACGGTATCTTCGCCATCGCCACCGGTAACCGTCACCGTGGAGGTGGCCAGCGCCGTCGTGGAGAAATCGCCGGCCATGGTGACCGAACCGCCGTCAGGGCCGAGGTCAACGTTGATATCCTCGATCTCGTCCATCTGGACTGTGTGCGTGCCGTCGGTGACGAGGATGTCGTCCTTATTGTCATCCGGAGTGACCAAGTCGGTTGCCGCTACGGTAATATCGAAATCAACCGGTCCGCCTGTCGTATTGACAACTGCCAGCGTGTCCTTCCCGGTCTCGGTTCCGCCATCGACAAGATCGTTGCCGTCGCCGGTGCGCCAGACGATGGTATCGTCGCCATCGCCGGACTTGATCGTGTCGATGCCTTCAAATCCGGCAATCAGGTCAGAACCGGACGTACCGATGATCGTTTCCGCACCGGTGGTCCCGTCGACGAAGGTCCTGTAGGTGCCACCGGCATCGCCAACACTGACATAGGTCAGGTCGACGGAACCGTTTGCACCGTCCAGTTCGTTGAAGAACGAGCCGGAATTGCCGGGAGTACCGGCCGTGCCGGTCGGCAACTGGTCGGCCATGGGGTCGAAGCCGAGGCCGTAGCCCCAGCCTGCGGTCACGTTGATGACCGTGCCGGGCGTGCCCGGTGTTGAGGTACTTTCGCGGAACTCGAGTCCGGTCGTGTCGGTGAAGCCCTGGATGTAGACACCCAGCTTGCTGTAGTCGCCGGTGATGGTGACATTTTCGAAGATGACGTCGCCCATCGGAGTGAGCACGTCGTAGCTGTAGGTCGGGGCCCCTTCCAAGCTCGACTGGAACCCGGACGCATCGAAGCCGGCGATCTGGATCGCTGTATTGGCCGCGCCGCTGGTCGAACCGGTAATCTCCACGTTGGAGAATGTGGCGTCGCCGTCGAACTCGAACAGGACGATGTCGCCGGAGCCGCTCGCTCCCGACGCGCCGTTGCCGTCGAAGAAAGAGTTCGACACCACAACTGCCTGCACGCCGCCCTGGCTGAAGCCGCCGCCCGTCTGACCGGACGTGTCGGTGCGCCCCGATACGATGAGGCCGATATTACCGTTGTCGTTGAGCGTGACGTTTTCCAGCTCAAGATGACCCAGAACGTCGTCGTCGGTCGCCTTGATGCCTGCGCTCGTGGCGTTGATGACCGTGATGTCCTCGAAACGGACGGTTCCAGCTGGATAATCCGCATCCAGATCGATATTGAAGCCATAGGCCGAGCCGGTGGCATCGATGGTGACCGCACCCGAACCGATGATGGTCACGGGCTTGTCGATGGTCACATTCTCGTTGCCGGCACCCGACCAGGTACCCGGAGCGATCAGGATCGTGTCGCCTGCCTGGGCTTCATCGACCGCAGCCTGAATGGTATCGAATCCGCCGCTGCCGACCAGCAGGATACGCCCGCCGCCGTGCTGGACGATTTCGATATCGACCAGGTTGTCAGTGCCTTCCGCACCGCCGGTGGTCACGATCCAGCCGGCCTGATCACCTCCGGAGACGGGATCTGCATCCGTTACTGAAGCAAGATCGCCGGTTGTCAGGACGGTGTCGTAAACCGCCACGTCCCCTTCTCCCGCGGTGTTCGACGGGTCGAGAATCTCGCCGTCGCCGCGCAAGAGATCATTACCACCACCGCCTTTCAGCGTGTCGTTGCCGGCGCCGTTATGATCGCCGTCGATCAGGTCACTTCCGGCCGTTCCCGTGACCGTGTCGGACCCGGCTCCCGACAGATAGACGAATGTATCGCCCGGATCCGCCGTCTGGTTGCCGGACGCCTCGAGATCGAAGGCTACGTCGCCGGACAGATTCCGGGCGTTGACGTCCGTATCCACACTGTCGAACGTGTTGTTCGTGACCGAGGTGATCGCGCCGGAGGTCGGCTGGCCGATGGAGATCCCGGACCCGGCATCGACAAAGGTGTTGCCGTCAACGCTCGAGTTGCCATTGGAATAGCCGTCCAGGTTGAGGCCCGTACGGGTGTTCTGGAAGGTATTGTCCTCGACAATTGTGGCGACCCCACCGCCGTTCGACCAGACACCGCGGCCCCAGGCCGCCGTGGAATACTTGTCGCCGGCGTCAAAACTGCCATCGCCGGTGAACAGGTTGCCTTCGATCGTCACCGATCCACCGGCAAGAGTATTGACCATGATCGCGACATCGTGTGTCCCGCCCGTGCCGCCGCCTTCGACGGTGCTGAGGAAGACAGAGTTCTCGATAACATGGTCGGAGCCGGAGGTCACCGTCACTTGGTTGAGTGCGCTGCGCGCGGTCACATCGGTGTCGTTCAGGAACTGAACGCCGTCTATTGTGATTGCGGCCGGGCCGGACAGAGTCACCAGGCCGTCGATCACGGCTTCCGCAGCGCGGCCTGCATCGGTTCCTGCAAGGCCGGCGTTGGGCCCGCGGATCTCCACACCGTGGCCGACGGTAACGGTCTCCGTGTAGGTGCCTGCACCGACTTCGATCACATCCGTGGTCAAACCGCGCGTCGCCGAAGCGTCCACGGCTGCCTGGATGGTCGAATATGACGCAATCAGCGCGCCGCCTCCGTCAAAAAGCTGCACCGGCAGTGTGACAACGAAGGCTTCGCTGTAGTTGCCGCCTTGCGGGTCGGTCGCCGTGATGGTGATTTCCGCTGGCAAAGAAGTGACAGCGCCGTCCACCTCGAGCTGGTAACCGCCCGCACCGTCGCTTTCCACGATCAGGCCGGCAACTGCGCCGCCGGAAGGGTCGGTGATCTCGAAGGTGAACTCCGTATCGTCGACATCGGTGACGGAGAGCGCGCCGACCACCATTCCGTCGGCTGCGTCCGCAGCAATCGTTCCGCTGCCGCCAAGGTCGATGTCCGTCGGCGCGTCGTTGGAGCCGTTGACGGTTACGGTTACGTCGACGGTGTCGGTCGCGCCGTGTTCGTCGGTCACCGTCACAGTGAAAGTTTCAGTCGGATTGTCGTCTTCGTTGAGGCTGTCGGCGAGCGCATTGTCGAGCGTATAGGTCCATTCGCCCGTTGCGGAATCGACCGCGAAGGTGCCGTATGTTCCCGAAGCGTTGCCCGTCCAGTTCAGGACGGCGCCGTTGTCGACATCGGCGGCGGAAAGTTGGCCGGAGACCCGCGGCGCATCGAAGCCGTTGTCGATGTCCCACTGGCGGACCGCTGTTTCGTCTTTGCCTTCGTTGCCACTGAAAACCGGCCGGTCCAGAAGGTCGGCGTCGACATCGCTGATCAGATCCCGCAAATCTGTAAGCATGCCCCCAGTGAAGCGGGAAGACAGCGACCCGCTGTTGAGGTTGCCGAGCAGGTTGTCGTGCATGCTCTGCTCGCGCTCGGGCGTGTCGTTGGAATCGCCGTCGTCCGGAGTGAACTTGGCGATCGTCTGGGTCAGCGGCGCACCACCGTCTTTCAGGTATTGCGCATAAGCCACGCCGAGGTGCACGAACGCCTCGTTGACCACGACCGTGCCGCCAGGGGCCATCGTGTAGTTGTCGTCCAGGAAGTCCCAGACGATGGCGGTGGCCTGGGACTCGCTGACACCGAGCTCGATCTGCACCGTCGTCAGGACGGACTCCACCTGTGAAGGTGTCGTGAGCAGGCCGTTGAGAGCGCTCGTGACCGCCGAGTTGAGGGCAATGGAAGGCTCCAGATTGCCTGTGACATCAGCCTCGACGATGCCTGTGACATCGCCGGTCTCGACCACAGTGCCGGTGATCTCGGAGCTTGCCTCGATCACAGGCGCATCGTTCGTGCCGGTGACCGTGACCGTGACGGTGACCGTGTCGCTTGCGCCGTGCTCATCGGTGACCTTGGCGATGAAGGTCTCGTCGACACTGGCGTCTTCGGCCAGTTCGTCGGCGAGGCTGTCATCGAGCGTGTAGGTCCAGACACCGGAGGTGCCGTCGATTTCGAAGCTGCCGTACTGGGTTGCCGGGCTGGTGGCGTCGATGGACCAGGTCAGCACGGCGCCGTTGTCGACGTCGGTAGCGGAAAGTTCACCAGAGACACTTGGCGCATCGAAGCCGTTGTCGATGTCCCACTGGCGGACCGCTGTTTCGTCTTTGCCTTCGTTGCCACTGAAAACCGGCCGGTCCAGAAGGTCGGCGTCGACATCGCTGACCAGATCCCGCAAATCTGTAAGCATGCCCCCAGTGAAGCGGGAAGACAGCGACCCGCTGTTGAGGTTGCCGAGCAGGTTGTCGTGCATGCTCTGCTCGCGCTCGGGCGTGTCGTTGGAATCGCCGTCGTCCGGAGTGAACTTGGCGATCGTCTGGGTCAGCGGCGCGCCACCGGCTTTCAGGTATTGCGCATAAGCCACGCCGAGGTGCACGAACGCCTCGTTGACCACGACCGTGCCACCAGGGGCCATCGTGTAGTTGTCGTCCAGGAAGTCCCAGACGATGGCGGTGGCCTGGGACTCGCTGACACCGAGCTCGGTCTGCACCGTCGTCAGGACGGACTCCACCTGTGAAGGTGTCGTGAGCAGGCCGTTGAGAGCGCTCGTGACCGCGGAGTTGAGGGCAATGGAAGGCTCCAGATTGCCTGTGACATCCGCTTCCACGATGCCTGTGACATCGCCGGTCTCGACCACAGTGCCGGTGATCTCGGAGCTTGCTTCGATCACAGGCGCATCGTTCGTGCCGGTGACCGTGACATTTACGTCCTTGGTGACGCTGTCGCCATCACCATCCGTCACGATATACGGAACGGTCATCACGAGGCTTTCCCCGACCGCAAGCTCGTCAAAGGCCGTACCGGGAGTGATAGAGATTTCAAAGCCACCGGCTGCCGCGGCGATCGAGACTGCGGGCGTTCCGAGTGCCACACCGGCCGGAACCGCTGCAAAGGAAATCGTTCCCAGAGTGATCGCCGTCGGGGCGCCACCATCAGCACCTGTGGCGTAATCCGCGCCCTCAGTGAGGGTGATCACGGTATTCGCATTCTCCGTCATTGTGTCGGAGACATCCACCGCAACCGGCGTGTCGTCGTCGATGATGAGGTCGATGGAACCGTCGACGGTGTCGCCGTCGCCGTCGGTGACGGTGTAGCCGAGCACAAAGGTGGCGTCATCCTCGACGTTGTCGCCGTTGTCGACATGCAGAAGGTTTGCCACCTGAACGTAGCTGTAGGCGCCGGTCGCCTTGGTGAGGGTGACCTCCGCGACGGTGACCGGATTGGCCGGGTCGCCCTGGTCCTGCTTGATCACAAGCACGCTGGTCGTGGCACTGTCGACGATCTCGAAGGAGATGCTGGCAGGGCCGCCCTCGATGCCGAGGATACCGGCGCTGGTGGTGCCGTTCCAGACAACCTCGCCGCCGTCGGCGCCGAAGGAGATCGGCAGGGTCTTGCCGGACTG
>NZ_JSEP01000041.1 GCF_001624695.1 Labrenzia sp. OB1 | reverse complement strand
CGGGTTCTGTTACCCCGCACACGAAGTTCAAGGCAGAAGCCTACATCCTGACGAAGGAAGAGGGCGGCCGTCATACACCGTTCTTCACCAACTACCGTCCGCAGTTCTACTTCCGTACGACGGACGTGACCGGTGTCGTGTCCCTGCCGGAAGGCACGGAAATGGTGATGCCGGGCGACAACGTCTCCGTTGACGTTGAACTGATCGTGCCGATCGCCATGGAAGAAGGCCTGCGCTTCGCTATCCGCGAAGGTGGCCGGACCGTCGGCGCAGGCGTCGTTGCATCCATCGTCGAGTAAGACGAAATCGGCTGCCGGGCTTGTGCCCGGCAGTCTGCCCTCTTAAATGTTGCTGTACGCGGCATCAGGGGGTATCAGGAGCGGGATCGCCATAGGCGGTTCTTTTGCAGGGGTATAGCTCAGCTGGTAGAGCGACGGTCTCCAAAACCGTAGGTCGCGGGTTCGAACCCTGCTGCCCCTGCCAATTTGTTCTTGATTAATCGCCCTCGAGGGCTTAAGAGTTTCCTCGAGTGAGGCGCGCGAAGTAATTTCGCGCGCCCACTCGTATTTAACAGACCGGAACCGGAATGGCGAAGACCAATCCCTTCAAATTTATCCAGGAAGTGCGCTCTGAAACGTCCAAGGTAACTTGGCCGACGCGCCGCGAGACCGCCGTGACCACCGTCATGGTGTTCATCATGGTGATGATCGCCTCGATCTTTTTCCTTGTGGCGGATCAGCTGATGAGCCTGGGAATCGGCTATGTGCTGGGTGTCGGCGGCTAGTTGAAGCCTGCCGCCCGGTCTGAAGACAAAGAACAAGAAACGGAACTGAGATCTATGGCCAAGCGCTGGTACATTGTGCATGCCTATTCCAATTTTGAGAAGAAGGTCGCCGAGTCCATCCGCGAAAAGGCCGTGCAGAAAGGCCTGTCCGATCTTTTTGAGGAAATTCTCGTTCCGATGGAAAAGGTTGTCGAGGTGCGCCGCGGCCGCAAGGTGGACGCCGAGCGCAAGTTCTTCCCGGGCTATGTCCTGGTGAAGATGGACATGACCAACGAAGCCTTTCACCTGATCAAGGACACGCCGAAAGTCACCGGTTTCCTGGGGTCCGACCAGAAGCCGATGCCGATCCCGGAAAAGGAAGCCCTGCGCATCCTGAACCAGGTTCAGGAAGGTGTGGATCGTCCGAAGCCGTCCGTCAGCTTCGAGGTTGGCGAGCAGGTGCGTGTGTCCGACGGGCCGTTCGCCTCTTTCTCTGGCCTGGTCGAGGAAGTCGACGACGAGCGCGCGCGTCTCAAGGTGGCCGTGTCCATCTTCGGCCGTGCAACGCCGGTGGAACTGGAATTCGGTCAGGTCGACAAGCTCTGACTGTTCGCCGTCTTTCCAACGGGCCACGTTCATGTGACGTCATGTGAGCGCGGATTGTTTCGAAGACGGTACAAGTGCCCGCAAGGATTGCCCGCAAGGCGGTTCGGCGGGATGAAACAGGTGGAAGGTTCTGATGCTCTTCGCCGGGCATCGGCAAGGACCGGACCACCAGCTCCCATGCAGACGGATTGCCGTCCGGCTGCGAATGACTGGAGACAGATATGGCGAAGAAAATTGATGGCTTCCTGAAGCTTCAGGTGCCTGCAGGATCCGCGACCCCGTCGCCGCCCATCGGGCCGGCGCTCGGTCAGCGTGGTCTCAACATCATGGAATTCTGCAAGGCGTTCAACGCGCAGACCCAGGATGTCGAGAAGGGTGCTCCGTGCCCGACCGTAATTACCTACTACTCCGACAAGTCCTTCACCTTCGAAGTGAAGACGGCTCCGGTGAGCTTCTTCCTGAAGAAGGCTTCCAAGCTGCAGAAGGGGTCGCAGACCCCTGGCCGCGGCACGGTCGGTTCCGTGACCAGGGCTCAGGTGAAGGAAATCGCCGAAGCCAAGATGAAGGACCTGAACGCCAACAACATCGAAGCTGCGATGCTGATGGTCGAAGGTTCCGCCCGGTCCATGGGCATTGAGGTATCGGAGTAAGATCATGGCGAAAATTGGAAAACGTACCAAGGCCGCTCGTGAAGGCCTCGACCGTAACAAGGAATATTCGCTGAACGAGGCCATTGGCCTCGTGAAGGAACGCTCCAAGACGAAGTTCGACGAAACCGTCGAAATCGCGATCAATCTCGGTGTCGATCCGCGCCATGCCGACCAGATGGTCCGTGGCGTGTGCGTGCTGCCGAACGGCACAGGCAAGAGCGTCCGCGTCGCCGTGTTCGCCCGTGGCGACAAGGCTGACGAAGCCAAGGCCGCTGGCGCCGACATCGTTGGTGCGGAAGAGCTGGTTCAGGAAGTCCAGGGCGGCAAGATCGATTTCGATCGCTGCATCGCGACCCCGGACATGATGCCGCTGGTTGGCCGTCTCGGTAAGGTGCTCGGCCCGCGCGGTCTGATGCCGAACCCGAAAATCGGCACCGTAACCCCGGACGTGACGTCCGCTGTGAACGACGCCAAGGGCGGCGCCGTCCAGTTCCGCGTCGAAAAGGCCGGCATCGTGCATGCAGGCGTCGGCAAGGTGTCGTTCTCCGAAGAGGCGATCACCCAGAACGTCAAGGCTCTGATCGACGCCGTCCAGAAGGCCAAGCCTTCCGGCTCGAAAGGGTCCTACCTGAAGCGCATCGCCGTCTCCTCGACGATGGGCCCGGGCCTGAAAGTCGATCTGGCCAGCATTGCTGGCGAATAATCCGGTTTTTCCGGGTTGAAACCAAGATTTCGGCCGCAAGGCCGGAAAAATCCGGCGGTTCGCCGCCGGGTTGCCCTGTCCGAGACTGCAGGTGCCGGGAAACCGGCTTAAGCCATCAAGGCCTGCATAGATGGGTGAGAGCCGAATTCTCCGCGCATGCGGAAAACCCCGGTTCGAACCAGACCTTGCCGCGCGCCGCACTGGCGTGAAGGTGAGGGGACAGGACCCTGAGCGTCGTCCAGCGAGACGGTTCCGGGTTCGGGACCATCCGCCAGGCGGCAAAGGTAAACCGGCGGCGGTGACGCCGCCAAATGGAGAAGGCAAGTGGAAAGAGCGGAAAAGCACGAGTTCGTGACGTCTCTCAACACCGAGCTGGGTAACACCAGTGTTGTTGTCGTTGCGCACTATGCAGGTCTTTCGGTTGCTCAGATGACCGCATTGCGGGCGTCTGTGCGTGAAGCCGGCGGCACTGTAAAAGTCGCGAAAAACCGCCTTATCAAACTCGCCCTTCAAGGCACTGACCTTGAGCACATCTCCGACCTGTTTCAGGGCCCGACCGTACTCGTCTACTCCGACGATCCGGTAGCCGCTCCGAAAGCAGCCGTCGATTTCGCCAAGGCAAACGAAAAGTTTGCGATTCTTGGCGGTGCTCTTGGTACAACCAACCTGAACCCGGATGGGGTCAAGTCTCTGGCAACCATGCCGTCGCTCGATGAGCTGCGCGCGAAACTGGTTGGCATGATTCAGACCCCGGCATCCCGGATTGCCCAGGTTGTCAACGCACCGGCCGGGCAGCTTGCCCGCGTCTTCGGCGCGTATGCCGCGAAGGATGAGGCCGCGTAAGGCGTCCAAACACACTGTCTGACGTAACCGATATTGGTTCGAACTAAAGGTACTGAAAAATGGCTGATCTTGAAAAGCTCGTAGACGACCTGTCCGCATTGACCGTCATGGAAGCGGCTGAACTGTCCAAGCTTCTGGAAGAAAAGTGGGGCGTTTCCGCCGCTGCTCCGGTTGCTGTCGCTGCTGCTGCCGGTGGTGGCGATGCAGGTGCCGCTGCTGAAGAGAAAACCGAATTTGACGTTGTTCTGACCGCCGCCGGCGACAAGAAAATCAACGTCATCAAGGAAGTCCGTGCAATCACCGGTCTTGGCCTGAAAGAAGCTAAGGAGCTCGTCGAGTCCGCTCCGAAGCCGGTCAAGGAAGCTGTTGGCAAGGACGAAGCTGAAGAGCTGAAGAAGAAGCTCGAAGAAGCCGGTGCTTCTGTAGAGCTGAAGTAATAGAGGCTTTTTGCCTTTCAGGCGGTCCCGGGGGTCCCGGGACCGTTTCTTGCCCCGGCGGGTTCTTCCCGTTTCCGGGGCAAAAGTCCCACTAGGGCATCCTGCGTTCGTGAGGACGCAGAGCAAGATGTTCTGGACCCCTTAGACCGATCAACCGGTCCGACTTGAGGTGATGGCACTTCAAGGCAGGTTGATCCAGGGGGACGGTTTTCCGAAGCGCCCGGGCGCTTGCCCGATTGGATAAGGGGCGTTTCGGGAAGCCGTTACCCGGCCGATACGAGGAGCGACAATGACCCAAACGTTCAACGGTCGCAAAAAGGTCCGTAAATACTACGGATCGATCCGCGATGTCGCGGCAATGCCCAATCTCATCGAGGTTCAAAAAGCATCCTACGACCAGTTCCTGCAGGTCGACGAGATGCCGGGTGGCGGCCGCAAAGTGGAAGGCCTTGAAGCAGTCTTCCAGTCCGTATTCCCGATTTCAGATTTTGCGGGCACCTCCCTTCTGGAATTTGTTTCCTTCGAATTCGAAGCTCCCAAATACGATGTCGATGAGTGCCGTCAGCGCGATATGACTTTCGCCGCGCCGCTGAAGGTCACTCTGCGCCTCATCGTGTTCGACGTCGACGAAGATACCGGTGCCAAGTCCGTCAAAGACATCAAGGAACAGGATGTCTACATGGGCGACATGCCGTTCATGACCGACAACGGCACTTTCATCGTCAACGGTACCGAGCGTGTGATCGTCTCCCAGATGCACCGTTCTCCGGGCGTTTTCTTCGATCATGACAAGGGCAAGACCCATTCGTCCGGCAAGCTGCTGTTCGCCGCCCGCGTGATCCCCTATCGCGGTTCCTGGCTCGACATCGAGTTCGACGCCAAGGACATCGTGCATGCGCGCATCGACCGCCGCCGCAAGATCCCGGTCACATCGCTGCTGATGGCTCTGGGCCTTGACGGCGAGGAAATCCTCAACACTTTCTACGAGCGTGTCGATTATACCCGTCAGAAAGACGGTTCCTGGCGCATGCCGTTCGACGGCAGCCGGCTGAAGGGCACCAAAGCCTCTTACGACCTGATCGACGCCGATAGCGGCGAAGTCGTCGTGGAAGGCGGCCGCAAGATCACCGCGCGGACCATCAAGCAGCTCGACGAAAAGGGTGTCACCGCCCTCAAGGTCACCGACGAGGATCTGCACGCGCAGTATCTCGCCGAGGACATCGTCGACGCGACGAGCGGCGAGATCTTCGCTGAAGCCGGCGCTGAAATCACCGGCAAGCTGCTGGAAGAACTGGTCGAGCGCGGGTATCACGAACTGTCGATGCTAGACATCGACCATGTGAATACCGGCGCCTATATCCGCAACACGCTTGCGGTCGACAAGAACGAGTCCCGCGAAGACGCGCTGTTCGATATCTACCGCGTGATGCGCCCGGGCGAACCGCCCACCATCGACACCGCCGAAGCGATGTTCCAGTCGCTGTTCTTCGACGGAGAGCGCTACGATCTGTCAGCCGTCGGCCGCGTGAAGATGAACATGCGTCTCGATGTGGAGTGCGAGGATACCGTCCGGACACTGCGCAAGGAAGACATCCTGGAAGTCATCCGGGTGCTTCTGCAACTGCGTGACGGCAAGGGCGAGATCGACGACATCGACAACCTCGGCAACCGCCGTGTGCGCTCCGTCGGCGAGCTGATGGAAAATCAGTATCGCGTCGGCCTTCTGCGCATGGAACGTGCGATCAAGGAGCGGATGAGCTCCGTCGAGATCGACACCGTGATGCCGCAGGACCTGATCAATGCGAAGCCGGCGGCCGCCGCCGTGCGTGAGTTCTTCGGCTCTTCGCAGCTGTCGCAGTTCATGGATCAGACCAATCCTTTGTCGGAAGTCACCCACAAGCGCCGTCTTTCGGCGCTCGGGCCGGGCGGTCTGACCCGTGAACGCGCAGGCTTCGAAGTTCGTGACGTTCACCCGACGCACTACGGTCGTATCTGCCCGATCGAGACCCCGGAAGGTCCGAACATCGGTCTGATCAACTCGCTCGCGACCTTTGCCCGTGTGAACAAATACGGCTTTATCGAAAGCCCGTACCGCAAGGTCAAGGACGCCGCCGTAACCAACGAAGTCGTCTATCTGTCCGCGATGGAGGAAGCCAAGCACTATGTGGCTCAGTCCAACGCGGTCTATGACGACGATGGCAAGTTCACGGAAGAACTGATCACCTGCCGTCACGCCGGTGAAAACATGATGGTTCCGTCCGACAAGGTCGACCTCATGGACGTGTCGCCGAAACAGCTCGTCTCGGTCGCAGCCGCGCTCATTCCGTTCCTGGAGAACGATGACGCGAACCGCGCGCTGATGGGCTCGAACATGCAGCGTCAGGCCGTGCCTCTGGTGCGCGCCGAAGCGCCGTTTGTCGGCACCGGCATGGAGCCGATCGTGGCACGCGATTCCGGCGCCGCCATCGGCGCCCGGCGTGCGGGCGTGGTCGATCAGGTGGATGCCACCCGTATCGTTATCCGCGCGACGGAAGACCTCGACCCGGGCAAGTCCGGTGTCGATATCTACCGTCTGCAGAAGTTCCAGCGGTCCAACCAGAACACCTGCATCAACCAGCGTCCGCTGGTGCGTGTGGGCGACAGGATCAACAAGGGCGATATCATCGCGGACGGTCCGTCGACCGACCTCGGCGATCTGGCGCTCGGCAAGAACGTGCTCGTCGCGTTCATGCCGTGGAACGGCTACAACTTCGAGGATTCCATCCTCCTGTCCGAACGGATCGTTTCCGACGACGTGTTCACGTCCATCCATCTTGAAGAATTCGAGGTGATGGCCCGTGACACCAAGCTTGGACCTGAGGAAATCACCCGCGACATTCCGAACGTATCGGAAGAAGCGCTGAAGAACCTCGACGAAGCCGGCATCGTCTATATCGGCGCCGAACTTCATCCTGGCGACATCCTTGTCGGCAAGATCACACCGAAGGGCGAAAGCCCGATGACGCCGGAAGAAAAGCTTCTGCGCGCCATCTTCGGTGAAAAGGCCTCCGATGTCCGCGACACCTCCCTGCGCCTGCCGCCGGGCGTTTCCGGCACGGTCGTCGAAGTGCGCGTCTTCAACCGCCACGGCGTTGAAAAAGACGAGCGCGCCATGGCAATCGAGCGCGAGGAAATCGAGCGTCTTGCGAAGGACCGCGACGATGAACAGGCGATCCTTGACCGCAACGTCTACGGCCGTCTGGCCGAGATGCTGATGGGCAAGTCCGCCATTGCCGGCCCCAAGGGCTTCAAGAAGGACACCGAACTGACCGGGGACGTTCTCAACGACTTCCCGCGCTCGCAGTGGTGGCAGTTTGCCTGCGACGACGAGAAGTTCATGTCCGAGATCGAAGCCCTGCGCGGTCAGTATGACGACAGCCGCAAGCGCCTCGAGCAGCGCTTCATCGACAAGGTCGAGAAGCTGCAGCGCGGAGACGAATTGCCGCCGGGCGTCATGAAGATGGTCAAGGTCTTCGTTGCGGTGAAGCGCAAGCTTCAGCCGGGCGACAAGATGGCCGGCCGTCACGGCAACAAGGGCGTGGTGTCCAAGATCAACCCGTGCGAAGACATGCCGTTCCTAGCGGACGGAACCCATGTCGACATCGTGCTGAACCCGCTTGGCGTTCCCTCGCGCATGAACGTCGGTCAGATCCTGGAGACCCATCTGGGCTGGGCCTGCCGCGGCATGGGCAACCGGATCGGTGAACTCTACGAAGAGTACAGGAAGTCCGGCGAGATCAACGAGCTGCGCGGCAAGATCGTCGAGATCTATGGTGACAACCTCAAGGGCGACCCCGTTCAGGAATATGATGACGAGAGCATCGTGCGCCTGGCGGATCAGCTGAAGAAGGGCGTTTCAATCGCGACGCCGGTCTTCGATGGTGCCCGTGAGCCGGACGTGGTCGATGCGCTCAACACCGCCGGCTACGATCAGAGCGGACAGTCCGTCCTCTATGATGGCCGGACCGGTGAGGAATTCGACCGCAAGGTGACCGTGGGCTACATCTACATGCTGAAGCTCCACCACCTGGTTGATGACAAGATCCATGCCCGTTCGATCGGCCCGTACTCGCTCGTTACCCAGCAGCCGCTGGGTGGTAAGGCGCAGTTCGGCGGACAGCGCTTCGGGGAAATGGAAGTCTGGGCTCTTGAAGCTTACGGTGCAGCCTACACGCTGCAGGAAATGCTCACGGTCAAGTCGGATGACGTTGCCGGCCGTACGAAGGTCTACGAGGCCATCGTTCGCGGCGACGACACATTCGAGGCGGGCATTCCGGAAAGCTTCAACGTGCTCGTGAAGGAAATGCGGTCGCTGGGTCTCAACGTTGAACTTCAACGCAATGACAAGCCCATGATTGCCGGGGAAGAAACTGCAGACGCGGCAGAGTAACCCCGGCAACGGACCCCGAATGACTTGGTATGCCGGTGACGGGGAGGGGCAACAACGCCCGCTTCCCGGCCGTGCATCGAAGGAGATGGACCATGAATCATGAGGTCATGAACCTGTTCAATCAGCAGGCTCCCGCACAGACCTTCGACAATATCCGGATTTCGCTCGCGAGCCCGGAGAAGATTTTGTCATGGTCTTTCGGCGAAATCAAAAAGCCGGAGACCATCAACTACCGTACGTTCAAGCCTGAGCGCGACGGCCTGTTCTGCGCACGCATCTTTGGTCCGATCAAGGACTACGAGTGCCTGTGCGGCAAATACAAGCGCATGAAATACAAGGGCGTCATCTGCGAGAAGTGTGGCGTCGAAGTCACCCTGTCGCGGGTTCGCCGCGAGCGTATGGGCCATATCGAGCTGGCCGCACCGGTGGCTCACATCTGGTTCCTGAAGTCGCTGCCGAGCCGCATCGGCCTGCTGCTCGACATGACGCTGAAGGATCTTGAGCGGGTTCTCTACTTCGAGAACTACGTGGTTCTCGAGCCGGGCCTGACGCCGCTCAAGCAGCACCAGCTGCTGTCGGAAGAAGACTTCGCCAACGCTCAGGAAGAGTATGGCGAGGATGCCTTCACGGCAATGATCGGCGCAGAAGCGATCCGCGAGATCCTGATGAGCATGGATCTGGAGCGCGAGAGCGAGAAGCTGCGTCAGGAAATCGCCGAGGCGACCACCGAGCTGAAGCCGAAGAAGCTGGCCAAGCGTCTGAAGGTCATCGAAGCCTTCATGGAATCGGGCAACCGCCCGGAGTGGATGATCATGACCGTTGTCCCGGTCATTCCGCCGGACCTGCGTCCGCTGGTTCCGCTGGACGGCGGCCGGTTCGCGACTTCGGATCTGAACGATCTGTACCGCCGCGTGATCAACCGGAACAACCGTCTGCGCCGTCTGATGGAACTGCGTGCTCCGGACATCATCATCCGGAACGAAAAACGCATGCTGCAGGAATCCGTTGACGCCCTGTTCGACAATGGCCGCCGCGGCCGTGTCATCACGGGTGCCAACAAGCGTCCGCTGAAGTCGCTGTCCGACATGCTGAAAGGCAAGCAGGGCCGCTTCCGTCAGAACCTGCTCGGCAAGCGCGTCGACTATTCCGGCCGTTCGGTGATCACCGTGGGTCCGGAACTGAAGCTGCATCAGTGCGGACTGCCGAAGAAGATGGCGCTCGAGCTGTTCAAGCCGTTCATCTATTCGCGTCTCGACGCCAAGGGCTTCTCCTCGACGGTGAAGCAGGCCAAGAAATTGGTGGAAAAGGAACGCCCCGAGGTCTGGGATATCCTGGACGAGGTGATCCGCGAGCACCCGGTTCTGCTGAACCGCGCTCCGACCCTGCACCGTCTTGGCATTCAGGCGTTCGAACCGACGCTGATCGAAGGCAAGGCTATCCAGCTGCACCCGCTCGTGTGTTCGGCGTTCAACGCCGACTTCGACGGCGACCAGATGGCCGTTCACGTGCCGCTTTCGCTGGAAGCCCAGCTGGAAGCGCGGACCTTGATGATGTCCACCAACAACATTCTGCACCCGGCGAACGGTGGTCCGATCATCGTGCCGTCGCAGGATATTGTTCTCGGTCTCTACTACCTCTCCATCATGGCAGAGGGCGAGCCGGGTGAAGGCATGGCCTTCGGCGACATCGGCGAGATCCACCACGCGCTGGCCAACAAGGTCATCACGCTGCACACCAAGATCAGGGGCCGGTACAAGAACATCGATGCGGAAGGCAATCCGACTTCCGATATCATCGAGACCACACCGGGCCGCATGCTGATCGCGGAACTTCTGCCCAATCATCACGAAGTGCCCTTCGACGTCTGCAACAAGCTGATGACGAAGAAGGACATCTCCAAGATGATCGACACGGTTTACCGTGCCTGCGGTCAGAAAGAGACGGTCATCTTCTGTGACCGGATCATGCAGCTCGGCTTCAGGAACGCTTGTAAGGCAGGCATTTCCTTCGGCATGGACGACATGGTCATTCCGGACACCAAGATAAAGCTGGTTGCCGAAACGACCGCTCTCGCCACCGAATACGAGCAGCAGTACAACGACGGCCTGATCACCCAGGGCGAGAAGTATAACAAGGTGGTCGATGCCTGGGCGAAATGCACAGACAAGATCGCCGACGAGATGATGGCCCGCATCAAGGCGGTCCAGATCGATGAAGAGACCGGACGCCAGAAGCCGATGAACTCGGTTTACATGATGTCCCACTCCGGTGCCCGTGGTTCGCCCCAGCAGATGAAGCAGCTGGCCGGCATGCGCGGCCTGATGGCCAAGCCGGACGGTTCCATCATCGAGAACCCGATCATCTCGAACTTCAAGGAAGGCCTGTCGGTTCTGGAGTACTTCAACTCCACCCACGGTGCCCGTAAGGGTCTGGCCGACACGGCACTGAAGACCGCGAACTCGGGTTACCTGACCCGCCGTCTGGTGGATGTCGCGCAGGATTCGATCATCCTGGAGCCGGATTGCGGTTCCGAGCGTGGCATCACCGTTGCACCGATCGTCGATGCCGGTAACGTCATCGCCACACTCGGTATGCGCGTTCTCGGCCGTACGACCGCCGAGGACGTCTTCAACAACCTGACCGGCGAGCTGCTTGTTCCAAAGGGCAAGCTGATCGACGAAAAGGATGTTGACGCGGTCGAGGCCGCCAAGGTTCAGCAGATCAAGATCCGTTCGGTTCTGACCTGTGAAACCGAAACAGGCGTGTGCGGGACCTGCTACGGCCGTGACCTTGCCCGCGGTACTCCGGTCAACCTCGGTGAAGCTGTCGGTGTTATCGCCGCGCAGTCCATCGGTGAGCCGGGCACCCAGCTGACGATGCGGACGTTCCACATCGGCGGCACGGCGCAGGTTGTCGACAGCTCGTTCATCGAGTCCAACGTCGATGGTACCATCAAGATCCGTAACCGGTCTGTTCAGCGTGATTCCGACGGCAACCTGATTGCCATGGTCCGCAACATGTCCATCGTTGTCATCGACAGCGACGGCAATGAGCGTGCCGTGCATCGTGTTGCCTACGGTTCCAGGCTGCATGTGGACGAGGGCGATGCGGTCAAACGCGGCCAGCGGATCGCTGAATGGGATCCGTATACACGGCCGATGCTTGCGGAAGTCGACGGTATCGTGGACTTCGAGGATCTGGTTGACGGTTCATCCGTTCAGGAAACGGCCGACGAGGCGACAGGCATCACCAAGCGTGTTGTCATCGACTGGCGGTCTTCCCAGCGCGGTGCGGATCTGAAACCGGCCATCGTCGTCAAGAACGACAAGGGCGAGATCTCGAAAAACCAGCGTGGTTCCGATGCCCGCCTGATGCTTTCCGTGGATGCGATCCTGTCCGTCCAGCCCGGCGCAAGCGTCAAGGCCGGTGACGTTCTGGCCCGTATTCCGCTGGAAAGCGCCAAGACCAAGGACATCACCGGTGGTCTGCCGCGTGTCGCGGAATTGTTCGAGGCCCGTCGTCCGAAGGATCACGCGATCATTGCCGAAATCGACGGCACGATCCGCTTCGGCCGCGACTACAAGAACAAGCGCCGGGTCATCATCGATCCGTCCGAGGAAGGGGCAGAGCCCGTCGAATACCTCATCCCGAAAGGCAAGCATTTCCATCTGCAGGAAGGCGATGCCATTGAAAAGGGTGAGTACATTCTCGACGGGAACCCGGCTCCGCACGACATCCTTGCCGTTAAAGGCGTGGAGGCGCTTGCCGCCTATCTCGTCAACGAGATCCAGGAAGTCTACCGGTTGCAGGGCGTGACGATCAACGACAAGCACATCGAGGTGATTGTCCGTCAGATGCTGCAGAAGATCGAGATTACCGATCCGGGCGATACGGAGTTCTTCTCCGGCGAACAGGTCGACAAGCTCGATTTCGAGGATGCCAACCGCCGCGCCGTCGACAAGGCTCGCGACCCGGCTAAGGGATCTCCGGTTCTTCTCGGGATCACCAAGGCATCCCTGCAGACCCGGTCCTTCTTCTCCGCCGCCTCCTTCCAGGAGACGACCCGTGTTCTTACCGACGCGGCTGTCAACGGCAAGACCGACCCGCTTGTCGGCCTGAAGGAGAACGTCATCGTGGGCCGTCTGATCCCGGCCGGTACCGGTGGGGTGATGAAGCGGATCCGCAAGATTGCGGCGCATCGCGACGACCTGATTCAGGAAGCGCAGCGTCAACAGTCTTCGGAGAGTGCCGCGGAAGGTCTTCTGGAAGACATGACCGGCGCCGCCGAATAACCGGAGACGCGACGACCGACCCGATAAAAAAGGCCGCCTCCGGGCGGCCTTTCTTGTATAAAGCGTAAAAAAGAGACCTGACACATGAATGACAACGACGTGGAAATGGAGCCGGTGGTCTACATCGTGATCGGCAGGGTCTGGGAGAAGGAGGAAGCTTCTCCGGACGACGCCATCACGATCCATGCTCTGCTGACCGCCGCGGATGAAGACGATGCCGTGCGCAAGACACTGGAATCGCTGTCCACCCAGGGCTTTGCCGAAGCCGAACTCGACCAGATCGGGGTTATGGACGGTGAACCGGACGACGCTGTCTATGAGGGCGCCTATCAGGATGCACTTTCCGGCAACGTCGCGATCGTGACTTTCACCGCCTGAGCGTATGTCGCGGCTGACCTGGCGCGAAGGGCGAGTCGACGTGCGCGCAAACCGCATGGCAGCCCTGCCGCGGACGGGCAGGCGATTCCTGCCCGGCAGGCGTCTGGCGCGGCTCGGAAAATCCGGCGGCGAAAGAATATTACAAAACATCCGCCACAACGTTGCGATAAATTGGGCTAAGGGGCGGAAATCATGTCGAAAACAGGGCGCCCGGGTTCCCTTCGCGGGAAATGCGGTTTTTTCGATAAATCACTTGACGCAATGGGTGCATATGAGTAGTTTCCGCGCATCCCAAGGGCAGGCGGTAAGAGTGAACCGTCCAGCGCGATCTTAAGCGCAGGACCCAATCCTTTTAAACGCTGCCGGGTTACATAGGCGAATACGCGTCGATTGCATGACCGCGAGGCAACTCGTGGTCCTCTGGTTTTTCGCAGCGCCGGCCGCTCTCAGGAGCGTGCGGGCGCGATTCTGCATGTCTTGAAGGGTTTTCCTTTCAGGGCGTTGGGTCAGCGGGGGACTGCAGTTGCATACGAATTTTTGGATGGACAAGGTAAAGGGCAAAGAATGCCGACCATCAACCAGCTGATCCGCAAGCCGCGGAAAGATCCGCCCAAGCGGAACAAGGTGCCGGCCATGGAGGCCTGCCCCCAGAAGCGTGGTGTTTGCACCCGCGTCTACACGACGACTCCGAAGAAGCCGAACTCGGCTCTGCGTAAGGTGGCAAAGATCCGCCTGACCAACGGGTTCGAGGTCATCGGATACATCCCGGGTGAAGGTCACAACCTTCAGGAACACTCGGTGGTGATGATCCGCGGCGGCCGCGTGAAGGATTTGCCCGGTGTGCGCTACCACATCATCCGTGGTGTGCTCGATACACAGGGTGTCAAGGATCGTAAGCAGCGCCGTTCGAAATACGGCGCGAAGCGGCCGAAGTAAGGAGCACACAAGATGTCCCGTCGTCACCGCGCTGAAAAACGCGAAATCAACCCGGATCCGAAATTCGGGGATGTTGTCGTCACCAAGTTCATGAACTCGATCATGTACGACGGCAAGAAATCCGCCGCCGAGCGCATCGTCTACGGTGCCTTCGACGTCGTCGAGAACAAGGCGCGCGAGAACCCGATCGAGGTGTTTCATGCGGCTCTTGAGAACGTCATGCCGCAAGTGGAAGTCCGCTCCCGCCGTGTTGGTGGTGCAACCTACCAGGTGCCGGTTGAGGTTCGTACTGAGCGTCGTCAGGCGCTGGCAATCCGCTGGTTGATCACAGCTGCGCGCAACCGGAACGAAACCACGATGGTTGATCGCCTGTCCGGCGAGCTGCTCGATGCGGCCAACAACCGTGGTACCGCAGTCAAGAAGCGCGAAGACACGCACCGGATGGCCGATGCCAACCGCGCGTTCTCGCACTATCGCTGGTAATTTGTGACTTCGAAGGGCTGACGCTATGGCGCGCACGCATAAAATCGAGGACTACCGCAACTTCGGCATCATGGCTCACATCGATGCGGGCAAGACGACCACGACCGAGCGGATCCTTTACTACACTGGCAAGAGCCACAAGATCGGTGAAGTCCATGACGGCGCGGCCACCATGGACTGGATGGAGCAGGAGCAGGAGCGTGGCATCACGATCACCTCTGCTGCGACTACCGCTTTCTGGAAAGAAAAGCGTCTGAACATCATCGACACCCCGGGTCACGTCGACTTCACCATTGAAGTTGAACGTTCTCTGCGTGTGCTCGACGGTGCTGTCGCTCTTCTGGACGCCAACGCCGGTGTCGAACCGCAGACCGAGACTGTCTGGCGTCAGGCCGACAAGTATCACGTTCCGCGGATGATCTTCGTCAACAAGATGGACAAGCTGGGCGCCGACTTCGATCGTTGCGTCAAGATGATCAAGGAACGCCTGGGCGCGACTCCGCTGGTCATGCAGATCCCGGTTGGTGCGGAAAACGAATTTGCCGGTCTTGTCGACCTGCTGGAAATGAAGGCGCTCATCTGGCAGTCCGAAAATCTCGGTGCCGCATGGGATGTCGTCGATATTCCTGCCGATCTGGTCGACCGTGCTCAGGAAGCGCGCGAAACCCTGATCGAAACCGTTGTCGAGATCGACGAAGCTGCCACGGAAGCTTACCTGGAAGGCGAGGAGCCCTCCAACGAGACGATCAAGAAGTTGATCCGCAAAGGCACGATCAACAACGAGTTCGTTCCGATCTTCTGCGGTTCCGCCTTCAAGAACAAGGGTGTTCAGCCGCTTCTCGACGCTGTCGTCGATTATCTGCCGAGCCCGATCGAAGTTCCGGCGATCAAGGGTATTGACCCGTCGAACGAAGCTGAGATCGAGCGCAAGGCTTCCGATGATGAGCCTCTCGGTCTCCTGGCTTTCAAGATCGCCAACGATCCGTTCGTCGGCTCTCTGACGTTCTGCCGCATCTATTCCGGTGTACTGAACAAGGGCGTATCCCTGCTTAACACCGTGAAAGACAAGCGCGAGCGTGTCGGCCGGATGATGCAGATGCACTCCAACTCCCGGGAAGACATCGATATTGCCTATGCAGGCGACATCGTTGCCATCGCGGGTCTGAAGGACACGACGACAGGCGACACACTGTGTGATGCGCTGAAGCCGGTGATCCTGGAGCGTATGGAATTCCCCGAGCCGGTCATCGAGATCGCCGTCGAGCCGAAGACCAAGAGCGACCAGGAAAAGATGGGCCTCGCCCTGAACCGCCTGGCTGCCGAGGATCCGTCCTTCCGCGTGAAGACAGATGAAGAATCCGGTCAGACCATCATCGCCGGTATGGGCGAGCTGCATCTGGACATCATCGTCGACCGCATGAAGCGCGAGTTCAAGGTCGAGGCGAACATCGGTGCGCCTCAGGTGGCCTACCGTGAAACCATCACCAAGGTTGCGGAAGTGGATTACACCCACAAGAAGCAGTCTGGTGGTTCCGGTCAGTTCGCGCGCATCAAGCTCACCATTGAGCCGGCGGAAGCAAACGAAGGCTTTGTCTTCGAGAGCAAGATTGTCGGCGGTAACGTTCCGAAGGAATACATTCCGGGCGTTTCCAAAGGTATCGAAAGCGTCATGTCCTCCGGTCCGATTGCCGGGTTCCCGATGCTCGATATCAAGGCGACACTGACTGACGGTGCATATCACGACGTTGACTCGTCCGTTCTTGCCTTTGAAATCGCCGGCCGTGCCGGTTTCCGCGAAGGCATCCAGAAGGCCGGCCCGAAACTTCTCGAGCCGATCATGAAGGTCGAGGTTGTCACCCCTGAAGACTACATGGGTGACGTGATTGGCGACTTGAATTCCCGCCGTGGTCAGATTGCCGGCACCGAAAATCGTGGTGTTGTCACGGTCATCACCGCCATGGTTCCGCTGGCCAACATGTTTGGTTACGTGAACAACCTGCGTTCCATGTCTCAGGGCCGCGCGCAGTATTCGATGGTGTTCGATCACTACGAGCAGGTGCCGCAGGCCGTCGCCGAAGAGGTTCAGGCGAAGTACGCCTGACCTTAACCTCTTGTAGTCATTAAGAAATAGAGAAACGGAGTAATCCGATGGCGAAAGAAAAATTTGAGCGCACGAAGCCGCACGTTAACATTGGCACGATTGGCCATGTTGACCACGGCAAGACGACGCTGACAGCTGCAATCACGATGACGCTGGCTGAGGCCGGTGGTGCGACAGCAAAAGCTTATGACGAGATCGACGGCGCGCCTGAAGAAAAGGCCCGCGGCATCACGATCTCCACGGCTCACGTCGAGTATGAGACGGAAAACCGTCACTACGCGCACGTTGATTGCCCGGGTCACGCCGATTATGTGAAGAACATGATCACCGGCGCGGCGCAGAT
>NZ_JSEP01000040.1 GCF_001624695.1 Labrenzia sp. OB1 | reverse complement strand
GTGCTCGACATCCTGGTTCAATCCCACCGCAATGCAAAAGCTGCCAGGCGTTTCTTCGACAGGTTGGTCACGCAATTCGGCGAGCCCAGGGTCGTGGTGACGGATAAGCTGCGCAGCTACACCAAGCCGGTTCAGGCCCTTGCTCCGGATGCCGATCATCGCGCTCACAAGGGGCTGAATAACAGGATTGAGAATTCCCATCGCCCGACACGCAAACGGGAGAAGATTATGGGTCGTTTCAAGTCGCCCCGGCAAGCGCAGCGGTTTCTGTCTGCCCACGATCAGATCAACACCATCTTTCGTCCCCGCCGATACAAACTCTCAGCCCGCTCCTGGCGACACGCCAGGGCAGATGCCTTCTGCCTGTGGTCCGACTACACAGCAGAAATGACCGCTTGAAAAAGCAGGGGCCGCGCTGCCTTGCATCCAATGACAAACAACTTGGCAATACCCTCAATTTACCTGACGACGGACATTGTACCTCCACCGCAACCGAAAACAGCGGTTGTATCATTCGACACAGCTCCAGAGGAGCGCTTTTGCATAGGTTTGACCATCAAACCAGCTTCAGGAGTCGACCATGGCATTTGATGCAGCAAGTTCCCAGCGACCGACACATTTTGCTGCGGGTACGGGTCTTAAACAGGATGAGTGTGATAGTCTGCCTTCAAGGGGGACTTCTTCGCCGTTGTCGAAGACGGCCCGGAAAGACGTTCATGGGCGGTGGAAGCCTGCAGCGGCCGAAAATTGCTTAAGCCGAAGAGTCTCAGAATTTTTCCGAAGTATTTCAGCAAAAAACAGACAATATAAATCAGGCCGCAGGTTAGCAAATCTGGCGAAACAGGAAAAGCAGGCAACCGTTGAAATCTCTGACGGTTTTAAAAGAGATAACTTCAAGAAAGTTTGCCAGGGCCTCAAACGATTGGAAAAAACAGCAATAGAGCGGGAAAAGCGCACTGATAAAGGTCACTTTGACAAAGAAGATTACGTTAAACCAATATTTTTAGTAATTCTTCCTGATATTTTCTTCGAAAGATATCGTGATTCGACGTCTATCTCGCTCAAGTTCTTAAGTGACGACGATGAAATGCGCCGCAAAATGGTAAGTGAGCATTCTGATCGCACCAAATTCTTTCACCGAATGCTTGAGACTCTGAAAAAAGTGCACCTGATTTCATCCAGCTACATTAATGCAAGAACGGCGCGCATTGACGCCATGGACGAGAAAATCACCGAGGCATTGAAAAAATTGTATGCAACAGCAGACAATTTACAGTCAAATATTGAAAAAGTTTGTGACGAAAGATCTCCTTTTAAAGATAAAATACAGGCATTTGACAAATTACGTACAGAAGATACTTCAAAGGGGAAAAGAAAATATTCTAAAAAGGAGACAGATAATAGTGTTGTCTATGAAATCCTAGATAAGAAGAGAGGTAAAAGCATTACTAAATTCGAACTGGGCAAAGTTGACATCCACACAATTGATAAAAGTATAAAGAAAGAAATAGAAGAAAATTTCGAAAAGCTAGTCGTTTCTGTAAGGAACGCCAAACATGATCCATCAAACAAATTTGATTTTGATAAAGACTATGATAGGGGATATAATGAAGCACTTTTCCTTAATGGCGAACATCTAATATTGGAGAATTCAAAAGATATAGAAAACAAATTTGCCCCTAATGACGCTGATATTCTTAGGGGATTTTGCCAACAAGGTTTATACGAAGCATTGTTACGCAAGATTGCTGTGTGTATCTTCGGTGAAGAAAAACGCAAGTTTGAAATTTTTACCGATAGCCGTGGCAGGTTATCAAGAATAGAATATTCTATGGAATATGATACGTCCAAATCAACAGAAGAAGCGTACAATAAATTGAAGGATAACGCAGAAAACAACCCGCTTGATGATAAGACCGAAGTTGTGAAGTCAGTGCAAGCAAATGCTGTAATAGGCGTCGAAAATGGCATTGTGACACTCAATTACTTTGACTGTACTTTCGAAAGATTTTGATTTCCGCCATCAGCAACGCGACGTACTACAACTGGCGATCCAAGTACGGCGGTATGGATGCGTCCTTGATGGCGGAGATGAAGGCCATGGCCGAAGAGAACCGCCGGCTGAAAAAGCAGGGGCCGCGCTGCCTTGCATCCAATGACAAACAACTTGGCAATACCAAAACTCTTGCAAAACAGGGGCTGTCCACAAATGGCAATCCCGATTGCAGAACTCACCATTCGGCGAAACTGCCGTCCTCGTGCCGCCAGACGGGGCTGCGCCAGCGGTGGCCTTCCCTGGCGCGCTCGATGACATAGTCTTCGTTCACCTCGACACCGAGACCGGGCCCCTGCGGGATGGCGGAAAACCCGTCCTCATAGGCGAAGGCTTCCGGATTGGAAATGTAGTCCAGAAGATCGTTCGACTTGTTGTAGTGGATGCCGAGACTCTGTTCCTGGATGAAGGCATTGTAGGAAACGGCATCGACCTGCAGGCAGGCGGCGAGCGCGATCGGGCCGAGCGGGCAATGGGGTGCGAGTGCGACGTCATAAGCTTCCGCCATCGCCGCGATCTTCCGGCACTCGGTAATCCCCCCGGCGTGCGAGAGGTCGGGCTGAATCACATCGACATATCCGTCGGAAAGGATGGTCTTGAAGTCCCAGCGCGAATAGAGCCGCTCGCCAAGGGCGATGGGCGTTGCCGTGTGGCTGACGATGTCCCGAAGCGCCTCCCGGTTTTCCGACAGGACCGGCTCTTCGATGAACATCAGCCTGTAGGGATCGAGTTCCCTGGCGAACGCCTTGGCCATGGGCTTGTGCACCCGGCCGTGGAAATCCACACCGATGCCGATGTCGGGGCCGACTGCTTCGCGGACGGCGGCGATGGCGGCAATCGCCTTGTCGAGCTTCGCACCCGTATCGATGATCTGCAGTTCCTCGCAGCCATTCATCTTCAACGCCTTGAAACCGCGTCCGACGACGTCCTTCGCGTTTTGTGCGAGGTCGGACGGCCGGTCGCCGCCGATCCAGGAATAGACCTTGATCCTGTCGCGAAGCTGTCCGCCAAGGAGGCTGTGTACCGGTTGGCCGAGCGCCTTGCCCTTGATGTCCCACAGCGCCTGGTCGATGCCGGCAAGCGCACTCATGTGGACCGCGCCCCCCCTGTAGAAGCCTCCGCGATAGAGGACGGTCCAGTGATCCTCGATCAGAAAGGGGTCCTTGCCGACGAGATAGTCCGCCAGTTCGTGTACGGCCGCTTCCGTCGTCAGCGCCCGGCCTTCGACGACGGGTTCTCCCCATCCGCTGATGCCTTCGTCTGTCTCTATCTTCAGAAACATCCAGCGCGGCGGGACGATATAGGTCGTGAATTTGGTGATTTTCATCGTGCTGGGTATCCGGCAAAGAGCCCTTGAGAAAACGTCAGGTCCGCGAGCGGCCTGCGGCCTCCTGAGCCGCGGCCAGATCATGTTCGGCAAGGTCGAGCATCCGGTTGGAGGCTTCCCGGGCACGGGGCCCGTCCCTCAGCCGAAGGGCGTCCACCAGTTCGCCGTGCAGATCGATCGCCCGGTCCCGGTTTTCAACCGCGGTGTTGGATGCATGCAAAGTGTAGTGCAAGGCCGTATGAATGGCGCTGGAAAGGCGCCGGAAAACCTGGTTGTGGCTGGCGACCATGAGCACGCCGTGAAAATCCGTATCCGCTTCCGTGAAGGCTTCAGGATCGGCGCTGGCCTCGCGCATGCGGATGAATGCCGCCTCGAGATCGGCGATTTCCTGCAGCGTCGCACGTTGCGCCGCGAATTCGGCCACCGCCGGCTCGATGATGCGCCGGGCTTCCAGAATGCAACCGAGAAGATTGAACTCGTGGATGAAGGGGCCGATCCAGTCGAGCACTTCTCCGTCGAGGATGTTCCATTCCTCGCGCTCCGTGACGACGGTACCAACACGCGGCCTGACCCGGAGCATGCCCTTGGATTCCAGAACCTTGATGCTTTCCCGGATGACCGTACGGCTGACGCCATAGATCTCGCACAAGTCATTCTCCCGCGGAAGCTGCGCGCCGGCGGGATATTTTTCAGAGCAGATGTCTTCCGCCAGGGCCGCGGTCACGTTTTGCCGGACACGGGGGCGCTTGCCACTGACCTGCCCGGCATCTGCCGTTTCCTGCCGTAACGTTTCCAATGGCCTGTTTCCTCTCCGGCGGACTGCCCGTCGCGCATTTCTAGCGGATTTATGCCTCCGCGAGAACTGCCCGTCTTTGTGGGGAACCTCCCCTCTTTTCAGGCGACCATATTCCAATCATCATACCAATGCAATTGACTGATATGATGATTCAGAATAGATCTGTTGAAGCGCCTGGGAAGGAAAGGCGCCCGAACACATTGGGAGGATCTGCAATGCGTATATTGAAAAAGGCCATTCTGACTGGCGCCATGGCAATTGCCCTTGCCGGAACCGCGCACGCCGCCGACGTGAAGATAGGCTTCGTCGTGAAGCAACCGGAAGAACCGTGGTTCCAGGACGAATGGAAATTCGCCCAGAAAGCCGCCGAGGAAAAAGGTTTCACCCTCGTCGAAATCGGGGCGCCGGACGGCGAGAAGGTCCAGGCGGCCATCGACAATCTCGGGGCCCAGGGGGCACAGGGGTTCATCATCTGCGTGCCGGATGTGAAGCTCGGGCCGGGCATCGTTGCAAAGGCTGCCGCCAATGATCTGAAGCTCATGACCGTTGACGACCGTCTTGTCGGTGCTGATGGCGAGCCGATCGAAAGCGTTCCGCACATGGGTATTTCCGCTGTCAAGATCGGTGAGACCGTGGGCGACTCCATCGCCGCCGAAATCAAGGCACGCGGCTGGGACATGTCGGAGGTCGGCGCAATCCGCGTTTCCTACGACCAGCTTCCGACTGCCGTCGACCGAGTGGAAGGTGCCATCACGGCGCTGAAGGCTACCGGCTTCCCGGCCGAGAACATCTATGACGCGCCACAGGCCAAGACGGACACGGAAGCGGCGCTGAATGCCGCGACCACCGTCCTCAACCAGCATGCGGACGTAAAGAAATGGATCACCTTCGGCCTGAATGACGAAGCGGTTCTCGGTGCCGTCCGGGCGACCGAATCCGTCGGTATTCCGGCGGAAAACGTGATCGGCGTCGGCATTGGCGGGGCGGAATCGGCCATCAACGAGTTCAAGAAGCCCAATCTGACCGGTTTCTACGGCACGGTGATCATCTCGCCGAAGCGCCATGGCTACGAAACCGCGCTCAACATGTACGAGTGGATCGCCAACGGCAAGGAGCCGGAAAAGCTGATCCTGACCTCAGGATCGCTGGCCCTGCGCGACAATTATGCCGAAGTCCGCAAGGATCTCGGCATCGAGTGACCCTTTCCGGTTAATGCCATCCGGCGGCCCGCCGTGCGTCTCTCGCACCGCGGGCCACCGGAGAACGGATGCGCGAGTGTCATGTCCTTTCTTTCTGTCCAGAACATCTCCAAAAGCTATCCGGGGGTTCAGGCCCTGTCGGATATTTCCTTTTCCGTCGAAAAGGGTGCCGTGCATGGGCTCATGGGGGAAAACGGCGCCGGAAAATCGACGCTGATCCGTGTGCTTTCCGGCGATCAGTCCGCGGACGAGGGTTCGATTTCAATCGACGGTGTGGAGCAGAATTACGTCTCTGTCCGGGATGCCTTCGATGCAGGTGTCATCGTGATCCATCAGGAACTCCAGCTCGTGCCGGAACTTACGGTCGCGGAGAACCTCTGGCTCGGCCGCTACCCGAACCAGGCGGGCGTCGTCGACGCCAGGGAGCTTTCTGCAAGCGTTTCGGCGCGCCTGGAAGAAATCGGCATCGATCTCGATCCGAACGCCAAGGTTTCTTCGCTCTCGCTCGGGGCACGGCAGATGGTGGAAATCGCCAAGGCCGTGATGATGGAGGCACGGGTCATCGCGCTGGACGAGCCGACGTCGTCGCTGTCGTCCCGCGAAAGCGAAATCCTATTTGACCTGATCGCCAGGTTGAAGGCCAAAGGCACGGTCATTCTCTATGTTTCCCACCGGCTGGAGGAAATCTTTCAGTTGTGCGACAGCCTGACCATCCTGCGCGACGGACGGCTTGCGGCACATCACCCGAAGATTGCCGACGTGACCCGGGAACAGATCATCGCGGAGATGGTCGGACGCGAACTCGGCAACATCTGGCGATGGCGCGGACGTCCCCTCGGGCCCACGCGGCTGGAAGTCACCGGCATACATGGATCCAAGCTGCCAGAACCTGGCGGGTTTTCCGTCCGGCAGGGTGAAATTCTCGGCTTTTTCGGCCTGATCGGCGCAGGACGCAGCGAAATGATGCGCCTGATTTACGGTGCCGACGCCCGCCGTGGCGGCAGGGTCGCCATCGACGGCGTCGACGTGCTGCCGGACAATCCGCGCGCCTCCATCAATGCCGGACTGGTGCTGTGTCCGGAGGACCGCAAGCACGACGGTATCATCCAGGGACGCTCGATCGAGGAAAACATCGCCATCTCCTCGCGCCGTCATATTTCACCTTTCGGCCTTCTCCATCTGCGCAAGGAGGCCGCGCTCGCGGATCGCTTCATCGAGCGCCTCAAGGTGCGCACGCCATCGCGCCGGCAGGACATCGTCAATCTGTCGGGCGGCAACCAGCAGAAAGTCATCCTGGGCCGCTGGCTCTCGGAGCAGGGCGTGAAGGTACTGATCGTCGACGAGCCGACACGCGGCATCGATGTCGGTGCGAAGTCGGAGATCTGCGACATCCTCTACGAGCTCGCGGAAGGCGGGATGGCAATCGCCGTCGTCTCGAGCGAATTGCCGGAAGTCATGGGCATCTCTGACCGCATCATCGTGATGTGCGAAGGCCGGATGGCCGGCGAGTTCGCACGCGAAGACTTTGAAGAGCGCAACATCCTGACCCGGGCCCTGCCGGACAGAAACGCCGCCGAACAGCACTGAACTGGATCTATTCAGATGAATTCTCTCAAGAAAATACTCCTCGGAGACCAGGGACTGGTGGTCATCTTCGCAGTGGCCTTTGCGATCGTCTCCCTGACCGTTCCGAATTTCCTCTCCGAACGCAACATCCTGGGTCTGCTGCAGTCCGTTGTCACGATCGGCATCGTCGCGTGCACGATGATGTTCTGCCTCGCATCCCGGGACTTCGACCTTTCCGTAGGTTCCACGGTTGCCTTCACCGGCATGATCGCGGTGATCGCCTCCAACATGACCGGCTCCATTGTCCTCGGCCTTGTCATCGCCCTTTTGAGCGGCGCGCTGGTCGGCGCCGTCAACGGCTTCGTCATCGCCTGTTTCCGCATCAACGCATTGATCACCACGCTGGCGACGATGCAGATCGTGCGCGGGTTGGCGCTCATCGTTTCCGATGGCCGCGCCGTCGGCATCAACGATCCCGGTTTCTATCAGCTTGCGCTGTCGCGCTTCCTCGGCATCCCAACGCCAATCTGGGTGATGGGCGCGCTGTTTGCGGTCTTCGGTTTCCTTCTCAACCGGACGGTGTTCGGCAAGAACACGCTGGCCATCGGCGGCAATCCGGAAGCGGCACGGCTGGCAGGCGTCAATGTCGTGTCGATGCGGATCTGGATCTTCGCCCTCCAGGGCCTGATCTGTGCCGTCGCTGGCATCATGCTGGCCTCGCGTATTACCTCCGGTCAGCCGAACGCGGCCACGGGGCTGGAGCTGTCAGTGATATCCGCTTGCGTGCTCGGCGGGGTTTCCCTTGCCGGTGGCCGTGCCGCGATGACCGGCGTCATTGTCGGGGTCATGATCATGGGCATTGCCGAAAACGTCATGAACCTTCTGAACATCCAGGCCTTCTATCAGTATGTGGTGCGCGGTCTGATCCTTCTCGGCGCCGTGCTTCTCGACAACCTGCGCTCCTCTGCCAGCCGCCGATGAGCGCGCCAAACCGGAGAGATCTGACCCTGACGCAGGGCGACCTGAAGGTTTCGGTCTCCGCGCAGGGCGCCTCTCTTCTACGCACGCAATGGCGCGGTTTTCCCGTGCTTGTGCCGGCCGGTGGGCCGTCGGGGGATGCCGCTTGTTTTCCACTTGTCCCCTTCGGCAACCGGATCGCCGGCAACCGGTTCGATTTCCGGGAACGGAGTTACGGTCTTGCGCCCAACAGCGGCGATCCCCTGATACTCCATGGCAGCGGCTGGCTGGCTGACTGGAACGTGGTAGAAGCCGAGGAAGAAAACGTCGAGCTTCGCCTGTCGAGTGTGGCTTCCGCGTGCGACCCATATGCCTATGACGCTTTTCAGCAGGTTTCATTGAGCGAAGATTGCCTTTCTCTTACGCTCCGCGTGACCAATCGGGGGGATGTTGCGTTGCCGTTCGGCGTCGGTTTTCATCCCTTTTTCCGCTGGACCGCCGATCTGAAGGTGCAGATGCACACAAAGGCGTTGTGGAGCGAGGGCGAAGGGCATTTGCCGAAGGCAAGGCAAAAGGTGCCGGCGGATCTCGATTTTGTGGCACCGCGGGCGGTGCCCGCGCGCTGGATCAACAACGCCTTCGAGGGCTTCGGCGGCAAGGCGCAATTGTATTGGCCGGATATCGGTCTCGAAGTCATGCTTCATTGCGCTCCGGTCTTCGATGTGATGATGATCCACGCCGCTCCGGAGAGCCTCGCTGCGACCGGCAATGATTTTGTCTGCCTGGAGCCGATGAGCCACCTGCCCGACGCTCACAACATGCCCGATCTCGGCGGCTTGAGCATACTGGAGCCGGGCGAGGTTTTGTCCGGGACGATTGCGATGCACTTTCGCGCGGATGCGTGAACCAAAGGAGGAAGCATATGGGTGATCGGCTTACCGGCAAACGCATCTTCGTCACCGGCGCGGCCCAGGGAATTGGACTGGCTATCCTCGAGGCGTGCCTGCGCGAAGGAGCATCCGTCTTCTGCATGGACCGTGACGCGGGATTGCTTGAGAACAGCATCGCCAGTCTTGGAGGCGAGACGCCAACCCTTGGCGGCCTGGCTGGCGATATTACGCGGCCGGACGACGTGGCGGCCGCAATCGAGCATGCGAGCCTCATCGTGGGCCGTCCGAATGCTCTGATCAACAACGCGGGTGTCAATGTGTTCGACGAACCCTTGAGCCTCAGCGATGCCGACTGGGACCGTTGCTTCGACATCAATCTCAAGGGCGCCTGGAACTGTTCGAAGGCCGTGCTGCCCGCCATGCTGGAAGACGGCGGCGGAACCATCCTCAACATCGCGTCCACACATGCCTTCACAATCATCCCGCACACTTTCCCCTATCCTCTGGCAAAGCACGCTTTGCTGGGACTGACGAAGTCGCTTGGCCTCGAATATGCCGGCCGCAATGTCAGAGTGAATGCGCTGGCGCCCGGCTATGTGCAGACACAGAAGGTCGTCGATTACTGGAACAGCTTTCCGGACCCGGAAGCAGCCAGACAGGAAACCCTGCGGCTTCACCCCGGCGGACGCATCGCCACGCCGGAGGAGATCGCGAAAGCCGCGGTGTTCATGATCTCCGACGAGTGCCCTTTCATGAATGCCACCTGTCTGACCGTCGACGGCGGCCTCAGCGTGCAGCAGCATCCCGCATGAGCGGAAGTCGCCAGGGCGTCGTGTTCGGCGTTCAGGATTTCATCGCTTGCGCGATCGGCGACGGTGCCTTCCCGGTCTGCGGTTGCGCCCGAAGGTCATTCGGACGACTGGCAGGCAAGGTCGGTGAAGGTTGCAAGGGGGTATTGCCATTTGTGGACAGCCCCTGTTTTGCAAGAGTTTTCTTTTTGTGATTCAGATCTTGTTGCGAGCGGTCATTTGTCCGGCCTGTTTTCGCGGCACGCTTGTCCGCTGGCCCTGATGAAGTCCGCGCGCCGGATCCCTATCAACTTATCGGGCTATGGTGCCCTGGCAATACCTTTGACAAGCCAGGCCGCAATTTTTGCGGGCGGATTTCTATTGTCTATCCACAACCACAGGGTAGGGGGACGGAGCTGGACTTGAGCAAGTTGGAATACCCGTCGCATCCGGATTGGATTGACGCTGCAGGAACGGCGTTGTGGCGGAGTTCGTTCTCAGAACCTGAGTGATGCCTTGATGAAGCCGCCATGCTGGCGGGTGCCTTGTGACAGGCGGCCCTGATAGCCGAACTCGAGAGATGTGTTGCCGCCCGACAGCAACATCACGCCGGCTTCCACATCGGCAAGAACGTTGTCCACGTCCGACGCGATCTCAAAGCCTGGCGCACCGGCCGGAGCACCTGCAAAATGGGCGGTCAGCGCGTTCTGGTCCTGCGAAGAAAGCGTGACACCGGCCTTGAGGCGCATGCGGGCTGTCCAGCCGTTGGACAGTGCATGCTCGCTTCCGATTTCAATCGCGGGCGTGACCGAAAAATACGTCTCTTCGGAGCCGTCCACACTGAGAGCCGTCGCAGAGTTACCGGTCTCGGTGAAGCCGTCGCGGTCAAGATAGGCAAGATACAGATCCACCTGCGGCTTGGCGTAAAACCCGCCTTCTTCCAGCAGATAGGCAGCACGCATCTGGGCACCTGCATAGGAGATGTCGTAGTCGCCTTTGTTGACTGCGCCAAGACCGCCGAAGGTGATGGTTCTGGTGGTTTCATAAGCGCCGATGCCACCGGAGACAGCCCCTGCGATCAACAGGGCACCCTGCTGGTACTTCAGCGTGCCCCCGAGATGAAAGCGGTCGCTCCGGGCACTGGCACTGGCGTTGCTGTCCAGGGTGCCCTGCTCGTATCCAAGCCCGAACCCGGCGTACCAGTCTGTCCGGACCTGGTACTGCCCGCCAACGGAAACGCCGCCGACGCGTTCCTCAAAGCCGATCCGGTCCGCTGTTTCGTCAACACTCAGAAGACGCCCCTGCGGGCGTAGCCAAAGGCAATCGCCCTCGCGTATGAACGCATGGGCCCCACCTTCAACGGGACACGAGAACAGACTGTTCGTAAAATTAGCCGCGGAAAACAAAGAGGCCGTCTCGGTGTTGAGCGCGATCTCCGGAGAAAGCTGATTGAGGGCTGTCCTCATGTGCTCGACAGATCCCAGATTGAACAATCCCTGGATCACCGGACCTGTCTCGCCGGTATCGCCGGTGTTGATCGCGTTGAGCGTGGTCAGGGTGTTTGTCTGGTTCGAGTTGAAAGCGCCTGCCTCGGCATTGAAGCTGAAGTTGAGCGCCACATCGTTCGCGTTCGGGTAGACCAGCTGAACCTCGGTCAGCGGATTGGTGAAGGTCTGCATGGTGCCGAGCGCAAGCCCGTTGTCGGTGACCCCTCCCCCTGCACTGACGATCGTAAAGAGCCCGACAGGATCAGCGCCTGTCAGATTGAGATCGACGGTACCGGCCAGATCTGCCGTGCCGGTGACCGTTACACGATCATTGGTGCTGCTTGCCCTGTCCACATCGACAACAAGAGATCCATCGGCCGTCTGCACGAGATTGCCGTTGATGGTGACCGCTGCAATTGCCCCGCTGCCGCCTGTCGAAAAGACACCCCCGTTGGTAACAGCACCGTTGATCGTGCCCGTCGCATTGAGGGTGCCCCTGTTGGTCACCGCCCCAGTCAACGTTCCGGTGGTCGTGAGCGTCGCGCCGGTCGCGTTGGTCAAGCCGCTGGTCGCGGTCAGCGTCCCCGCATTGGAGAGCATCGCGCCTGTGCTGTTGACGATCGTATCGGCCGACAGCAGCCGCCCTGCGCCAACCGAGACACCGGTCGTGGCTGTGGAGGTGTTGGTCAGCACGCCGATGCCGGTCATGTCACCGCCTGCGACACCGAGCTGTCCGCTGCCCTGATTGGTGAGGTTGCCGGTCACCAGAACATCACCGTCAACGACATTGATGCTGCCGGCATTGAAGATCGAACCGGTTGTCGTTGAGGCAAATGTTGCTGTGCCGCCGGGGCCATTGAAGTTGATGACGCCATTGGCCAGATTGTTGATCGCTCCGGCATCGCTCACCGTGCCATTCGTGGCAACATCGATGAGAGAACTGTTGTTCAGGGTGTTGCCGGTGCCCTGAAGCGTCGCATTTGCACCGATCCGGATCGTGCCGCTGGAATTGGTGATGACGGCCGCGGCAAGCGTGTTGCCCGCGCCAATTGTCACCGTCCCCGCATTGGTCAGCGTGTTGATCGTCTCATCGCCCTCCAGCGCAAACGTTCCGCCAGTCACCTGAACACCGGCCGTTGCCGCAAGCGATCCGCCATCGGTGGACAGCGTTCCGCCTTCGACCGTGACACTGGCCGACGAAAGTGCGCCCGTCCCGTTCACATTCAGCTGTCCACCGCTGACAGTCGTGTTGCCGACAAGCGTTCCGCCTGCGTTCTGGTTGAACACACCGCCCGAGACGACAAGCGCGCCGCCAATCGCCCCGGTGTTGGTTGTCGTGCCGGCGCTGTTGGAGGCACTAGCGGTAATCGTTCCCGTGTTGGCGAAAGTGCCGCCGGTGTTGACCAGAGACGCAATCGTGCCGGCATTCGATCCGGTGCCGGCGCTGGTAACCGCCCCCGTCGTGCCCCCGGCCTGATTGGTGAAGCTTGCGTTGTTGACGACAGCCCCGGCTATTGTGCCCTGGTTGACGAGCGTGCCCGACGTCACCGTCGTGCCACCGGTGTAGGTGTTGGTGCCGGTCAGCGTCAGCGTACCCGCACCCGCCTTGGTCACGGAGCCCGAACCGGAGATGACGTCTGACAGGGTCACTGCATCCGAGCGGTTGAAGATCAGCGCCGCGTTGTTGGTGATGTCCCCGGCCACACTGCCGGTCGTACCGCCGTTGCCGAGCTGCAAGGTGCCCGACGTCACCGTCGTGCCGCCGGTATAGGTGTTGGTGCCGGTCAGCGTCAGCGTGCCCGCACCCGTCTTGGTCACGGTGCCCGAACCGGAAACGACGCCAGACACGGTCACTGCATCCGAGCGGTTGAAGATCAGCGCCGCGTTGTTGGTGATGTCCCCGGCCACACTGCCGGTCGTGCCGCCGTCACCGAGCTGCAAGGTCCCCGACGTCACCGTCGTGCCGCCGGTGTAGGTGTTGGTGCCGGTAAGCGTCAGCGTGCCCGCACCCGTCTTGGTCACAGTGCCGGAACCGGAGATGACGCCAGACACGGTCACCGCGTCCGAGCGGTTGAAGACAAGCGCCGCGTTGTTGGTGATGTCCCCGGCCACACTGCCGGTCGTGCCGCCGTCACCGAGCTGCAAGCTCCCCGACGTCACCGTCGTGCCGCCGGTGTAGGTGTTGGTGCCGGTCAGCGTCAGCGTACCCGCACCCGCCTTGGTCACGGTGCCCGAACCGGAGACGATGCCAGACACGGTCACGGCATCCGAGCGGTTGAAGATCAGCGCCGCGTTGTTGGTGATGTCCCCGGCCACACTGCCGGTCGTGCCGCCGTTGCCGAGCTGCAAGGTCCCCGCAGTCACCGTCGTGCCGCCGGTGTAGGTGTTGGTGCCGGTCAGCGTCAGCGTGCCATCGCCGATTTTCTCCATCGGTCGCGCCCCGCCCGTTTCAGATATCACACCTGATTGTGTTGCTGAGCCTGTCAGCACCTGGAGCTGGGTCGTGTTCGAATTGATGTCTATCGGCGCTGCACTGGTCACGCCGTCGGCGTAGTCGATCACCGAGCCGGTTGTGGTGATGGAAAAACTGCCATCGCCGCCCGCGGCCGTCGTTGCCAGGCTCAAGGTCCCTTCTTCGACGGTAACCGTGCCGTCAAACCCCGTATTGTCGCCGGAAAGCGTGAAGGTGCCGGTACCGCGCTTATTGACAAAGCCGTCGCCGCCGAAGGATCCGCCAAAGGTGGTGCTGTCATTGTTGCCACCAGTGGTCAGCGTATACGAAGAACCAAAAGGGTCCTCAAGAGTGACCGTTCCGCCCGTACCGGCGAGGGACCCGATTGTTTCGGATACCTCAAGGATCAATTCACCTCCATTCACAATGACGGCATTGTTATCCAGGATCACCCCCTCACCTGGGGGGGGGCCAATAACGTCACCGATGGTCAATGTTCCACCATTGACTGTCGTAGACCCGGTGTATGTATTTTCTCCTGTAAATTGATTGAGGACGCCGGCATTGATAACAACACCGCCAGTGCCGGACATCACTCCGTTGAATCTACCTCCTAAGCCGGCAAAAGTCAGCGTATTTGCATTCAGGACAAAGGCCCCATCTCCTGAAAGCCTGCCTACCGTTTCATCTGTCTGCAAACTGATGGTAGCCACAGCCCCTACTCTGAGACCATCTGTGTCACCGATGGCGTCGCCGTCGTCGTTGTTCAAGATCAAGGTTCCGGCGTTGACGACTACACCAGTACCAGAGATTTTACCTGTCACTGTCAACGTTCCGGTTCCACCATCACCATTGACTAAAGTGACCCCATTTCCGCCATTCCTTCCTATGTTGCTGTCAATGAAGGCGGATCCGCTTCCTGTCACATCAATATTTGTAGGACTGCCGTTCGCCTCCAGCAGCCCGGTGCCATCTATTCTTCCATCACCGGCGAAATTGATGTCATCAAACGGCGTCAACGCGTTGATCGTTGTGGTCTGACCGTCGGCAACATCGATCTGCTGAGCCTGCACATCGGTTGCGGCAAAGGTGATAATGCCCGCGGCGACAAGTGACGTGGACGCCAGAAGGTGTGAATTCAGAAGCCACCTGGTTGGCACTCCACACGACCTTGAAACCGGGGTCCGGTTTCCACGTAAACCAAACTTGCAAAGTGTCACATCGATCCGTTTCGTCGTTACAAAATCAGCTAGACCTGCCGGAACGACATGCGCGTCAAAACGCGGGGTCCCCGAGGTTCGTACTTTGTTACAGGCGGTTGGAAAGATTGAAACGTATCATCCGTATTTTGACCGTTATACGCTTGCATTTGTCCGATATGCGCATAAATGTCCAATTTGCTGGTGCGTCGCGATCAGCTTGAGCGGGCAATCTTCCAAAAAGACAAAAGAGTCGTGCTTCATGAAAAGACATTCAATGCGGTTTGCGCCTGTCTTCGTTGCATTGCTTCTGCTTTTGACAATGAGCGTCGGGCCAACGGCAGCTGAACCGTCTTTGAATTGCGAGCCCGGACAGGTGAATGGCACCGAGAACACTCTTTCAGAAAACCCTGAAGACCAGCTACGCGCCCTGAATTTTGAATACTATCTTGATCCCACAAACTCACTTGAAGTGAATGAGATAGTCAGTCAGGAATTTTCCAGGACAGACTGCACCGCAAAGGCTCAGTCGCCCTTCCCGGACCAGGCCCTTTGGCTTCGCTTCACCGTTCAGAACCCGCATGACAGTCCCAAACAGTGGGTCGTTGCATTTGCAGAGACGATTCATGACGATTTGACTTTGTATGAACAACGCCAGAACGACATTGTCCTCGTTGCCAGAGATGGCCGATCCGTAGCGTCGAGCGAAAGAGCATCGAGAACGATAAAGCCCGGGTTGCCGCTGGCCGTGGAACCAGGCGAAAACAGGGCCTTCTATCTGCGTATCGCCGGCACTGTTGAGCCAACGGTAACACCGGTGATCGCCACGCCGAACCTGTTTTCCGACTGGTCCACCAGCGTGATGATTTCAACTGCACTGTTCTTGAGCTTTGTGCTTTCGATCATCGTTATCAGCCTGATCATCTTCCGTCAGGTAGAAACCCGTTTCTATAAGTATTATGCACTGTATCTGACCTGCATACTCATATTCTCGTTTCTCTACGATGGTTGGCTAAAACACATATTTTGCATTCATGTGCCTGTGAAATTTCTTTCACCATTTATGTTCTTCCTGACTGGCGTTGGTGTTTTCGCAATCATTCAATATTGCAGAATACTTTTGGAAATCGACGCAAGGAATTCGCGTTTTCGCTTCCTGTTTACTTTACTGGTTGTCGCCGCGGTCATCACGACCGGCCTTGCCGTGCTCGACCCCTGGACATTGGCGCTCCCCTTGCATCTGTCTTATGTGCTCAACCCGATTGTCCTGCTGTTCGTCTCCCTGTTCATGATCAAAGAGGGCGTGCCGCAGGCAAAGCCGATCGCATTCGCTCTTCTCATATTTGCCTTTGGGTTGGTTCTGGCTGTTTATTACTTCATTTTTCCTCTGGAAATCACGCGTGCCACCTTTGCATACGAGCTTCTTCTGCAAAACCCTGTCGCCTGGGGTTACTACGTTGCCGTTGTTGGAGAGACGACTTTCATGATGATAGCCATTTCGGTCATGGTCAAAGCGATGCAGAAGCAAAAACTGGCTGCAATGATGGAAGCCCATACCTTGCGGGGCGATGTCACGGTGCAGGCTGAAGCGCTGAAAAACTCCGGTGCGAGACTGGATGCGCTGGAAACGATCTTGACCGAAGACCCAAACAAAAAACTGTTGCCCCCTGCAGAGAAACAATTTCTGGAACGGGTCACCGAGTGCTTGCTGGCCAACGTCAGCGACGAAAACTTCGGCGTCAAGGAACTGGCAACCGTACTTGCGACAAGTGAGAGAACCCTGGCCCGGCGACTGAAAAAGACGCAAGGCCAGACCTCGGCGGCTTTCATCCGATCCGTTCGGCTGAATTTCGCCCGGGACCAGATCCTGATGCGCCAGCACACCACAATCGCTGAAGCTGCCCGTTCTGCAGGGTTCTCCAGCGTCAGCCACTTTTCGAAGATGTATCGTCAGGAATTCAATGAAACACCAAGCGGAGCGTTGAAAAACGCAATGAACAGCACAAAAAATTGAGTTCGGCTCAATCCGGGAACCAGATCAGGGGAACTTCCTTCAAAGCACCCTGCCCTCCAAGGGGTATTGCCAAGTTGTTTGACCCCGGCGTTTCGGTTATCGAGACGACATGAGATTGCCGAGCACTTTCCCCCGTCTGAAGGGGTTTCGTTTTCCGCGTGGAGTTGTCGCCTACGCAGTGTGGGCCTATCATCGGTTTGCTCTGAGCACGGCCGATGTGGAAGACCTTCTTGCTGAACGCGGTGTTATCGTGAGCAGGGAAACGGTTCGTCTCTGGATCAACCGCTTTGGCCGACATTTTGCCGACTGCATTCGCAGAGACCGGCCCAAGCCGAACGATAAGTGGCATATGGATGAGG
>NZ_JSEP01000004.1 GCF_001624695.1 Labrenzia sp. OB1 | reverse complement strand
TCGAGCTGTTCTTCAAGTGGATCAAGCAGAACCTGAAGATCCGGCATTTCCTCGGAACGTCCGAGAATGCCGTACGCATCCAGATCTTCATCGCCTTGATCGCCTATATCCTGCTGAGAGCCGCTCAGGCGACCCAGACCGCAGTCAAGCAACCACTCGCCTTCGCACGCCTTGTTCGCCTCAACCTCATGCATCGACGCACAATCAACGCACTAAACACTCACAAACCACCACCGGAAACAGACACAAGGCAGATGACCCTAAACCTTAATCCAATTTAAACCGGACAGCAGTGGGTCTGGCCCTGCAATGACGGAGCAAATTCGATAGGCCTGCCACGTCCCAGCCCCGTTGCACCACACGGAATTGACGCCCCTGCCCGGCGCTCAGATGTCGCCGGATTCGATTTCCTCGGCGAGGTCGGCGATCAGGTCGCGGCGCGCCTTGGCGCGGCCGCCGATCCGGTTGGCGACTGTCGCTGCAAGAAGCTGCGCCATGGACAGGACGCTGGTCTGGGTCAATTCGCTCCAGGGCGTGGAGACGTGACAGTTGAGCACCGTCGCCTCCTTGCGCCGGGCCTTGCCGGTGTTGGTCGGGTCGGTGATGACAATGGTCTTCAATCGCGTGGTGCGGGCGAAGGTCAGAACGGTCGAGATCTGCTTGGTCCAGGGGCGGACGGCAATGATGATCAGGGCGTCATTGGGTCCGGTCGAGGCCAGTTCCTCAGGCCATGTCGCCGCGTTTTCGGAAATCATGTGAACGCCAGGACGCACGCGGGTCAAGAGGATGCGCAGATAACGGGCGATGCCGTTTTCGATGCCGAGGCCGGCAACCCAGACGCGCCCGGCGCCCGCAATCTGTTCCGCCGCGGCATTGAGAACATCCGGCCGCAACTCCTCGAAGGTGCGCGTCAGGTTGGCGCTTTCGACCTGCAGATGTGTCGGCACGGTGACCGTTTCGTCCACCGCCGCCTGCGGCATGGGGATCTGCTGAACCGGGCCCGTGCGGTTGCGCTCCTCGCGCGCCTGCAGGCGCACATCGTTGAAATCATTGTAGCCGAGATTGCGGAACAGGCGGGCGGCCGTCGCCTTGGAAACGCCTGTGAACCTGGCAAGCTCGGTGGCGGATGAGGCAAGGATCTCGTCCGGCCGGTCGAGCAGAAACTGGGCGAGCTTCTGCTCCGAGGGGGTCAGTTCCTCGTAACGTTCCTGGATCCGCAGCGCCAGTCGAGTTCCCATTCCTGCCCTTCGCTCCCTTCGCAGAATCGCCATGCGATTCAGCATTCTCACAGCCGTTTTGAAAAAACACGTGACAAGTGAGAATGTCTATGAAACTCTTGTTTCAGAAAATGTCAATTCCGAAACAAATGGAACTTAACGTGACCAAAACCAAGATCGTCCGCGAAAAAATCTGGTCGAAGCTTGATGCGGTAGCCTTGCCGGACTCCAGATTTCACAAGAATTTCGCGGAAGTGATCCCCGACTTCATCGGCTCGGACAAGGCGACGGACCGGATCGTGAAACAGCCGTTCTTCCAGACCGGCGACTATGCGTTCATCACTCCCGACAATTGCCTCGTCGATCTGCGCCGCCGCATGCTTGAGGCGGGCAAGTCCATGGTCGTGTCGACCTACGGGATCTATCGCGGCTTCTGGCTTCTGGAGCCGGACATGGTGCCAAAGGGCCAGGAACTGTTTGCCGCCTGGCTGGACGGACTGGAGCATTTCGGCCGTCCGATCACCCTTGCCGAGATCGCCGAGCGCGGCCGGTTCGACTTTCTGGTCACAGGCGCCTCGGCCGTTTCGCTGGATGGCGTGCGCTTTGGCAAGGGCCACGGCTTTTTCGACATGGAATGGGGCATGTTCACCGAACTCGGCATTGTCGACGACAAGTCACCGGTGACCGCGATCGTGCATGACGTTCAGGTGGTCGAGGACAAGCTCTTCCCCAGTCCGACGGACATTCTGGTCGACCATATCGCCACGCCCGAACGCTTCCACAAAATCGAACACCGCGGCACACGACCCCGCGGCATTCATTGGGACCTGCTCGAACCCGAACAGATCGCCCAGACGCCCCCCCTTCAGGAACTCCGCAAGCTACGGGGCCTCGACGCCTGAAACCTCCTCCCCGGAAATGAAAGGATGCATTTGATGCCGCTAATGACCAACCGCCGCCGTTTCCTGCAACTCATGGGCACCGGCGCAGCCGCAGGAGCCATGCCGGGCTTCGTCTCGCGCGCCCACGCCGCCACTCCGCTGACCATGCAGGCAGCCTGGATCAACGACGCGGAATTCGCCGGCTACTTCGCCGCCATCGACGACGGCTTTTACAAGAACGAAGGCCTGGACGTGACCTATCTGTCCGGCGGTCCGGACGTGATCCCCGAAAGTTCGATCATCGCCGGCAAGGCGGATCTGGCGCTGACCACGCCGGACACGACCATCAAGACGATTGTCGATCAGGGCGCACCGTTCAAGATCATCGGCGCGCAATATCAGAAGAACCCGATCGGCATCGTTTCACTCGCCAAGACGCCGATCAACTCGCCGGAAGAACTCAAAGGCAAGACGCTCGCCGTACCGCCGGTGAATGTCATTTCGGTCGAGGCCCTGCTGGCGATCAACGGGATCGACCGCTCGGAGGTGAATATCGTTCCCTACGCCTACGATCCGACGCCGTTGTTAAAGGGCGAAATCGACGCCTCGCTCGATTTCACCACCAACGTACCCTTCACGATAGAACAGTCCGGCGAGAAAGCCGTCAGCTTCCTGCTCTACGATTTCGGCTACAAGACCTACAACGACACGGTCGTGGTAACCGAAGAGGTGTTGAAGACAAAACGCGCCGAACTGGTCGCCTGGTTGAAGGCCAGCCGTGCGGGCTGGGATGCCAACTTCGCCGACACCACCGCCTATCCGCCGAAATTCGCGTCCACCTGGTTTGCCGGAACCGGCCGCACCATCGAAAACGAAGTCTTCTTCAACGGTGCCCAGAAACCGCTGATGGAACATGCCGGCGGGATCTTTACAATGGATGCGGAGGGGATCGATGCCAATATCGAGACCCTTGGCCGGATCGGCATCAAGGCAACGCCCGACATGTTCGACACGAGCCTCCTGGAAGAGATCAAAGGCTGACCGGAAATGCAGGGTCTTCCCCTTCAGTTCACGAACGTCTCCAAGGCGTTTTCAATCAAGGGCAAGGCCCTGCCCGTCATCGACAATCTCTCGCTCGACTGTCCGGCCGGTTCCTTCACCGCCCTGCTGGGGCCGTCCGGATGCGGCAAGTCCACGCTGCTCCGGCTGGCGCTGGCTCTGGAGAACGAGGATTCCGGATCGCTGCGGATCGGCGGCGACAGCCCAAGATCGATCTGCCGCTCGGGGGCGGTCGGGGTCGCATTTCAGGATGCGGCTCTGCTCCCGTGGCGCAGCGTCGAGGACAATATCCGTCTGCCTTTCGAGGTGCTCGGGCGCAAGCGTCCGGACCCTGAGAAGATAAACGGCCTGATCGAACTGGTCGGGCTCAAGGGGTTCGAAAAGGCCCGCCCGGGCGAACTGTCCGGCGGCATGCGCCAGCGCGTCGCCATCGCGCGCGCGCTGGCGACCGAGCCCCGGGTGCTGCTGATGGACGAGCCGTTCGGCGCCCTGGACCTGATCCTCAGGCGGCAGATGAATCTCGAATTGCAGCGCATCTGGTCGGCTAAACGGCCGACGACGCTGCTGATCACCCATGGCATCGACGAGGCGGTCTATCTGGCCGACCGTGTCATCGTGCTGTCGCCCCGGCCCGCGCGGGTGCTTGCCGACATTCCGGTTTCCTTCTCCCGTCCGCGCGGCGCGGAGCTGCTGCGCGACCCCGCGTTTCATCATGTGTGCGACAGGATCGCCGCCCTGCTGGATCCTGAAACCTCGGCCGCCAGCGCCGCCGCAGAAGCCGCCACCCTGGATGCCGCACCTGTAGACGCTCCGGCAAAGGCCGGGACAATCGCATGACCCGGTTTGGCGATCATCTCGCCACGGGCGTTCTGATCCTCCTGCTGCTGGCCGCCTGGGAAGTTGCCGGACAATTGAAACTGGTTGCCGACGGCACGCTGCCGCCCCTGTCGGCAATCCTCCTGCGGTTGGCGGCGGAATGGCGCGAATACTGGCCGCATGTCGCAGCCACGCTTTACACGGCCTCGCTCGGCTTCCTCATCGGCAACGCCGTGGCACTTGCCGCCGCCGTCTCCTTCTGTCTGTGGCCGGTGGCGGAGCGGATTTTCCGGGGCGTCAACATCGCCGCCTTCACGGTGCCTCCGATTGCCATCGCGCCGGTGCTGGTAATCGCGCTCGACGGCGAAACGGCACGGATCACCCTCGCCGCCCTGCTGGTCTATTTTCCGACGATGACGGCCGCCATGGCCGGCCTGCGGTCGGCAGATCCGCGAGCGGTTGATCTCATTCGAGCCTATGGCGGCGGTCCGCTCAGGACACTCTGGCTGTTGCGGCTGCGAGCAGCCCTGCCCGCCATCCTGAGCGGGTTCCAGGTGGCGGCGCCTGCCGCGGTTCTCGGAGCCGTTCTGGCGGAGTTCGGCTCCGGCGCCAGATGGGGCCTCGGCACCTTTCTGCTCGGCTCTCTCGGGCGTGCCGAACCGGACCGTCTCTGGGGAATCGGCCTGACCGCCACAGCCATCGCCGGACTTGGCTACGCCCTGTCGGCGACCCTTGCCGCCCGCACGACATCGCTCAACCGCGCGGTGAACATCGGCGTGACAGGCCCGGAACCGGAAACGGCAAACGAAGCCCCCCTCCGCCGCGCGCTGCTGCTGGCCGCCGCGATCCTGATGCCGCTGCTGATCTGGCAGGGCATGCTGTTCTGGGCGGACCTGTCGCCGATCATCGCCAAGACGCCGATGGGCGTGATCGACTATCTCATCACCGGCAAGACCGCAGCTTCGGCGCAGACCCGGCTGCTGGCAGCACTTGCCGAAACCGTTCCGATCACCATCGCCGGCATGTTGCTCGGGCTCGGCTTCGCCTTCGCCCTGGCGCTGCTCTCCTTCGCCGCCCCTCTTCTGATGCGCGCGCTTCTGCCTTTCGCGCTGGTGACCCAGACCATGCCGCTGGTGGCACTCACGCCGCTGGCCGTGCTGATCTTCGGGCGGGGAATAACGGTGACGCTGGTGATCACCATTTCCGTCACCTTTTTCGCCGCCTTCGTCGTTCTTGCGCAAGGCTTTGCGATGATCCCGAAAGCCGCGTTCGACCTGGTCGACGCCTATGGCGCTTCGACGTTGCGCAAGCTGCGGCTGATCGCAATTCCCGCCAGCCGGCAGTGGCTGTTCGTTGCCGCCCGTCTCGCCCTGCCCAAGGCCCTGCTGGGCGTCATGATCGCGGAGTGGCTGGCCACCGGAAAAGGCCTCGGAAATCTTCTCAACCAGTCGCGCGGCTATCTCGACTACGGCATGATCTGGACCGTCGCGGTGGTGTCCATTCTCTTGTCCGTACTGCTCTATCAGTTGACGCCGGTGCTGGAATGGGTCGGTCGGTCCGACAGGCGGGACAAGTGATGTGGCGCAGTGCCACCGATAATCCTTCCCTCGCCTGACAGGCGCATCGCCGTTTGCCGCTGCCGCAATTCGGCCAACCCGTATCCCGATACGTAATCGGACGAACTGGCGTGACCCGACTGCCTTCCATATGAATTCCGGCATCGCACGAAACCGTGTTCCCGGGCCACCGGCCTTCCGGCGTTTTATATCAGGCAGGCGAATTTCAACGGTTTGTGTCAAGCTATCGCCCGATGCTCGAAAAGGTCTTGCCCGTAAGGACATCCGGCAGAGCGAGGGCTTCATGATCGATATGGAGAAGGATATCAGGCATGGTCAGCATGAAAGCCGCCGTAGTGCGCAAGTTCGGTGCGCCCCTGGACATTTGCGAGGTGGAGAAGCCGGTGGTGACGGACGGCAAGATCGTCGTGAAGGTGAAAGCCTCCGGCGTTTGTCATACGGACCTTCACGCGGCCAACGGCGACTGGCCGGTCAAGCCCAATCCACCGTTCATTCCCGGGCATGAAGGCGTGGGGATCGTCGCCGAGGTCGGTGCCGGCGTCACTGCAGTCAAGGAAGGCGATCGCGTCGGCATTCCGTGGCTGCATTCGGCCTGCGGCCATTGCAGGCATTGCATGGGCGGCTGGGAAACCCTTTGCAACGACCAGCAAAACACCGGCTACAGCGTGAACGGCGGTTTCGCAGATTACGTTCTGGCCGATCCCGACTACGTCGGGCATATCCCGGACGGCCTTGGCCTTGCGGCGGCCGCGCCTGTGCTGTGTGCCGGCGTCACCGTCTACAAGGGACTGAAGGAAACCGACACCCGCCCGGGACAGACCGTGGTCATTTCCGGGATCGGCGGCCTGGGCCACATGGCCGTGCAATACGCCAAGGCGATGGGGCTGCATGTGATCGCCGTGGACATTGCCAACGACAAGCTGGAACTCGCCCGCAAACTGGGCGCGGATCAGGTGATCAACGCACTCGAAACCGACCCGGTGGCCGAAGTGCAGGCCGGCGGCGGTGCGGAAGGCGTTCTGGTCACCGCGGTTGCAGGCAAGTCCTTCCAGCAAGGTGTCGGCATGCTGGCGCGCGGCGGCACCATGAGCCTCGTCGGGCTGCCGCCGGAAGCCTTCCCCCTGTCGATCTTCGATACGGTGCTGAACGGCAAGACCATCCGGGGCTCCATCGTCGGCACACGGCTCGATCTGCTGGAATCCCTCGGCTTCGCAGCCGAAGGCAAGGTTGCGGCACATTACACCGAGGAAACGCTGGACGACGTCAACAGCATCTTCGACCGGATGAAGGCAGGGCAGATCGAGGGCCGGATCGTCATGACGATCTGACTTCGGCGCTGGACCCGCACCCCGGCTGTCTTTCGCGCTCTTGTCGGCTTCGGCACCCAGAACGTGAATGTCACCGGTCCCTCATCGCTCAGCGCGACCGGGCGCTCAGAGGCTCGCGTTGGATGCCGCATGCTCCAATAAAGCCCTGATACCGGCAACGGACAAATTGGCTGCGGGTCGCTCAGCGCCCACCGATCTACTCATTCGGGAAAACACGCACACGCCCGACCTGACAGGTCTGGTGGATATATTCGGATTTTCGTGAAGGAGGAGGAATGGTGGAGCCAAGGGGAATCGAACCCCTGACCTCTTCGCTGCCAGCGAAGCGCTCTCCCAGCTGAGCTATGGCCCCTTATTCCAAAACCGGCCGGATCGGGTCTCCGGCGTCGATGGAGGCGGAACATAGTCACACCTCCAGACAAGATCAAGCAGAAAATGGAACGAATTTTTTCGCATCGCCCGCAATCGCCCGGACAGGGATAAATCCCTGCCCGATCATTGACTTAGCGGTCCGGATCTTCGTCGATTTCGACCCGGATCGGCGGGACTTCGTCTTCGTCCTCGTCTTCATCGTCGATGAAAACGCCGTCATCGGCTGTGTCATCGTCATCGACGTCGACTTCCGCGTCTTCCAGATCCGGGACAACTTCGCCTGTGTCTTCGGTTTCCGCGTCAGCTTCTTCCAGCGGCACGGTGTCCGGTGCCACAACGTCGTCGTCGTCTTCCTCTTCCTCGGGCTTTTCCGCCGCCTTCGCCGCTTTCGCGGCGCGCGCGGTCATGACGGTTTCAAAAACCGTGCTGCACTTCGGGCAGGTAATCGGATCCCGATTGAGATCGTAGTATTTCGCGCCGCAGCTCGGGCACAGCCGCTTTGTGCCAAGTTCAGGTTTTGCCACTGTGCTCACCCTCATCGTTATGTCGTTGTCGAGATCAACAGATGTCCAACCGGGCTCGATTGATCATCGGAAAGCTGATCCATTCAAAAGTGATAGAGCGTTCTGCCTGCGTTCAATCGATCGCAGACGCTCCAGAAATTGTGGGCCGCCCCATAGCGTCAAGCTGGACCCCTGTCAAAGACAAATCAGACAAATTTCTTATTCCACCCATTGTTCTGCATGTTGCGCGGCAAATTTCAAGCGCTCGGATGGATGACGGCGCTGCATCCACATGATAGGACGTGACACCTTTTGACAACCGTTCCAAGTTCCGGACATTGAAAATGTCACATGATTCCGCGCCTGCGCCCCTCACCTCCAGCACGGGCAACTCCCTGACCGGCACCATCCGCGTGCCGGGCGACAAGTCGATTTCCCACAGATCGTTGATGTTCGGCACCCTGGCCGTCGGACGTACGACCGTAAAAGGCCTACTTGAGTCGGAAGACGTTCTGGCCACCGCCGACGCCATGCGCGCCGTCGGCGCCAGGATCGAAAAACAGCCGGACGGGTCCTACACGGTCGACGGCATCGGCCTCGGCAGCCTGCTGGAGCCGGACCATGTCATCGACTTCGGCAATGCCGGCACCGGGGTGCGCCTGACCATGGGCATCCTCGGCAGCCACAACATCGCCGCGACCTTTATTGGCGACGCATCGCTTTCCAAACGTCCCATGGGCCGAGTGCTCAATCCCCTGCGCGACATGGGCACGAACGTGATTGCCCGGGACGGCGACCGCCTGCCCGCCTCGATTCGCGGGCCGGAACAGGCTCTGCCGCTCACCTACCGCGTGCCGATGCCTTCCGCCCAGGTGAAATCCGCCGTGTTGCTGGCCGGGCTCAACGCGCCGGGCGAGACCGTCGTAATCGAACCGATCCCGACCCGCGACCACACGGAAAAGATGCTGGCCGGCTTTGGCGCCGAGATTTCCGTCAGTCTGAATGAAGCAGGCGAGCGGGTTATCCGGCTGAAAGGCCAGCCCGAGTTGAAGCCACAGGATATCGACGTGCCGGGCGACCCGTCTTCAGCGGGTTTTCCGATCGTCGCCGCATTGATCGTTCCGGGATCGGACGTCACCATCGGCAACGTTCTGCTGAACGAACACCGCACCGGCCTCATCACCACGCTGATCGAGATGGGCGGCGATATCGAGATCGTCAACCGCCGGGAAACCGGCGGCGAAGAGGTCGGTGACCTCAGGGTGAAATCCAGCCGGTTGAAAGGCATCACCGTGCCGGCCGACCGCGCACCGTCGATGATCGACGAATATCCGGTGCTGGCCGTCGCCGCCGCATTCGCCCAGGGCGACACGTTCATGCCCGGGCTTGAGGAATTGCGCGTGAAGGAATCGGATCGACTGGCGGCTGTCGCCCGCGGGCTTGAGGCCAACGGCATTCCCTGTGTGGAGACCGAGGACACGCTGACCGTCACGGGCGGCGCAAACGCCATCGGCGGCGGAACGGTGAAAACCCATCTGGACCACCGCATCGCCATGGCCTTCATGGTGCTGGGAATGGCCGCACACAAGCCGGTGACGGTTGACGATGGCGCGGTCATCGCCACCAGCTTTCCGGACTTCACGGCACTGTTTTCCGACCTGGGTGCGAATTTCGCTACCGGCGCCAGCGAGGCCGCATGATCATCGCAATCGACGGACCGGCGGCTTCTGGCAAGGGAACGCTCTCACGGCGGCTGGCGACCCATTTCGGCCTCCGCCATCTGGATACGGGCCTGACTTACCGCGCGGTCGCCGCCGCGCTGCTGGCCAAGGGTCTGCCGCTGGGCGACGAGGCTGTTTCGGTGGAGATCGCGCATAATCTCGATCTGGCGCAGATGGACAAGTCCGTTCTGTCCTCCCACGAGATCGGCGAGGCCGCCTCGCGGATCGCGGTTCTCGGCGGCCTGCGCCAGGAACTGGTCGAACTGCAGCGCCGGTTCGCCGAAAAGCCTCCCGGCGCCGTCCTCGACGGGCGGGATATCGGGACGGTGGTCTATCCGAACGCCACGGTGAAACTCTTCGTCACGGCTTCCGCGCAAGCGCGCGCCCGCCGCCGGACCGACGAAATGATCGCCAAAGGACAGGAGGCGAATTACGCCTCCGTTCTGGAAGATCTGAAGCGCCGGGACGAGCGCGACAGCCAGAGAACGGTGGCTCCGATGAAACAAGCGGAAGATGCGGTCTTGCTTGATACGACAGAAATGGATATAGAAACCGCGTTCCAGGCGGCGGTGGATATCGTTTCGCGCGCCTGACGATGCCAGATCGGGACGGGGCTCACCCTTGGTGTGCCCCTGTTTGTGTATCGCGAACGCATTCGGTCTTGAGACCACAAGTTCTTTAGGAACGACCAAGAAATATCGGCAGGGCGCCTGTTTCCGGCGGCCTGTGACGAGACCGGATTTTCCGTCTCCCGCCCCGCCGGCCCGCTTGATAAAGCGGAAGGATCACGCGCAAACCGCGATCCCGGGAGATTGACAGTCCGGAGTGCAACACCAACCCGCCGGCGGTGCGCCTGAAGGCGCCCAGGAGAATAAATGTCTGATTACAATCCCTCAACCGAGGATTTTTCCGCTCTTCTCGAAGAGTCCTTCGTCCACAATGACCTTTACGAAGGCGCCGTGGTCAAAGGCACCGTTGTTGCCATCGAAAAAGATCTGGCCGTCATCGACGTCGGCCTGAAAGTTGAAGGCCGTGTGCCGCTGAAGGAATTCGGCGCCAAGGGCCGCGACGGCGAAATGGGTGTCGGAGACGAAGTTGAAGTTTATCTGGAGCGCGTCGAGAACGCTCTGGGTGAAGCAGTCCTGTCGCGCGAAAAAGCACGCCGCGAGGAAAGCTGGGTCCGCCTCGAAGTTGCTTTCGAAGCGAACGAAAAGGTCAACGGCCAGATCTTCAACCAGGTCAAGGGCGGCTTCACCGTCGATCTGGACGGCGCCGTGGCCTTCCTGCCGCGTTCGCAGGTCGATATCCGTCCGGTGCGCGACGTTACCCCGCTGATGCACACTCCGCAGCCGTTCCAGATCCTGAAAATGGACAAGCGCCGCGGCAACATCGTGGTGTCCCGCCGTGTCGTTCTGGAAGAAACCCGCGCCGAACAGCGTTCGGAACTGGTCCAGAGCCTCGAGGAAGGTCACACCGTGGAAGGCGTGGTCAAGAACATCACCGATTACGGTGCGTTCGTCGACCTCGGCGGCATCGATGGCCTGTTGCACGTCACCGACATCGCGTGGCGCCGCATCAACCATCCGTCGGAAGTTCTCAGCATCGGCCAGACGGTCAAGGTGCAGATCATCCGCGTCAACCAGGAAACGCATCGTATCAGCCTGGGCATGAAGCAGCTCGAAACCGATCCGTGGGACGGTATCGAAGCCAAGTACCCGGTCGATACACGTTTCACCGGCCGCGTGACCAACATCACCGACTACGGTGCATTCGTCGAACTGGAGCCGGGCATCGAAGGCCTGATCCACGTTTCGGAAATGTCCTGGACCAAGAAGAACGTCCATCCGGGCAAGATCGTTTCCACCTCTCAGGAAGTGGAAGTCGTCATCCTGGAAGTCGATCCGGTCAAGCGCCGCATCTCGCTCGGTCTCAAGCAGACCCTGCAGAATCCGTGGGATGCGTTTGCCGAGCAGTTCCCGATCGGCACCGAAGTCGAAGGCGAAGTCAAGAACAAGACCGAATTCGGTCTGTTCATCGGCCTCGAGGGCGACGTGGACGGCATGGTTCACCTGTCCGATCTCGACTGGAACCGTCCGGGCGAGCAGGTCATCGAAGAGTTCAAGAAGGGCGACATGGTCAAGGCCGTCGTTCTGGATGTGGATGTCGACAAGGAGCGTATCTCGCTCGGCATCAAGCAGCTCTCCGGCGATCCGATGGAATCCGGTGCGGCCGGCGAAATTCGCAAGAATGTCGTCGTCACCTGTGAGGTCATCGAGGTCAAGGACAGCGGCCTGGAAGTCAAGATCGCAGACAGCGACCTGACCGCCTTTGTCCGTCGTGCCGACCTGTCCCGCGACCGTGAAGAGCAGCGTCCGGAGAAATACTCCGTTGGCGACAAGTTCGACGCCCGCATCACACAGTTCGACAAGAAGACCCGCAAGGTGACCGCGTCGATCAAGGCTCTGGAAATCGCCGAAGAGAAGCAGGCCGTCGCACAGTACGGATCTTCCGACAGCGGCGCCTCCCTCGGCGACATCCTCGGTGCTGCCCTGAAGCAGCAGTCCGACGACTAAGATTTCCAGTTTTCAACAAACCGGAAAACGCGAAAGCCCGGCGGAAACGCCGGGCTTTTTGTTGCCCGGCATCCTTTGCGTCACTCTTTACATTTGATCATGCTCCGCTAGGCTGACGACTTGCGACGAGCACCCGCCAGATGCACGCGGCCTCAAAACTCACCTCCCAGACAGAATTGCGATAAGCACCATGAGCGAAGCCAAGAGCGGCGATACGGTTCGTCTTCACTATAAGGGCACCCTCGATGACGGATCCGTCTTCGACAGTTCGGAGGGCCGGGATCCGCTGGAATTCACGGTCGGCAGCGGCCAGATCATTCCCGGCCTCGAGCGCGCCATTCCCGGAATGAAGGTCGGCGACGAAAAAACCGTGAAGGTCGAGGCCGCCGAGGCCTATGGACCGCTGAACCCGGATGCCCGCCAGGCGGTGCCGCGGGCGAACATGCCGGAAAATGTCGAAATCACCGTCGGCCTTCAGCTCCAGGCCCAGACCGAGACGGGCCAGATGATGTCCGTCACGGTCGTCGAAGTTTCCGAAGAGGAAGTCGTTCTGGACGCCAATCATCCGCTGGCCGGCAAGGACCTGACCTTCGAAATCCAGCTCACCGGGATCAATTGACGGCCGGCCCCGCGATTGCCGCGGGGCTCAGTCCGCCATCGAGCCGTCGCTCCGGAAGCAGAGCCGCGAGACGCGGCAGTGAGGGTGACAAGGACAAGCGTTTCCTGCGTTCAATGGAACCTGGAAACGCTCCCCCTCTGATACCAGCCCCGGGCGTCAACTCGCCTTTTCCACTGCGGGAAGGCGCAGCGCGCATCGGCCGGCCTCCGCGCAACGCGATCCTGCCTGACGATTGAGGGCCGCCGTGATGCCGGCTTTTGCCCGATAGCCCCGGATGCACAACCAGGCCACGCGGAGCTATTGCAAATTTTCTCCATAAAGTCGCCTGAAACACCCGCAATCTTATGTAAATCCAAGAAGGCGATTGCAATTCCCGTTAGGGTCACCCTATTTAGGTTGCTGGTTTTGATACGATTTGTCCGGAGACACCGCATTCATGTCCGTTGATATCGACGTGCTCGTAGACAGACGGCGCCTCAGACGCAAAGTGACGTTCTGGCGGGTGGCGACATTCATCGTGATCGCCGCGGTGCTTGTCGGTGGTCTGGTTTACGTGTCGGGCGTCGCAGAATTCTCCAAGCGTACGGCCCATATCGCGCGTATCGCGGTCGAAGGGGTTATTACCGAAGACCGCAAGACCCTCAAGATGATCGAGAAGATCGGCAAGTCGGACGCGGTCAAGGGTGTGGTGATCTCGATCAATTCGCCAGGGGGCAGTACGACCGGCGGCGAAGCGCTGTATCAGGCGCTGCGCGAACTGGCGGAGAAAAAGCCGGTGGTCGCCGAAATCCGCACGATCGGAACATCCGCGGGCTACATGGTCGCGATCGCGGCAGATCACATCGTCGCACGCTACAACACCATCACCGGCTCGATCGGTGTTCTGTTCCAGTTCGGCAACGTCCAGAAGCTGCTGGAGACGGTCGGCATCGAGATGGATGCCGTCAAGAGCGCTCCCCTGAAAGCGGAACCTGATTTCTATTCTCCCGCGACACCGGAAGCGCGCGCCATGCTGGAATCGCTGGTGATGGATTCCTACGACTGGTTCGTCGGCCTTGTCGCCGAGCGCCGCAAGCTGGCGCCTGCCAGGGCGCGGGAGCTTGCAAACGGACGCATCCTGACCGGCCATGACGCCCTTGGCGAAAAGCTCGTCGACGCCATCGGCGGCGAGGACAAGGCGATCGCCTGGCTTGAGACGGAAAAGGGTGTCGCGGAGGATCTTCCGGTCGTCACCTGGACGACCAGGGAAAACCTGGAGGAGCTTCCGTTCTCCTCCCGCGTGTCGCGAGAATTCGGAAAAGGGATCGGTTCAGCCCTGCTGAATCCCATTAATGACGCTAAAGGGCTGATTCCACGGGGGCTTACGCTTGACGGACTGGTATCCGTTTGGCAGGCTTCCGACGCGGCAGACAATAAACGTTAAGCGAGGGGGCTCTTCATGATCAAATCTGAGCTTGTTCAGCATATCGCCGAACAGAATCCGCATCTCTATCAGCGGGACGTTGAGAATATCGTCAACGCGATCTTGGATGAGGTCACCGAGGCCCTGATGCGGGGAGACCGCGTCGAGTTGCGCGGGTTCGGCGCTTTCAGCGTCAAGAACAGACCGGCGCGTGTCGGCCGCAATCCCCGTACCGGTCAGAAGGTGGAAGTGGATGAGAAATTCGTCCCGTTCTTCAAGACCGGCAAGGAAATGCGTTTGCGGCTGAACGGTGGCGTGGATCACGGCGACGAATGACCGCCCACATTCCGCGCATTGCTTCAATGGCCTGTTCAAAATTGAAATCTGATCCGACAACACCCGGGAGACCCCAGTGACCCGTTTCGTCAAGAACGTAATATTGTTCGCAATCGCGGTTGTTCTGGTTCCTCTTTCGGTTGCCAACCGGCACACCGTTTCCCTGTCTCTCAACCCGTTCGATCCCACCGATCCCCGGCTGACACTGACCGACATTCCGTTGTTCTGGGTGATTTTCGCCAGCCTCGGCATCGGCGTGATCGTCGGCGGACTGGGCGCCTGGGCCAAGCAGGGCCGCTGGCGCAAGGAAGCTCGTGTCAAACGCCGCGAAGCCGAAAAGTGGCACAAGGAAGCCGATCAGCTTCGCGAGATGGCGCCTGCCGCGAAGCCGATGGCCGGCGTGAAGGGGCTGAGCGGCCCGGATAATCGTTCTGCGGCCTGAACCGCCGGCCGTTCGGCATCTGTCTTCAGAAATATTCTTGCCCATGTGTCGCCGGGAGGCGTTTTCGCGGTCTTGCGGTGCCTGCCCGGTGCGCCGAGCGTTTCTCCCGGCCGGGTGAATATTTTTTCGCCGACAAAATAACCCCATATCCAAAAACACGGGCTCTCGGCTCTGGAACTCCGCTTCTTCGGTACCCATATTATCAAGCGGCAGGGGGTTTTACGGGAGCGGGCATTTCACGATGCCGTCCAGCAGCCATTCGGGGGTCAGATCGACTTCCACGGCTCCGTATTCCCGGCTGTCGCATTACAAAGGAGCTTGAGATGTTCACGACCCTTGCCTACTCGGCAAGCCTTCCGGCGATTGCGCTCGGACTGATCTACTATGTTTCAGCCTGTTCGGGGCTCGTCTACTGATGCATTCAGCGTTCGCATGAACGTGGGGTGCGGCAACGCTTTTGGATGAATGAACTTTTGGAGCGCTGATCGTTCCAGATTGAACATGCGTTTATTTTTATCCTTTCGAAATTTGGATTGAACGGCGTTTCGTTCAAAATTCTGCCGGTATCACGCCTTTTCCCGGGGGTGTCAGACCCGCCCGTCACGCTCTGGCGTGGCGTTGCCGCGCCTTTCAAATCGCGCTACCTCCACCAAATCCGATAAACCCTTGAGTTTCGCCAGCCAGGCAGGATGCGGCGCGCCCGGCAAACTGGCGGAGACGTTCGCAGGAGTCGTAAAAGCCAGTCTGATGGTTCAATATGACCGGAAAGCGCGCCAGGTCACGGGCTCATGAATGAGCATGCATTGGGCCGGGTACGGGAGGAGCGGCCATGAAGTTCGAATATCATTGCCTGATCAATCGGCTCGCTGCCGGCTCATGATCCAACGCGAGCCGCTCTTCCTCCACACCGGACAGACCGTCAAGACCAGCCTGACGCCACACGTCCACGCAGTGACCGTGGCCACGTTCGACCTGAACAATACCACCTACGTCAAGTTTCTGGACCTGCAGAACACCGAATATTACCGGGTGCTGGTTTCAGCCGCCACACAGAAGGTCACTCTTCTGCAAAATATCGTCGGTGGAGAATTCACGCTGGTAAAAGGTCTGACCGTGAGCTTCTCACCGCAAGGCCCCCAGCAGTTTACGATCTTTCTCAATGGAATGATCCTGGACAGCAAGGAAGAATACCCAATGAGGGGCAAATCCCTGGGCACATTCACGCGCACCACGGCCTTGCTCAAGAACATGAAAGTATCGCGAGAACTGGAGGCCTCCTGAGAATTCGAGCAACGATCTTCACCTATTAACCCTAGGTAACTTTAACTCGACTCATGGGCGAGCTATCTGTATAGTTCCCCTATAACGAGAAAAATAAGTGCCAGACGCCCTTCGGTTCATGCGGTGCAAATCAGTTCCCTCGAAAAGACAGGATAGCCAAATGACGGTACAAGTATTGGCCTTTGAAGTTCCACAGTCTGTCAACACGCCGACAAGTCCGAACAGCAATGTAGTAACAACGCCTTCCGGAGACCCCAACAACACAACAACGGTAACATTCGAGTATCAGGGCCGAATTCCCGTATGGAACACCTTCGTGTCGCAGGCTCAGCCGACATCGGTACTGGGTCAGGACTACACGATAGGCTCAACCACCTGGTGCAAGGGCATCACCGTGCAGTATTCGGCACTTGGTGCCGACAAGTACATGGTCTCAATCATTTCCGGCAAAATTCTGGACGATCGCGGGGAATACAACCTGGCTGGTGTGACACTCGGCATCTTTTCCATAACGCCGCCCGAGAAAAAAAGTCTGCTGTCAGGAGACCAGGATTTCAGCGATTATCCGGTGGCTACATTCAACGCACTGGCCAATACCAACACGCCGACCAGCCCCAACACCAATGTCGTGACCACGCCGAGCGGCGACAGCAACAACACGTCCTACCTGGCGTTTCAGTATCAGCAACGGATTACGGTCTGGTCACCCGTTGTCTCCCAGGCACAGCAAAGCGTCGTGCTGGGACAGGATTACACAATAGGGTCGACCACATGGGTCACCGGCATCACGGTGCAATATGCCGCGCTCGGTGCGTCCCAGTACATGGTGAGCATCACCACCGGCACCATTCTTGACGACCGTGCCAGGTATGATCTGGCCGGCGTGACCTTGGGCATCTTCCCCATCAACCCGGGCTGACCCAGTCATGAGCGATCCAGAGCCGCTGAAATTCGAGCGGGTCGGGGTCAGCAACGCACTCGAAACCAAGGTAGCCGGCAGCATTGGCTGGTCCGGCTACCTCCTGCCTTCGAGCGTCCAGGCGCCGGAAAGCATTGGTCTTGAGCAATCGCTGTCCCAGTACAACGGCCATTACCTCTTCAGCACGAAACGTCCGTCTCTTCTGGAAACGGACCCCGAAGCGTTCTGCCAACAGGTTCTGGACCACATCCAGAGCGGGACCAACAACCGGGTGGTGTTCTGGCTTGAAAACGCCGACCCGCTGGTTCTGGGCGACATCGACAATTATGCGATGCCGTTCTTCTTCGTCAACAGCATCTACCAAACCACGGATGACATGAATCTGCGGTTCGGAACCAACGCCTCCTACTACGCTCTTACGGGCACCAGACTTTCCGTCGACGAAAGCACCAGCAGCCTGCAACTGCTTGCATTTTCCTCCTCGATTCCTCCCACATTCGGTTTCCGCAGCCTGCGCGGCGATCCCCTCGGCGTTTCGGTCACACCAGCAGGAACAGCCATCCGGGCCTTCGTGCCGTTCGCCGGCGGCAACACCGGCTGCGTGACGTTCGATGGCACTCTGGACACTCTTCAGGCGTTCACAACACAGCAGATCGGTCAAGGCTTCCGGTTCGTTCTCGGGGACACATCGGCAAGTCAGGACGCGGGAGAAGACACTGCGCCGAAGTCGATCTTTTACGATGCGTTCGATCTGTCCGAGCTGCCCCGAACCCTGCCCCTGGCCGTCAGCTTCGACCCGGGCGATCCGTGCAACAGGAAGATCGGGACGACCCTGCTCGAGGAAGGCAACCTGCGCTCCGGGTTCGCGCTCAAGTCTTCGCCGTCCCTTGTCAGCACCTATCGCACATCCGCCGGGCAGCCGGTGTCGCTCGTTGCGGCCGGCAGCGCGTCCTCGGACATTGTACCGGCTCCCGGCGCCGGTGGGTTCAGCTTCGCGGCCAGTGCCGCGAAAGCCGACCCGGTGGGATCGGAACCGGTCTTCTTCGAACCAACCGGGGCGTTCGGGCTCGCTGTCGAGACTGCCGCGGCAGGTTTGCCGGACAAGCTGATATGCGGGCTGTTCGGCTCGGAAACGCTGAACTTCCATACTTACGACAGCGGCAAGACGGAAACGGAAAACGATCTTCTGGTGCTTGTCGCGTCGCAAGCGGGATACGCGCCGATCTTCCCCTTCCAGGCCTCCTCTCTCGAAAAGCCGGCGAGCGGCGCCGTCAGGGCCCGGTTGACCGATGACTACCTGGCCGCATGGTCCACCGTCCGGGCAGGCGGCAGCACGGTTGCCTACAGCGCCGAGCCGCAGGGCAGCGGGCTTTTCGGCAAGGGAGATACTGTCAACGAAGCCGAACCCGACGATGTATCCGTTCTGGACTCCACACCGCCGGGCATGGCCCTGCCCCAGGGCAATGCGAAGCTCTTTCCGATGGTCCCTTATGGCGCTGCAACGCGCGCGACGGTCAGTCCGGCCGACGTGGTCCAGTTCGAAAGCCAGATCATCGCGGCCGAGCGCAAGACCACGATTTCAAAGCTGGCGACGGAGACCTGGGCCGCGCGCGTGCAAGTGCGCAACCTGCTGCTCAAGGGAGCGGGACCCGATCCGGAATATGCCACGACCCCGCAGGGCTTTATCGTCGAGTACGAAAAGGCCACGGGCGCCTATATGAACGTCGGCATGGCGCAATCGCTGAACTTGCGCGCCGACATGCCCAAATGCGGTTCCCCGCCGCCGGTTGTGCCTCAATACCTGCCGTTTTCGCTGGCGCACCCGACACAGGAAATGCAGGACGCCCTGCAGACCAACCAGTTGTTCATGGTGGCCGTGAACCCGGAGCCGTTCCAGGGCGGCGACCCTGCCACCGGCGCCTGTTTCGAGAACACCGTCAACATTGCCGACTGGACCATGTCGGCGGAAATCGGCAACGGGGCGACGGCCACCAGCTACAAGAACGTGCTGATCATGAAGTTCTGTTCCGGCTCCCTGCTGGACAGAGTGAACAATCCCAACCGCTGGACGTCAGCAGAGGACTTTTCCCTGCTGACCGGGGACGCGGCCGCGCCGCCCGAAATCGCCTATCTGGGTCTTTCGCAATGGCTGCAGGACTACTTCAAAAAGGGAATCGCCAAGGCCGAGGGCCGCTCCGCAGCGTTCTATCAGAACTTCAAGGAGATCGCGACGAACCCGGACTGGAACGGGGTGATCGTTCTCGCCGCCGATCTGAGCGCTGAAAATCTGCCGCCCGAGATTGCCGGGCTCGCCGGCGGCATCGACTTCACGCGCTTCGCCGCCCATCACTTCGGCTTCACCGTCAGCCGTGTGTCGGTGGACAAACCGACCGGCAAGATCAACATGGAGGATGGCCCTTCCAGCCTCTTCGGTCTGATCGACTATGAAGACCCCCGCTATGCGGCCAATCTGGACACAGGCGTCAGCCCCGAAACACCCATACCGGTGATGACGAACGGCGATTTCGATTTCACCGTTCTGCAACTGCAATCGCTGTTTGAAAACGCCAAACTGGCAAAGTTCCAAAGCCGCATCCAGTTGACGGTGGACTCGCTGTTCGGCAGCACGACGGCAGCGCTTTACAACGGCGGCGTGCCGCAACCGGCCAATGGTGTGGTGCTCGATGGCAGTTACATCAAGCAGGGCACGCGCTCCACCTATGTGTTCGAACAGAACAACACCAATGTGCTGGTCAATGCCTCAAACGTTCTTCCCGCAGTGGCCTTCAACCGTGTCCAGTTCAACACCCTGGGAGCGCTGGACCAGGGCCGGACGATTGCCAGCCGGTTCCTGATCTGGGGGCAGTTCGATTTTAACCAGCTGGAGGGCAAGGACGATGTGCTCGATGTGCTTTCCTTCGGCAGCCCGCAGGATACCAAGCCCGCGCAGTTGGGGGAAGGTCTCGCGTTCTCCAATCTTTCCGTAAACATGAGCTTTCCGGCGGCTACGCCGAATGCAATCCGGTTTGCGCTGAACACCGACAATCTGGCCTGGGACGTGAATGCATCGGCCCCCCGTCCGGAAAGCCTTTTCTCCGGCTTCGCACTTCAGTTGAAGAGCTTCGTGAATGCCGCCGGAGGCCAGACCCCGACCGATCTCGGGTTCTTGCCGGTGACATCGGATCTGAGCCTGACAACCCTCGAGGATCCATGGTTCGGTGTGGTCTACGAGATCACGCTCGGCGGTCCGGGAGCCCTGGCATCCGGGGTTGGTTTCAGTTCCCAGCTTCTGGTGGCCTGGTCACCGTCAAGCCAGCAAGGCGACCAGCATGCCGTTTTCCTCGGAATGAGCCTGCCCGGAGCAGCCCCCGGTGCAAGCCTGTTCAGTCTTCAGGGTGTGTTCAAGGTGGCGGTCGGCTCGATCTCGATCCTCCGCCAGCCGGTTCCGACAGCCCCCGGCCGCGTGGCCACGCTGGATGAACCGGCGTCCTTCTATTGTCTGCGGATTGACGATATCGCGATCAAGATCTTCGGCATCGTCAAACTGCCGCCCTCGGCGAACATCCAGTTCTTCCTGTTTGGCGACCCCAACAACACAGGAAGCCTTGGCTGGTACGCGGCTTACGTGGCGGATGACAACCCCGGATGCGACCAGTCCCTGGCCTTTGCCGAGGTGACTTCGGACACCAGGAAGGAGCTGAGATGACCCGTGTCCTTTTCTGGAACATCGAGAAGTTCAGCATCAACAAATTCTACAGCGCTTCACGGAAACGGCCACGCGGCCAGGGCGGTCTGACCAACACGCAGGCCACGACTCAAAAGCGGCGACTGCTTGGCGATGTCCTGACTGCGACGCGGCCGGATATCGTGGTCATCATCGAAGTCTCCAGCGGTGACAATTTCCCGGATGCACTGGCCACCCAGAGCGCCGGGGTAAACGGTCTTGTCTATCTTCAGGGTTTGCTGAACAGCGCGGCGAACCTGCTGGTTGCTCCAGGGGGCTGGAACATCGTACCGCCCCTTTACACCGGCACCGGCGGGCGATCCGAAACTGTTGGAATTCTGTACCGGAGGCAGAACGACGCGGGCACCCTGCGGCGCTATTTTACCGGGCCCAACATCTGGACAGGTGGCTATGCCGGTACATCAGCGGTGCCGGGAACGGCGGTTGCGGCGGCCTATCCCTCCGTGGGCGGCGTCAATTTCAACGCCATGCTGGTGCCTGCGGGACTGGGCGTCGTGCGGCAAATTCCGGCCGGAGCTCTGGACAACGGCACCTTGAACGAAAATGAGGTTGCCGCACGGATAGCGTTCAACCGCATCAACAACGCAGGCAACGGAGTCGGCGGTCCGGTCAATTTCAACGGGCTGCGTGAGCCTTTCATGGCCACGTTCTGCGAAGCCGATGTCAATGGCAATGTGCAGCGCAACCTGTCCATATTCGGAATACACTCGCCGCCGCAGGCCAATGCGGCACCGGCCTACATGAACCAGCTCGCGACGATCTGGGATATTGTCCGCCCATTGCGGAACAATGAGACAAGGATCGTCGGCGGGGATTTCAACCTCAATCTCCTGAACGCCAACGGATCGGCCTCAGGCGCCTATGCGCCCCTCACCGGCGGCGGGAACCAATATACGCCGCTGCTGGACAGCGCTCTGGCAAATGCCGCGCAAAATGTGGCCCAGTACCGGGGATATTTCTCGACACATATCAGAGGCAAGGTCTCGTCAGCGAGTTCAAATTTCCTATGGTCCGAGAACCAGAACAACCAGGCCTACTATCCCGGCTACGGCTATGTCGGATCCAACTTCACGCAAGCCCCATTCTACGCCATCGACAACATACTCGTCTGGCCGCACCAGGGCGCGAACAACTACCAGACCACCATCTTGAACATGGTGACCGGTACACCGTTCAACCTGGTGAATGCGCCCGCGGACAATCCACCCCAAGGCTCGAACGCCATCGTCATGGCGTCGCGCTTCGGCGCGCCGCCTCTGGCAGGCTGGCCTCAGGCGCCGACAGCGGCGAACTATCCCGGCGTCGGTGCGGCAAAGCGTCTGACCGGTTGGGATAATTATGGCCGTATCCGAAAAACCAGCGACCATTTCGCTGTGTTCGCTGATGCGTAAGGGCAGAAAGGCGTGAAATGGCTGACGGTATCAAGAACCTGCAAAAAGCCCTTGTCGCAGCGGCAGGCGGCGACGCATTCGCGCTCGACAGTTCCTATCTGACAGCAAGCCTGAACGATGACGCCGTCAAGGTTCCAGCCGACTACGACAGCTGGATCGCGGCAGCCTTCTTTACCGCCAGTGCGACGGATTTCCTGATCACGATTCCCACCGCCGGCGATGTCGGCGAAGTCGGGGACGACAACAGCTTTACCGTCACCAACGCCAATGTGCCCTTCATCACCAGCGGCGCACCGCTTTCCTCCAACGCCACGATGGTCTTCGGCGACAAGGACGGCAGTCTGGTGGTGCAGATACAGAGCTCACCCGCGAACTGGACGTGGACCAGTTCCTTCGAGTTCATGAACGGTTGGCCATTCAGCCAATTCGAAGTGCTCAAGGACGTCCTGTTCGCCTTTTCGACAGTCGACGGCAAGTTTCCCTATACCGGCGATGACGGTATGGACGTCAAGGGCGGAAGCTTTCAGAGCTTTGCCAGCAAGATCCCGCTTCCGGACGCGGCAAAGCCTTTCCTCGTGCTCTTTGACGGACTCAAGGCGCCAACCGGCGATCTGCTGCTGAGCGGCAGCCTCGACATGGCGTCCTACAATGCGGAGACAGTGCTGTTCCCCACCGGCACGTTGAGCGCGTCGATCGAGGGCGGGGAATTCGATATCCTGTATCTCAAGGTCACCGATCCCAGCGTGACCATTACCCTTCCCCCTCCCGACGGTTCCGATGAAACCGGTGACTTCGATATCGCGCTGATCGAGGATGACGAGGAAGCCGGCGACCAGTCGCCGCTGCTGTCCATCTCTTCCGGCATCGCCATCGGCAAGGTGGATTCTGGCGCCGACTACACCCTTCAGGTCCAGATTCTCCAGGGGGAGGATGACGAGGAATACGCGATTGATCTGGTCGCGACCAAGGACGGCACACCGCTATCTCCGAGCACGATCATCGAACTGGTCGGCGGCACGGGCAGCTATTTCTCCGCCACGCCTGCCGTCTTGCAGCAATTCCTGACATTCGTGACGCTGAAAGGCCTTTCCATCAGCGGACCCTTGCCCGATTCAGGCAGCGACAAAGCCGTCGTCAACGCGGTGGCGGTTCAGATCGGCAGTTCGGAAGGAACAAGCTGGACAATCATTCCCGACCCGACGGGAACGCTCGATTTCACCATTCAGTCCTTTGACCTCCAGTGGTCGGTCCAGAACCCGTTCGAACCGGAAACCCGGGTCTACAGCTATGACTTCACGACCAGTTTCACGCTAGCCACCAGCGTGTTCAAGGGGCCCGGCGGTGAAGGCGACGGGCTGTTCACGGTGCAGTTCACTTCGGAAAGCATCTTCTATGCCTCCTTTGACGGCACCGCGAAACTCAGCGATTTCCTGACCACACTGTCAGGTGGAATCATCACGCTGAATGTCGACAATATCGGCGATTTCGAGCTGTCGGACATAAGCCTGACGGTCAACTACAACGCCCAGAGCTTCAACTTCTCCTCCGGCTTCGCGCTGGACCTGAACCTGCTGAAAATCGACGATAAACCGATCCTGTCGATCTCCGACGGCACCATAGCGGTGGCAGCCAAGACGCCGACACAGAAAGAAGACGGAGGCAATGCCACATCGCTGCTCCGGGGAACTCCCGCGGGCGTGGCAGATCCCAACGCGGAGAAAAACACCCAATGGCAGGCCTCGATCATGGGTGGCTTCGCCGTCGGACCATTGTCCGCCTCGGCCAGCATCGCTTATGACGGTTTCGCCTCGCCGAAACAGTGGAACCTGTCCGCCTCCCTGGCGCAGCCGCTGGATGTGTCCGATCTGATCGACCAGTTTTTCAACGTTCTGGCGCCCTATCCCTTCCCGAATTTCTTTCCCGGCGACCTCCAGCTGCTGACCTTCGACATCAATGCCGTCATTCCGGCGGAGAAGGGCGAATTGCAGACGAGTTACGACATCAACACGTCTTTCAGCTGGTATTTCACGCTGGTCGATCAGAAAGTCGGCATCGACCCGGCCCGTCTGGGCATCATCTACGATGGCTCCAAACCGAAAGGCACACAGTTCTCCGGATTTGCAGAGGGAACCTGGGTCTATCCCGCGATCAATCTGCGCCTGACCATGGGCTATGAATTCAAGCCCGCCGTGAAAGGTCAGGGCGGCAACGACGTTCTTTATGTTGAATGGGAAGGTTTCCGTGCCGAATGGCAGGAGGGCAAGAACCAGCTGGTCTTCAGCCTGAAAGGCTGGAGCATCGGATCGCTTATCCAGGCGCTGGTCCGCACGCTCGGCAATCCATATTTCACGCTCAGCGCCCCCTGGGATTTCCTGAACCAGATATCGCTGGACGGCTTGCGGGTGATTGTCCTGTTGCAGAACGGCTTGTCGTTCAGCCAGCGTATTTCCGCCAGTTACGAGCTGTCGAGCCCGATCAATCTGGGCTTCATCAACATCACGGCGATCAAGTTCTATCGCGACACATCGGGCAAGGTGACCATCGGGATCGAGGGCTCCAGTCCCATCGCCGATTCAAGCCCGGCGTTCAAGAACCTGATGGACCCGGACAAGGGCCAGGACGTGAACAAACTGCCCACGGTTCCCGGGCAGGGCGAACAATGGTTCAAGCTCTTCCTTCTGGTTCTGGGCCAAAGGATCGGCATCACCGGTTACGCCGATTTCAAGAACACAAAGGAAGTCATCTGCGCACTTTCGAACGTTCCCAACACCAGCGGCGACACCAATCCGGTCGACCCCAATGCGGACAAGGGTCCCACGAAGGGACTGCCGTATTACGACCAGTCGAACAACTGGCTGATCGCAGGGCATTTCGGCCTCCTGAAGGTGGGCGACACCTGGTCGATCGACGCGATGATGGTGTTCAACGATCCCAACCTTTACGGACTGCGCCTTGCCCTGGCGGGCGACAAGATGGGCGGGCTTGCCAACCTGGTCATCGATATCCTGTACAAGAAGATCACCGACGACATCGGGGTCTACCAGATTGAGTTCACCTTCCCGGACATCATCCGCAATCTGAACTTCGGCGCGGTGTCGATCACGCTGCCGCAACTGGGAATCAAGATCTATACAAACGGTGATTTCTTCATCGATATCGGCTTCCCCTATAATCTCGATTTCCGCCGTTCCTTCTCGATCTCCGTGATCGTCTACGGCGTCCCCGTCCTGGGGTCTGGCGGTTTCTACTTCGGCAAGCTGTCGAACGCGACCTCGACCACGACCCCGAAAACCGACCTGGGCACATTCGACCCGGTGATCGAATTCGGCGTCGGCCTGCAGTTGGGTCTTGGCTACAACTTCGAGAAGGGACCGCTGAAAGCCGGATTTGCACTGACCGTTTTCGGCATCATCGAAGGGACGATCGCGCCCTGGCATCCCTATGACCAAAGCAGCCGCGCGCTCGCGCTTGCCGCCAGCGGCGGCGCCCTGCAAAGCGATTACTATTTCAAGGTCAAGGGTACTGTCGGGATCATCGGCCTGCTCTACGGCAGCGTCGATTTCGCGATCATCTCGGCTTCGCTGAACGTCAAGATCGTCCTGTCCATTTCGATCACCTACGAGGCGTACCGGGAAATTCCGCTGACGGCGACGGCCTCGGTCGAGGTCAGTCTGAAGGTCAAGATCAATCTGGGTCTGTTCTCGATATCGATCAGCCTGTCCTTCTCGGCAACCGTTTCGGCGGAGTTCAAGATCGGCGCCAATGAAAGGGCTCCATGGGACCAGATCGGGGGAGCTCAGGACCTTCTCTTCCAGAGCCGTCCTCAGTCCTACGGTCCCGATGCCACCGTCCTCATGGCGCGTCAGGTCTTCCCGCGGCCCAAGCGGGTGGGCGCTCCCTGTCTCAGGTCCATGGGCCTGATGAGGGAGGACACGAAACCGACGCTGACCATGATGGCAGGCGCGCAATACACCGTGCTGGCCCCTGAAGGCAGCAAGGATGCATCGACCAACCAGGGAGCGTTCGTCTTGCTCCTGGCCATGGACGCCCCGGATCCGACGGGACAATCGACGACGGCAAATACGTCCTTCGATCAGCTCTCACAGGCCTATTTCCCCTGGGTCATCGACACAATGGCCGTAGAGACAGGCGAAGTGGCGGATCTCGTCGCCACACTGGCCTCCACGGTTACGCTAAGCCAGCTGAACAAATGGATTACGCGTCTCGCAGACAGCGAAAACAAGGTCTTCGATATCGCCAGTCTCCTCACCTTCCTGGGCGACACGTTCACGCTGAATATCGAGAACCCGGCGACCGCCCAATCTTCCGGACTGAAGGAAAAACTCACCAACGGTTCGGTCATTTTCCCGGCATTCGACGGATTGACCATGGCGGTTCCCGATCCGGCCGGAGGGACGGACACGAAACCGGTCGCCTTCGAGACCTACACCACCGCCACCGCCGAATATGCCCGCCAGATCAGCAAGCTGTTCGATGAGGTAGCCGCCCGGATCGAGGCGGAGAACCAGGAAGACCCCGTCTCGCTCGCCGACGACGATGCGACACCTGAATCCATGGCAGCGCTTGTCTTCGTCGATGCCTTCTCGATGATCGCCCGGCAACTGCTTCAGGCTGCGGCGGATGCCCTGAAAGACTATGCCTATCCATTGACAGCGGACACCAAGCTGTCCGTGCTGCTGAGTGATCTGAACGCAATCACCGGCAATGCTCTGACGACCGCCGACATCGCCGTTCCGAATGCGAAGCATCCGCTGACGGCCGCGAAAACCATCACGATCCCCGCGCAGGACAGTGTGATCCAGACCGGCGACACGCTGAACACGATTGCAGTCCGCAACAGTGATGCAGGCAGCCCGGCGCGCTGGACCACCACGGCCGAAAACCTGATCCTGGGCAATTCCAAAGCTCACTTCATCCAGGGCGGGATTGAACTGTCGCTTGTCTGGGGCTCGGGCGAGACCAAGATTTATGTCACCGTGACCGGAGACAGTTTCCAGACGATTGCACTGGAAATCGGAACAACGGTGGAGGCGCTTGCCGCGCAAAGCGTGCTGTATGACACGGCGAACCTGCTCATGCCGACGCAGACCATGCTTGTCCCCGAGATCGCCTACACGACTGCGGGGACGTCCGGGGCGTCCAGCGACACGCTCAACAGCGTTGCAGCTTCATTCAACACCACCGCCACCGCCGTGACTGACAGGAACCTGGACGTGGAGGCACTGTTTGCCGTCGATGCCGAGGGTGGAATGCTGGCGCTGGCCAATCTCCAGGCACTGCAGGTTTCGAAGCTGTGGGATGCGATCGCAGCCACCAATCAGGTTGGCCAGACGGCGGGAATGGTGTCCCGGTTCCTGCTGTACGGTCTGCGCCTGCCGGTTGCGGACGGCCTCACACTGTCAGCAGATTTCCTCTATCCGACGGGACAGGACTATTACGGTGTCTACCAGCTGACAGGCCAGCAATTCCCAACGCCTGTGTCGGCGACCGGCTACATCGTCGATCTGGCACGGGGTGCACAATCCCACGGCGTGCCGCTTGATTTCATCGAATTCAACGGCGTATCGACCACAGATCCGATGCCCCTGACACTGTCGGAGGCCTATGCCCAGCTTGAGGTCGTCGTGGAATGGGCGAAAGTCCAGGGCAATTTCAACCCGAATCCCTCGCTGACGGTCCTGCCACTGACCGAACGCAGCGCCAGGGTGTTCTCGGCTTCAGGATTTGCCCGCTGGTCGAGTTCTTCGGTGGAGAAAATCCAGGAGGTGACAACCCGCTCCGCAGGTGCCACCGGGACCGGTCTGGCGGAACAGAGTTCCGATTCGCAGATCCAGCCGACAATCTGGGCACTTCCCCCCGCTCTCACCAATCTGGTGGCGGCGCGTCAGGCAAGCATCGAGGCGGCAACCGGCAGCATCAGCTCGACCTATCCGCTGTTGCCGCAATTCTCGCCTGAGGTCCTGCGCACCGACCCTGCGACGAACGCCACCAGCAGCACACCTTTGAACAACTGGGCCTGGTCCACCCGCATCGACTTCCAGGTCAAGCGGCTGCCCGCGGCAGCGCTTGTCGCCAAACAGGGAATGAACCCGGGAGACGTCCCCGGGCCGGCGATCGCACCATCCCTGCCCTTTGTCTATGAGCTTGTCGGCCCCACGGCAGCGGATTCCATCCTTCTGGAGCAAATCCTGACCGCGATGGACACGCTGGGCGAGGACATCGCCTCCAGCATCTTCCTGCTCTACAATCAGAACGGACCGGGTGTTCCGACCCTGGTGACGCCGGGCGATGAGGATTTCCTGTCCTTCATCACCCAGACCAACCTGTCGACGGAGACGAACCCTGCAGGATTCATTTCCGCCCAGGCGAAGTTGGGCGTGGACGCCGAGCCACCGCGCGGCATCGCCAATCCGCCCGCCCAGTTCATCCGCCTTATGTGGGAGCTCAGCACCGTGCGCAGCGGCGGGTATTTTCTCTATTACGAGATGACCCGGAACAAGCAGGGTCTTCCCTCTGCAATCTTCGATTCAAGTGGCACCGGCACGCTGTCCATGGTGGTCAGCTTTGCTGCGAAGGGTCCTGGCACCTTCGGCATGACGACGCCGAATTTCGTCAACTCCGTGGTGACCACCGATGCGCTCGATACCGAACGGGATGTGGTCCAGGCGGTGTCGCAATCGGCTTCGGGTGCCAGCGCTCCCGTGCCCGCCGGCATCACCCTGGATGCTCTTTCCGACATGTACGGCCCCGGACCGGGACGTATCGCGGAGGTCAATCCGGATGCCGCGGTTCCGCAAGGTGTCGACCTGCCGATGGCGGGGATCGTGCATCAGCTGGTCGAAGCCGATCTGGTCCGGGACGGCGGCGCGATTGATGCCGCCAAGACACTGGACAAACTCGCCGCCCATTTTTCCGCCGGAGCGACGTCCACCTTTACCGGCCAGGCGATTGCGGACTTCAATCCCGGTGTCACCGTGGCGCTGGCGGCGGTCTTCTACATTCCCGATTTCACCTACAAGGTGGATACGGCGGCCGCGCCGGGCAACACCTTCCCCAGCATGGCCGCCTATTACGGCGTCACGGTGGACCAGGTCGTCCGCGGCGTGAGCGCCGTTCCGGACATCTTCAGCGAAAGCCAGACGATCACGATCAATTCGCAAGTCTTCGAGCTGCGTCAACAATTGCCTCCGCGCAACATCGGCATCGCGATGAAGCGTGCCAATCTCGGCGAACCGACCGACCTGCCGCCGAACCCGACACCGGAGCAGAAGGCAACTTTCGCCAATCAGACCATGTCCGGTCTGTACACATCGCTGTCCGCCGGGCTGCAGCGAAACGTCTACTTCAAGACCAGCGCCATGGGCACGCCGTTCGGTCCGCAGAACCACGACGATGCGGGAGACGACAGTGCGACAGTGGCCGAAAGCAGGTTGCGCCGGGTCGACCGGCGGCACTCCCGGCTGGCCGCGCTGGCGCTTGCGGATTACGACTATCGCCAATCCATCGGTATCGGAGACGGACTGGCGCTGGTCAATGCAGCTCCTGAAACAGTCGACCCGACCCTGCCGGCAAAATCCGAAAACCCCTATGTGGGGGTCGGCAGCACGGCGCAAGTGTCGCTGCGATGGCAGGATGTTTTCGGAAATACCACCGTCACGCCATTCACCGCGCCGGCGGAAAGCTACGGAGGCGCGCTGAACGGAGCAGCTGTTCCAGTCCTGTTCAATGACCGTTTGATGGGTATGGCCGAGTGGCCGAATACACGCGCCAGCTATATTTATGACAACACGTCCGGTCCCAGCCTGAACCTTGGTCTTGAACTGAACACGCTGGCCTATGAAGGCGAAAGCGGCCAGAAACAGGCTGCCCATGACCTCAAATTGTACCAGCGGGTCTATTTCCAGTTGAACCAGACTTACGGTTCCGACCTGCCGGTCAAGATCCCCGGCGTCAGCGGCAATGCCGTGACGATGAGCCTGTCGAATTCACTCTTTGCAGACCCGGTCACCGATCTGGGGAACGACGCGGACAACGTGCGCGCCTACGTCGCCGACTGTGTCAGCTATCTCTACAGCGTCGCCAATCCTGCCGGAAGCTCGTCGTTGCCGCCGCAGCCAACCGCATCGGTCTCCCTGCCCGTCGATGTGAACGCGATTGCCGACGGCAATATCATCGAGCTGGATGTGGCCCTGCGCTTCCATCGCAATCCGCTGCTGACGGAGCCGTCGGTCGCCGCTCTGCAAAACGGATTGAGCGTCAGTTCTGCCGTCCTCCCGCAAGCGGACTCGGACGCCGGGGTGGCCTTCACCAAATTCGCCATGGCGCTCGAAACACTGTTCGATACAAATGACTGGATGCTGAAAACCGGCGAAGGGCTGGCGAAAACCACGGACGATTCAGCGGAAGGGGATCAGCAACTCTGGGCAGTGCGCTTCGGCAAATCGGCAGGCAAGGGCATTCACTTCAACATCGGCGATACGGCGAGCTACTATGCTCCCAAACCGGTGGCCAAGGCGCTGGAAAGCAAGATCGTTGAGATCACCGATTACAGCACCGGTGAAGAAACAGCGGTCAATTTCGACGGTGTCGATCTGAACCAATGGTTCCAGGCGATGCTGGATGCGCTCGACCTCATCCTCTCGGCGGATTACGCACCGCATATCTTCATTCTGGACGAGATCGACGGGTTCGACGATCCGATGTCCCCGCCACCCGGGGCCGGAGATCCCGGCCCGAGCCTTCACAGCATCCTGAACACCAAGGAACAGCTGGCGGACAACATAAGTTCCACGGTGCTGCCGGTGCTGTCCACCTCCGCCACCGACTCCTCGACAAAAGCCGCCGCCGGCGAAAAGCTTCGCCAGCAGCTTCTGAACCAGATCGGCGCCGCCTATCGCGCCGGAGTTACCATAGTGTTCGGACTGAGCGATGTCAGTGGCGACAGCGGCGACGGCCCGGCCGGGCCCGACAGTCTGTACGGCCAGCCTGGCGGCGAGATCAGTGGTACGCCCCTGAACCAGAATTACAGTCTCACGCCGGCGCGCATCCCGCTTGGCCCGAGCAAGGACGGTCAGGAAACGGTCGATCCGCGTCTGGCGTTTGTCTTCGGATCGAAAACGGTTCTGAATACAGCCTATGTCCCGTTGGACATGTCTCTCAAGATCAGTCATCTGGAGTTCGACCGCAGCAATGTTCCCGGCATTGAAGGGTATGTGGAGTCGCGCTGGCTGTCGTTTGTCAATGGTCCCCTGCCGTATGATCTGGGAGCAGACACGTCCAACGTTCCGGTGGTCAACCGGAACCTGCCGACACCTCCGACCGTGTCCGGACAAACAGCGCAGAGCACCTGGCAGGCCGTCCATCCGATCACGATTCCGCCGACGGATCCCGCAGACCTGAGCAAGTGGAACTACAGCTTTACCTATCTCTACCAGCAAGGCGCGTCGGATGCCGTCAGCTACAGGATCGAGCTGAATTCGAGCGAAGGAAGCAACCAGGCACTGGACAAGGCGGTGCAAGTGGCCGACCTGTTCTCGACGCTTGCCCAGTTCATCTCGTCCTGGCCTGCAATACTGGCCGACATGAACAAGTACCTGGTCCAGATCAACGGCCAGGATGACCAGCCCCCCGCGACACTCGAAGGTGCGCGCAAGGCGGTTGAAGCTTTCGCTACCCAGACCGCCGCCGTGTCCGAGGCTTATGCCAACACCCTCCGGCGTCAGAGCCTGATGGAGAACGCCGCTCCGGAAACGGTGGTTATCAATTTCATGTCCGTTCTGGACGCCACGCCGGAGGGGCATGCACAGACCAATATCCGCGGGCTGGAGATTGACGGGACCGAGGCCACGTGGGACCCCATCACCAACACCATTTCAAACGGTACGACCACTTTGCCCGCAATGGTGATCGCGATTCAGCCCGAGACCTACACAGCGACCGCCGTGCCGCAGGACAAACTGCCGGCCGGGGTGGAGCTAGCCTATGTCTACGAGACGACGACGCCCCCGCCCGGCGAGGATCCGGGCTACCTGAGCTACAGCGATGCGCTTGGCGATTCCACGCGTATCGTGGCGATGGACAAGCTTGATGTCCTGGCCTATCAGAACGGCTGGTCAACGCTCTTCGTGCAGCGCAACCTGATCCTGTTCCCCATCGAAGACATCGACACCATCTCGACCAATCCCGATTTCCTGTTCCAGACACCGGAGGTCCGCTTCGCCAATCCGATCGTGCCCTCGCTGATCTATCCGGACTTCTCGCTGAACGGTATGCCCGGTGCACAAGGAGATCTGGACGCATTGTTGACCGCATTCTTCAAGGGTCTCTACGCAGGTGGTTCGGGCAAGACAAACGCCGACGTCTCGATGCAGGCGAGCTATTCCTATCAGATGGTTCCAGGGCAGGACGACATTCCCCGTGTCGCGGTACCGGTCAGCCTTCTGGTGCCGTCCCCATCGTCGGTCGACCCGAGTGTCGTGCCCGGTTTCGTGGCTCCCTTCGCCGCGACGGTTCAAAACTGGATCGCGAAAAACAATCCGACCGTCAAGGGCGACGCCCAGGTCGATATCGAACTGAAGGTTTTTGGAGCCAGCACCGCGAAACAGCCGCTGATCGAGGTCAAGAAACTCTTCCAGTCGATCCCGGAGAGCTAGAGCGGTTCAGGTTTCAATTGACGCTCATATCCTCCAAGGGCATCTCATCCGTCATGCTGGTGAAGCAGATCGACGTGCGACAGCCGACGGCCTGGAAGATGGCACACGCGATCCGGGAATTAATGGATGACCGGGACGGCTACGACAGTCCGCTTGACGGGATCGTCGAGGTCGACACGACCTACATGGGCGGGCATCCACGGAAGAACGTGGATCCTCGGTACAAGTATGTCTATCGGCCGCGTGGAAAGGCTACGAAACGACCGGAGGTGGCCGTCGCCGCAGAGCGTGGCGGACGCGTCGAAGCGGCAAGGCGGCCAAGGAGCAGGACACGGTCACTCACGGGAAAAAGAAATACGTTCGTGGCAACGTGCACTCCAACACGGTCGAAGTATCACCGCCCTATTGAAGCGAACGCAGCTGGGCGTTTATCACCAGCTCAGCAAGCGTCATCTTCAGCGATATATTGACGAGATCATGTTCCGGAAGAACCCGCGCCGGAAGATCGAGACGGTTGACCAGAGAGACGGAGCCGTGCAGCTGCAGATCTGTCACCGCCCGTTTATCGATCAGCTCGAGGACCTCCCGATGAGGGCCGTCGGCCGGCAGGTCAGGAGATCCTCAGAAGGTGGGTTGGAATGGCCGAAACCGATAGCGCCGGGGCACACCGACGCTCCTTCGATGGGATAGAGCGTTCTTCAGCCTCGCCAGGGAGGGCCGATGATGCAATTATCTTCTGATGAATTGTATATTTTGCGCGATCATCGCAGGGGACGCTGCGGGGCACGTTCTTTGGCAAGACCAAGACATCCTGGTTCTCCTCTCACTTGAGGGCCACCCGCTTGTCGTACCACGTCGGCATATGGCAAGCCTAGATGAGCTTGATGATGCAACTGGTGCGGCAATGATGCGTGCTGCAAAAATGGTTGCACGTGCTCTGCGGAATGAAACTCGCTGTGAAGGTGTAAACCTAGTCCTTTCTGATGGGGCTGTGGCAGGACAAGACGTTTTCCATCTGCACCTGCACGTGAAACCCCGTTGGAAAAACGACGATGTCGTCCTGAGCTGGGACACCGCGACTGCGCCAGACTCGAAACGGTCAAACTTGGCGTCGGCGCTGATTGCTCAGCTCTCCGCCCTCATCTAGTTCTCTCTTGCACAACGAGGTCGATCTCAACTGTGATGAGGTTGAGGGCGGATGTGCAGAATTGCCTTTTTTTGGTGGATAGGTACGTAGCGGAACAAGGACGCACGAAAAATCGATGGAGAGACAGGCGGCCAAGGCATGTCAGGAGGTGAATTTGTTGCGATAGCCAGGCAGCGTCCAGCCGAATTCGATAGCGCCACCGCGCAGCACCAGTGCCAGGGAGGCCGCCACGGCGGCCGATAAGGCCGACGGCAATCCGAGCTGCACCAACACAACAAAACCACCGGCTCCGGCGAATGCGGCGCTCACATAGATTTCCGGCTTGACGATCGCCGAGGGTTCGCCGGCTATCGTGTCGCGCAGAATGCCGCCGAATGTGGCAGTCGAGACGCCCATGAGAATCGCGACCAGCACCGTGTCGCCCACGGCCATGGCCTTTGCGACCCCCATCACGCAATAGGCCGAGACGCCGATGGCATCGGCCCAGCGCAGAGGCTTGTGCAGGCGCTCGACCCAATGCGCGAAGAACCACAGAAAGATGCTGACGACCAGACAGACCAGCAGGTACCCCTCATTCTCCACCCAGAACACCGGCACGCCGAGAAGCAGATCCCGCAGGGTTCCGCCACCGATGCCGGTCAGGGTTGCGAAGAACAGCAGAGCGATGAAGTCGAGCTGCTTGCGCGAGGCGACGATACCTCCGGTAATGGCGAAGACCGCGACCCCGACATAATCCAGTACCTGCAGCAGCATCTTGTCGCCTCGTTTCTTGAATGCGTGCCTCGTTGGCCGCGCAACCACCCGATATTCTCGAACCGAGAGGGCTCCCCCCGCCTCGCATGAAGCGTCCCAACGTTTCGAACCCGGGAGATAGGCGGGACAGGGCTGGGGATCCCAGGCTCTGTTTTTAACCGGCTCACCCGTTAAACACAAAACCGCTCCTGCCCTGCGGCAGGAACGGCTTTTTTTAGTCAACAGTCAATTCCCGGTGCGGGGTCAGGCGCTCTTGTCTACCGTCTGTCCGGCTTCCGCGTCAGTGACCTGGGCAGCCTCCTTCGGCCCCCCCTTGGAGACACCGACCATGGCCGGGCGCAGAACCCTTTCACCGATCACGTAGCCGGCCTGAACGACCTGCACCACCGTGTTATTCGGCACTTCGGTGTTGGGAACCTCGAACATGGCCTGATGGAAATTCGGGTCGAATTTCTGGCCTTCGGGCTCAAGCTTCTTCACGCCATTCTTTTCAAGCTGATTGAGGAGATCGCGCTCGATCATCTCGACCCCCTCGATCAGGGCGGCGACACCGGCATCTGCGTTCTTGCGGTCGTCTTCCGGAAGGGCCTCAAGTGCGCGGCGCAGATTGTCCGAAACATTCAGCATGTCGCGCGCGAAGCCGGAGACGGAGTACTGGCGCGCGTCCTTGATTTCCTTTTCGGTGCGCCGGCGGAGATTTTCCATATCCGCCATCGTCCGCAAGGCTCGGTCCTTCAGGTCGGCGTTCTCTGTTTTAAGAACTTCGGTCGGATCCACTCCGGTTTCTTCGGCGGTTTCAGGCTGCGCTGCTGCCGCGCCGGCTTCCGGGGTTGCCGTTGCCGGCTGTTCTTCCGGGGTTTTGTTTTCTTCGCTCATGAATGTTCCGTTTGGCTCATACCGTTTGCGGATGCTTATAAGGCCGGTCGCCGATTTTTCAAAGAGGATCGGCGGATAGGCTGTCGCTTATCCGCCGGATGCGCTCACAATGGTCGGCAGCCGGTAAGCTGCGGAAGAAATGCCTAAAGGGCGCTCTTGATCCAGTCGGAAAGCTTGCCCTTCGGCGCAGCGCCAACCTGCGTCGCCATAGGCTCGCCATCCTTGAAGAGGATCAGCATCGGAATCGAGCGGACGCCGTATTTCATGGCCATGTCCTGATTCTCGTCGATGTTGAGCTTGGTGATCTTCACCTGAGCGCCCATCTCTTCGGAAATTTCTTCGAGAGCCGGTGCAATCATCTTACACGGTCCGCACCATTCCGCCCAGAAGTCGACTACGACCGGGCCGTCGGAATTGAGAACTTCCGTTTCAAAGGAAGCATCGGTGACTTGTGTTGTAGCCATAACAAGATCTCGTGGTTGTGTGCGTTACGCCTACCCGATGTAAGCGTATCAGTTGGCCAGAACGTAGGTAGCGATTGCCCCGCCGTCAAGCTGCTGTGCCATCCGGACGCAGAGCTGCGAATGTTTCTTCGAGGATCTCTTCAGGAATTTCCATCAGCATGGGACCGGCGGTCCACAGCAGATAGGCGCAAACCCTGCGATCCGGGTAAATCTGCTTCAGCATCTGCCGGTAAACACAAAGCTGTGCGCGGTATTCGAGCGGGACCGCATCAACGGTTTCCGGCGGATGAAAGTTGGTTTTGTAATCCACAATCGAGACCCGGTCCGCTTCGACAAGCAACCGGTCGATCTGGCCGGAAATCTCTACTTCCGTATCGTCACCAGCGCGAATCGTCCCGACCAGCGGCACCTCCGCGCGCGCAGGTTCGGCAAAGAGCGGCCTGAACGCCTCCTCGTCAAGAATAGCCGCGACCTCGGCAAGCAACCGGTCCCGGTAGCGCTCGAACTCGGGCTTCAAAGCCTGTTGCAGATAGGCTCCGGCAGCGGCAAGGCGGTTTGCCCCGGGAACATCCGGCAGCAGCTCCAGCAGGCGGTGGACGAGGCGGCCCCGCTCCAGCGGCCAGGATGCCGGTTCCCGGCGGGCCTTCAGACGGGTGAGCGTCGGAACCGGTTCCAGCCCTTCCTTTTCCTCCATGGCCTCGAAGGCGCGCGAGGGCTGCAGGCGTTTTTTCCTCGGCAGTGGCCGGACAGGCGCGGACAGCCAGGATGGCAGCGGCGGCTCCGCGGTCTGTGCGGCGGTGCCGTCCGGATGGCTTTCGGCGGGTGTGGCTGCCTGGGGACGTTCCGAGCCTTGCTGCCAGCGCCAGCCAATGACATTGCCTGCGCTGTCCTTCAACTCCCGGGCTTCGGGCTTCAGCGTCCGTTCGACCATCGAATACCAGCAGCTTTCATGCGCGCCGCGTTTCGGTTCCCAGCCGCAAACGATCAGCCGGTCCTCGGCCCGGGTCAGAGCAACATACAAAAGGCGGCGGTATTCTTCTTCCTGGGTCTGGCGGAGTCCCTGAACGGCTTCGTCGTGCCAGGGCGTGCGGTCGATCCTGGGCGGTAGCCAGACAAGCGCCGGAGGCAGGAGATCGTTTTCAAGCCGCAGGCGCGGCAGAAAGGACGGATCGTGGATAGCACTGACGGGAGGCGCTCCCGGATCGACCAGGATGACGATCTTCGCCTCCAGTCCCTTGGAGCCGTGCACGGTCATGATCCGCACCATGCCCTTTGTGCTGGTCAGTTCGCGCTTGATTTCCGTCGGCGCGGCGGCCATCCAGGCAAGAAACCCTTCCAGGCCCGGCGTGCCGCTTTGCTCATAGGCGATTGTCAACGCCAGGAATTCATCGAGAACGTCATCAACCTCGACGCCGAGCCTTGCGCGAAACGCCCTGCGGCCACCATCGGCCCCGATCAGCCGGGCATAGAATTCATAAGGCGGCACGAAGTCGGCGCGCGCCCGCCAGTCTTCCAGTTTTTCCCGCACCGACCGCCATTTCCCGGATCCTTCCGAGCGTTTGACCAGCATCTGCCAGAGCGTTCCGGGGCGGATCTTTTCGGGTGTCTCGCGGGCGATCTCAAGCAGATCGTCGTCTGCCAGGTCGAACAGCGGGCTCTTGAGAACACTGGCCAGCGAGAGATCATCCTCCGGCAGCAGCAGGAACCTTCCGAGAGCTGCCAGATCCTGAACAGCGATATGCTCGGTCAACACCAGCCGGTCACTGCCCGCTGCCGGAATGTCGAGTTGCTTGAGTTCCCGGTTGAGCGCATCGACAAACGGTCCGCGTTTGCGCACCAGGATCATCACTTCGCCGGGTTCCGCCGTCCCGTCGCGCATCCAGCCGGCGATTTCGGCGGCAATGCGCCTGGCGACCTTCAGCATCGGACTTCCCGAGCCGACATGATCGACAGGCTGGCGCCAGTCTTCCGGCTCCACGATTTCCGCCTCCGTCTCCAGCGGCCAGAGATCGACAATGCCGGGATCCCGGCGGATCGCCTCATGAACCGGTGGCGCGACCTCCTTGGAAAGGCCCTTATGCGCGCTTTCGTACCGGAACACCGTGTCCACGGCGCCGAGCACATCCGGCGTGGAGCGGAAGGAGAGCTGCAGATTGACGGAATGGAACTCCTGCCCGGCTGACATCGCCTGCTGCGAGAACTCCCGGCGCATGGCATCGAAATAGGCCGGAACCGCGCCCTGGAAGGAATAGATCGACTGTTTTTCGTCCCCCACGGCAAACAGCGTGCGCGTTCTTTCATGCGCCCCGGTGCCGGCGAAAAACTCCGCGGCGAGAGACTGGACCACTTCCCACTGGCGCGGGCTGGTGTCCTGGGCCTCATCGACGAGAATGTGATCGAGGCCCTGATCGAGCTTGTACTGCACCCAGAGCGCCGCATCGGACTTTCTCAGGAGGGTGGCCGTCTTGACCACGAGATCCTCGAAGTCGAGATAACCCCTGGCCGTCTTGGCGCTCTCGTAATGACGGATGACGGCATCGGCCAGCCGCAGCAGCGCAACGGTGCCTTCATAGGTCACGACATTGCGCCGCTCGTCCAGAAGCGCAAGCAAACGGGCCTGCTCGTTGAGGAGCGCCTCGACCATATCCGGGAAGGCCGCTGCCACCTTTTTGGTGGCGAGCGACTGGCGCGGCTCCAGCTTTGCCGTCAGGAAGATCTGCAACCAGGCTTCGCGAAACGCCACCGGATCGTTCAGCCGTTCGGCGCTAACAAGCGCGTCCGCCCGGGCCTGATCCGTTTTGCCGCCACTCTTCAGCGCCTCGCCATAGCTGAGACAGACAGACCGGTCGAGCGGACATTCGTCCTTGAACCGCCGGTCGAACGTCTCGAGCCGGATCGAAGGATCGATTTCAAGCAGGCCGGCCAGTTCAGACAGCCCTGCCTGCAGGTCTCCTGCATCGACCGTCCAGCGGCGGAAGGCGTCGCGGTTCTGGATGAGTTCGTCCAGCGCCTTCTGCGCGCCGCCGTCGCTCATCAGGTCGATGACCGTCGCAAGAGCATGGCCGAAAGCGCTGTCCGGTTCCGTCTCCGCCTTGTGCAGCACGCTGGCGCGGGCCGCGGCCATGAACTCGGCGGCAACCCTGTCGTCCAGAACGGCAAAATGCCCGGCGACATTGGCCTCAAGAGGGAACTGGTGCAGCAGGGCTTCGCAGAAGCCGTGGATGGTCTGGATCTTCAGTCCGCCCGGGGTTTCCAGTGCCCTGGCGAACAGCCGCCGCGCCAGAGCGAGGCGTGCGGCGTTCGGCCTGCGGCCCTCGATCTCCTCAAGCTCCGCCGCCAGAGCCGTGTCTTCCATCGTCACCCAGGTGCCAAGGATGCGGAAAACACGGGTAGCCATTTCGGCCGCCGCCGCCTTGGTGAAGGTCAGCGCCAGAATCCGCGCTGGATCCGTCCCATCGAGCAGCAGGCGCACCACGCGGCGGGACAGCACAAAGGTCTTGCCCGATCCGGCGTTGGCGCTCACCCAGGCCGACGCGCGCGGGCGGGAGGCAAGATCCTGCCGCTCTTTTGTCAGCTTCGGGATTTCAATTCCGCTCATGCCGGGTCGTCCTCCGACCCCAATGCCCATTCCTGGGTGCGAGCAAGATGGTCGTAGTCCCCGCTCAGCTGCCGCTCGCGCATCACACGGGCGCGGGAGAGATAACCCGTATCCTCCCTGGCGTAGTGCGCGATCAACTGCTCCAGCCGTGTCCAGGAGTCCTCGACCAGATCCTCAAGGGGCGTTTCCTTCGGATTGCGCAGCGCCTCGATGACCGGCTCCGTTCCGCCTTTCAGCTGCAGATAAAGCAGCTCGCGGATCTCCGCGTTCGCGGGCACGTCCTTGAACCCGGACCGTTTGATCAGCGCCGCCTCCAGCAGCAATTGCGGAGACAGCAGGGCTTCGACCTGCTTCTGGGAAGGAACCTGACCGGTCTTGTAGTCGATCACCGCCAGGCCGCCACTGTCCATAAGGTCGATCCGGTCCGCCCGGCCGCGCAAACGGAACTCGAAGCCGGGCAGTTTCATGTCGACACCGCCGCCGATTTCCAGAAAACGCCTGTCGACGCGCTTTGCCCGCTCGGCTTCGTAGGCGACGAAGCCGGCAGCAATCCTCTGGAAGCGCGGCCACCACAGCGCCCGGATCGCCGGGAAGGCGTCCAACGGTTCGAAAAACCTCTCGCCTATCCCGGTCAGCGCAGCAACAGCAGCGTCGTCGAACGGGGCCGTCCAAGTCATCAGGAATTCCGCCAGAGCGTCGTGAATGAGATTGCCCTTGTCTGCGGCCCCCGGCTCGCCGCCGATGGGATCGACCGGCTGCACCTCCAGGACATGGCGCGCAAAGATGGCATAGGGGTCCCGGATCAGGCGCTCGATTTCGGTGATCGACAAGGTTTTCGGCCGGGCCGCCAGCGGTGGCAGCGGATTGGGCCGGGCAGCCGGTCTGACCGGGCCTTCAGGGCGGTCCAGAACGGCGGCAAGCTGCGTATAGAGACTGCCCTTGCGCTCCATATCCTCCGTAACCGCCGGGCCTGCCAGGGTGGTCAGTCTTTGCAGCCAGCGCGAGGCGACGGTGGGGGCACCATCTGCCCGGGCGGCCCGTGTCAGCATAACCCGCGCGGCGCCCATTCCCTGTGCGAAGTCATGTGCCGACGCACCGAGCCTGCGTTCGGGCGGCTCCAGTCCCATGCCCCGTTTCATCGGCCGGTTAAGCCAGGGATCGTTGCGGGTCCGCTGCGGCCAGATGCCCTCGTTCAGGCCACCAAGAACAACGAAATCGAAGGATTGCAGCCGCGCTTCCATCGGACCCAGGATCTGCACCCTGGGATCGCCCGGCAACTTGCGGCGCACAGCCTGACCGGACATCAGGGCCGGCAGGACGGATGGCCATTCGCCGGGTGGTATTTCCAGCCCGCTGGCTTCGGCTTCCAGAAGGCCGGTCAGAAACTGGGCCAATGCCTCTCCGGCTTCTCCGGCAAAGAGTTCATCGACCGATCCGACTTCATCCACCGCGACCGCCTGAAGTACGTCCACATGGCGGCGGGCGAGTTCGATGATGGAGACGGGTTCCGCCAATTCGGAGAGTTCCTCGAGCGGCGCCAGGGCAGAGGAGAGACGGTCCGCCAGATCGGCGATCACATCCCAGTCTCCCTCGTGGATCTTTTTCCAGCGTGGCACATGGGCTTCGCCTGCCGACGCGCGGCTGGCTTCGATCGCGGCCTTCAATCCGTCTGTTCCCGGACGGGCACGCGGGCCGCGAATGACCCCGCGTTCGAGGGCGCGTGCGGCGGAGCGGATGTCCCGGATCGGCAGGCCGAGCCTGGCAAGCGGATGTTTGAGGAGCGCCAGCAGGTCTATGGGATCACAGCCGTTCAATGCCAGTTTGGCGGCCAGAAGGGCGAGGATCGCCGGTGCGGTCTGATCGAGCGGGCGGCCCGCGCTGTCATCCACCTGGATGTTCCAGCGGGCCAGTTCCGCCGCAACACGGCGCGTCAGCATTCGGTCCGGCGAGATCAGCGCTGCCGTTTCGCCGCGTTCGATGGTTTCCCGCAAAGCAATGGCGACGCCCAAAGCCTCGTCGGCCTCGTTGCGGGCGGTCATGATCGCGACGCCTTGCAAGGCTTGCGCTCTCTGCTCCTGCGATGTCATGTCGAGAAACGCGGTCCAGCTGTCGGACGTGTCCGCCGGCCGCAGGGCTTCGGAGACAAGTTCCTCGCGCAGGACAAGATCTGTGGCCGGTTCCGGCCCAAGCGTCGCCACCTCGGTCCGGGCGACACTCAGGCGGTCGAGAAGCTGCTTCAGGGAATATTGCGGATGCGAGGGGAGAGAGGCTTCGCCGCTTTGGAAAAGCGGCCCTGCCGCCGGTGCACTGCGTGCGCCCAGGGCAGCCCAGGCCCGATCGTCCAGATACCGGTCGAGACCCGGAAGCACGATGACGCCCTGCGCTAGGCTCGCAACAACTTTCAGAAGCTCCGACGTTGCCGGGACCGATCCCGTCACACCCGCCACGATGACCGGCCCGGACAGCGCACTGGCGGACAGGCGGCGGGCTTCACGCCGGATAAGGGTGGAGCGGCGCGCCTTCGGATCCATTTGCTGCCGCTCAGCCAGATGCGCGGGCCAGGCCTCCTGGACGATCTTGAGAAAGTCCAGAGTGATCTGCCAGTAGCGGGCATGGTCTTCCGGCACCAGACCGGTCAGTTCGGACCAGTCGGCCTCTTCCGTCTCGACCTCGTCCATAAGGGTGAGCAGGTCACTGGCGAGCCAGGCGGCATCGGCGGTCGAGGCGGGCACGCCGAGAGGTTCGTCGGACCGGAGGCTCAGCGCTTCCCGGCGCAGCATGCCCTTCCAGGCCTTCACCAGCCGGGTCATCGCCAGATGGCGTTCCAGCAGAGGCATGGCGGGCGGCAGGGCTTCCAGATCCGGCTCGTTTGTCAGGCTCTGGGCATCTTCATCGGCGTCGCCGACTGGCCGGATAGCGGGCAGCAGAACCGGACGGCCGCCGAATTTTTCCTGAAAGAGCTCGGGCAGCAGGCGGGCGGCGCGGCGGGTCGGCAGATAAAGCGTTGCCGTGGACAGCAACATGGGATCATCGAGGGGACGAAAGCCCGGGACGAGGGTTCCGTCCACAAGCGTATCGACAAGCGTCTTGAGAAAGGGAACGGCGGGAGAGACGGAAAAGAGGCGCGGCCGTTCATCCATCCTCAGGCAGCACTTTCCCGAACGGCGTATTCAGCGGCGCGGATGGCATCGGGCGTGCCGATATGGAGCCAGAGCCCTTCCATCTCCACACCAAACAACCGTCCTGCCTCAATCGCCTTGTCGAACAGCAGGTTCATGGAGAACGGGCCGTCAGGCGCGCCCTCGAACAGGCGCGGATGCAGGATCGCCGCGCCAGCATAGGCAAAGGGCGTCACACCTTTTTCCTGCCGCCGGGTCAAGGAGCCATCCCTGGCCAGATCGAAATCGCCCTTGCCGTAATAGCCGACCGACTTGACGGTTTCAGCGATCAGAAGCAAGGCGTCCATGCGGGTCCCGTCCCAGGCGTCGATCATGTGCTCAAGATTGGGTTTGACGCCCTCCACCCAGTAACAGGTATCGGCATTGAGCTGGAAGAACGGCTCGTTTCCGAGCTTGGGCAGAGCCTTGCGGATGCCGCCGCCGGTCTCAAGCAGCTCATCCCGTTCGTCGGAAATCACGATCTCCATGTCCTGGCGGCGGCGCGCATGCACCTCCACCAGATCGGCAAGATAATGCACGTTGACGACGCATTTCTCCACACCCGCCGCGGCGAGCCTGTCCATGCCGTGGTCCATCAGGGCCTGGCCATTGACCTCGATCAGAGGCTTGGGGGTTGTCGCTGTCAGCGGACGCATGCGCTTGCCGAGGCCTGCGGCCATGATCATTGCGTTTTTCGGGCGATAGCGCGTGTCTGTCATGATGTCACTCGGTTGATTGCAAACGGCCCTGTTCGTCCCTCTTATAGCAGGGAGAACCTCAGGGACGGTAACGTGCGTACCAGTCTTTCAAATCCGACATGCCGGGTCTGTCAAGCACCCGGTCGAGGTAACTTTGCATGCGCGGCAAATGACCCAGATAAGCAGGCTTGTGATCGCGTCGCGCCAGCCTGACAAAAATCCCGAGGATCTTTGAAATCCTTTGCGCGGCCATGATTGCATAGGCCTCTGAAAATCCTGCCTTGTCGAAACCGGAGGTCTGGTTTTCCCTTGCCCTGACATAGGCATCGAGAAGCGTCGTTTCCAGCTCCGGAGCGATATCGACCCTAGCGTCGAATGTCAGGGATGCCAGGTCATAGGCCACCGGCCCGATGACGGTATCCTGGAAATCGATCAGGCCGATACGATCAGACCCGCTCGCGCCTTGCTGCCAGAGCAGATTAGGCGAGTGAAAATCGCGCAGCACCCAACCCCGCTGCGCGTCCGCCAAACTGTCCAGCGCGGCTCGCCACAGCGCTTCAAATTCCGCGCGAACACCCTCGCCCACCGGGTTTCCCGTCATCTCCGGTACAAACCAGTCGAGAAACAGGGAGGCTTCGGCGGCCAGGGCTTCGGTCGAATAGTCCGGCACCTGGTAGATAGTTCCCTGACCCAGGTCGACCGCCTGCGGCCAGGCAATGCCGTGCATCCCGGCCAGAACATCGACCGCCGCGCGATAACGTTCCGGGACGGGGATACCGTTTTCGGCAACTGTTTCTGTGCCCAGATATTCGGACAGAACAAGGCCCTTTTCGGGATTCGCCGCGTGGATCGCGGGTGCCAGGAACCCGTGTCGGCGCAGCTCTCCACCGATGGCGATGACGGAGCGGCAATCCTGCGCCAGATGAACCTTCTGCATGTAGGCCCGGACCGTTTCGGAGACGCTGCCGCTCTGGAACGGCCAGCGCATGAGAACAGCCGTCTCGCCGCCGGTTTCGATTTTCTCAAAGGTTCGCAGGGAAGCGTCGCCTGCCAGAAAGCGGCGATCCGCGCCCTGAAACTTCGTCTGTTCCAGAAAGGCACGGATGTCCCGCGTGAACTCTATCCGTTGCCGCCATTGCGGAGACACGGAAAAGAAGCCGAAGACGCGGGCATCGCTGTCTTCATCCGGTTGCCCGATCCGGATCCACAGCGCATCGTCAGGCAGAAGACCGCCTGCCATTTCCGGCCATTCGATCAGGGCCGCCCCGGTGTGGAGAAGATCGTCAAGACCCAGTTCGTCGAGTTCTTCCGGCTCCTCCAGACGGTAAAGGTCGAAGTGGGACAGGTCGAACCGGTCGAAGGCGTAGGTCTGAACCAGGGTGAATGTCGGGCTCGGAACTTCCAGCCCCGGATTGCCGGCGAAGGACCGCAGCAAGGCGCGGGTGAATGTCGACTTTCCGGCCCCCAGATCGCCGGACAGGCAGACGACATCTCCGGCTTTCAGAACCAGCGCAAGGTCATTGGCGAGCTGCCGTGTCGCGGCTTCGTCCGGGATTTCCATCGTAAGGAAGGAAGCCGGCAGCTGCTTCGGATCACGGTCAAACATTTATTCAGCGGCGGCCTGATCCGACAATTCGGGCCGGGCCGGGAAAACGCAGGACACCGTGGTGCCCTCACCTTCGGCGGAGGCGATATCGACGGTGCCGCCGTGCAGTTCCACGAAGCTCTTGACGATTGCCAGACCGAGACCTGCGCCCTGACGGCGGGCTCCGGTGTCGTGACCGACGAAGCGGTTGAACACCTGGGTCAGGATTTCAGCCGGAATGCCATAGCCGTGATCCTTGACGACGAAGGTGACCGAATCGCCTTCCCTGCTGCAGCTGACATCAACCACGCCGTCGGCTTCCGAATAGCGCACGGCGTTGGAAATCAGATTGAACAACACCTGGCGCAGGCGCTTTTCGTCCGCGACCATCATGCCGATGTCTTCCGGAACCTGGGTGCGCAGATTGATCCGGGCTTCCGCGATCCGGTCTTTCAGACCCTCTACGGCGGCGGAGACGGTCGAGGCCACGTCGACCTCGCCAAGGTCCAGTTCCATGATGCCGGCATCGAGCGTCGCCAGATCCAGAATATCGTTGATGATGGCCAGCAGGGCGGATGAAGAGGACTGGATGTATTCGGCGTATTCACCCTGCTTGTCGGACAGGTCGCCGAATTTCGGATCGGACAGAAGCTGGGCGAAGCCGATGATATTGGTCAGGGGCGAACGCAATTCATAGGACACATGCTGGATGAAGGCGTTTTTGATCTGGTCGGCCTGTTCCAGCGCGTCATTCTTCTCAAGCAGCGCGCGTTCCACATTCACGCTGTCGGTGACATCGACGAAGGTCACCAGCGTGCCGCCATCGGGCAGCGGTACGGTCGCATAGTCGAGCACGTCGCCATTGTGGCGTTCCAGGCGGCTGACCTTTTGCGTGCGGTTGTCGAGAAGACCGGTAACGTTGCCTGCAAGCTGCTCCCAGGCGTCCTCTTCGGTCGCGTTCAAGGTGCAGGCCGAGACCACTTCCTTGACATGCGGCAATTCCGCGAGCTGGTCTTCCTGCAGGTTCCAGATGCGGCCGAACGCCGGGTTCCAAAGGCGCAGGCGGCCGTCGGATCCGAACACGGCGACTGCCTCGGACAGATTGTCGAGAGTTTCGCCCTGAACACGGGTCAGCGCATTGTAGCGGCTTTCCAGATCGAGCTGTTCGGTGACATTCTCGTAGATATAGGTAACGCCACCCTGAGGATGCGGATTGGCGATGACACGCAGGGTCCGCCCGTCCGGCAGGTGCCACCAGCTCTCCCTTGCTTCCAGCGACTGGTAGCTCTCCAGCATCTTGTTGCGCCAGACGCGGTAGTCCGCCTGTTCGGGGATCTTGCGCGTGGCGCGCAAGGCATCGAGGACGGCCCCGTCCTCCGGATGACCTTCCAGAAACGCCGGATCGAGATCCCAAAGCTGACGGAATGCGGCATTATAGAACTGCAGCTTGCGGTCATTGCCATAGATGGCGACAGCCGCCGCGAGCTGGTCCAGGGTGCGGCCATGGAATTCTTCCGCGCGGCCGAGTTCCTTGCGCGCCTGTTCCAGCTCACTGATGTCCACGGCAATGCCGGCGCCGCCGACATTCGCGTTGACATCGGTCACCTCGAACACCCGGCGCGCGCCGGAGGCGACAATGGGAATACGGGCATTGAAACAGCCGTCTTCCGTCCTCTGGACGGCCATTGCGGTTCGGGCGGCCGCATCCAGGAAGGTGGCGCCCTGCTTCACGGCACTTGTCGCATCCGGCATTTCGACGGCCTCGGCATAGGCATCGTTCGCCCAGATAAGCGCGCCCTCCGCATCCCGCTGCCAGGCCGGTGCCGGCATAGCATCCAGAAGCGCGTGCAGCATGTGCAGTTCACCGGAGATCTTGGCGTTGCGCGCGGCGAGTTCCGCCTGCATCTGCCGTTCACCGGTCAGGTCGCGCATGCGCAGAACGACCGCGCCGCCGGTGGTGCGGCCCATTGCCTCGACATAGCTGCCGGTGCGGGTCTTCAAGGTGGTGGTGAAAGCTTCGCCGGAGCGGAAAAGCATGTCCAGATAACGCTCCAGATCGCTCGCGCATTTGGCCGTCAGCCAGCTGCCGAAAGCCAGAAGCTGTACCGGCGGACGCGGAACGCCGGACGTCTCCGGCAGGACGCCCCAGATCTGCGGCATGGCGCCGTTGCCGGTCCACACGATCACGCGCTGCTCATCTGTATTGAGCATCGCCTCCAGGCGGTCCACCCGGAGTTTCAGATCGCCCTTTTCCTTTTGCAGCGTTTCAGTCAGGACTGCGGACTGTTTGCGATGGCGGACAAGGGCAGTCGCGGCGGTCACGGCAAAGGCGCACATTCCGCCGAGCGAACCAAAAAGAATCATGCTATCAGGATTTATTGCCGCGATCGTATCGGCAAGCATATCGGCGGAAGCCGGACCGGAAGACAGCCCGAGGCACGCAATTGCGCCACCGCCTGCTTTCAGCGTGTTCAGACTCCAATCTCGCCACGCCGCACCTGATCGCGCGCCGTCCCTGCTGCCTTTCGGCATTCTGTGATCCCCTTATGCCGCCATGTCCCGCCTTTGCGGGCACAGCCCCCGGTCTATGGGAGCAAATCAAAGACAATCGCCTCCTGGCCTCTGATTCGCTTAAACCATAACCTTTTTGAGAATCACGCAGAAGAGTCCGTTTCCGAAAAGTTAACAGGACCCTTCAAATTGAAGGGTCCTGCATTTTTTTGTTCACAGTGCCGAATCAAGGCGATGACTACATCTGGTGCCCCGCCTTCACCCAATCAGTATTTGTAGTGTTCAGCCTTGAACGGACCGGTCTTGTTAATCCCCAGATATTGAGATTGTCCGTCCGTCAGTTCGGTTAACGTGACACCGAGCTTTTCCAGGTGAAGGCGCGCGACCTTCTCGTCCAGATGCTTCGGAAGCACGTAAACCTCGTTCTGATACTGATCGCCCTTGGAGAACAGTTCGATCTGGGCCAGCACCTGGTTGGTGAAGCTGGCGGACATCACGAAGCTCGGGTGGCCGGTCGCGTTGCCCAGGTTCACCAGGCGGCCCTGCGAAAGCAGGATCATGCGTTTGCCGTCCGGGAACTCGTACATGTCGACCTGGTCCTTGACCGGACGGCATCTGGTGTTCTTCAGCGCCGCGACCTGGATCTCGTTGTCGAAGTGACCGATGTTGCAGACGATCGCCATGTCCTTCATGCCGCGCATGTGGTCGAAGGTGATGATGTCCTTGTTACCGGTTGCGGTGACATAGATGTCGCCTTCCGGAAGGGCCTGTTCGATGGTCTTGACCTCGAAACCGTCCATGGACGCCTGCAGGGCGCAGATCGGATCGATCTCGGTGACGATCACGCGGGCGCCGGCGCCGGCCAGAGACTGGGCGGAGCCCTTGCCGACATCGCCATAGCCGCAGACCACGGCAACCTTGCCGGACATCATCACGTCGGTGCCGCGGCGAATGCCGTCGACCAGGGATTCACGGCAGCCGTAACGGTTGTCGAACTTCGACTTGGTGACGCTGTCGTTGACGTTGATCGCCGGGAACGGCAGCGCGCCCTTCTTCTGCATCTCATAAAGACGCAGAACGCCGGTGGTGGTCTCTTCCGAAACGCCCTGGATCAGGTCTTTCTGCTTGGTGAACCAGCCCGGGTTGGCCGCCATGCGCTTCTTGATCTGAGCGAAGAGGCATTCCTCTTCTTCCGACGTCGGGTTCTCGATCAGATCCGTCTCGCCGGCTTCAACCCGCGCACCGATCAGAATGTAGAGAGTGGCGTCGCCACCGTCATCGAGGATCATGTTCGCCCCGTCGGGGAAATCGAAGATCTTGTCGGCGTAGTCCCAATATTCTTCCAGGGTTTCGCCCTTGACGGCGAAGACCGGAACGCCGGTGGCGGCAATGGCAGCGGCAGCCTGATCCTGGGTGGAGTAGATGTTGCAGGAGGCCCAGCGGACTTCCGCGCCCAGCGCGGTCAGGGTCTCGATCAGAACGGCGGTCTGGATCGTCATATGGAGCGAACCGGCAATCCGGGCGCCCTTGAGCGGCTTGGACTCACCGAATTCCGCACGGCAGGCCATCAGGCCCGGCATCTCGTGTTCGGCGATCTCGATTTCGGTACGTCCCCAGTCCGCGAGCCCGATGTCTTTAATAATGTAGTCGGTCATGAAAGTGTCCTGCTTTTGGAGCCAGCTTAAAACGCCGGGCCTTTTGAAGGCGACCGATCCTTCTGACGGGAAGGAGAGCCGATGGGGCTGTCCGGTCACTGTCTTCCGATGTCCGGCATCTGCCGGATATCATTGGGAGGGTTTATAGCCCCAGCGGAGACATCATGCAATAAAGATATAAAGAATTCTTTATATCCTTTTCAAATCTATAACGCCATGCCCCTCGGAGCTCACAGCTGGGCGACAAGCAGGCCCTCTAGCTAAGACCCACTTCCCTCTCGATCTGGCCTGAAGAAGTGAATTCGTTTCAGTTTGCGAAAATGAAGCGAATTCACTTCACAGGCCTAATGAAAGCCGCAGTTGAACTGGCTTGGGTTGAAATATCCCGGCCCCCACCGCTTTATGGCCGGTAGAGGTCATCCCTCGAGGGCGGCATGCCGGAGGGGCCCTTGGTGCGCCGGGAGGCGACTGTCTGGAAGATGCAGATGGTGCCACGCCGGAAACCAAGTGACACGCCGCACAGATAGGCCAGCCAGAGACGGTATTTCCGCTCCCCGACCTCGGCGATGGCTGTGTCTTTCGCCGCCAGGAGATTCTCGGCCCAAAGGCGGGTGGTGCGGGCATAGTGCTCCCGCCAAGCCTCAACATCGTGGACCTCGAAACCATGCGCCTCGAGATTGGTCAGCGTCCAACCGATGTGGTCCACCTCGCCGCCTGGAAAGATATAGCGCACCAGGGTCCGGTACTCGGGCCTCTTGCGGCGGAACTTCGCGAAGTCCTTTTTGCCGCGCCGGGTGATGGCATGATGAAGATACAGCCCGCGCGGTTTCAAGAGGCGCCGGACATGACGGTAATAATCTTCGTGATTGTCCAGGCCGACATGCTCAAACATGCCGATGGAGGAGATCCTGTCGAACTGACCGTCCAGTTCCCGGTAGTCCTTCAGCTCCACGCTGACCCTGTCTTCCAGGCCCCGCTCCCGAATGCGCTCACGGGCCAGTTTCGCCTGTTCCTCGGCGAGGGTCACCCCAATCGCGGTGACACCGTAATGTTCCGCCGCATAACAGATAAGAGCGCCCCAACCGCAGCCGATGTCGAGAAGCCGGTCGCCGGGCTTCAGTCTGAGCTTTCGGCAGATCATCTCCAGCTTGTCGCGCTGCGCCGTTGCCAGGTCGTTTTCCCAGTCACGAAAATAGGCGCAGGTGTAGAGCATTTCCGGATCTAGAAAGAGCCGGTAGAAACTGTTGGATACATCATAGTGAAAGGCGATATCCGCCTTGCCGCTGCCGGCCCCTGCGGCAGAGCTCTTGCTGTCCAGCGCGCCAATTGGCGATTTCGCGCCGCGCGGCGCGAAGAAAAGCTTCCAGGCCGCACCAAGCAAAAGGCGCTTGTCGAGTTTTTTGAAGAGCGTCCGGCCTTTCACCGCCGGCCGCCTGTCGGCGAAATCGAAGATTGTGCCGCCACGCGGATCGATGTCCCCGGCCGCGTAAAGATCAATGACGGTTTTCAGTCCGGGCGCGCGCAGGAGACTCGGCAGGGCGACATCGGACACGAATAGACGCAGACCCTCGCGAGGTGCGTCCGGCGGTATCAGCGTTCCGTCAGCCAGTTCAAAGGCGAAGTCCGCCCCCAGAACCTCATGAACATGAGCGAGAACGGTCCGGGTGGTATCGATTGAACTGTCCGCCATGCGCGCTCCTGCAACTGGTACAAACCGCACCGAAGGGCGGGCAGACCCGAGGCAAGTCGAACGACTCCGCCGAACTCAGTCCGTCTCGCCAAATCCGCTTTCGACAAGCTCTGAAATCGCGCTCATCGCCACTTCCGCGTCCGTTCCACTCACACAAACCTGGATACAGCACCCCGGACTGGCCGCGAGCATCATCAGACCCATGATCGATGTCCCGCCAACCGTCTGGCCGTCCTTGGAAACATGAACCTCGGCGTCGAATGTCTCAACGAGTTTTACCAGTTTGGCGGAGGCCCGGGCGTGAAGCCCGCGCCGGTTGACAATCGTCAGGTTTCTTTCAAGCAGGGCTGCAGTGGTCATATTCGTATTAGTTCTGTCCCGAAAGCACCTGGCTTGCGACAGAAATATATTTCTGTCCTGCCTGGCGGGCTTCATCCACGGCGTCGGCCAGTTCCCGGTCGGCGCGGACGCTGGCGAGCTTGATCAGCATGGGCAGATTGACGCCCGCCACCACTTCCACGGATTTGCCGTCCATCACGGAGATGGCAAGGTTGGAAGGCGTGCCGCCGAACATGTCGGTCAGCAGCACCACGCCCTTGCCCGTGTTGGCAGCTTCGACGGCGGCCAGAATATCCTGCCGGCGCTGCTCCATGTCGTCATCCGGTCCGATTGAAATGGTTTCGACCTGATCTTGCGGACCGACGACATGCTCCAGCGCCGCCTTGAATTCCTCAGCGAGGCGTCCGTGGGTAACAAGTACTAGTCCAATCATACGTCTTTTGACCTGATCCTAGAGCATCCTGCATTCAGCGGAACGCAGAAGAGAGGCTCCAACATTAAAACATCGATCGACATTTCCGCTTTCACGTGGTTTCGCAAGAAACCGGTCGATCTGGAGTGCGTTAAGCTCTCTTGACGGAGCCGGGCGTTTATCAGTCAGAAGCACTCTCTTCAACCGTTCCGTCACTTGCAAGCAAAAAAGACCCGGACGCTCTCAAATGTAGTCCGGACTTCCGGGAAAAAGCTTGCGCAAGGCCCAGCGGACCTGCCGCAAGCTGATGTCGGGACGATTTGAGGGAGAAGTCATCAACGCGACGAGAACACCTTCCAGATGCTCCTGCGCAATCGCCGTTTCCGGCAGCCGGTCCAAAGTCTCCAGTGGCCTCAGATCGACGACCAGACGAACATGCGCCTCCGGCTCGTGCGCCATTTCCTCAAGCGCGAAACCGCGGATCTCGATCCTGCCCCTTATCGTCTCGGGTGACCGCGCCAGAAGCCGGCTCCCCTGCGCGCGCAACAAGACACGGTCATCGGCTACCAGCGAGGCAAAGTTGCCCTTGGCCCGCGCCGTTTCGATCAGGGTTTCGGAAAGAAGGGATTTGCCGCTTCCCGCCGCGCCGCGGATCAGCATGCCAAAGGTGCCGACAATCACGCAGTTCGCATGAATGCTCTGACCGGTCACTTGCCAGTTCCGGCAGGCAGATAAATGATGAATCTGGCGCCGGCGACCTCACGCTTTTCGCCGTCACCCGGTTCCAGACGATTGGTCGCCACAATTGTTCCGCCATGGGCTTCGATGATCTGTCGGGAGATCGACAGACCGAGGCCGGAATTATTGCCGAAGCCTTCTCCGTCGGGACGGTCCGTATAAAAACGCTCGAAGATGCGTTCCGTGTTCTCGGCCCGGATACCGGGACCGTCGTCATCGACCGTGATCTTGATCTGCCGGCCCTCACGGGCAAGATCCGCCCGGACGGTCCCGTCGGCGGACGAAAAGGACCGGGCGTTGTCGAACAGATTGCTGATCACCTGACCAAGCCGGATGTCGTGCCCCTGGACCAGATAGGGCCTGGCTCCCGGAGCATCGGCGACCGTCAACTTGACATTGGCTTCTCCGGCGCCGGCCCTCTGATTGGAGTCGGCCACCATGTTGCGCAGAAATTCGGCCAGATCGAGCGGTTCGGCCTGGATCCGGGCCAGTTCCGCATCGAGGCGGGAGGCATCCGAAATGTCGCTGATCAGCCGATCAAGCCGACGGACATCGTGCTGGATCACCTCCATCAACCGGTCCTTCGACTCCTGCGACTTCGCAACAGGCAGGGTTTCCACCGCGCTGCGCAGCGAGGTCAGCGGATTTTTCAATTCATGCGCGACATCCGCCGCGAACTGTTCGATCGCGTCGATCTTGTTGTAAAGCGCGTGGGTCATCTCGCGGAAGGAGCGCGCCAGATGGCCGATCTCGTCCTGACGGTCGGAAAAATCGGGAATTTCCTCGCGCGAGGTCGAGCCGCGCCGCACCCGGTCGGCCGCGGCTGCCAGGCGTCTGACGGGCCCGGCAATCGTGCCGGCAAGCAGGATTGACAGGAGGATCGTCACCGTTGCAGCGAACAGGAACACCCGGATGATCGCTATGCGTTCGGCCCGCACGATGGCGTCGATATCGCCACCCTGGGTGGACAGAAGCAGCGAGCCGAGTACCGCTCTGAACCTCTGGATCGGCACGGCAACAGATACGATCAGCTCGCCGCGCGGGGAAATCCTGGTAACACTGGCGGGCGATCCGGCAAGCGCCGCCTCGACCTCCGGATAGACCCGCCCGTCGCCGCCGCCGGCTTCCTGATAAAGCGGCAGATCGCCCTGCCGCAGCCAGCGTTTGGTCCATTGCCAGAGCGTATCCCAAAAATCCTCCTCCACCGCATTGGGCGGCGGCAGATCGAAGCGCAGGATCTGGGCACTTGAATAAAGATGGCGGGAATCAAGGATCAGAATGCCTTCCGGATCGTAGATCCGCGCACGCGTCTTGGTCGGCGAGATCAGGCGGCGCAGAACCGGGCCGACACGTTCCGGATTGATCGGAAAATCGAGACTGTCCAGATCGTCGCCCGTCGGAGTGATGCTCTCGCCGGCCTGCAACTGAAGCAGACGCTCGGGATCCACCGTGATCGTCCCCGTATCGACTGTCGCCGAGGCGGCAATCGCACCCGCGATAATCTCGCCCTGTGTCAGAAGACTTTGCACGCGCGCGTCAATGAGACCGGCCCGGAACTGGTTCAGGTAGAGGATGCCGATCACCAGGGCGAGCAGACCCACAAGGTTGATCGCAATGATCCGACGCGTCAGGGAAGACAGGACATAGGTGCCGAAGATGCGTCCGAACTGGTTCAGAAGCCGGCGGCGGATGCGCTTGTTGCCGAGACGGCGCAAGCGGGAGCGTTCCGAACCGCTCGCGGGTTCGGAAGCCGCAACTGCCTCGGCGCTCTCGCTTTCAACCGCCATTTACCCCACCACGAGGGCAAGCGGTGCCACGATGCCGGTGGGCCGGTTTTCCCTCATCAAATGCTTCGGTCCGATCGGACTACACCTTCTGGCCGCTTCTGGCTGACCGCTTCTGGCCGACTCAAGCCTCCCGGAAGCGGTAGCCAACACCATAAAGGGTTTCGATCATGTCGAAGTCGTCGTCAACCACCTTGAACTTTTTCCGCAGGCGCTTGATATGGCTGTCGATGGTCCGGTCATCCACATAGACCTGATCGTCATAAGCCGCATCCATAAGGGCATTCCGGCTTTTCACGACGCCCGGGCGCTGCGCAAGGGCGGAAAGAATAAGGAATTCGGTTACCGTCAACGTCACCGGCTTGTTGTTCCAGGTGCAGGTGTGACGCTCCTGGTCCATGACCAGTTGGCCGCGCTCGAGCAGCTTGTCCGCATCGTCGCGCGGTGCGGAAGCGTCCTTCGGCTGCGCCCTGCGCAACACTGCACGGACCCGCTCGACAAGAAGCCGCTGGGAGAAGGGTTTGCGGATGAAATCGTCCGCGCCCATTTTCAGGCCGAACAGTTCGTCGATCTCGTCGTCTTTCGAGGTCAGGAAGATCACCGGAAGATCCGAGTTCTGACGCAGACGGCGCAGCAGTTCCATACCGTCCATGCGCGGCATCTTGATATCGAAAATAGCAAGTTCCGGCGGATCGCTCTGCAGCCCGTCGAGGGCCGAGGTTCCGTCCGTATAAGTCTGAACGCGATATCCTTCGGCTTCCAGAGCGATGGACACCGAAGTCAAAATGTTGCGGTCGTCGTCGACCAGGGCAATTGTCGGCATGCTGTATTTTTCCATTTCCGGCAACGCACCGATGGCACGCATCGGCTTGACTGTAACATAGAGCGTTTGGCCTGCTAAATGCGCATAAATTAAGGCAATCTGCCATTTCCGATACTCCGGAGCGGGAATGGCGGGTACACTGCCTGCATGGTGGGGATCGTTCCGGGAAATTTCAAGAGACCGGCCAGATCCGTTCAACGCGGTCCAGAGGCGCTTCCACGAAAAGTCGCCTCAGCTTTCAGACCACCCACAGGCCATGATCTGCCGATTTGAAACCCGGCGCCTGCCCGGCCGCGCCTGTTCGATTCCGGGAATGGGCTCTTTCATTCTCGGTTTTGCCCCCGCCGCGCGCCATGAGACTTGCGCTTCAAACGCATTCTCTTTCGGTTTTCCGGACAAATCGAACATTGCGAAGATGTCGCCATTTAGTTCGATATCCAAATTAAACAACTGATGCAGGACATCATATTTTAATCGATTAAACAAGGACATAGCACCTTCAGATGTCTTGCTGCCCTTCTGCCATTCCACTACGGTCGCAGCCCTTACAGCCGGGTCTGGCGAGAATTGACTTTCGCACTTCTTGCCATTCTTCGACGGCAACATGCCCAGATCACGAGGACTGCGGGAACAATGCAAGAAACAGGTGTCAGAAATCCCTCCAATGGCTGCGAAACCTTCGGCTTCAAGGGTCTGAAGGCGCTCTACTGGAACCAGCACGCGCCTGTGCTTTACGAGTATTCCGTTTCCCGCGGCGAATCCCAGATCACATCCGGAGGCGCCCTCGTCGCCGAAACCGGCGTTCATACCGGCCGTTCTCCAAAGGACAAGTTCGTCGTTCTCGACGACGAGACCAGGGACACGGTCTGGTGGGACAACAACGGACAGATCTCCCGGGATCAGTTCGACCTGCTGCTCGGCGATTTCCTGGACCATGCCGAAGGCCGGGAACTGTTCGCGCAGGATCTTTACGGTGGCGCTGATCCGGCACACCGGCTGCCGGTGCGCGTCTATACGGAATATGCCTGGCATTCATTGTTCATCCGCAATCTGCTGTTGCGGCCGGAAACCGGTGAGCTGGCCAACTTCGTCCCGGAAATGACCATCGTCGACCTGCCCAGCTTCAAGGGTGACCCCGAGCGCCACGGTTGCCGCACAGAAACGGTGATCGCCTGCGACCTGACACGGAAAATCATCCTGATCGGTGGCAGTTCCTATGCGGGGGAAATGAAAAAATCCGTATTCACGATGCTCAACCATCTGCTGCCGGCCAAGGGCGTGATGCCCATGCACTGCTCCGCCAATGTGGGCGAGGGCGGCGACACGGCGATCTTCTTCGGCCTGTCGGGCACGGGCAAGACAACCCTTTCCGCAGATCCGGACCGTACGCTGATCGGCGATGACGAACACGGCTGGGGTGAAAGCGGCGTCTTCAACTTCGAAGGCGGCTGCTATGCGAAAACCATCAAGCTGTCGGCTGAGGCCGAACCGGAGATCTACTCCACGACGCAACGCTTCGGAACGGTGCTTGAAAATGTAGTTCTGGATGAAAACCGGGTTCCGGATTTCGACGACGGTTCGAAGACCGAGAACACCCGCGCGGCCTATCCGATCCACTTCATCTCCAACGCCAGCCCCACCGGCCGCGCGCCGATGCCGAAAACCATCATCATGCTGACGGCCGACGCGTTCGGTGTCATGCCGCCGATCGCCCGCCTGACACCCGCCCAGGCCATGTATCACTTCCTGTCCGGTTATACAGCCAAGGTGGCCGGCACGGAAAAAGGTGTCACCGAACCGCAGGCGACATTCTCGACCTGCTTCGGAGCACCATTCCTGCCGAGGCATCCTTCCGATTACGGCAACCTTCTGAAAGACCTGATCGCCCGCCACAATGTGGATTGCTGGCTGGTCAATACCGGTTGGACCGGCGGCGCTTACGGCATCGGACAGCGCATGCCGATCAAGGCCACCCGCACCCTGTTGCAGGCAGCCCTCTCCGGCAGCCTGAAACAGGCGGAGTTCCGCACCGACGCGAATTTCGGCTTCGAGGTTCCGGTCGCGGTTGAAGGTGTGGAGGACAGAATCCTCACACCCCGGGAAACCTGGAGCGACAAGGACGCCTACGACGCGCAGGCTGCGAAACTGGTGCAGATGTTCGTGAGTAACTTCGAAGCCTTTGAGGCTCACGTGGACGGCGCGGTTCTCAGCGCCGCCCCGGCCCTGAGGCTCGCGGCGGAATAAAGGCCCCATCGATCACCGCCCTCCTGGACGGCGCCTGTGGCAGCAGGCGCCGTTTCTTTTTTGCAGCGGCGGTTTCGATGGCAGTGTCTGCGACAGGAGCCTACAGCAGATCCCAGCACCTTCACCGCACACCGGTATTTCATCGGGGCCGAAACAGTCTATATTGGGTTCGACGCAAAAGGACATTCCATATGCCTGCCACCGATACCTCGCCCTTGGCGGATGTGCTCAGAACGGCGGAAGCCTGGACCGGTTCAGGCCGATCCGTCGCGCTTGCGACCGTGATCGAGACCTGGGGCTCCGCGCCGCGTCCGGTCGGCTCCCATCTGGTGATCGATTCCGACGGCAATTTCGAGGGCTCAGTTTCCGGCGGCTGCGTGGAAGGCGCCGTGGTCTCCGAAGCGCTCGACGTCATCGAAACCGGCAAACCCGCGACTCTTGAATTCGGCGTCGCAGACGAAACCGCGTGGCAGGTCGGCCTGTCCTGCGGCGGCCGTATCCGCGTTTATGTCGAACCCGTCAGCTGATTCCGGATTTTGAAGTCATGACACCCGAAGCGTTCCTCGCCTTTCTCGCCGCGACCCTGCTGTTTGCCTATATGCCGGGGCCGGCGCTTCTCTACACCGCCGCCCAGACGATATCGCGCGGTCAGCGGGCCGGGTTCATGGCCGCCGCCGGAATTCACCTGGGCTGTTACGTTCATGTCATTGCGGCCGCCTTCGGATTGTCGGCGATTTTCACCGTGGTGCCGACGCTTTATTTCGCGCTGAAACTGGTGGGCGGCCTTTATCTGATCTTTCTCGGCATCCAGATGATCCGCACCCGGGTGAGCGCCGGTCCGCTACCGGAGCTGCCGCAAAAGTCGACCCGTAGGGCCTTCGTCGACAGTGTTGTGGTTGAAATCCTCAACCCCAAGGTCGCGATCTTCTTCATTGCCTTTCTGCCGCAATTCGTCAGTCCGGGCACGGGCCTGCCGATCTGGGTGCAGTTCCTGATCCTGGGGACCTTCGTCAATTTCGCCTTCACGTCCGCGGATCTGGTGACGGTCCTGTTTGCATCGGAGGTGAAAAAGCGCCTGACCAGAAACTCAAGGTACCAGGATCTGACCCGCTGGCTGGGCGGCTCCCTGCTGTGCGGCCTCGGCGTGAAACTGGCAACGGACCGCACCTGACCCATGGACCTTACGCTTCTCACGGACCTGAATGACCTTCGCTCCACCCGCCGCGCGGCGATCCTGGTGACCAGCCTTCAGGACGGCAACCAGAGGCTTGTGCGCGCTGAAGACGATCTTTCCTCCGATCCGCTGGCGGATGAATTGCGCAAGCGCTTCCGGTCCGGAAAATCCGGAACAGTCCCGACGCAAGGCGGCGATGTCTTTCTGACCGTCTCCGTGCCCGCACCCCGGCTGGTGATTATCGGCGCCGTACATATCAGCCAGGCGCTCGTGCCCATGGCGGAGATCGCCGGGCTGGATGTCACGGTGATCGATCCGCGCACGGCTTTTGCCACCGGGGAAAGATTTCCGGGAAGCACGCTGAGAGACGAATGGCCTGAAGACGTGCTCAAGGACGCTCCCCTGGATGCCTATACCGCCCTTGCCGCCGTGACCCACGATCCGAAAATCGATGATTTTCCTCTTATGGAAGCGCTCAGGACCGGATGCTTTTATGTCGGCGCGCTCGGCAGCCGCAAAACCCACAGCAAACGCCTGGAACGGTTCGAGGCTGCGGGCCTCGATGCCGCACTTTTCAAACGGATCGACGCCCCGATCGGTCTTGATATCGGTGCCGCGTCGCCGCAGGAAATCGCGGTTGCCGTGCTTGGCTCCATCATCCAGGCGCTTCGCAAGGGACCGGAGGCCTCGGCATGAAATTCGGCCCCCGCCCGCCTGAAGAGGCCGCCGGGTGCATTCTCGCGCACAAGACCAGGCTGGCGGACAGAACGCTCAAGAAGGGCCATATCCTTACAGGAGCGGACTGCGCCGACCTCGCGGCAGCCGGACAGGCGCAAGTGGTGGTGGCCTCTCTGGATCCCGGTGACATCGGCGAGGACGAGGCGGCGAGGCGCCTTGCCCTGGGGGCGGCAGGACCAGGACTGGAAGAAGACACCGCCTTCACCGGACGGGTAAACCTTTACGCGGCGGCCAGCGGCGTTCTCGTGATCGATCCCGACGCGGTGACCGCGGCCAACCGGATCGATCCGGCCATCACCTTCGCGACGCTGGCGAACCACAGCAGGGTCACCGCAGGGCGCATGGTGGCGACTGCCAAGATCATTTCCTTTGCCGTCGCCGGAGAGCTGGTGGAGTCCGCGGCCGAGGCTCTCCGAGGCGCAGTACGCGTTGCCGCCTTCAAACAGCACAAGGTGGGACTGGTCGCGACCGAGCTGCCGCATGTGAAAGCCACCACGCTGGACAAGACACGCCGGGTTCTGGAGAACCGCCTGCGGCCAAGCGGCAGCAGTGTCATCGCAGAGAAGCGGGTTCCGCATACCCGGGACGCGGTTGCCGGCGCGATGGCCGAACTGGTGCGCGAGGGCGCGGACTTCCTGATCCTGTTCGGCGCGTCGGCCATCGTCGATCGTGACGATGTCCTGCCCGCAGCTCTGGACTTCGCGGGCGGACAAGTGCGGCAGCTGGGAATGCCGGTCGACCCGGGCAACCTCCTGATGCTCGGAGCGCTTGACGGCCTGCCGGTCCTGGGGGCGCCGGGCTGTGCCCGCAGCCCGAAAGAGAACGGCTTCGACTGGATACTCGACCGGCTTCTCGCAGGGCTCGATGTCAGTCCGGACGATATTACCGCAATGGGTGTTGGAGGCCTTCTGATGGAAATCGCCAGCCGTCCTCAGCCGCGCGCTGCCGCGATCCAGGGCCGTAAATCGAAGATCGCGGCAATTGTCCTGGCGGCGGGCAAGTCGTCGCGGATGGGCGGGCCGAACAAGCTTCTTGCGGAACTTGAGGGCAAACCGCTTGTCCGCCATGTCGCCGAAGCCGCCACCGGCGCAGGGCTGTCCCAGGTTGTGCTGGTCACGGGACATCTTGCGGACGCGGTCGGCAGTGCTGTGACCGACCTGACGCTCGAAGTCGCGCACAACCCGGACTTCGCGGACGGGATGGCCGCTTCCATCCGTGCCGGCATGAAGGCGCTTTCCCGCGAAACAGACGCGGTCATCATTCTGCTCGGCGATATGCCGCGGATCGACGTGGATATCCTGCAGCGGCTCATCGCGGCCTACCGGCAGAGCGATCCGGGCCTGATCGTCACAGCCACGGCCGACGGCAAGCGCGGCAATCCGGTTCTCTGGGACAAAAGTTTCTTCGAGGCGCTGTCATCCCTGAACGGGGATATCGGCGCCAGACACATCATTGCCGACAATCCGGATGTCGTCAGGGAGGTCGAGATCGGCCCGGCTGCGAGACTGGATCTGGATACCCCCGAGGCCTTGCTGAAAGCCGGAGGGACACTGCCACAGCACTCAGGCTGATCCGGATAGGTTGAGGCTTGATAAGATGAATCTTTCAGGCATCGACCCGACAAAGAAGAGCCAGCAAGCCCCCCAGGTCACGACACGGATTCTTGTCGCCGGACAGGTGTGTGAAAGCATCGTTTCCGGAGGCCATATCTTAAGGTCCGTTAACCCGCTATGCATGAAACGCAGGCCGGAAATTCAAGCTATTCTATTGCATTTTTGTGACATGCCGCTTATGTAAGCCCTGCGCTTGCTGCAGAGCACCCTACAGGGTTGGACAACGGATGACGTCCCGAGCGCCGATTACATCCGATTCCCGTCAAAAGCTGTTCGGATCCTTTCACAAGGATGCTCGAGCGTTTTTGCTGCTTGGTACAAGAATAAAGGAAATACGAAATGGCTGACATGTCTCTCCCGCGTCCGGGCTGCTGCAAATGGGCGGAAGGTGATGCTGGCAACTACATCTTTCCGTGCTCGACGCGCGTTGAGGCCGGTGTGTCCTATTGCACCGAACACAGTGCCATTGTGTACATCCCGCCGGAAGAACGCCGTCGCAGCCGCTCCGGTGGCGGCATGAGCCTGTCCTTCCGCCGGGCCGCCTAAAAACAACAGCTGCTTGAAAAAAAGCAGATATTTCGCGGCAGCGCCACGAGCCTTGAACCCGGTCTCACGACCGGGTTTTTTGTTGCCTGAACGACAGGCACCGAGGCTCCAGAGCTGCCGCATACCGCGTTAAATTGAATTCAGAAGATCCCCCCTCGAATGCATTTACCAGGGAACGCTGCCTCGCGCGTCTTGCTGAAACCAAGATCCCACTTGAATGCGACACGCTCCGGGCTTTCAACTCCTACAAGATACAGGAAAACACTTCTGGATTTATGCGAGAACAAATTATTTTTATATCGCAACAAATACCTATTCAGTACAGATTTCTATTTATCTTTCTCTATTCTCAATTATCCACCGAACTAACATCATGTGGGTAAATTTAATATTTTCTTGCCATTTAGTGTATAATTTTTAAATTCAACACGGAATAGTTGATCTTACATTTACTTGGGAACCTTACGCCAGATGAGCGCCGCGCAGGGACAAATCGAGAAGAAGCGGCTTAGCGCGTTGCACTCGCTTCAAATTCTCCATTCCGAACATCTGCAGGAATACGATTCCGTTGTCGAGACCGTTGCAGAGATTTTCGACTGTCCCATCGCACTTATCTCGCTGGTTGCCGAAGAAGAGCAGTGGTTCAAGGCGCGCTGCGGCCTGGATGTTGCGGGGACAAGTCGGGACGTCTCCTTCTGTCAGCACACAATCCTTTCCGATGACCTTTTCATTGTCCCCGATGCACTTGAAGACGAACGCTTCAGGGAAAACCCGCTCGTTACCGGCGAGCCGCATATTCGCTTTTACGCAGGCTGCCCACTTTCCATCGATGGCCTCAACAGACTTGGGACACTCTGCGTCATCGGCCGGCAGCCGCAGCTCCCCACTCCAGGCCAGCTCAAGCAGCTCCGGCGCCTCGGCGATGTCGTTGAAGGATTGTTCAAGACCCACCGGGCGGGGCTCGAGACACGGGAAGCTCTCGACTCTGTGGAGTTCGCGCGCCGCAAAGCGGTTCGCGAAACTGAACTCATCGAGGAAATCGCCAACCTTTCCGGCGTTGGCGGCTGGGAGTTCGATGTTGCCGCCAATATCCTGACCTGGACCGAAAAAACCCGGGACATTCACGAAGTCGACCCTGAGTTTGTCCCCGATATCAGCACGGCCGCTTCGTTTTATCCGACAGAAGCCAGCAATAAAATCAGCAAGGCCATGCAGGAAGCGATTGAGAACAACGTCGGCTGGGACCTTGAGCTGCCGCTGGTCACCGCAAAGAAACGGCACATCTGGGTCAGGTCCGTCGGGCGGCCGATCAGGGAGGACGGGTCGGTCGCGCGCATTGTCGGCGCCTTCCAGAACATTACCGAACGCAAGCTTTCCGAACAGGCGATCCGGCACTCGGAGGCCGTGCAAAGGACGACACTCGAGGCATTGACCGAGGGCATCCTGCTTCTTACCCGGTCTGGCCGAATCCGGTCAGCCAACCCGGCGGCGCGGGCAATTCTCGGTTTGGGCGACACGGATCCGACCGGCAAATGCGTCGCCGATCTCGACCTTGAACTCACATGCAGTTTTGCGGATTCCAACAACTCCACCGATCCCCTGGTGCTGGCAGCACGTGATCCCCAAGTCGTCACGGATCTGATCGCCAGCCTCAAACTGCCCCAAAATCCCAATTGCATTTGGCTTCGCCTGAACGCTGAACCGATCGACCCCCAGAACGAATACGGACTGGACGATATTGTCGTTTCGCTGGCGGATGTTACGGAAACCAAGCATCAGTCGGAAACCCTGCAGGTCATCTTCGACAATTTCCCCGGTGGATTTGCCCATTACGACGAGACCAACAGACTGGCATCAAGCAATGCCGAGTTTCAGCGTCTGCTTGGCTATCCGCAGGATATGATCGACCGGAAAGCACATCTTCTTGAATTTCTCAAATTCAGCGCCAACAGGGGCGACCTGGGGCCAGGGGTGCCGGAAAAACTGGCGGAGGAACGCTTCAGTCTGACAGCAAAGCCGAAGTCTCGACACTACGAGCGGCAGACATTGAACGGCCGCTTTCTGGAGGTTCGCAGCACGCCGCTTCCCACCGGTGGATGGATTTACAACTTCTTCGACGTGACGGACCGCAAGCGCATGGAAGTCCAGCTTGCGAAAAACGAACAGCTTGCACGGCACCGACTGGAGGAACTCGAGGTCATTCTTGCCAACATGCGGCAAGGCGTGAGTGTCTTCGACAATCGGGGCAACCTGATGCTGTGGAACAAGCAATACGTCGACATATTCGGAAGGCCGGAAGCCGAGGTCTATGAAGGCGCCAGCATTACAGACCTGATCTTGGCCGAAGGAGAACGGGGCGAGTTCACCGGAAACGTGCAGCATCACGTCATGGACCTGCTCACCCGCCTCACCGCCGGTGAAGTCGTCCACTCGAAGGTAACGCATCCTGACGGTAAGGTAATCAGTTCCGTTCAGGCCCCCTTGCCCGACGGCGGCTGGATCGGCACCCACGAGGACATAACGCTGAACGAACGAGCCGCGCAGAAAATCGCTCATGCCGCTCATCATGATCCGCTTACAGGTCTGGCTAACAGGACAAAGTTCAACCTGAAGCTGGAAGAGTCCCTGGAAAAAGCCGCCGCTCTCGACACGAGCGGGAACCTGATGCTGCTCGACCTCGACAAGTTCAAACCGATCAACGACACTTATGGGCACGATGCCGGCGACGAATTGCTCAAGCTGGTCTCAAAGCGGCTGCAGGAATGTGTCCGGTCCACCGATCTGGTCGCCCGGCTCGGCGGAGACGAGTTCGCCATAATCCTCAGCGGAACCGGGCCGACCGAAGTCCACATTTCGGACATCGCCGGACGCGTCGTGGAGCAGCTTCGATCGCCGTTCAAGGTTCAGGGGCAGCTTGTTTCGGTCGGCATCAGCATCGGCATCGCCACCATCAATGGCGAAACAAAGGACGCCGGATCGGTTTTCAAGCGCGCCGACATCGCGCTTTACGAAGTGAAGAAAAACGGGCGCAACGGCTTTCGGTTCTTCGAAGAGCTGGACTCTTGCCGGATCGTCAACGGGTAAGCCCTTCCCGGCCACCGCCGGAACCGGTTCAAACGAAAAACGCGGCCCGTCGCCGAACCGCGTTTCGTTATTTCAACGTTGACGCTAAAACGTCAGGCCGTCTTCAAGGCTTCCGCGACATCCCTGAGCTGGGACAGCGTCATTTCAGCCTTTTGCCTGGCTTGATCGTCCTTTGCGTCGGAGGCGTCTTCTTCCGCATTGCGGATAGCCAGATCGAGTTGGTCCTTGCTGATTTCGCTGACCGGAACGGCCTGCTCGGCCAGAACCGAAAGCACTCCCGAGGACACCTCGGCAAACCCGCCGCGGACAAAATACTCTGTCCAGCCGCCATCGTCGTTACGGACCTTCAGAATGCCCGGATTGATGGTGGACACGACCGGAGCATGGTCCTTCAGTACGCCGAATTCGCCCTCGGTTCCCGGAACGATCACCTCGGCAACATGCGCGGACAGGAGCTGGTGCTCCGGCGAGACCAACTCAAACTGGAAAAGTTCAGCCATTTGGCATTTTCCTTGTCAGTCTGGAGCATCCTCGCCGCGCGAAACGCGGACGGGACGCTCTAGCATCTTCAGATCGATCAACCTGATCTGTTTCGGATGGCCGGGCCATCCAGCATGTGGCAGACCGCACGCCCTTGCGGGCGTCCGGTCAATTCCAGGATCTTAGGCGGCTTCCGCAGCCAGACGCTGGGCTTTCTCGATCGCTTCGTCGATGGAGCCGACCATGTAGAAAGCCGCTTCCGGCAGGTGGTCGTAATCGCCGTCCACCAGGCCCTTGAAGCCCTTGATGGTGTCTTCCAGAGCAACAAGCTTGCCCGGAGAACCGGTGAAGACTTCAGCCACGAAGAACGGCTGGGACAGGAAGCGCTCGATCTTGCGGGCGCGGGCCACGGCGAGTTTGTCTTCTTCAGACAGTTCGTCCATGCCCAGGATGGCGATGATGTCCTGCAGGGCCTTGTAGCGCTGCAATGTCACCTGCACGGCACGCGCGGTGTTGTAGTGCTCTTCACCGATGATGCGGGCATCCAGCATACGGGATGTGGAGTCCAGAGGATCCACGGCCGGGTAGATACCTTTTTCAGCGATCGAGCGGTTCAGAACCGTGGTCGCGTCCAGGTGGGCGAAGGTCGAAGCCGGCGCCGGGTCGGTCAAGTCATCGGCAGGAACGTAAACGGCCTGCACGGACGTGATCGAGCCCTTGTTGGTGGTGGTGATGCGTTCCTGCATCGAGCCCATGTCCGTGGCCAGCGTCGGCTGGTAACCAACAGCGGACGGGATACGTCCGAGCAGCGCGGACACTTCGGAACCGGCCTGGGTGAAGCGGAAGATGTTGTCCACGAAGAACAGAACGTCCTGGCCCTTGTCACGGAAGTGTTCCGCAACGGTCAGACCGGTCAGGGCAACACGTGCGCGGGCTCCGGGAGGCTCGTTCATCTGGCCGTAAACCAGGGCCGCCTTGGAGCCTTCTCCGCCGCCTTCCTTGTTCACGCCGGATTCGATCATTTCCCAGTAAAGGTCGTTACCTTCACGGGTCCGTTCGCCGACGCCGGCAAAAACGGAGTAACCGCCATGCGCCTTGGCGACGTTGTTGATCAGTTCCATGATGAGAACGGTCTTGCCCACGCCGGCGCCGCCGAACAGGCCGATCTTGCCGCCCTTGGCGTAAGGTGCCAGCAGGTCGACGACCTTGATGCCCGTTGCGAGGATTTCCGCCTCGGTGGACTGCTCGACGAATTCCGGTGCTTCCTGGTGGATGCCGCGGCGTTCCTCGAACTTGATCTCGCCGGCTTCGTCCACCGGTTCGCCGATCACGTTCATGATGCGGCCCAGGGTTCCGTCCCCGACCGGCACGGCGATCGGGCCGTCGGTGTCGACAACGTCCTGTCCGCGTACAAGACCCTCGGTGGAGTCCATCGCAATGGTGCGAACCGTGTTCTCACCAAGGTGCTGAGCGACCTCAAGCACAAGGCGGTTGCCCTGGTTGTCAACTTCAAGAGCGTTCAGGATCAGCGGCAGGTGGTCATCGAACTTGACGTCGACAACGGCGCCGATGACCTGGGTGATCCGTCCGACCGTTTTGTCAGCCATATCCCTAATCCTCGTCTCGATCCGGTTAGAGCGCTTCAGCGCCCGAGATAATTTCAATCAGTTCCGTCGTAATCTGTGCCTGACGCTGGCGGTTGTAGGTGATCGTCAGCTTGTCGATCATTTCGCCGGCGTTGCGCGTCGCATTGTCCATTGCGGACATGCGCGCACCCTGCTCAGATGCAGCATTTTCCAGGAGCGCCCGGAAAATCTGGACGGAGATATTACGCGGCAGCAGATCCGCAAGGATCTCGCCCTCGTCAGGTTCGTATTCGTAGACCGCAACGGCACTATCGTCCGCTTCGGCTTTTCCCGTGTCGAATTGAGCCGGGATAAGCTGCTGCGAAGTCGGCTCCTGCGCGATCACCGACTTGAAGGTCGAATAATACAGCGTGCAGACATCGAACTCGCCGTTTTCGTACATGGCGAGAACTTCGCGGCCGATTTCGTCCGCATTGGAGAAAGCGACATTCTTCACGCTGCGCAGATCGATGGTCTTGAGCACCAGATGGCCCAATTCACGCTTCAGGGCGTCGTAGCCCTTCTTGCCGACGCAGATGATCTTGACCGTCTTGCCTGCCGCGATCAGGCTGCGTGCCCGGTCGCGTGCCAGCTTGGCGATATTCGAGTTGAAGCCCCCGCACAGGCCGCGTTCGGCGGTGGCGACGACCAGGAGATGAACCTGGTCATTGCCCGTACCGGACATCAGCTTCGGAGCGTCATCGCGCCCCTCGAAGGCGACCGCTAGGTTGGCCAGCACCGCTTCCATGCGTTCCGCATAAGGGCGCGCGGCCTCCGCGGCTTCCTGAGCACGACGCAGCTTCGCCGCGGCCACCATCTGCATGGCCTTGGTGATTTTCTGCGTCGCCTTCACGGAAGCGATGCGGTTTCGTAAGTCCTTCAGGCTCGGCATGGCCGCCCCTGCTCCTTATCCCGGCGTGTGATCCTTAGACGAAGTTCTTGGCGAACTTGTCGACGGCGGCTTTCAGCTTGCCCGTCAGTTCGTCGTCGAGCGCCTTCTTTTCCCAGATTGCGTCGAGCAATTCCTTGTGCTCGCCGCGCAGGAACAGAAGCAGGCCTTCCTCGAAATCGCGCACCCGGTCAACAGGCTGCGTATCCAGGTAGCCATTCACGCCGGCGTAGATCACCGCGACCTGCTCTTCCGTCTTCAGCGGCGAGAACTGCGGCTGCTTCAGAAGTTCGGTCAGGCGCGCACCACGGTTCAGCAGGCGCTGGGTAGTGGCGTCGAGGTCGGAGCCGAACTGTGCGAAGGCCGCCATTTCGCGGTACTGCGCCAGTTCGCCCTTGATCGGGCCGGCAACCTGTTTCATCGCCTTGATCTGGGCCGAGGAGCCCACGCGGGACACCGACAGACCGACGTTCACGGCCGGACGGATGCCCTGATAGAAAAGGTCGGTTTCCAGGAAGATCTGACCGTCGGTGATCGAGATCACGTTGGTCGGAATAAACGCGGAAACGTCGTTGCCCTGGGTTTCGATGACCGGAAGAGCCGTCAGCGAACCGCTGCCGTTTTCCTCGTTGAGCTTCGCGGCACGTTCCAGAAGACGGGAGTGCAGGTAGAAGACGTCGCCCGGGAATGCTTCACGTCCCGGCGGACGGCGAAGAAGCAGGGACATCTGACGATAGGCAACGGCCTGTTTGGTCAGATCGTCATAGCCGATCACGGCATGCATCGAGTTGTCGCGGAAGAACTCGCCCATGGCACAGCCGGCGAACGGCGCCAGGTACTGGAGCGGAGCGGCGTCGGATGCGGTCGCGGCAACAACGATGGAATATTCCATCGCGCCGGCGTCTTCCAGCGTCTTGACGAACTGGGCAACGGTGGAGCGCTTCTGACCGATTGCAACATAGATGCAGTAGAGCTTGGCGTTTTCGTCGTCGAAAGCGTGCAGCGATTTCTGGTTCAGGAAGGTGTCCAGAAGGATCGCGGTCTTGCCGGTCTGACGGTCGCCGATCACCAGTTCGCGCTGACCGCGGCCAACCGGGATCAGTGCGTCAATGGCCTTGAGACCGGTCGCCATCGGCTCGTGCACGGATTTGCGCGGCAGGATGCCCGGCGCCTTCACGTCCACACGGCGTTTTTCGGTTGCCTCGATCGGACCCTTGCCGTCGATCGGATTGCCGAGCGGATCGACAACACGGCCGAGCAGACCCTTGCCGACCGGAACTTCCACGATAGCGCCGGTCCGCTTGACGGTGTCGCCTTCCTTGATGTTACGGTCGGAGCCGAAGATCACGACACCGACATTGTCTGCTTCCAGGTTCAGGGCCATGCCCTTGATACCACCGGGAAACTCGACCATTTCACCGGCCTGAACCTTGTCCAGACCATAAACACGGGCGATACCGTCACCGACGGAGAGCACCTGACCGACCTCGGTAACTTCGGCTTCCTGGCCAAAGCTCTTGATCTGGTCCTTGAGGATTGCGGAAATTTCCGCGGCCCGAATATCCATCAGCCGACCTCTTTCATCGCGAACTTGAGTGAATTGAGCTTGGTACGCAGGGACGTGTCGATCATGCGGGAACCGACCTTGACCACGAGGCCACCAATCAGTGCAGGATCGACCTTCGCTGCGATGTTTACAGATTTTCCCGTGGAAGCCGAGAGGGCCTCCTTGAGGGCAGCGACATGCTCATCGGAAAGAGCCTTGGCGGAGACCACCTCAGCCGTCGCCTCGCCCCGCTTTTCAGCAAGCTGGGCGCGGAACGCCTTGATCATGTCTGGTAGTACGAAGAGGCGCCGGTTACGGGCGGCCAACTTCACGAAATTCGCTGCAAGACCGGAGATGCCGGACTTGTCGAGCAGGGCGGTGAGCGCTGCAAGCTGCTCTTCCGCACTGAATGCCGGGCTCTTCACAAGACGGACGAGATCTCCGCTTTCGGCAAGCATGCCTTCGAAAGCCGTAAGGTCCCGCTCAACGTCAGCCGTCAGGCCTTCGTCCTCTGCGAGGTCGAGAAGGGCAGACGCATAACGCAGCGCCACGCCGGATACGAGAGATACGTTGTCAGTCACCAGGTCCGTGCTCTCTGACTTCTTTCATGCCCGCAAAACGGCCAGCGCCCGCAAAGCATTGAAAAAACGAATGATTTTCAGGCAAGAAGATATGACGGTTAAACCGTCTCCTCAAAGCCGCGCCTCAATTAGCACAGGGTTTCCGAGTGTGCAACTTCGCCAAATGACCTTTGTTGCGGAATCGTCGGTGTTTTTTGATGTCCGTCCCCAAAAACCCTTGCAGATCAAGGCCTCACCGGCGTCATAAACCTTTAGACGGTATCTCTCTGCCGCGCTTCGGAGGGCTTCACAGAAAGTGTTGCGGATCGATATCCACCTGGACCCGCAACCCCCGCGACGGTTTGGGGCCGCCGGCGAGCCAGTTGCGCAGATAGGACTGCAGATCGAATTGCCGGGGCGCCATTGCCAGAAGGCGGAAACGGTATCTGCCACGGACCATGGCAAGGGCGGCCTCCGCGGGGCCCAGCAGAGTGACGGGCTGGTCGCCCGGCGCCGCTCTTGCCAGCGCCCGCGCGTGGCCTTCGGCGAAGGTCTTGTCCGGCCCGGACACGACCACCGCGGCCAGACGTCCGAAAGGCGGCAGTCCGGCGGACCGCCTAGCATCGATCTCCGCCTTGTAGAAAGCGGCCTTGTCGCCGGACAACAGCGCCCGGATGACCGGATGTTCGGCACAGTAGGTCTGCAGGAGCCCCACGCCACCGCCCGACACCCGCCCGGCGCGGCCCGTCACCTGCGCCAGCAGCTGAAAGGTCTTTTCCGCCGCGCGCGGATCGCCATGAGCCAATCCCAGATCCGCATCGATAACACCGACCAGTTTCAGCTTGGGGAAATTGTGCCCCTTGGCGACCAGTTGCGTGCCGATGACAATGTCGGCGCCGCCCTCCTCGACGATCTTCATCTCCCTTTTCAGCCGCTCGGGCCCGCCCGGCAGGTCGGAAGACAGGATCAGCGAGCGCGCCTGCGGAAAAAGGTCGGAGACCTCTTCGGCGATTCTTTCCACACCCGGTCCGCAGGCCACCAGCGTGTCCGTGCCCTGACAGGACGGGCATTTGTCGGGAACCTTCTCGAAGTGGCCGCAATGGTGGCAGACCAGTTTCTTCTGGAATCGGTGCTCCACCAGCCAGGCGCTGCAATGGGGGCACTGAAAGCGGTGACCGCAGGTGCGGCACAGGGTCAGCGGCGCGTATCCACGGCGATTGAGAAACAGAAGCGACTGACCGCCGGCCGCAAACGTATCCTTGACGGCATGGACAAGCCGTGGCGCCAGCCAGCGTCCGCGTTCCGGCCCGTCCATCCGCATGTCGATGGCGTCCAGCTCCGGCAGATCGGCTCCCGACGCGCGTTCTGGCAATTCAAAGAGTTCATATCGGCCGAGATCGGCATTCACCCGGCTTTCGACGGACGGTGTCGCGGAGGCCAGCACGACGGGGAACTTCGACAGATGGCCGCGCACCACCGCCATATCGCGCGCGCTGTAGGGCACCCGGTCGTCCTGCTTGAAGGCTGCGTCATGCTCCTCGTCGACAATGATCAGTCCGAGGTCCCTGAAAGGCAGGAACAATGCGGAACGCGCTCCGATCACGACACGGACATCGCCGGAGGCCACACCCCGCCAGACCCGCGACCGGTTCTTCACCGTGATTTCCGAATGCCATTCGGCGGGATAGACCCCGAAACGCTGTTCGAAGCGGCGCAGAAACTGTTCCGTCAGCGAAATTTCCGGTAGCAGGACGAGCGCCTGCCGGTCGCGGCGCAGGGCCTCGGCGATCGCTTCGAAATACACCTCGGTCTTGCCGGAACCCGTTACCCCGTCGATCAGGCTCACGCTGCCGGAGGCCGTGTCGAAACACTTCACAAGACCTGCCACGGCGGCCTCCTGGGCGGCGGTCAGCGTTTTGCGGGCATAGTCCAGCTGCGGTTTCGGCGGCGGCGGGGCCGCTGGCAGCAGGACAGGTTCCAGGACATTGTGATGGAGCAGACCGTCGATCACCGAGGCCGATACGCCGGCGGCATGGGCAAGCCCGCTTTTGGTCCAGGCGAAGCCGTCTTCCATGGTTGCCAGCACCCGGGTGCGGGCGGCAGTGGAACGATCCGGTTCGGCACCCTCGATCCGGCGCACACCGGGCAAAGGCGCTTCCGGCTCCAGGGCCTCCTCCGATCTCAAGACCATGCGCAGGACCATGCCCGGCGCACCCAGGGTCCAGTTCGCAACCCAGTCGACGAAGCGGCGCAGATCATCGTCCAGTGGAGGCGTGGTGTCGTAGACGCGGGAGATCGTCTTGAGCTTCTTCGGGTTGATCGCCGCATCGGGCTCGATGTCCCAGACGGCGCCGATCACCTCGCGCGGGCCGAGCGGCACCTTGACGATAGTGCCCGGAACAACGGTCTTTCCGGGTGGGACCCTGTAGGTGTAGGCGCCGGGCACGGCGACTGGAACCAGCACGCTGGCAATCGTCTCCTGGTCATCTGGGTCGTCGAACAGCACGGAATTCATTATCCTAAACGCCTTGCCCGGTCCAACGCGCGATCCGCGGAAGCTCACGAAAGCAGGAGCAAGACTTTGCCTGTCCCGATACGGCATTCAAGAGCGGCCCGTTCTGAGGTACGTACCACACTAAAATCGTCCACCGGAGAATCAGCGTTTTTCTTGTCATCATAGGGTACAGAAAGCGCGGCTGACCAATCAATCGTTTGACCCGATCCACGGGACAGAGTTTCCCGTGGACCGACATGATGCGCCAACAGGGGCACCCCACACGGAGAAGACGCGCCTGCGGCGCGAAGTTAGCGCTGGGTTCCGGCTCTGGCCATGCAGTTGCGCCGCAGACCGTCCGAATTGACCGCTTGAGTTCGTCAACAAGCTGGCGGCACGGATTTTCGGGCCGTTTTTTCGAGTTGCAAACTCGGGTGGTGCTGATTATCGTCCGGCCAGGCCCCGGGCGGGGCCTCCGGTCCGCGGAAAGGTGTCCCACGCCCAAAAGTCGAGAGTGCCCTGGCACTCATGCTATCTGACACCCGCTCGTTCCGGAGATGCGGACGCTGGATGACAACCGAGCCCGGGAGTCACCATGACCGACCTGATGCGCGACGCGCAAACCCTTCCCCTGTTGAGCCCCTCCGACCTGTCGCTTGACCTCGACCGGCAGAAACGGCTGGCGAAAGATCTTAAAAACGCGGTCCGCGCCGGTGATAACACCGCTATCGCGCGCCTGCGGAAACATCACCCCAGGTTCGGCGCGCTGGATCTGGCCGCGCTCAAACTGACCGATGCCCAGTTGACAATCGCCCGTGAGGCGGGTGTCGCCAGTTGGCCGGCGTTGAAGCGTCATGTCGAGCGGATCGACGCCGCTCGGGACGCAATCGAAACCCATCACCAAGCGCCCGACGCCGATCTGCCAACCCTGCATGTGCGCTGTGGCAACGACATCGAGGCCGCCTTGAACCGTGCGGGCTTCGCCGGCGATTTTCTCATGTTCGCCGACCCCATCTGCCAAGGTCCCCTCACCCGTGGCAGCAGCTTGCTGGAGACCCGCGCCGCTTTCATTGCTGCCGAATATCCCGGCGAGTCCTATGAACGGAACCTGGAGGGACTGCGAAATGCCGAGCGCAAGATCGGCGATGCAGGCAAATACGGCCGGATCGCCCTGTGGTTCGAACATGACCCCTTCGACCAGTTGCTGCTCGCCAGACTGCTTGCGATGCTGCGGGAAACGCAAGCGGACCGCAGGAAGGTCGAGCTGATTTCAGTCGACAGGTTTCCCGGCATCTCGAAATTCATCGGGATAGGCCAGCTGTCGCCGGCCGCGCTCCGGCACATGTATGACCTGCGCCGGCCGGTGCCGGTTTCCGCCTATGCGCAGGCAAGCGAGGCCTGGACAGCCCTGTGCGCACCGACACCGCGTCCCCTGCTGGACCTGGTGGACAGGAGCGATTCCCTGCCGTTCCTCGGAGACGCAATCCTGCGTTATCTGGCGGAACTGCCCTCCGTTGAAAACGGGTTGTCTTTTACCGAGCAGACCATTCTGGAAATCCTCGCCAATGGTCCGTGTCCCTGGGGACAGATTTTCCGGGAGTTCATGAGAGAACGCGATCCGCTGCCCTATCACGGCGACCTGATGTTCCTGGGAACACTGCTCCGACTTCGGGACGCCGGAACACCCGCGGTCCTCGACGACGGCAGCGGTCTCGACCATGCCGGCCGGGGCAAGACGGTCTTCTCGCTCACGCAGGCCGGTCGCGCGCTTCTGGAGTGCCGGCGCGACTGGACATCCTGCACCCCGCGCAGACGGGACCACGGCGGCATCCAGTGCTTCGGCGATCCTGACTGGCGCTGGAACCGGGACCTGCAACGGCCGGTGATCCTCTGACGCCGGGTGATGGCGAACACAAAGAACCGGCCGGCGGGAAGGGCGCCCTGCCGGCTGCATGGGCCGCTCACAGAACGCGGCCCAATCCTTTTTCTATCGGGTGCTGTTGCCGTGTGATCGCTGAAACTCAGGTAACCGGCGCGCGGTAGTCGTCTGAGGTGCTGGTGCCGGTCTTTTCGTGGCTCCATTCGGCCTTGCGATAGGTGCAGGATCACTTGTTGATGTCGCCGCGCGAGGCGTTCTGTTCCTAGGGCGTAGACCCGTTAACCGAACCGTACAGGTTAGCAGGCCAAACTAGCGCCATGTGCGCGCAAACAGCAGACAATGACGCCCTTCTCGTGACGGCCATGCCTGATCTCAATCAGCGCGTGGGTCTCTGGCTCGACCATCTGTCGGACGAGCGGCGCCTGTCCGACAAGACGCTGCTGGCTTACGAACGGGACCTGAGGCAATTCCTGCGCTTCCTGACCGGGCATCTTGGAGGCGCGCCTTCGCTCAAGGATATCGCCGCGCTCAAGCCCGCCGATTTCAGAGGCTTTCTGGCTAGCCGCAGGCGGCAGGGCGTTCAAAGCCGGTCTCTCGCACGGGGACTGGCGGGCATACGGTCCTTTTTGAGATTCCTGGAACGGCGCGGCGAGGTGAATGCAGCCGCCTCCGCGGCAGTTCGTCCGCCACGTCAGGCCAGGTCCCTGCCCAAACCTGTGTCCTCGAAAGACGCCATCGGCATCACCAGCGGCGATCTGGCCATGGAAAGCGAAGCCTGGATCGAGGCGCGCAACGCCGCCGTCCTGACCCTGCTTTACGGCTGCGGCCTGCGCATCTCCGAAGCCCTGTCACTCACCGGCAAAATGGCTCCCGGGCGAGGTACCAGGACGTTGCGGATCGTCGGCAAGGGGCGCAAGGAGCGTATCGTGCCGATCCTGCCCGTCGTCAGCGAAGCAATCGAGCAGTATCTGAAGCTCTGCCCCTATGCCATCAGCCCCGAAGGGCCTTTGTTCCTGGGCGCGCGCGGCGGCCCGCTGAACCCGCGCCTGATCCAACTGGCGATGGAGAAGCTGCGCGGCGCCCTCGGGCTAGCCGACAGCGCCACACCGCACGCGCTGCGGCATTCCTTCGCGACGCATCTTCTGGCGGGTGGCGGTGATCTCAGAACCATTCAGGAGTTGCTCGGGCATGCGAGCCTTGCCTCCACACAGATCTATACGGAGATCGATATCGCTCATCTCCTGAGCGCCTACGACAAGGCACATCCACGGCGTTAGGCTACGGACCCGAGATCAGCCCGAGATCAGCCCGAGATCAGCCCGAGATCAGGTTATCCGGGTTAACTGAGAACGTCCCAAGGGATGGCGACGCGGAGTTCAACCGGGTAGAGTCATGCCGGTGGAGCCGTTGTCCTGCCGATCCGTGCCGCAATCAGGAGAGTGCGAATGCGTCTGATTATTCTCGCCGCCGGCCTTCTTCTGCTGTCATGCGCTGCCTCGCTCGCGCAAGAGCGCGTCTACTGCCCGCTGCCGGAAGACGGGATCTGGATCAACAAGGACGCGGAGCCGAAGCAGATCAGCCGGGTGGAGATCGAAAGCCGGTGTCAGAACGACAAAGTTTATGTGCGCGCCCGTGCCTTCACCTCCTGCATTCCTCGCGATTGCAAATGGGGCTGGACGGAAGCGGCGCGGCGGTCGGACGGAGCAATCCAGGTGCTACTGGTGGGGTTTTTGAGCAGCAAACAACTTACAATGAAAGTCTTCAGTGACCTGCTCGACGTGCATGTCGTCAACGTCACCAACGACTTGTCTCAACCGCGCACGGAGGAAACCTATAATCTCACGCGGAAATGATCGCGCATCTTGAGGGTTTCCTTCTTTTTCCTTGCCAAAGCGGCGTGTTGGCCTACACTTTTAAGTAGCGCAACGATGCGCGGTGATACGCAAGGAGGGGAATGGATGCGTCTATTGACCACTGGTATCGCGGCACTCGCCCTGACAGCATTCGCAGTCGTGCCGACTGTAGCCTGCACCTGGGACAAGACCGCACAAGCCAAGCAGAAAATGACCGTCGCCGAGGTGACGACGCTGCCGCAATTCGAGACCGATGCCGCCATCGCGACCAATGATCTGAGCGATGAGACACTCCGGGAAATGTCAATCCTGCCGGTTCCGGACGAAAAACCCGCCGAGTGATCACGGCTTTCTGACTTGCTCCATGTCGCCCGCTGCCCCGCAGCGGGCTTTTTTTGTGACGATCAAGGGTCTGTGGTCAATCAGGAGTTCGGCGCCACATGCATCGCGTTGTGGCGATATTCCCCGAAGGCCTGCCTGAGGATCTGAAGCGAGGAGCTGAGAAAGAGGCTGGCCATCAGTCCGGCAACGATCAGGTCCGGCCAGGCGGTGGCCGTTCCCCACACGCCCAGGGCCGCCAGCATGACAGCCACATTGCCGATCGCATCGTTGCGCGAGCACAGCCAGACAGACCGCACATTAGCGTCGCCGTCCTTGTAACGGACAAGCAGCAGAACGCTGGCTATGTTTGCGGCGAGCGCCATGAACCCGACGGAGCCCATGACCGCGGCTTGCGGAACCCCGAGCGTGTAGACGTGGTATAGCGTCGAACCCGCGACCCAGGCCCCCATCAAGAACAGGCTGACGCCCTTGGCCAGCGCCGCCAGAGAGCGGGTTCTCAAGGAGGCTCCGATCACGGCGAGGGACAGACCGTAGGTGGCCGCATCGCCGAAGAAATCGAGTGCGTCCGCCTGCAGGGATTTCGAGCCTGCGGCCTGACCGGCACCCATTTCAACGATGAACATGCCGGCATTGATCGCAATGACCAGCCAGAGACGGCGGCGGTAATCCCGTGACATTCCGTCGAAGGTTCCCTGAGAACGTCCGCAACATGCGCCCATGAATCGCTCCAATACACTTGAAATCCTGCTGCAGGAGCCTTGTAATCCCTATAGCGACTAGAGCTTCAAGAGGTTTTCATGGATTTTTCGATCGGAGATTTGGCAAAGCGGACCGGCGTCAAGGTGCCAACCATCCGCTACTATGAAAAGGAAGGCCTTCTGGATGTGCCGCTGCGCACGGAAGGCAACCAGCGCCGCTACCGAACGGAGGACCTGGACCGGCTCGGCTTTATCCGCCATTGCCGCGATCTCGGACTGCCGATGCCGGCCGTCCGGGACCTGATCGAGCTCGGCCAGCATCCCGACAAACCCTGCCAGGAAGCGGACAGGATCGCCGCCACTCAATTGCAATCGGTGCGCGAACGCATCGCCCATCTGAAGAAACTTGAGGCGGAACTGGCGCGAATCGCCGCAAGTTGCCAGGGAGCGCATACCGTGACCGACTGTAACGTTCTCAAGGCTTTCGGCGATCACAGTCTCTGCCGCGACGATCACCGTACACCGACAAAATCCTAGAGCACACCCGCCAGCCGCGCAGCATCGTGCGGCGTTCTTCAGGCAAGCTGATTAGCGGCCGAGTACACAGGGAACCGGCTGCCGTTCGATTTCGCTTCTACGCCGGCCGGACGCGCAATGCGCAATTGCGAACAAAAAACGGCGGCTCCTGTCACCCGGGAGCCGCCGGCTACTCACAATGGTCTTTCAAGTCACGCGCCGAGGCGTGAACCGGTCCTCACGAATGGATCGACTTGAAGAAAGCCCCGAGGGCGGCTTCCTTAACGGCTTCCGACATTGTCGGATGCGCATGACAGGTGCGGGCGAGATCTTCCGAAGAGCCGCCGAATTCCATCAGCACAGCCGCTTCATGGATCATCTCACCGGCGCCGAAGCCGATGATATGCACACCCAGAACCTCGTCGGTCGTGCTGTCGGCCAGAACCTTGGCAAAGCCATCGGTCTTGTTCATGGCGCGTGCGCGGCCGTTTGCGGAGTAGTTGAACTTGCCGGTCTTGTACTCGATACCGGCCGCCTTGAGCTCTTCCTCGGTCTTGCCGACTGAAGCGACTTCCGGCTGGGTATAGACGACACCGGGAATGACGTTGTAATTCACATGGCCTGCCTGTCCGGACAGGATCTCGGCCAGCGCAACGCCTTCGTCCTCGGCCTTGTGCGCCAGCATCGGACCGGCGACAACATCGCCGATGGCATAGATGCCGTCGACATTGGTCTTGTAATGAGCGTCGATCTGAACGCGGCCGCGCTCATCCAGCGCCACTCCAGCCGTATCCAGCCCGAGACCCTCGGTATAGGGACGGCGGCCGATGGCGACCAGAACGATGTCGGCTTCCAGAACCTCCTTGTCGCCACCCTTGGCCGGCTCGACGCTGACCGCCAGACCCTTGCCCTTCTTCTCGACACCGGTGACCTTGGACGACAGCTTGAACTCCATGCCCTGCTTTTTCAGCATGCGCTGGAAGTTCTTGGAGACGTCGCTGTCCATCGGGCCAAGAATCTTGTCCATGAATTCGACCACGGTAACCTGCGATCCGAGACGGTTCCAGACCGACCCGAGCTCAAGGCCGATAACACCCCCGCCGACGACGATCATCTTCGCAGGCACCTTGTTCAGTTCGAGCCCGCCCGTGGAGGAGACGATCAGTTTCTCGTCGATCTCGACACCAGGCAGCGGCATAACATCGGAACCTGTCGCAATGACGATGTTCTTCGTTTCAAGCACGTTCGCCTTGCCGTCATCGCCGGTCACTTCGACCTTGCCCTGACCCAGAACCTTGCCGGTGCCCGTGTGAACGTCGATCTTGTTTTTCTTCATCAGGAAGGCGACACCGCCGACATTGGCGTCGACCACGTCGCTCTTGTGTTTCATCATCGACGGCAGGTCGAGCTTCGGCTTGGATACCTTGATGCCGATCTTTTCAAAGCCGTGGCCGGCTTCCTCGAACATTTCGGAAGCATGCAGCAGGGCCTTCGAGGGGATGCAGCCGATATTGAGACAGGTGCCTCCGAGCGTCTCGCGTTTTTCGACAACGGCCGTCTTCAGGCCGAGCTGCGCCGCCTTGACCGCGCAAACATAGCCACCCGGGCCGGATCCGATGATGACAAGATCATATTGGGACATATTGGGCCGCCTTTGCCTCTTCAAGTGTGCGTCCAGAAATCTGGATCATGGTAGGATTGCCCGGCCTCCGGAAACATCCAGAATTGCGCCGGTCGTGTAACTTGCCTGGTCCGACATCAGCCAGAGCACCGCATCGGCCACCTCTTCGGCAGACCCTGCGCGCTTCATCGGCAGTTTGGATTGAAGTTCGGCCACCCTGCCGGGCGCGCCGCCAGAAGCATGGATCTCCGTGTCGATAATTCCCGGACGAACCGCATTGACGCGGATCCCCTCCTGCGCGACTTCCAGCGCCAGTCCGACCGTCATGGTGTCGATCGCGCCTTTCGAGGCCGCGTAGTCGACATACTGGTTCGGCGAACCGAGCTTGGAGGCCGCAGAACCGAGATTGACGATCGTCCCCCCCTTGCCGCCGTTGCGGGTCGACATCCGCCGCACCGCCTCGCGGGCACACAGGAACGATCCGAAGACGTTGACGGAAAAGATCCGGTTCAGGCGCTCGAGAGACATTTCGTCGACCCGTTGCGCCACGTCCAGGACCCCCGCGTTGTTGACTAGGCCCGTCAGGGTTCCGAGCCTGTCGGCCTCGGCGAACAGATTCAGGATTTCCGCTTCGTTGCCGACATCGCCCTGGATTGCGACAGCCGCGCCACCGGCTGCCCGTATCTCATCGACAAGTTCTTCCGCTGCGCCGGAATTTTGCGCGAAATTGACCAGCACCTTTCGGCCATTCGCCGCAAGCTTGCGGCAAACGCTGGCACCTATTCCGCGGCTTCCGCCGGTAACCATGACAATTTCTTCAGGCATTCCGCCTCCGGTTGAGGCCGTTCATTCAGTTAAGGGGACGAAGCGTTTCCGATGCCTTGCCGGCGGCCCAGGTGCCGGACAAAGTTCCATCGGCGTTGATCTTGTAGAATACGGGGTCGGCTCCACCCCAGTCGATAACAAGCCTGTTGCCGGCGAGCGGCCCCTGACCATGGAAGGTCCGGCCGGCAATCGTCCAGCGGAAGAAAGCCGTGCTGTCCTTGACCGTGATGGTGACGCCGCCCTCATAGCGGGTTCCGTCCGGGTTCAGCCCCTGAACGGAATAGGCACCCTCGATCTGCGGAACAACCACGGCTTTGGGAGCAGCATGGGCCGGCGACGTTGCGCCGCCTGTCACGAGCACCATCGCGAACAGCGCGCAGGCGCCGAGTATCATCGCGCGCGCATAGGCTCTGCACGATCCGTTCAGCGTTCCTCCCGTCACCATCAGCTTTGCCAAGTGCGCCTCCCGTCGCATCACCGCTCCGCCAGCGCCAGGCGCAGGCCGAAGCCGGCAAAGGCCGCGGCGACCGTCCGGCGCATCCACACCAAGACCGTGTCGCTGCGCAGAACCCTTTCACCCACCAACGAGGCGAATTGTCCGTAAATCACGAACACAACGAAGGTCATGACCATGAAGACCCCGCCGAGAAGCAACATGTCGAGCGTCGGGTTGAGCGCCCGCGGGCTGACGAACTGGGGAAGGAAGGCGAGAAAGAACACGGTCAGTTTCGGATTGAGAATGTTGATCAGAAACCCGGTCCGCGCGGTCACCGCGAAACTCGCACCCGCACTCCTGTCGGCTTTCAGGTCCAGCGGACCATTTTCCTTCAAAGTCTGCCAGGCAAGATAAAGCAGATAGGCGACACCGGCATATTTGACTGCCTGGAACACCAGGGCGCTGGTGTGCATCAGCGCCGCCAAACCGATGATGGAGGCCAGGATCGCCGGGATGATGCCGAGCGTACAGCCGAAGGCGGCGGCGACAGATGCCTGCCGCCCCCTGCCGAGACCGACCGCCACCGTGTAGACGACACCGGTTCCCGGAACCAGCACCACAATCAGCGCGGTTATGAGAAAATCAAGGCTCATCTACCGGTGTCTCCAGGGTCTTTCCGGATCAGAGATCCAGAACCAGTCGCTGCGGATCTTCCAGGCTTTCCTTGACGCGAACCAGGAAGGTCACGGCTTCCTTGCCGTCGACAACCCGGTGGTCGTAGGAAAGCGCCAGATACATCATCGGCCGTATCACCACCTGTCCGTTCACCGCCATCGGCCGTTCCTGGATCTTGTGCATGCCCAGGATGCCGGACTGCGGCGCGTTGAGGATAGGCGACGACATGAGCGAACCATACACCCCGCCGTTGGAGATGGTGAAGGTGCCGCCGGACATATCAGCCATGCCCAGTTTGCCGTCCCGGGCTTTCCTGCCGAGATTGCCGATCTCCTGTTCGATTTCGGCGATGGACATCTGGTCGGCGTCGCGCACAACGGGAACCACGAGGCCCTTGTCGGTGCCCACGGCCACGCCGATGTGGCAGAAGTTCTTGTAGATGATGTCCGTGCCGTCGATCTCGGAATTGACCGCCGGGATTTCCTTCAGGGCATGGGTCACCGCCTTGGTGAAGAAACCCATGAAGCCCAGCTTGACACCGTGTTTCTTCTCGAACAGGTCCTTGTACTGCTTGCGCAGCTCCATGACCGGGCCCATGTCCACCTCGTTGTAGGTGGTCAGCATGGCGGCCGTGTTCTGGGCATCCTTGAGGCGGCGGGCGATGGTCTGGCGCAGCTTGGTCATGCGCACGCGTTCCTCGCGCGCCTCGTCCTGGGCTGCCACCGGACCACGGGCAACCTGTGCCGGCGCAGGTGCGGACGCACTTGCGGTCGCGCCCGAGGCAATCGCACCGATAACGTCGCCCTTCAAGACCTGACCGCGCTTGCCGGATCCGGCAAGCTGGTCGGCGGAAAGACTGTTTTCCGCCATCATCTTGGCCGCCGACGGGGCCGGAGGCATGGAAGATGCGGCCTGAGCCGGTTGCGCCTCGGCAGCCTGGGCCGGTTTACTTTCGGCCGGAGCCGCGGCCGCGCCTTCTCCCGATGGGTCGATCTGGCAGAGCAGAACGCCCGGCTCGACGGTTGCGCCGGTTTCCGCGGCGATCTTGACCACCTTGCCGGCGACCGGGGCCGGAACTTCCTGGGCAGCCTTGTCGGTTTCCAGTTCGACGAGCGTGTCGTCGGCCTTGACCATATCGCCGACCTTGACGCTCCACTCACCGACTTCCGCTTCGGTCACGGATTCGCCGGCGCTTGGCGTGACGACATCGACCAGTTCAGCTTTTTCCGACTTCGTCCCGGCTTCGCTATCTTGCCTGGCAGGAGCGGCTTCAGCCTTTGAGGGGGCTGCCGTCGCCCCTTCGGCGATATGCCCCAGAAGAGCGCCGACTTCGACCGTATCGCCTTCATTCACGACGATGCTTTCCAGAGTGCCCGCCTTCGGCGCGGGAACTTCCACGGTAACCTTGTCGGTTTCCAGTTCAACAAGCGGCTCGTCCTGCTTGACGGCCTCACCGGGTTTCTTGAACCACTGTGCGATCGTTGCTTCTGAAACGGATTCGCCCAGCGTGGGTACGCGAATTTCGGTTGCCATGGTCGCCTTCTCTTAAAATTACCTGGCCAGTTTTTGAAAGAGGACCCGAAGGCCCTCTCAACGATTAGTTTCCAAGAGCCTCTTCGAGGAGCGCCTGCAGTTGAGCGAGATGCGCTGACATCAGGCCTGTTGCCGTCGATGCCATGGCGGCACGGCCCGCATAAAGCGGACGCTTGTGCTTGGCGTCGATCTGTCCGAGCACCCATTCGATATAGGGCTCGACGAAGAACCAGCAGCCCATGTTGCGCGGCTCTTCCTGGCACCAGACCATCTCGGCCTGCGGGAAGCGGGCCAGTTCGAGCATCAAGGCCTTTTTGGGGAACGGATAAGGTTGTTCCACACGCAGCAGGTAGACATCGTTCAGGCCGCGCTTTTCCCGCTCTTCATAAAGATCGTAATAGACCTTGCCCGTGCACATGACGACACGCTTGATCTTGTCGTCCGCAACCAGTTTGGTTTCCGACGCGGGATTGTATTCCGCATCGTCCCAAAGCAGCCTGTGGAAACTGGAGTCCGGACCGAGCTCGGCGATCGTGGACACAGCCCGCTTGTGGCGCAGGAGAGACTTCGGCGTCATCAGGATCAGCGGCTTGCGGATTTCGCGGCGCAGCTGACGACGCAGGATGTGGAAATAGTTGGCCGGTGTCGAGCAATTGGCGACCTGCATGTTGTCTTCCGCGCACATCTGCAGGAAGCGCTCCAGCCGTGCGGAAGAGTGTTCCGGGCCCTGCCCCTCATAGCCATGCGGCAACAGACAGACGAGGCCGGACATGCGCAGCCACTTGCGCTCGCCGGAGGAGATGAACTGGTCGAACAGCACCTGCGCCCCATTGGCGAAATCGCCGAACTGGGCTTCCCAAAGGGTCAGGGCACGCGGCTCGGCCAGCGAATAGCCATATTCGAAACCGAGCACGGCTTCTTCCGACAGCATCGAGTTGATGACCTCGTAGCGCTGCTGATCGGGCGAGATATGGTTCAGCGGGATATAGCGGCTTTCGTCTTCCTGATCGTACAGCACCGAGTGGCGCTGTGAGAAAGTGCCGCGCTCGCAGTCCTGGCCGGACAGGCGAATCGGATGGCCTTCCTTCAGCAGGGAGGCGAAGGCAAGCGCCTCGGCGGTCGCCCAGTCGATCCCCTCGCCGGATTCAATCATGCGTTCACGGTGCTTCATGAAGCGGGCGATGGTGCGGTGGATGTTGAGACCTTCCGGCACACTGGTCAGTGCGCGGCCGATTTCCTTGACTTCCTCGATCGGCAGTCCGGTCTGGCCGCGGCGCGGATCGTCTTCGTTATCCGCGCGCTTCATGCCGGCCCACTTGCCGTCCAGCCAGTCGGCCTTGTTCGGCTTGAACGCCTGGCCGGCGTCGAACTCGCCATCCAGATGCTTGCGCCAGTCGGCCTTCATCTGGTCGACTTCTTCCTGGGAGAGGACGCCTTCCTGGATCAGACGCTCGGAATAGAGCTGCAGCGTCGTCGCATGTTTGCGGATCTTACGGTACATGATCGGCTGCGTGAACGCCGGCTCGTCGCCTTCATTGTGACCGAAACGCCGGTAGCAGATGATGTCGATGACCACCGGACGGTGGAAAGTCTGCCGGAATTCGATCGCGATCTTGGCCGCGAACACCACGGCTTCCGGATCGTCGGCGTTGACGTGGAAGATCGGCGCCTCGATCACCTTCGCCATATCGGACGGATAGGGTGAGGAGCGGGAGAAACGCGGATTGGTGGTGAAGCCGATCTGATTGTTGATGATGACGTGGACCGAACCGCCGGTGCGGTGGCCGCGCAGGGCCGACAGGCCGAAGCACTCGGCAACGACGCCCTGGCCGGCAAAGGCCGCGTCGCCATGCAGAAGCAGAGGCAGGACCGTGCCGCGGTCGACTTCCGTCGTGTCGATGAATTTGCCGTCTTCGTCCGCGGAAAGCTGATCCTGCTTGGCGCGGGACTTGCCGAGAACCACCGGGTTGACGATTTCCAGATGCGACGGGTTCGCCGTCAGCGACAAGTGGACGTTGTTGCCGTCGAACGTGCGGTCGGAGGACGCGCCGAGATGGTATTTCACATCGCCGGAGCCTTCCACCTCGTCCGGTGCGGCGGAACCGCCCTTGAACTCGTGGAAGATCGCCCGGTGCGGTTTACCCATCACCTGGGACAGAACGTTCAGCCGGCCGCGGTGCGCCATGCCCAGAACGATATCCTTCAGGCCCAGCTGGCCGCCGCGCTTGATGATCTGCTCCAGCGCCGGGATCAGCGCCTCGCCGCCGTCCAGGCCGAACCGTTTGGTGCCGGTGTATTTGACGTCGAGGAACTTTTCGAAGCCTTCAGCCTCGACCAGCTTGTTCAGGATCGCCTTCTTGCCTTCGGCCGTGAAGTCGACCTGCTTGTCCGGTCCCTCGATGCGCTCCTGGATCCAGGATTTGGCCGCCGGATCGGAAATATGCATGAATTCGACGCCGAGCGTCGAACAATAGGTCCGCTTCAGGATGTCCAGCATCTCGCGGATGGTGGCGTATTCCAGGCCGAGAACATGATCGATGAAGATCTTCCGGTCCCAGTCGGTTTCCGTGAATCCGTAGGAGGACGGGTGCAGCTCCTCGTGATCGCCCTTGCCAGCGAGGCCGAGCGGATCGAGATCGGCATGAAGATGGCCGCGCATGCGGTAGGCACGGATCATCATCAGGGCGCGAACGGAATCGCGGGTCGCCTGATGAACTTCCATCTCCGAAACCGGTTTGCCGTCGGCTTCGGCCTTCTTCTTCAGCTTTTCGCCAAGCTTGTCTTCAATCGGCGCCCAATTGCCGTCAAAGGCATTGACAAGGTCGCCGTTGGCCTCGATCGGCCAGTCCTTGCGTTTCCAGGTTGCCCCACGCGCTTCCTTCAGCACGGCTTCCTTTTCGTCCTGGAAGGACGCAAAGAAATCCCGCCACTCGGCTTCCACCGAGTTCGGATCCGTCTTGTACTGTGCGTAGAGGTCTTCGATATAGGATGCGTTGGCGCCGTAAAGCAACGACGTCAGTGCGAATACGTTGTTCGCTTCCTGCCGTGCCATGTCCATCTAGCGGAGGGCTGCTCCGCCCTTTTTGTTATGGCGAGCCGTAATTGGCCCGCGGCCGGTTCCCTACAAAGACCAATGTAAAAACACCGGCCCCCTCGAAAATCAGTTGCGGCACGGTATTCGCGCCACAACCCATCCTTCCATCATGCAGCAGGAAACGTAAACAGTTTACGTCCCCTGCTGCAAAGAATTCCCGGATATCAACCCTTCAAAACCTCGAGAAGCGTCTCGCCGAGCTTCGCAGGAGAAGGAGATACCCTGATGCCGGCCTCTTCCATCGCCGCGATCTTGTCTTCCGCGCCGCCCTTGCCGCCGGAAATCACCGCGCCCGCATGGCCCATGGTGCGGCCCGGAGGTGCGGTCCGTCCGGCGATGAAACCGGCCATAGGCTTCGAACGGCCCTTCTTCGCTTCGTCCATCAGGAACTGGGCTGCTTCTTCTTCCGCGGAGCCACCGATCTCGCCGATCATGATCATCGACTTGGTCTCGTCGTCGGCCAGGAACATTTCCAGGACGTCGATGAACTCGGTGCCCTTGACCGGATCGCCGCCGATGCCCACGGCCGTTGTCTGGCCGAGACCTGCATTGGATGTCTGGAAGACGGCCTCGTAGGTCAGCGTGCCGGAACGCGAAACAACGCCGACGGACCCCTTCTTGAAGATGGAGCCCGGCATGATGCCGATCTTGCACTCTTCAGGCGTCAGGATACCCGGGCAGTTCGGGCCGAGCAGGCGGGACCTGGATTTATCCAGCTTCGCCTTGACCTTGATCATGTCAGCCACCGGGATACCCTCGGTGATGCAGACGATGAACGGAACTTCCGCATCGATCGCCTCGATGATCGCAGCGCCCGCGCCTGCCGGCGGAACGTAGATCACGGAGGCGTCGGCACCGGTGGCTTCCTTGGCTTCACCGACGGAGGCGAAGATCGGCAGCTCGGCGGCACCCTCGACGCCGGAGGACCAGGTTTCCCCGCCCTTCTTGGGATGCACGCCGGCCACCATCTTGGTGCCGTAATATTCAAGGGCCTGTTCCGTATGGAACGTGCCGGTCTTGCCGGTCAGGCCCTGAACGATGATTTTCGTGTCCTTATTGACCAATATAGACATTTACGCCCCCCCCTTCACGGCTTTCACGATTTTCTGGGCGGCGTCGTCGAGGTCATCGGCGGCGATCACGTTGAGACCGCTCTCGTTGATGATCTTCTTGCCGAGTTCCACGTTGGTGCCTTCCAGGCGGACGACGAGGGGAACCTGCAGGCCGACTTCCTTGACGGCCGCAACCACGCCTTCCGCGATCACGTCGCAACGCATGATGCCGCCGAAGATGTTGACCAGGATGCCCTTCACCTTCGGATCGGAGGTGATGATCTTGAAGGCGGCCGTCACCTTCTCTTTCGAAGCACCGCCGCCCACATCGAGGAAGTTGGCCGGCTCGGCTCCATAGAGCTTGATGATATCCATGGTCGCCATGGCAAGGCCCGCGCCGTTGACCATGCAGCCAATGTCGCCGTCGAGAGCAACGTAAGCGAGATCGTGTTTGGACGCCTCGGTCTCCTTGGCGTCCTCCTCGGTCTCGTCGCGCAGGGCGAAGATGTCGTCATGGCGGAAGAGCGCGTTGCCGTCGAAGGACACCTTGGCGTCGAGGACGCGCAGGCGCCCGTCCTTCATGACGATCAGCGGGTTGACTTCCAGAAGGCTCATGTCCTTTTCGACAAAGGCCTTGTGCAGGATCGGGAACAGGGTCATGCCGTCCTCGCGGGCGGCACCGGAAAGCTCAAGCGCATCGCAGAGCTTGCCTGCGTCCGCGGCGGTCACACCGGTGTCCGGATCGATCGGCAGTGTGATGATCTTTTCCGGGGTCTCTTCGGCAACGGCCTCGATGTCCATACCGCCTTCGGTGGAGACGACGAAGGCCGGGCGCCCGACGGTGCGGTCGACCAGGATGGAGAGGTAAAGCTCACGCTCGATGTCGGCACCGTCTTCGATGTAAAGACGGTTGACGACCTTGCCCGCGTCACCGGTCTGCTTGGTAACCAGGGTGTGGCCGAGCATTTCCCGGGCATGCGCCTTGACTTCGTCCAGAGAGAAAGCCAGGCGGACACCGCCCTTGGCGTCGGCGGGAAGTTCCTTGAACTTGCCCTTGCCGCGGCCGCCGGCGTGGATCTGTGATTTCACGACCCATAGCGGTCCGGGAAGCTTCTTGGCAGCAGCCTCGGCTTCGTCGGCCGAGAAGATGGCGACGCCTTCGGCCACCGGAGCGCCGAATTCCTTCAGCACCGCTTTGGCCTGATACTCATGAATATTCATGTATTTCTCCCGTTTCTAGCGCCCCGCTTCCAGCGCGTGCCGAAAGCGGATGCTACGGTTTCAGGTCAAACGCCGCCTCAGGCGAGCGCCGGCTGAATTTTCTTGCAGGCTTCAACCAGACCGTTGACCGATGCAACGGACTTGTCGAAATTGCCTTTCTCTTCACCGTGAAGATCGATCTCGATGATGCGCTCGACACCATCGGCACCAATCACGACGGGAACGCCGACGTAGGTGTCCTTCAGGCCATACTGGCCGTCGAGGGCAGCCGCGCAAGGCATAACGCGCTTCTTGTCCTTGAGGTAGCTTTCCGCCATCGCGATCGCGGAAGCCGCCGGAGCATAGAAGGCTGAGCCGGTCTTCAAGAGGCCGACGATTTCCGCACCGCCGTCGCGGGTGCGCTGAACGATCTCTTCCAGACGATCGGCGGTGCACCAGCCCATCTTGACCAGATCCGGAAGCGGAATGCCGGCAACGGTGGAGTAACGGGTCAGCGGCACCATGGTGTCGCCATGACCGCCCAGGACGAAAGCGGTGACGTCTTCCACGGAGACGTTGAATTCCTCCGCCAGGAAGTAACGGAAACGCGAGCTGTCGAGAACGCCGGCCATGCCGACGACCTTGTTCTTCGGCAGACCGGAGAACTTCTGCAGCGCCCAGACCATCGCGTCGAGCGGATTGGTGATGCAGATGACAAAAGCATTTGGCGCGTATTTGGAAATGCCGGCGCCAACCTGTTCCATGACCTTCAGGTTGATTTCCAGAAGATCGTCACGGCTCATGCCGGGCTTGCGGGGCACGCCGGCGGTGACGATGATCACGTCGGAGCCTTCGATGGCCTCGTAGCTGTTGGCACCTGCCAGTTTGGAGTCGAAGCCGTCGACCGGCGAGGATTCAGCCAGATCGAGCGCCTTGCCCTGCGGAACGCCTTCCGCGATATCGAAGAGAACGATGTCTCCCAGTTCCTTCAAACCTGCCAGATGTGCAAGCGTTCCGCCGATCTGACCGGAGCCGATCAAGGCAATTTTGTTACGCGCCATTTTGAAAGTTTCCCTTTACGTAAGATGGAACTCCATGCCATCCGCCGATGACTGACGATGGCACTACTCCCTTTGCCGCGCCCACGCAACCTCGCCAAAAGATTATTGCGCGCTGCCCGGCAAAAATTCTCATATCTTCCCGTCCATATACATGCCCTATAGGGAATATATACCTATGCGTGGGTTTCCGGCCTTTCTCCCGCAAGGTAGGCCTCGGACCGCATTTCGATCAACCGGGACGCTGTCCTGTCGAATTCGAACGCTTCGGTCCCCCCTTCCGAGGTGTAGAGATTCTGGGGTTCTGCATCCGCCGAGACGATCAGCTTGATGCCATTGTCGTAGAACGTGTCTATCAGGATGATGAAGCGCTTGGCCTCGTTGCGCCGGGCTTTCGACAGGACCGGCACATTGTCCAGGAACACGGTGCTGAAGGCATGGACGATGCGCAGGTAGTCGCTCGCTCCCAGCGGCTGCATGCACAGGTCATCGAAGGTGAACCGCGCCGCGCCGGCGGCCGTGCAGGGAACGGCAATCCTGCGTCCCTTGTTCTCCAGTTCCGCGGTATGCGGCTTCATCCCGTGGGTCAGCTTCGTCCAGATCTCATCCATCCGCGCATCGGCCGTCTCTCCGAGAGGCGTTATATAGACCGGGGCCCCGGCAAGCTTCTCCAGACGGTAGTCCGTCGGTGAATCCAGATGGAGGATTTCAACCCTGGAGGTCAGCATATTGATAAAGGGGACAAACAGCTGGCGGTTGAGGCCGTCCTTGTAAAGACTGGACGGCTCGACATTCGATGTCGCCACCACGATCACACCCTTTTCGAACAACTGGGTGAACAAGCGGCCGAGGATCATGGCGTCGGCGATATCGGTGACGGAAAACTCGTCAAAGAGCAGCAGCCGGGTTTCCTCGGCGATCTGTTCGGCAACCGGCGGGATCGGATCGTCGCCCTTCACCTCGCCGCGCTTGTGCGCCTGGCGGTGGGCGTGAATGCGCTCATGCACGTCGCCCATGAATTCGTGAAAGTGCACCCGGCGTTTGCGGCGGATCACCGTGACCTCGTAAAAGAGATCCATCAGCATGGTTTTGCCGCGCCCGACGCCGCCCCACATATAAAGTCCCTGCACCGCAGACCAGAGCTGGTTCTTCTTGTTCGCGAACAGCCAGCCGAGCGAGCTTTTCTTCGACGCGAGCCTGGTTTCGGCAAGACGGGTATTGAGGAGATCCAGCTGGCGCACCGCCTGCCGCTGGACGGGGTCTTCCGAAATCTCGCCGGATGCGATCAGCGCGTCGTAGCGGGCGCTCATCGCGCGGTTGACCGGCAGTTCCATCTTCAACGGCGATACTCCCTCCATGAGAACTCATGGGGTCGCGAGTTAATCCAGTTGCACGGCGGAATAAGGTCAAATCGCCGCAGATGCAAGCCATGATATGGTCTTACGCACTTCTCCAAGGTCGGCGCAGTGGATTTAACCGATTGAAAGGCAGGGCGTTCCGGGGAGCGGACGATAAACACTGCTTCATGGTTTACTTCCGGATCGAGAACAGCTCCTCATCCACACCGCTCACAAGGTTCGAGATCTCCTTTTGCAAGCGGACCGCAAATGCCTGGGCGAGCCTCGATGCCGGACGGTTCGCCGGCGTCATCACCGACATATTGAGGAAAAGGCCCGGACTGAACGGTCTGAACGTCACGGCGCTCCTGTCACCGAAAATTCTGACGTGGCTGACGGCACTCAGACTTTCGCAGATCGTGTAACAGCTGCCCTGGGCGACAAGCTGTAGAGCGGGGAGAAACGTCCTGAGTTCGAATCTCTGCCTCAGGCGAGCACCGGCGTCCTCGAACGCCTTGCGTATCTGGACGCTGATCAGGTGCTCCTTGAAAAGCACAGCCATCGGTTTGTCGTCGAGATCGTTCGGCGTGATCACCGATTTCCGCACCAACGGATCTCCTTCCGGCAGTGCGCAAACGCAGGGAAAGCTGAAATCTTCCGTGCGGATTGTACTGCGCGGTTCCGGCGTCTCCGCGAAGCCGACATCATACTGCTGAGAGGCGATCCACTCCGCAACGACCGGCGAAGACCGCATCATGAGGGAAACCTCGATGTCGGCCTTGTCCTGTGTGAACTCGCCAACGAGCTTCGGCAGGAAATAGTTGGAGGCTGCGGGATTACAGGCAATTTTCAGTTTGCCTGCATCGAGATTGCCGATCTCCTGTAGAATCCGCGCGGACTGGTTCATGCGCTTGATCATGAACTCCGCTTCTTCCATGAAGTAATAGGCTTCCGGCCTGGGGACCAGCCGCCGTCTTTCGCGTTCGAAGAGCGGAAAACCTATCTCCCTTTCCAGTCCCGCGATCATGGCACTGATCGCCGGCTGGGTCCGGCCAAGCGCCCGGCCCGCCTCGGAAACTGAACCGGTACGCATCACTTCAACAAACGTCTGGAGCTGGCGGAAGGACAGATTCATGTAACTTCCATAAAGCTCTTCTATCAAAATAGCAATATTTCCGATTTGTTTTTATGTATTGGCGCACCCTAAACTCGTGAAAAATACGCATTGGCCTGTCAGGAGGCCAACGACCATTGGGGAGCAAAATTGGAAAAATTCGCACAGTGGCTGCTCACGGCATTAATTTGCTGTGTGGCGCTTGGCCAGTTTGTTCAGGTTATTACGCGCTATGTCCTTCAGGTTCCGGTCATGGGCCTGGAAGAGACGATCCTGTTTCCGACCCTCTGGCTCTACATTCTCGGCGCGGTCAACGCATCACGCGAAAACACGCACATTCGCGCGAATGTGCTGGAGATCTTCCTCAAGACCGAACGCCAGCACACGATCCTTGCGGTCGTCGGCGAGATCATCAGTCTCGTGGTCGGTCTGTGGCTGCTGTACTGGGCCTGGGACTACACCAGATACGCCTGGCGCGTGTGGCGGGAAAGCCCGACCCTTTATATTCCCACCTTTTATGCCGACGTCGCCCTGGTCTGCGGCCTTTTCCTGATGATGGTCTACACAAGTCTTTACCTGCTGGCTCATATCAGGACCCTTGTGAACGGAGGCGCACGATGATCGATATCGCGCTTCTGGCCATTGCGCTTCTGGTCGTCACACTCACCTTCGGAGTGCCGCTTCCCTGGTGCTTCGGCGCCGCCCTGATGACGATGTATTTCGTCGGGGACGTCACCATGAAGGGCATGGTCCTCTGGGGGTTCCAGCAGCTCGGCAATCCGGTCCTGCTTGCAATTCCTTTGTTTGTGCTGGCCGGCACCATCATGTCGGAAAGCGGCATCGCCGCCGCCCTGCTCAGGTTTGTCAATGCCTTCGTCGGTCATGTGCGCGGCGGGCTCGGCGTGGTGGCGGCGGTCACCTGCGCGGTCATCGGCGCAATCTCCGGCTCGGGTCTCACCGGTGTCTCGGCGATCGGCCCACTGCTCATTCCGGAGATGGAAAAACGCGGTTACCCCCGTGCCTATGCCGCAGCGCTGATTTCAAACTCGTCCATTCTGGGTCTCCTCATTCCACCTTCGGCAACCATGATCCTCTATGGCTGGGTCACGGACACCTCGATTGCCGCCTGTTTCCTGGCAACGCTTGGTCCGGGCCTGCTCATCATGTTCAATTTTTCGGTGGTGAACCTGTGGATGGCCCGCAAGTTCAATCTTGTGCTGGACGAAAAGCCGACTGCCGCCGAATTTACCGGAGAAGTGGCCAGACGAGGCTTCCACGCCTTTCCGGCGCTGCTTATGCCGGTCATCATCCTTGGTGGCATCTACGGCGGTATCATGACGCCGACGGAGTCCGCCGCAGTCGCGGTGATCTATGCGATTCCCGTCGGGTTCCTGATCTATCGCGGCCTGCGTCTCGACAATTTCCTGGCTGCCGGCAAGAACGCGGCCACGGCTGTCGGCGCCATCATGCTGATGATCCTGTTTTCGATGATCCTCGGCCGTATGTTCATCTACGAAGGCATTCCGCAACAGCTGGTCAGCGTGATTTTCGGCATCACCGAAGACAAGGTCATATTGCTGATCCTGATCAACATCCTGCTGTTCCTGGTGGGGATGGTGGTCAATGACGCAACAGCCATACTGCTTGTCGCACCGCTTCTGCTGCCACTGATGCAGGCGCTTGACGTGAGCCCGGTGCAGTTTGCCGCGATCATGGGTGTGAATACCGCCATGGGCGGCGTGACCCCGCCCTATGCATCCATCCTCTATCTTGGCGCCCGGATCGGCAATGTCAAAGTCACAAAGGTCATACCTCCCGCCATGCTCCTGATCCTGTTCGGCTATGTCCCGGTGGTCTTCCTGACCTCCTTCTGGCCGGACCTCTCGCTCTACCTGCCACGGCTGTTCGGCTACTGAACCGCTTCGTCAGGAAAGACCGGAACGCAGAACCATAAAACCAGAAAGGGAAATACCATGAACATACTTTTGGGAGCGACTGCCGTCGCCGCCGTTGTCGGCCTTGCCTGCACCGCCCAGGCAGAGGAACTCAAGATGAGCCATGTCCGTCCTCAGGGAGCGACGATCGATGTCGAGCTGAAGGATTTCGCCAAGTCCGTCAAGGACGCAACGGGCGGCGATATCGACATTCAGATTTTCGCCGCCTCAGCGCTTGGCGACTATACCGTCGTCCAGGAAGCCGTCTCCGTCGGCGGCATCGACATGGCCACCCAGCCCGCTGCCACGGGCACGGACCGGCAAATGCAGATTGCGTCCTTTCCGTACCTTGCCGCCAACTGGGACGAGGCACGCAAGATCTACGGTCCGGATGGCATCCTGCATTCGACCATGGCCAAGCTGTATGCCAAGCAGGACATAACGATGTTGGCCGCTTATCCCGTTTACTTCGGCGGGATTTCGCTCAATCGCGACCCGGTCGATCCGGGCGATCCGTCGAAATCGAATGGTATCAAGGTACGTGTTCCCGGCATCAAGAGCTTCCAGCTCACCGGTGAGGCGCTCGGATATATTCCCGCGCCGATCCCGTTTTCCGAGGCATTCACCGCCATCCAGACGGGCGTGGTCGACGGCGTCATCGGCTCGGGAGCCGAGGGTTATTACGCGTCCTTCCGGGATGTGACCAAGTCCTACATTCCGGCCAACACGCATTTTGAAGTCTGGTTCATGATCATTTCCAACGAGTCGCTGTCTTCCCTCGACGCGGAAGACCAGGAAGCCCTGAAAAAAGCGGCTGCTGACTTTGAGGCCAAGCGCTGGATCGTAGCGGAGGAAGACCAGGGCAAGTGGGAAAAACGTCTTGCCGACGAGCTGGGCACGAATGTCGTCAAACTGACCGACGCACAGCTTGCCGCCATGGCCGCCAAGGTCCGCGAGGATGTCTGGCCGCTTGTGCTCACCGACATCGATTCCGAATGGGGTCAGGAGATCCTGGACAAGGCTCGCAACTAGAGAGCTTTGCGTTCAATTTGAACGCGAAAAATCATGCTTCCAAAGGCCACCGACCGGCCGGCAACAGGTTTGCCGGCCGGAATTTCAAGCGCATGCGTGAGACACATCATGGAATCGGACTACGCCATTATCGGTGGGGGGGTTGTTGGGCTCTCTGTCGCCTGGGGTCTGCTCAATCGGGGCAGATCGGTGACAGTCATCGATGGCGATGACGGAAGCTTCAGAGCTTCCCGGGGAAATTTCGGACTGGTATGGGTCCAGTCAAAGGGCATGAACCAGCCGCGCTATGCGCAATGGTCCCAGCAGTCGGTAAAGGCGTGGCGGGCCTTCTCGGACGAACTTCGCGGCAACACCGGTTACGAAGTCGGCCTCGAACAAAACGGGGGGTACGACTTCCATTTTTCCGAGGAGACACTCGCCAACACCGTCCGGAAATACGAAACGCTGAAAGCCAAACTGAACGGCGACTATCCATATGAGATCCTCGGGCACAACGAGCTGCGCAAGGAAGAACCGGAGATCGGGCCGAAGGTCACAGGAGCAATCCTTCATCATCAGGACGGCCATGCCAATCCGCTGAAGCTGCTCAAGGCGCTGGCGGACGATGTGCGCCGTCTCGGTGGCCGCATCCTGAACGGCAAGACCGTGAAGTCGGTCCGCTTGAATGGAAGCTTCTGGCTCGAATGCAGTGACGGAACGACGGTCGAGGCCGCTAAAACCGTTCTTTCGGCCGGTCTCGGTGCGACCGAACTCGGGCCGAAGATGGGCTTCAAGGCCCCGATACGTCCGCAGCGCGGGCAGGTTCTGATCACCGAGAAACTGCCAAGGATCATGAACCGGCCATCATTGATTGCGCGTCAAGTCGAGGAAGGCGGGGTCCAGATCGGCGCGACGAACGAAGAAGTCGGATTTGACGACACGGTCACTTTGGAAGGTCTTGCCGGCCTCGCCGCAACCGCCGTTGAAACCTATCCCGTGCTGGGCAAGGCGCAGCTTGTGCGCAGTTGGGGCGCATTGCGGATCCTCTCCCCGGACGGGCTGCCAATCTACCAGAAGAGCACGGAAATGCCCGGTGCCTATCTTGTGACCTGCCACAGCGGCATCACGCTGGCCGCAGCACATGCGCGTTTCATTCCGGAGTGGCTGGAGGAAACTCCGGATGCTCCCGATCTGGAGGTGTTCAATGAAGACCGTTTCGCAATTGCGTAAGCTTCCCGGCGGCGGTCGGCAGGTTCGCGTGACCTTTGCCGGTACCGATTACCAGCTTTGTGAGGGCGGCAACCTTGCCGCGGAACTGCTTGCCGCGGGCACAGGCCCCTTTCGCTACACCCCGGTTTCCGGTGCGCCCCGCAATCCCTACTGCATGATGGGCGCCTGCTTCGACTGCCTGGTCGAGATCGACGGTGTCATCCGCCAGGCCTGCATGACGGAGGTGCGCGAGGGGCTGAGCATCTCAAGGCCCGCTGCGCGGGAGGCAGAGCATGACTGAAGCGGATCTCGTTGTGATCGGAGCCGGTCCCGCCGGCATGTCGGCCGCCCGCGCCGCGGCGGATGCGGGTCTTTCCGTGGTATTGCTGGATGAGCAGAAACAGGCAGGGGGGCAGATCTACCGGGACGTGGAGCGTGCCGCGAAGGCGCGCTGCGATATTCTCGGACCGGACTTCGGCAAGGGCCTGAATATGGTCCGCGCTCTCAGGAATGCGGACATCAATCATATATCGGGAGCGACGGTCTGGCAGATCGAGCGGAACACCCGTGTCGCCTACACGGTCGAAGGCGTGGCCTCCTTCATCACCGGGAAGTGTCTGCTGATTGCCACCGGCGCGCTGGAACGGCCAATGCCCGTGCCCGGCTGGACCCTGCCCGGCGCAATGACCGCGGGCGCCGCGCAGATCCTGCTCAAGCAGTCCGGCATGCTCGTCGAAAACGCGGTCCTTGCCGGCTGCGGGCCGCTGCTTTATCTCGTTGCGACGCAGATGTGCCGGGCCGGCACACCGCCGCTTGCCCTTGTGGAGACCCAGTCGGCGGCGAATATCCTTGCCGCCGTCCTTCGCCACGGGACGGGAGCCGTGCAGGGCTGGCGCCAGCTTGCCAAAGGTCTTGGCCTGTTGTCGGAGCTTCGTTCATCCGGCGTGAAGCGTTTCACCGGCGCCTCCGCAATCGCGCTGGAAGGGACGGACCATGTCGAGGCTATCCGCTTCACCTCCGGCGGGCGGCAGCGGCGGCTGGTCTGCTCCACGGTGCTCCTGCATCACGGTGTCGTTGCCAATACGCAGACAACCCGGTCTATAGGCGTTCCGCACCATTGGAACGAACTGCAGCGCGCTTTCGTTCCGGAAAAAGACAAATGGGGCCACACAACTCACCCGCAAGTTTTTATTGCCGGCGACGGCGCTGGTATCGGCGGTGCTGATGCGGCTGCAATCGCAGGCAGGATTTCGGCCCTGGCGATAGCATGTGAGCTAGGAGCGATAACGCTGGCGGAACGCGACGCGGCTGCCCTGCCCTTGCGCCGCGGCTTGCGGAGAGAACTGGCCGCGCGCCCGTTCATCGACCGGGCCTATCCGCCCTTTGGCGAAGCCCTGTCACCGGCGGACGAAACCATTATCTGCCGCTGCGAGGAAGTCACCGCCGGCGACATCAGGAAATACGCAAATATAGGCTGCCGCGGCCCGAACCAGACAAAGGCGTTCGGACGGCCGGGCATGGGTCCCTGCCAGGGGCGTTACTGCGGGTTGACGGTGACCGAGCTGCTCGCGGCGGCCAACGGACAGTCACCCCAGGACACCGGCTATTTTCGGATCCGCCCGCCCATAAAACCTGTCACACTTGGTGAACTGGCGGGACTGGCCAGACAAATTGAAGATGAAAAGGAAACTGACCAATGATCGAGCGCCTCGAAACCGGCACGCGTATGAGCAAGATCGTCAAGCACAACGGTGTCGCCTATCTCTGCGGTCAGGTCGGAGAGGGCCAGAACGTCGCGGAGCAGACCCGCGATTGCCTGTCGCGGGTCGACGCGCTGCTGAAAAAAGCCGGATCGTCCCGCACCCAAATCCTGCAGGCCATCGTCTGGCTTGCCGATATATCGGATTTCGACGAGATGAATTCGGTCTGGGACGCCTGGGTTCCGGAAGGACACGCCCCGGCCAGAGCCTGTGGGGAGGCGAAGCTGGCGCGTTCAGATCTCAAGGTAGAGATCATCATCACCGCGGCGTATCCCGCCTGAGTGGAAACAACCGCTCTTCTCTTGAACGGCGCCCGCTGCAACGGCTCTTGTGTCTCAGGTAAGGTCCTTTCCTCCGTTTCTTGCGGAAACAAATAAGACGCAAGAACCTTCGGGAATTTCAGCGCTACATCAGCACCGATTTGCGACCGTTCTGCAGTTCCTGGATGTAGAGCAGCTGGGCGACGAGCTGGCGTTCGTCCGTGTCGTCAAGATTGGCTTTGCGGCCGCGGCCATCGGTCAGGAGCCAGGCGTTCCCGGGCTTGACGAGATCGCATTCGATCGGGGCCTTGGGGTCGAAGCCGGTTTTTTCCAGCAGCGCGGACCCCAGGCCGCTGTCGTCGCTCTTTTCCTGACCCATGGTGCGCAAACGCAGGCTCCGGTAGACCTGCAGGACGGAGCGGGCCGCGACAACGACCGTAACGACATCATCCCCATCCATCGCAGCAAACCGCAGCACACCGGCGTCAGACGGAATGGACCCGCTCGAGCAGGGTGTTCTGTGAACATCGCCAAGCGTGACCCATTCGGAACGAAGCGTCACTGTGGTCGGCTGCCGCAATCCCGCCAATTCCTTCGCCAGTCGCTTTTCCGCAAGGCGTTGGGGATTTTTAACGGTTTGTTCCGTTCGGACCGATTGACCGGCGATCACTGTGCCGCCGATCCTGAGGCGCCTGAAAACGATCACGTCGCGCATCAGGTCCGTGCGCTCCACCCGCCAGCCAGCGTCGAGCCAGGCATTCTGATGAACCAGGCTGCCACCGGAATTGGCCCACCATGTGCGATGTTCCCGGGCGCTTTTGGGAAGCGAGGTCCCGATAATCTGTTCGACCTCATTCAGCTTCGCAGCCCAGACGACATCCTCAAGACGCGCCAGATGTTCCCGTAACGGTTCATATTTTGACATTCGCACAGCCTTTCCGTTAGCTGCGCAAAATGTACACCTATAACGAGCATTGTCCAGTAAAAAATACCGATGCTTGTTAACGGTAGAGGGAGATCGGCAATCCGGTGGAGGTCTGACCGTCGAACCGCCCGGGAGCGCTGGAATAGAGCTGTGCGGCGATCACGCCGGCACCGTCCTTCAGGACCACCTGATTGCCGTTAAGGTCCCAGGCAGCGATGCCTGTCAGGGCGGGGGATGCGCAACCTCTGGTATTCGCACGGTAGCCGCCGGACCATGTCGTCAGGGTCATGAAGGCCTTGCAATTCTCACCGGCGGAGGCCAATTCCCAGCCGCCGAGAAGATCCGTCCTGCCGACTTCCTGGGCGCCGGACGGCGCGGCAACAGGGTTGCTGGCGAGATCCGTCGGGGCTGCAGACGGGTCCAGTCCGGCGGTTCCGACCGGCGGCGCATTGGGATCAAGCGGGGCCAGAGTTCCGGCGCCGACCGGCGTGGTCGGGGTCGCGGGCAACGGCGCTGCGTAATTCCGGCCTCCGGAAAACCGCTGGCATCCGGCTGCCAGAACAACCAGTCCCAAGACCAAAACAAGTTTTCCCGCGCGCATCATGACGAATCAGTCCCTCACCTTCCGGTCCACAATGAACGCATCCTTAGCCCAGAATTTGTCGAAAATCCAAAATCCCGGGAATTTGTCCAATGGAACCGGCTTTTTCGACCTTCATCAGGATCAGCCTCAGGTCAAGGCCTCATATAATGCGGATATGCGCCAAGCGCACCCAACGGAAACCCGTGCGGCCATTTCCTGGCCTTGCACAGGGGGACTTCAACCTGAATCTCTGTCAGGATATATCCTTCACCGGCCGATTTTACGGCCTTTCAGACTGAGGAAAGAACTATGCCGATCGCCTTGTGGTGTGTGCTGATTGCCGCGATCCTGCCCGTCCTGTCCGTATTTCCAGCCAAACTGAGCAAGGACTTCGATAATGCCAACCCGAGAGATCAGGACTATTGGCGGCAGGGTTTCCGGGCGCGGGCGCAAGGCGCCCAGGCCAATGGATTTGAAGCTTTCCCGTTTTTCGCCGTCGCTGTATTCGTTGCCATGAGTCAGGGGGGAGACCCGGGCTGGATAGACCGTCTCGCCGTCCTGTTCATCGCCCTCAGGGTCATCTACGTCGCCTGTTACTGGGCCGGACGGGCCAACCCGCGCTCCCTTGCCTGGACGGCATCATTCCTGACAATCGTGGCGCTGTTCACCAGTTCCCTGTGGAGCTGACGGACGCTCCCGGGCAGGGCCACCACTGAAAATAGTCCAAGGAGCATTTGCACCAGTGAGCCGATTTCGTTAACGATGCAAAAGAGTAAAGTGGTTTTTTGGTAGGCAGAGGTACATGGTGAGGACGACAGATCAGACGACGGATACTCCGTCGGCATGCCTCCAGTCTGCTTCCCAGCGCCAGCTTACCGAGCCGCATATTGTCGATGTTCTGATCGCGGAGCGCGGAAAACTTGTGATGGCGAGCCCCTGGTGGCCGTTCATCAGACCCTTCGCGCACAATTTTTTGCGCTACAAGTCCGCGGTGAGCATGGCCGATACGATCGCCCCGATGGACGCGCTCGACGTTTTTTCCCATCTGAGCAACCTTTTGAAGCTGGACGTCACGACACTCGGCCTCGACCGCGTGCCGAGCGAAGGTCCTGTCGTGCTGGTCTCCAACCATCCGACCGGCATCGCCGACGGCATCGTTCTTTATGACGCGATCAAGGCCCGGCGCGACGATCTGGCGATATTCGCCAATCGCGATGCCATCCGCATCAACCCGCGCCTAGCCGAGATGATCATCCCTGTCGAATGGCGGGCGGACTTCAAGAGCCGGGAAAAATCCAAGGAAACGCTGAAAATCGCCTCCTCCGCCTTCAGCAAGGAACGGGTGGTGGTGCTGTTTCCTTCCGGCCGGCTTGCCTACTGGCATGGCGGCAAACTGACCGAACGCCCGTGGATGAGCTCCGCGCTGGCGCTCGCCCGCAAGAACAAGGCGCCGATCATCCCCATGCACATGGGCGGGCGCAATTCCGGTCTTTTCTATTTCCTCGCCCGCGTGTCGACCGAGTTGCGGGACATGACGGTCTTCAATGAGCTACTCAACAAGAAAAACGCCAAATTCAACGTGCATTTCGGCAAGCCCATCCGGCCCGAACGGTTGCAGGGCGACCTTGGCGAGCTGACGGAGCAGATGCGCATCCATTGCGCCGAGACCCTGGCCAGCGATCCGGACGCGGAATTTTAGAAAATTCGTTTTCCCCGGCCAACACCGGGATCATCCACAGGCGAAGATTGCCCTTCCGGCGCGAATAGGACATGGTTCGGGAAACTCAAAGGAACCCGCTGCCCCATGTCTTTTTCGCCCGCGGTCGCCGCGGATGAAGTCTCTTCACTTCAGCATCCAGCCGCTCCGCAGATCCGCGCGGAGCCCAAGCCGCTCGCCGTCCTGCAGAAGGTCTTCGGATACAGCAGCTTTCGCGGCAAGCAGCAGGCCGTCATCGACACTCTGGTCGATGGCAAGGACGCGGTTGTGCTGTTCCCGACCGGGGCCGGCAAATCCCTGTGCTTCCAGATCCCGGCGCTTTGCCGGCGTGGCGTCGGCATCGTCGTTTCGCCGCTGATCGCGCTGATGAAGGATCAGGTCGGCGCGCTCAAGGCTGCCGGTGTCAATGCCGCCGCAATGAACTCGACGCTGTCGCCGGAAGATCAGGCCGCCCTGCGCGCAGAGCTGCAACGCGGTGAGATCGACCTGCTTTACGTGACGCCCGAACGGCTGAGCATAGAGAGCTTCCGCAGATTTCTCGACACGCTTGAAATTTCTCTCTTCGCCATCGACGAAGCCCATTGCGTCAGCCAGTGGGGTCATGATTTCCGGCCGGAATATCTGTCCCTGTCCTGCCTGTCGGAACGCTATCCGGGTGTGCCGAGGGTTGCGCTTACTGCCACGGCGGACCCGCACACCCAAAAGGACATTCTGGCGCGGCTGCAGCTTGAAGACGCCGAGGTCTTCTCCACCAGTTTCGACCGGCCGAACATCCGCTACGAAATCGTCGAGCGCACCAACCAGCGTCAACAGCTTCTGGATTTCCTGAAGAAGCACGAAAACGAAAGCGGCATCGTCTATTGCCTCTCGCGGGCCAAGGTGGAAGACATCGCCGCGTGGCTGACGGAAAAAGGCATTCGGGCGCTTCCCTATCACGCGCGGCTACCAGCCGAGGAGAGGTCGGCCAACCAGGACGCTTTTCTGCTTGAAGAAGACCTGTGCCTCGTGGCCACCGTTGCCTTCGGTATGGGGATCGACAAGCCGGACGTGCGCTATGTCGCCCATCTGGACCTGCCGTCCTCGGTCGAGGCCTATTACCAGGAGACGGGCCGGGCGGGCAGAGATGGCGCTCCGGCAGAGGCCTTCATGGCCTACGGCATGGCCGATCTGGTGCAGCGGCGGCGCATGATCGCCGAAGGCGACGCGCCGGACGACGTCAAACGCGCGGAAAACGCCAAGCTGAACGCCTTGCTCGGCATTTGCGAGACATCAGGTTGCCGTCGACAGGCGCTGCTCGCCCATTTCGGCGAGACCTATCCGAAGCCTTGCGGCAATTGCGATACCTGTCTGTCGCCGGTCGAAACCTGGGACGGGACGGAAGCCGCCCAGAAATTCATGTCGGCCATCTACCGCACCGGACAGCGCTTCGGAACCGGCCATGTCATCGACGTGCTGCTCGGCAAGAGCAACGAGAAGACCACCCGCTTCGCACATGACAACCTGTCCGTCTTCGGCATCGGAGCGGACGTGCCGCAGAAGACCTGGCAATCGATCGCGCGGCAGCTCGTCGCCGCCGGGTTTGTCGATGTCGATCATACCCAGTTCGGAGCTCTGGTGTTGACGGAAAAGGCCCGGTCCGTGCTGCGCGGGGAAGAAACGCTTGCCTTGCGCAAGGACCGCAATGCAGCGGGACTGAAGAAGACCCGCACATCGCGCACGGGCTCGGTCGCCGACGAACTCGACAATGAAGACAAGCTCCTGTTCGAGCGCTTGCGGCGTCTCAGGACCCAGATCGCGCGCGATCAGAAAGTCCCCTCCTACGTGGTGTTCCCGGATGCCACCCTGGCCGGCATTGCGTCCGCGCGTCCTGTAACCAAGGATGCGCTGCTGTCAGTCTCGGGTGTCGGCCAGTCGAAACTGGAGAAATACGGCGAAGCCTTCCTTGATCTCGTCGAGGCTTTCGAAGCAGGCGTTTGAAGATTATTAACCTTAACGAAGCATTGACCCTTTTAGCGATATGAAAGACCCAGGCTGATCTTTCGCGGGGGTTTACAAATGCGCATCATATCCGTTGTCGGATTGTTTCTTCTTGGCTCTACTGTCACCGCCTTGGCCGCGGACGTGCCTGTCGCCAATTTCGGCACAGTGGAACACCTTCGCCTGGAACGCTCCGGCTGGTCCGGCTTCAGCGGCGTCCTCTTTGCCGGAGGCGCGTTTCTGAACGTTTCGGGAACCGCAGAGTCCAGATATAACACCAACAAAGAGAGCAATTTTGAACGGTCCGGGGCATTCGGCGGTTCGATCGGCTATGATCATCAGTTCGACCAGTTGATATTGGGCGCTCATCTGGAGGGCATGATCACCAATTTTCGCAGCGACGCGTCGAAAGATCTTTCCGTGCAGGGCAAGTGGCTGAGTTCGGGGACTGTTCGTCTCGGCTTCGATGCCGGGAGGTTCATGCCGTATGTTTCCGCCGGCCTCGGCTACGGCCGACTTCAGGTGGGCCACGAGACACGCGCCATGCTCGCCGAAGACGATTTGTTTACGCCGCCAGCGGCGCGCATGCTGGAATCCTCCTATTCCAAGACAGCCCTCGCACTGGTGCTCGGGGGCGGGGTCGAAGCCCGTATCAACGACGGATTTTTCGCGCGCGCGGACTACAAGCACTTCCGGTTTGACGAGATCCAGTTCAATATGAATGAGCTTTCGACGGTGATGACGGCAAGCAACAATATCGACGTGTTCAATGTCGGCCTTGGCTACCGCTACTGATCGCTGATTCCAGAGCTGCCGCTTCAAGCGGATTGATTGTTTCAGAAGGGCGCCCGAGGCACCGTTTGCCTTGCATATCCGTTCGGGTGATCTCTGAATTCAGAGCAACGCAACATGATCTGGGGCACAACCACCAAATATTGGGTAATTTGATGGATGTTCTCTAGCCGTCTCCGCGCAGACACAATTGATATACGCCGGCAAGGTCGTCCAGAGTATCCGCACCGGGATGCGCGAGGAAGCCGTTGATGACCTCGCGCAACGCCAGATGGATCTGGCGATGCTGACGCAGGCGCCGGTAGGACTTGCCGAGAGTATAGATCTGATCGATTTCCTCCCGCGAGAAGAGATCGAGACCGGCAATGCCCAGCACGACACCCAGATCCGCATTGGTTCGCCGCGACAGATCATGTGCAATGAGAAACCCGAAGAGGCCGGTCACGAACCGGTTTTCGTAAGACAGGTCGTCGAAATCGCGATCGGCTGTCGTGAGCACCAGCCTCATGATCGCGACAGTGGCCGCGGCGGCAAACTCTGTCGGTGTGTTGGTGTCACGGATTTCCAGCCCGGCGGCTTCCAGCAGGCCGGCGGTCTTCAAGCGCAGTCGGTCTTCCGTTTCGACAGCTCTGAGTTCCGAAATGAATTCCGGCTCCCTTAATGAGGGACTTCCAAACAAACCAAGCATGACACCGTCCTTCCAGACGCGAGCCCACCCTAAAAAATGTAGGTCACAAATTCCCCAACCGCAAATTTAAAGTGGCCGACCCCGCCGGATCCTCGCGGATCCGGCCGCGGGAGAGCCTCAGGTTCCTGACTTCGGCAGCCCTGAAAAAGCTTCCGCGCCCCAGACGGCTTTCACCTGCGCGTCGCGGCCACAGGCCTTGCGATAGCCCTTGTAGGCGTCGGCCCGGGAGACATACCCGAAGCGTGTCAGCGTGCGCACGCCGCTCTTGTAGTAGTTCTGATGATAGTCCTCGGCCGGCCAGAAGACCGCGGGCTGCTCGACCGGAGTAACAACCTTTGAACCGAGTGCCTCGCGTGCCCGGGCAATTTCCTCTTCGGCCTGTTTTGTCTGCGCCGCGTCGAGCGGATAGAGCGCCGAGGAATACCCATGGCCGCGATCGCAGAACTGACCGCCCGCATCCGTCACATCGATCGTTCGCAGAAAAACTCCGACCAGGTCGCCATAGCTGATCCGGCTTTCGTCGAAATCGACTTTCACCACCTCCCGGTGGCCGCCACGCTCGTAATTCTTGTAGGTGGGGTTCTGCGTCGTTCCGCCGGCATATCCCGAGACGACTTCACGCACGCCGGGAAGGGCTTCCAGATCCGATTCCACGCACCAGAAACACCCGCCTGCAAGGATCGCGGTTTCCGCCTGCGCCTGCGCGTAGGGGGCTGCTGCTGCAAAAGCAGCAACGACAGATAGCGGCAAAAGGCGCTTCATGTATGATCCTCCATCGGTTTCCATTAGAGGTACGCAATTCGGGAGCCGAAACAACTCAACTCCCTGGCGCATCCTTGCACAAGAACGTGAAGCCAACGTGAGCGGTTCCACGTCTTACCGCCCTCCGAATGCACGGTGACATGCCGTCATCTGCGGTTTCATGCGATGGAGCTTCTGGCCGGTGAGGTGCAGTGCTCTGCTCCAAAAACCGGATTGCTTTCGCCTGGCGCTTTCCGTCACATTTCGCGATCCGGGACAGGTATGAAACCGCCTGAAGGCATCGGGATTTACGCAGGCGCAGAAGACGTTCATCTTGATGCAAAGGGTGAAGCGCTACGGTCCCGGCTGGAATTCGCGAAGATTGATGCTTTGAAACGCTGTGGGTCAAGAGATGAAAATCGACGAACAATTGGTTGCGAATCTCGTCCGTCACCAGTGTCCTCATTTGAGTCATTTGCCAATTGCTCCGGTCAAGAAACAAGGCTGGGACAACAGAACTTTTCGGCTCGGCGAGGATCTCAGCGTACGCTTGCCAAGCAACGCGTCCTATGCCGATGCGGTGGAGAAGGAAGCAAATGCGCTGGCCACACTCGGCAAAAATCTGTCTGTTGAGGTTCCTGAAGTGGTGGCTGTCGGAGAGCCGAGCAAAATATTTCCGCTGCCTTGGTCAATTCGGCGCTGGGTCAAGGGAGACACGCTGGAGAGCAGCGCAGGTGTGGACCAAACCGCCCTCGCATTTTCGCTCGGCAGCACTCTTGCCGAACTGAGAAACATCCCGACAGGCAACGGCCCATATGCAGGAAAACACTCTTTTTATCGGGGGTGCCATCCCAGCGTCTATGGCCATGACGTGCAAAAGAGCCTGGAGATTCTCGAAGGCAAAGTGGATGCTTCTCTATGCCTCGAAATTTGGCAACGCAGCGTTACATCGGCCTGGAACGACGCACCGGTCTGGTTCCACGGTGATGTGGCAATCGGGAACATCGTCGTTGACAAAAACACCGTGAAAGCGCTCATCGATTTCGGGACGTGCGGACTCGGTGACCCGGCCTGTGACTTCGTTATGGCCTGGACATATTTTGACGTCAAAAGCCGCAGGGACTTTCGATCCGCCTGCGCAATCGATGAAGACACCTGGCAAAGAGCGCGCGGCTGGGCACTATGGAAAGCACTGGCATGCCTTTCGGGGCTGTCGAGTCCCGATGTCGATGGCGTGCAATCACGAGCCTTGCGAAACATCTGTGATGAAGAGGTTCTTGACCGGCAATCGCCCGAAGCCCGCCGGCCCGTACGCTCGCAATGACCGAGGAGAAACCCATCGCCTTGGCGGAATGGGCACCTTTGCGCGCTGATCACCCGTGTTTGCAACGGACTGCCTGAGGCACTCCACCGGTTGATCGCCAAGTTCAGGGCCGGTTCGCGCCATGCATGGCGCGAACCGAAAATGACGTCCGTTAGACCCGGCGTTCGACCATCATCTTCTTGATCTCGGCGATTGCCTTGGCAGGGTTGAGCCCCTTCGGACAGGCCTGGGAGCAGTTCATGATGGTGTGGCAGCGGTAGAGGCGGAACGGATCTTCCAGATCGTCCAGACGCTTGCCGGTCGCCTCGTCGCGGCTGTCGATCAGCCAGCGGTAGGCCTGAAGCAGAACTGCCGGGCCGAGATAGCGGTCGCCGTTCCACCAGTAGGACGGGCAGGAGGTCGAGCAGCAGGCACACAGGATGCACTCATACAGACCATCCAGTTTCACCCTGTCATCATGGGACTGAAGCCACTCCTTTTCCGGCGCCGGCGACACGGTCTGAAGCCACGGCTCGATGGAGCGGTGCTGAGCATAGAAGCGGGTCAGGTCCGGCACGAGATCCTTCACCACCGGCATGTGCGGCAGCGGGTAGATCTTGACCACGTCGGCGGCGACCTCGTCCATGCCCTTCGTGCAGGCCAGGGTGTTGGTGCCGTCGATGTTCATCGCGCAGGACCCGCAGATGCCCTCGCGGCAGGACCGGCGGAACGTCAGGGTCGGGTCGATCTTGTTCTTGATGAAGATCAGGCCGTCCAGGACCATGGGGCCGCAGTCGTCCGCGTCTATGAAATAGGTATCGACCCGGGGGTTGCGCCCGTCGTCCGGGTTCCAGCGATAGATGCGGTACTCACGCAGGTTGGTAGCGCCTTCCGGCTTGTCCCACACCTTGCCTTCCGTCACCTGGGAGTTCCGGGGAAGCGTCAGCTGAACCATATCGTTACTGCTCCGCGTTGGGCCCTGGTTTCGCGTCCGGGCCGGTTGGTCTTCTGGCTTGAGCTCAAAGCTCGAAGACCATGTTGTCATTCGTCCGGCCGGTCACCTGGTAGCCCCGGTTTGCCAGTTCGTTCAGGCAATCCTCGGACCAGTAGGGCCGGCAGTTGGTTTCAAGAAGGATCACACGGGGCCAGAGGTCCCTGTCCACGTGCCGCAGGAAAGGAAGAACCACCCGGTCCTCGAACCCTTCCACATCCACTTTCAATACGTCGATCTTGCGCAGACCCAGCTCGTCGGTCAGGGCCGTCAGCGGCCGGACCTTGACGAAAGTCGGCGACCAGTCGCCTGCCCATTCCCCGGTGGTCAACTCCTTGACGAAGGTGGAGAAGCCGCAATTGCTCGGTTCCTGCCACAAGGGCAGCGTGTCGTCGCGCGGCCCCACGGCGGAGCGCACGACCGTGACATTGTCCAGCAGATCGTTGGCCCGCACGTTGAAAGTCAGTTTGTCCGCCGTCTGCGGATTGGCTTCAATCGCGACCACCTGCGCGCCGAGGCCGGCGGCGAAGATCGCATAGGACCCGATATTGGCGCCGACATCGACGAACACCTTGCCCTCGCCCAGATGAGGCGCGATCAGCCTGTGTTCCTCGCGTTCCGGCAGACGCCCCTTGGACAGGATCTTGCGGTCGTCGTAATTCTCGCCCGGATAGATGCGGAATTTCAGACCGTCGGCTTCCAGATCGTAAGGCCCCTTGAAAAGCCGCGCGACCAGCGCGCGGACGCGCTTGCGCAGACCCATCGAAAGTTCATGCCTGTCGGCAAGGCGCCAGGCAGCACGCACCATCCGCTCGACCGGATAGGTGCCGAACGGACTTCTTGTGTCCAGAAGTGTTGCTGCCTCGCTCAATCGACCGCTCCCGTCAGTAGACCCGCGCTTTCGGCGCGATCTTCTTCGGGTCGATACCACCTTCTTCCAAGGTGGTCAGCGGATCGGTCACGACCGGGCGATAATCCAGCTTGATGTCACCGGCCTCGTCCACCCAGGCAAGCGTGTGCTTGCGCCAGTTCACGTCGTCTCGGCCGGAGAGCGGGCCGTCCTTGAAATCCTCGCGGGCATGGGCGCCACGACTTTCCTTGCGGGCTTCGGCGCCGTAGACGGTGGTAATCGCATTGGCCATCAGGTTTTCCAGCTCCAGCGTTTCCACCAGATCGGAATTCCAGATCAGCGACCGGTCGGTCACCTTGAGATCCTTGCGCTCTCCCCAGATCTCCGACAGACGCTTGCAGCCCTGCGCCAGGCTTTCCTGGGTGCGGAAGACGGCAGCGTCCTCCTGCATGGCATGTTGCATCTTGTCGCGCAGGTCCGCCGTCGGGATCGATCCGTTGGCATTGCGGAGACTGTCGAAGCGCTCCATGATCTTGTCGCAGCTCGCCTCGTTCGGCGTCGGTATGGCGGCGTTCCTGTCGATCACCTGACCCGCCCGGATGGCGGCGGCGCGTCCGAACACCACGAGGTCGGTCAGCGAGTTCGAACCGAGACGGTTGGCGCCGTGGACGGATGCGCAGGCCGCTTCGCCGACAGCCATCAGACCCGGCTGGATGCGGGTCGGATTGTCACCATCCGCGTTCAGCACCTCACCCCAGTAATTGGTCGGAATGCCGCCCATGTTGTAGTGAACGGTCGGCAGGACCGGGATCGGTTCCTTGGTCAGATCCACACCGGCGAAAATCTTCGCCGATTCGGAGATGCCCGGCAGACGTTCCGCCAGCAAGGCCGGATCGAGGTGATCCAGGTGCAGGAAGATATGGTCTTTTTTCGGTCCGACACCTCGGCCTTCGCGGATCTCCATGGTCATGCAGCGGGAGACAACGTCGCGGGACGCCAGATCCTTGGCCGATGGCGCGTAACGCTCCATGAAGCGTTCGCCTTCGGAGTTGACAAGATAGCCGCCCTCGCCGCGCGCGCCTTCGGTGATCAGGCAGCCCGAGCCGTAGATGCCGGTCGGGTGGAACTGGACGAATTCCATGTCCTGAAGCGGCAGGCCGGCGCGTGCCACCATGCCGCCGCCGTCGCCGGTGCAGGTATGGGCTGACGTCGCCGAGAAGAAGGCCCGGCCGTAGCCGCCGGTCGCCAGAACCACCGTCTTGGCCGCGAAGCGGTGCATCGTACCGTCGTCGAGGTTCCAGGCGATCACACCCTGGCAGACACCGTCGTCGGACATGATCAGGTCGAGTGCGAAATATTCGATATAGAACTCGGCGTTGTGGCGCAGGGACTGGCCGTAAAGCGTGTGCAGGATGGCATGACCGGTCCGGTCGGCCGCGGCGCAGGTGCGCTGCACGGGGGGGCCTTCACCGAAATTCTGCATGTGGCCACCGAACGGGCGCTGGTAGATCGTGCCTTCCTCTGTCCGCGAGAAGGGCACGCCGTAATGCTCCAGCTCGTAAACGGCTTTCGGAGCTTCACGGGCAAGGTACTCCATGGCGTCGGTGTCGCCGAGCCAGTCGGACCCTTTCACCGTGTCGTACATGTGCCACTGCCAGCTGTCCGGCGTCATGTTGACGAGAGAGGCCGCAATGCCGCCCTGAGCGGCAACTGTGTGCGAGCGGGTCGGGAAGACCTTGGTGATACAGGCGGTCCTGAAGCCCTGCTCGGCCATACCGAGTGCCGCGCGCAGGCCTGCGCCGCCAGCGCCGACAACGACCACATCATAGGTATGGTCGACGAATTCGTAAGTCTTGGCCATCCGGGTCAGCCTCCAAAGCCGATCTTGAGCACTGCGAAGATGCAGCCGAAACCGATAAAGACGCAGAAGAAGGAGTTCAGCATCAGGGAAAGGAACTTGATGCCTTCGCCATGCACGTAATCCTCGATGATCACCTGCATGCCGAGCTTCATGTGATAGACACCGGAGAGGATCACCAGAAGCAGGACAATCGAGACCAGCGGGTTTTTCAGCGTGTCGATGACCTCTGCGTGGGTGGACCCCTGCATCGCGATCACCATGATCACGAAAAAGCTGATCAGGAAGACATTGGCGAAAGCGGTGACATGCTGCTTCCAGTAATGATCGGTGCCTTCCTTGGCGGAGCCGAGGCCGCGGACCTTGTTCAGCGGCGTGCGCAAATCTTTCATGACGCTCTCCTTAACGAACCAGGTAACCGATGACCCAGAGCACCAGGGTCAGGGAAACGGAACCGATGATGGTGGCCCTGGCCATCCATTCCCGGGCTTCCTTGCCGAATCCGGCGCCCATGGCCCAGATCAGGTGACGGAGGCCGCCGAGCATGTGATGCACCAGCGCCCAGGTGAAGCCGAAAAGGACCAGCCGGCCCAGGATGGAGCCGTATATGTCGTTGACGAAATCGAAGTAGGACGGGCCGGCCGCGGCGGCGATCAGCCACCAGGCCAGAAGGATCGTGCCGAAATACAGCGCCGCGCCCGTGATGCGGTGCAGGATCGACATAACCATCGTCAGAATGGGTTTATAAATCTGAAGATGGGGCGACAGCGGGCGGTTGCCCCGCAGATCGGCGTTCGACATGGAATTCCTCTCCCGTACGACGCTGGATCAACAAGTTTTCACATGGACACATATGAAAGCATAATAGTTGATCGATCTTAAAAATTCCGAGCGGCATGGAATCGGGAAAAACCGGTTGATAGACACTCTGCCGAAAGCCCGATTGCCGCATACAGCGGTTTTTCCTGAGTTCAGTCGCCTTAGCTTACGTTCGCGTAAACGTAAGCAAATCAAAGCGTTGTTCAGAAGGGTTCTAGCGCCAACGCTTCGAAAGGTCAAAAGATCCTATAGGGCTAATTGCACCGAAACCACTTTTGAATCGTTTTAAATAGGGACTGCGACAAATCTTCCCTACCAGGGTGTGAATACACATATGGATAGGAAACGGTAAAACACGGCCGGAAAAGTCCGCCGACGGGGTTCCTAAAGGTCAAGCAGGCTTCCTGTGGGTGTTTCATCATTTCGTTGTCAGTTATGAGTTTACCTGCTGGTCAGCCGCCTGCACCCTGTGCGGAACGCCGAAGACGGACCATCCGGTTCTGTGCGAAAAGGTCTGCATGGCTTCTGTTCCAAGCTTGGAATTGCCATAAGGATTAAGCCCGGGCGACCAGACCGCAATCGAGGCCCTGCTTGGCGAAATCACAAGGATCCCGCCTCCGACACCACTCTTGCCGGGCATGCCGACACGAAATGCGAAGTCCCCGGAGCCGTCATAATGGCCGCAGGTCATCATCAGCGCATTGATGCGCCGGCGGCGTTCAACCGAAACGAGTTCCGGCATCCCGGGCGCGTCCACCAGAAAACGGCCCGCCATCGCCAGTTGCCGGCAGGTCATCTCGATCGCGCACTGATGACTGTAGGTGCCGATCACCTTGTCGACCGAAGTCTGTAGATTCTCGAACGATGCAAGATAGTGGGCCAGGGAAAGATTGCGATGGGCGGTGGCGATCTCCGACCGGGCAACCGTTTCGTTCATGTGGATGCCGTCGTCGTCCGCTGCCGCACGGATGAAGTGCAGCAGTTCCCCCAGCGCTTCGCGCGGCCTGGAGTTGGCCAGATAGGTATCGGTGGTCACCAGAGCGCCGGCATTGATGAAGGGATTGCGGGGAATGCCCTTTTCCCGCTCCAGGAGAAGAACCGAATCGAAGGACAGTCCGGAGGGTTCCCGGCCGACACGCCGCCAGAGTTGCTCACCGACCCTGCCGAGCGCGAGGGCGAGCGCGAAAACCTTGGAAACCGACTGGATCGAAAACGGCACATCGGCCTCCCCGGCTGAAAACAGCTTTCCATCCACAGTGGCGACCGCGATTCCAAATTGGCCGGGGTCTATTCCGGCAAGTTCGGGAATATAGGTGGCGACCTTTCCCTTGTCCGCTTCGGCTGCCGCAGCCTCGGCTATTTCGTTCAACAACGCCTGCATGTGGCTCTCCGTTTGGGAGACCTTTGCAGAAAGAGGAGCGAAAAAGCTAGAGCCGGGAGACAATCAGGTCCCGGAACCACCAAACTGCCGGGCTGCCAGACGCTTGAAGAGGTGCATCATGAAGATGGTCGCGAAGATCGGTGTGATCAGGTTGAGGATCGGCACAGCCAGCAAGGCGGCAATCACCAGCCCGCCCAGAAACACGGTGCCGCCGCGCGCCTTGCGGAACGCCTTGGCCTCGGCGGGGGGCATGAAACGCATGGCGGCAAATTCGAAGAACTCACGGCCGAGCAGATAGCCGTTCACCAGAAAGAAGGCGATCAGGTTGACGCCCGGGACCAGAAGCAGCAGCAGGGCAAACAGGTTGCCGAGCACCACCACGCCCGTGAACTTGATCGTCTGACCGACAGACTGCGCCAAAGGCAGGGCTGTTCCGGGCCCGTCACCCGGATAGTCGCGGGTTTCTACGATGCCGGCAATCTCGTCCTGAAAGAAACCGGCGAAAAGAGCGGAAATCGGTGCGATCAGGAAGCCCAGCACAAAGATCGCGCCGATGCCGGTGAGAACCGACAGGGCCGTATCCATCCAGCCATAGGGAAGCTCGACGAAATTCGCGACCAGCCCCTGAAGGGCAATCCAGATCACCAGCAGAACGCCGAGGGTGAAACCGAGCAGCTTCCAGAAGATCGCCCGGAAGGGCGGCTCGAAAACCTGGGACATGGCACGGGAGGCAGCCTGGAACATGGAACCTTCAACGATCTGTGAATGACCGTGTCGACATAAGTGCGCAGCGATGGCGATGCAAGGCCGGAGCCTGCGGCGGCGAGGATCATATCGGCGTTGTCTGCCTCTTTATCCCGACGCGTGTTGTTCTGTCTCGGCTCTTATTTTGCAATTCGATCAGTCAATCGAACCGCGTCCGCGCCTTCAGCGCCTGTGTGAGCGTGCCTTCGTCGAGGTAATCGAGCTCACCGCCGACGGGAACGCCATGTGCCAGCCGGGAAACCCGGACATCAAGATGCGAGAGCTGGTCCATGATGTAGTGGGCCGTGGTCTGCCCCTCCACGGTGGCGTTGATCGCCAGGATGATCTCGTTGAAGCCCTCGGCAGCACAGCGGTCGATGAGGGAAGCCAGATTGAGGTCGTCGGGGCCGATGCCGTCGAGCGGCGACAGCGTGCCGCCGAGAACATGATAGCGGGCGTTGACCGCTCCGGCCCGTTCCAGCGCCCACAGATCGGCGACATCCTCGACCACCACCAGGACGTCCTGCTCGCGCCTGGGGTCAGAGCAGATGGTGCAAGGGTCCGAGGTATCGACCGTGCCGCAGGTGGTGCAGATACCGATCTCGGCCACAGCGACGCCCATGGCGTCCGCCAGCGGAACCAGGAGCTGGTCCTTTTTCTTGATGAGATGCAGGGCGGCGCGGCGGGCGGAGCGCGGGCCAAGACCCGGCAGCTTTGCCAGAAGCTGGATCAGCCGCTCGATTTCCGGACCAGCAACACTTTTCTGCGCCATGATGTTCTCTTCAACGAAGGTTTCAACGGCCCCGAGAGGCCTCTCCCCTCATCCCGCCTCACTGGCTCTTTCTCCCCGTGAGAGAAGGAAACGCGGCAGCTGCCGGCAAGAACCGTCAGAACGGCAGTTTCATGCCTTCAGGCAGGCCAAGTCCGCCCATGAGTTCCTGGGTTTTTTCCTGGATCGCCAGATCGATTTTCACCCGGCCATCGGCGTGGGCCGCGATGATCAGATCCTCCAGAATTTCAACCTCGTCCTCCTTCAGGAGCGAAGGGTCGATATTCAGGCTCTTCAGATCGCCCTTGCCGTTGAGACTGAGCTTCACCAGCCCGCCACCGGAAGTTCCCTCGGCCTCGATCTCGACGATCTGGTCCTGCAGGGAGCCCATCTGGGACTGCATTTCCTTGGCCTGCTTCATCATCTTCAGGAAATCCACGGAACTTCTCCTTTTAACACCTGATCTCGCCAGCACCCGCCGCATGCCGTTTGTCTTGGGGTCAGCATTTAGAAGAACAATGATCGCAGATCAATCGTCTTCGTCATCACCGAGCGCTTCGTTCAGCAGTGGATCGTTCAAAAGCGGGTCCGCAAGGGCCGCTTCATCTTCCTCGCTGGCCTGCACCTTCACGTCGACGACCTTCGCTCCGGGAAACTGGCTGAGCAATGCGGCGACAGTCGGATGAGATCTGGCATCGGACAGAAGCTGCTGCTGGTTGGCTTCCTGTTCCTCGTGAATGGTCGGGCGCCCCTGGGTGCGTGAAACCGCCACGAACCAGCGCTGGCCCGTCCATTCCGTCAGCTTGCGGCCGAACTCTCCGGCGATATCGGCCGGCGCGTCCTCGGTCGGCTGGATCTCGATCTTGCCGGGCTCGAATTTCACCAGCCGCATCTGCCGCTGGATTTTGACCTTGAGCGGAATGTCGCCCTTTTCAGAGGCAAGAGCGACGCAATCCTGAAGGCTTCGCAGAGTATGGGCCGGTGGCGCACTCTCCTGCGGTTGCGGCACGGCCTGTTGTTGCGGCATCCCGCCCTGAATGGTCGAGAGCTGAGGTCTTGCCCCACGCTCCTGCGAATCTGCCCCTTGCATGGTGGGGCCGTCGCCCTGCATGCCGGAACCGCGTGGCATGCCGACGGCGATGGCCTGCGCCCCGCCGCCATGGGGCGCTCCTCCGCCTGCCGGAGCGCCGGATGACGGAGCGCCGCCCTGGGGCGCGCCTCCCTCAAGCGGATTCCTGCCATTGCGGATCTGCTCCATCAGATCGCCCGGGTCGGGCAGATCGGCGGCATAGGCAAGCCGGACCAGAACCATGTCGGCGGCGGCCAGAGGCTTGGCGGCGGCGTGAACTTCCTGCACGCCTTTCAGAAGGATCTGCCAGGCACGGGAGAGCAGCCGGACGGAGAGCTTTTCGGCAAATTCCCGGCCACGGCTGCGTTCCGCCTCGGTCACGGACGCCTCGTCCGCCGATTTCGGCGCCACCTTCATGCGCGTCACAAGGTGGGTGAAATCCGCCAGATCGGTCAGCACGATGGCGGGATCGGCCCCGACCTCGTACTGTGCCTGCAGTTCGCCCAGCGCCTCGTCGATACGGCCGGCCATCAGATGCCCGAACAGATCGATCACCCGGGCGCGGTCGGCAAGACCCAGCATCTGGCGCAGGTCTTCCGCCTCGATCGCGCCGCCCCCGTGCGCCATCGCCTGGTCGAGAAGGGAGAGCGAATCGCGCGCCGAGCCTTCGCCTGCACGGGCGATCAGCATCAGGGCGTCGTCGGAGATCCGGATGTTTTCCGCATCCGAGATGCGGCGCAGCAGTGAAATCAGCTTCGATTGCTCTATCCGGCGCAGATCGAAGCGCTGGCAACGGGAGAGAACCGTGATCGGAACCTTGCGGATTTCCGTTGTGGCGAAAATGAACTTCACATGTTCGGGCGGCTCTTCCAGCGTCTTCAGGAGACCGTTGAAGGCAGCATTGGAGAGCATGTGCACTTCGTCGATGATATAGACCTTGTAACGCGCTGTCGCCGGGCGGTAGCGCGCCGCATCGATGATCTCGCGGATGTCGCCGATGCCTGTGTGGGAGGCGGCGTCCATCTCGATGACATCGACATGGCGGCCTTCCATGATCGCCCGGCAGTGCGTGCCTTCCTGCTCGAGCCTGACGGTCGGCTTGTCGGCCGTGCCGGGAACCTCGTAGTTGAGGCCGCGGGCGAGGATACGGGCGGTTGTGGTCTTGCCGACCCCGCGCACACCGGTCAGCATCCACGCCTGGGCGATGCGTCCGGTGTCGAACGCGTTTTCCAGCGTTTGCACCATCGGTTCCTGGCCAACCAGATCCTCGAAGGTTTTCGGGCGGTACTTGCGCGCAAGAACGCGGTAAGCTCCATCCTTCGAAGCCGGTTTGGCAGTGTCGTGATCGCTCATCGGACCGGGCGCTGCTGCGGCGCCGTCCTGCGGAAAGCCTGTGTCATCCATGGGCTGCACCATAGCGATTTTTTTGCAAAGTGGGACGGGCCTGCGAAAGTTTTTCTGTGAATCGCGGCACGGGTTCTCCACAATGCAACCGGTTATGCAGCGTTCTTTTAACCCAGTCCTTATTTTCTCAAGGCACACGGCCATATGTAGAGTATTCTTTATAACTTTACCGCATCATGCGGGCCGTGGTGGTTCCCGTTTATCGCCGCCAGGCATTCCTCTCACGGAGACACCGTCATAACCAGAAAATCAAGTCTTGCGAACGACATGTTCAGCCTGTGGTTTCACGCGCCGATGGTCATCGCAAAACGCTGCGAATCCATGGCGGCATCCGCTTTTGCGGGTGAGGCCCACGATGTCACCGAGATGAACCGCATGGTGTTTGAAAAAGCCGAGGCTTCCATCGAAAGCGCCCTGGCCATCAACAGCACCATGGCGCTCCAGGGGCTGGCCTTCCTGAAAACCATGAGCATCGGCGGACAGCCGGACTTTTCCAGCCGGCATGGCGAAGCCATCGCGGCGGCGGCCGTCAAACCCTATGCAAAGCGTGTGCGTTCCAACGAACGCCGTCTGAATGGCGGCAAGGTCTGAAACACACGATTCAGACCGCAGAAGGCCCAAACAAAAAAAGCACCGCTGGTTTCCGGCGGTGCTTCGACAATCAGAAACCGGGTGCATCCGGTTTTTGGGTGGGAGGCTGGCACGGCGACCCGTGCCGAGGCTCGTTAGGGCTGCTTCCTTCCGGACCTGACCCGGTTGGCGAGTGGCTCGTCCACCACCAACCTCCCGAGCGCCTTATATCAGAAGCCCCATGGGGTTTGGCAAGAGGCAGCGCGGTTTTTTATTTACCGGTGGACCCGCCGTCCGCGGCAACCGCCTCCGGCCTTCCATTCGAATGACGGCAAGAGGTGTGAAAACCATTTCACTTCGCGTGCTATCTCCACCTATGCTGGGTTGAACTGACCGGGAAACCTTGACCCGGTTGTCCCGTACCGCTTTTCCTGAACGCCCTGGATCAAAGAGACATGTCCTTTTTCAATATCAATCCGCGCCTTGAGGGCGACAGCTATTTCGTCATGGATCTGCCGCTTTGCGCCGTGCGCCTGATGAAGGATGCCACCTACCCCTGGCTGATGCTCATCCCGCGCAAGCAGGATCTCGTCGAAATCATCGATCTCGACGACCAGGACCAACTGCAGCTCATCAGAGAAATCGCTCACGCCAGCAAGGTGCTGCGCTCCGTGATCAACTGCGAAAAACTGAATGTCGCCGCGCTTGGCAACCAGGTGTCCCAGTTGCATGTGCATGTCATCGCCCGTCTCCGCGACGACGCGGCCTGGCCGGGACCCGTCTGGGGTGCGGTTCCCGCACAGCCATACGAGCCGGAGAAGGCGGACGACCTGATAGAGCAACTGCGGGACGCCTTCTCATCGGAGGACGATTAGCAACTGCGCTCTGGCTTGCCGGGGAGGGCCGTCTGGACACCCTCCCCCTGTCGCCCTAGGTTAAGTCTTTGCCGTATTCGATGCACAGCCAGCACACCTCCTTTCAGAAACTCTCCAAGGATCAGAACATGCAAGCCAGCGCCGCCGGTCTCCTGCCGATGGAGATGAGCTTTCTCGGCAACACCCTCGACCGGCAATCGACGCGGCGCGGCGACCGGAGCTACCTCTCCGGACTTTTAAACAAGCCGGACACGCAAGTGGTGCTGTCAACCGACACGACTCTGGTCTTTCAAGCCGCCGAGACGCCTGGTATCGGACATGAACTTTCCGCTGCCAAGGCGCTGGGAGCCGACCCTGACGAACTGGTTTTCCTGGGAGTGCGCCCTGAAACCGGCCAGGCACTCTTCGCGGCAACGCTGCCGCACACCGATGAGAATCTGGAGACGCGGCCGGATCTGCGGCTGGTCAACCTGAGGACGCTGGCGCTGCAACACCTGTTTCCACCGCAGGATCTGGGGCCGCTGGCCCAGGCCCGCGCGTTGGTGCACTGGCACCGGACCCACCAATTCTGCTCGCGCTGCGGCGAAAAATCCGTCATGGCCGAAGCCGGCTACCGGCGCGACTGCCCTGTCTGCGGCGGTCAGCATTTCCCGCGCACGGACCCTTGTGTGATCATGCTGATCACCGATGGCGACCGCGCGCTGCTGGGCCGGCCGGCGCGGTTGCCGGAAGGCATTTACACGACGCTTGCCGGTTTCATGGAGCCTGGAGAAACCGTTGAACAGGCCGTGCGCCGCGAAACCCTGGAGGAATCGGGTATCAGGGTCGGAGATGTCCGGCTCATCGCCAACCAGCCCTGGCCGTTTCCGGCCAATCTGATGATAGGCTGCACCGGCACGGCGATATCTTCGGACATCGAGATCGAGGACGACGAACTGGAGGCGTGCAAATGGTGTGACCGGGAGGAGGTCCGCCAGATGATGTCCGACACGCATCCGGAAGATCACAGGATCCCGCCGTCGATCTCCATCGCCTATGAACTGATCACTGGCTGGCTGGACGAGCGGATTTAGAACCCGGCCGAAAAAACGAGGAGGAAACGGCATGACTTGGTGCGTGTATCTGACCCATCCGGAGGTCGTGATCGACCCCGAAGTGCCTGTACCGGAATGGGGGCTGTCGGATGCCGGCAGGCAGCGGGCCGCGAAGGCAGCCTTCCTGCCGTTTGCCGTGGAAATCCGCAACGTGATTTCGAGCGGTGAAACCAAGGCGGTGGAAACCGCGCAGACCTTTGCCGCGCGCCTGAATGTCTCTCAGCGAACCCTGCCTTTCCTTCACGAGAACGACCGCAGCGCGACGGGCTTTCTCCCGCCCGAGGAGTTCGAGGAAACCGCCGACGCGTTTTTCGCGAACCCTCACAAGTCGGTCCGTGGCTGGGAGCGGGCGATCGATGCGCAGAACCGGATCGTCACAGGTATCAGGAGTGCCATGCGCCACGTTCCGGAAGCGGACCACGTCCTCTTTACCGGACATGGCGGCGTCGGCACGCTGTTGATGTGCCACCTTATGGGCGTGCCGATCGCCAGAGCGCACGACCAGAAGCGTTGCGGAAGCTGGTTCCGTTTCGAAAAGACCTGGCTGACGGACCAGACGGGCCGCAATTTGAGCTGGACAGAGCTTTAGGTGAGCTCCAACTCAGGCTTCTGACGTGTTAGGCTCACCGCAGAGAGTCAACTTCCGGAGCCTGTCTTGATCCGCCGATTTGCAACACTTTGCTCAGCCGTCCTCGCCGCTTTCGTCTTTTCCGGATTTCAGCTTCAGGCCGGTCAGTACGACGCGCAGTTCCGGCAGTTCCTGAAGACCGAAATCACACCCGCCGCACGGCAGGCGGGGATTTCCCAGGCAACGCTCGACCGGGAGCTTGCCGGCCTCACGCCGGACACCTCCCTGCCCGGCCTCGTCGGCCCGGGCGGCAAGGGCGCGCCGCCGAAAATCAACTTTCAGGCCGAGTTCAAGTCACCCGCCCGCTATTTCCGTGACAGCCAGTTCAACGCGCTGGTGCCGCGCGGACGCAGCCTGATGCAAAAGCATGCCGGAGCGCTTCAAAAGATCGAGGCCCGCTATGGTGTTCCGAAGCGTATTATCCTGGCTATCTGGGCCCGGGAGAGCGGCTATGGCGGGGCCAAGATCCCCCATGACGCATTGCGCGTTGTCGCGACACAGGCCTTCATGGGACAGCGGCCGGAATTCTTCAAAGGCGAAGTGATCGCCGCGCTGAAAATCCTGCAGAACGGTGACGTCTCGCGGCAGGCGATGAAAAGTTCCTGGGGCGGGGCGATGGGCCAGCCGCAATTCCTGCCCTCGTCCTACCTGAAATATGCCGTCGATTTCGACGGCGACGGCAAGCGCAACATCTGGACATCGGAGGTCGACACCATGGCCTCGATCGCGCACTACCTGTCCGAACATGGCTGGGTCAAGGACCGGGACTGGGGCTATGAGGTGATTTTGCCCGACGCCGTTTCATGCACCCGCGAAGGGCCGGACAATCGCCAGAAGATCTCCGCCTTTGCCCGCGAAGGCGTCAGGCGGGTCAGCGGCAAACCTTTTCCGGCTCACGAACAGAACCGGCCGGGCAACATTCTCCTGCCCGCCGGCCGGTATGGCCCGGCCTTCGTCGCCACGGAAAATTTCTACGTGATCAAGGACTACAACGAAAGCGACACCTATGCGCTCTTCATCGGCCATCTGGCCGACCGCTACGGCAGCAACAAGCGCTTTGCCGGAGAGTGGAAACCGATGAAGGAAACCACGCGCGGCGCGGTGCGCAACCTGCAGCAGCGGCTTGAAGGCCTCGGCCATGACGTCGGCGGCGCGGACGGGCTGATCGGCTTCAAGACCCGGCGCTCCATCGGCAAGGACCAGGAAAAGAACGGCTTCTTCGCCACCTGCTGGGTGGGGTAAAGCAGCATTTCGCGCGGATCTCTGCGTATCGACTTTTCGGCAATTCCATAAACGCCGCGATTACTGATCCGGTCGCGTTTCGTCTTCGGTCCTGAGCTGGCGCAGCGCCGCTTCAATCGTTGCCTTGTAGCGCACCTTGGGCGGGCGGACATTGTGCGTGACCAGCATGCGGCGCGTCTGCTCGGAGGCGCCGGTTATAAAGAAACGCACCCCGGCGCGATGGGCCTTGCGGACGGTGCCCTCGATGACGCTGGCGGCGGTTGAATCCAGAAAGGGAACCGCCGAACAGTCGAGGATGAAGTTGCGCCTCTGGTCGGCGATCCGGTCCAGCACCGAGCCGACAGTGGCGGCGGCGCCGAAGAAAAACGCTCCCGAGATCCGGTAGATGACCGTATGAGGATCGCTGGCGCTCTCCGCACGATAGGCATAGCGGTCGCCATTCGTCCTGTCGGTTACATCGTCGAGCGGTACCGGAATGTGTGCTTCAACGGCAATCGTCTTCGACATCCGGTTGATGAAGAGAACAGCACCCAGCGCGAAGCCGACGACGATGCCTTCCGTCAGATCTCGGAGGACGACCAGCAGAAAGGTGACGAGCAGAACAAGCGCGTCGCCGCGCGACGAGCGGATGAGGGCAGTGAACGCCTGCTTTTCGACCATGTTCCAGGCAACGACCGCCAGAACGCCGGCAAGAGCGGCCAGCGGGATGTAGCTGGCCAGCGGCGCGGCCACCAGCATGAAGCCAAGCAGGAACAGCGCATGCAACATACCGGCGACCGGGCCGTGTGCACCTGCGCGCACATTGGTCGCCGTGCGCGCGATGGTGCCGGTCGCGCAGATGCCTCCGAACAGCGCCGAGACAATATTGGCAACGCCCTGGGCGACAAGCTCGCAATTGGACCGATGGCGGCGCCCGGTCATGCCGTCGGCGACGACGGCGGACAGCAGGGATTCAATCGACCCCAGCAAGGCGAAGGCAATCGCATCCGGCAGGACGGCAAGCATGAGTTCGCCATCGAATACCGGCAGCGAGGGCAGCGGCAGGCTGCGGGGAATGCCGCCGAAGCGAGTGCCGATTGTCTCCACCGGCAGCGCGAACAGCGTTGCCGCCAGAGACGCGGCGGCCACCGCGATCAGCATGCCCGGCCAGCCCGGCCGCAGGCGTTTCAGGATCAGGATCGCACCGATCGTGAGCGCGGCCACCGTCACGGCAGCCGCATTGACCGTTGGCGCCGCAGCCGAAAACATAGCCAGTTTCTCGAAGAACTCGCCGGGCTCCGCACCCTCCAGGGACAGCCCGAACAGTTCCTTGAGCTGGCTGGCGAAGATGATCACGGCGATGCCGGCGGTAAAGCCGACGGTCACCGGATAGGGAATGAACTTGATATAGGTGCCGAGCCGCAGGTAACCGCCGACAAGCATGAAGACGCCGGACATCATGGTGGCCAGCAGCAGGCCCTCGATGCCGTGGAGGTGCGCTGTCGCGGCGACCAGCACAATGAAAGCACCCGCCGGTCCGCCGATCTGGAAGCGGCTGCCGCCAAGGGCGGAAATCAGGAAACCGCCGATGATGGCGGTGAACAGACCCCGTTCCGGCGAGACACCGGACGCGATGGCAATCGCCATCGACAGGGGCAAGGCGACAATGGCAACGGTCAGCCCGGCAATTGCATCGGCGCGGAACTGTGGCCCGTGGTAGCCTTCCCGGAAAACGGTCACCAGCTTGGGCGTGAAGAGTTCGAGAAAGGTCGGCCTGGGAAAACGATCCCTCCCCGGTCCGCCGGCTATCGACCCGGTTTGCACCTGCCGAGAAGCGTCCATCCTGTCGGTCCAGTCTACTTGAATGCGACGGGACCGCCCCTGCTAACGCGAGGGATCGCCGTCACCTGGAAAATTTCCGCACATCACTTTGCCGGAGTGCCGGTGGAGCCCGGCTGCATCAGCCGGACGCCACGCCCGCCGCCGGTGCTTGGCTGATTGTCGCCGAGGATTTCGACCCCACAGGCATTGAGCGCATCGATAACCTTCGTCAGTGTCTCGATGACCCCGCGCACATTGCCTTCGCTCGCTTCCATGCGCTGGATCGTCGGCACCGAGACACCGGCCTTTTCGGCGAGTGTCTTCTGGTCGATACCGGCAAGGGCGCGGGCGGCGCGCATTTGTGCGGCTGTGATCATTCGAACTTATCCTTTTCCCCTTAGGTTGACTATCTTGCATATCTATAGTCATGTTTCAAATATTAATTCTATGGCTCGAAACACATAGCCGGTCCTTTGTAAAATGGAAAACCGGCAATGCGCCGCGATACCCCGGCCTGGCGTGGAGTTCGAGTCTCACGGAGGATCCCGGTTCAAGACCGGGATCGCGTGGTCCGTACGGATGGCGACCGAAAAAGAGAAAGAGTCGATAGATGACCAGCCCCGGCAGGCGGCGGCAGCCATTGTTGCGAGTCACACGCTGACGATGCCTTCCGGCGCTGCCTCGAGACGGAACGCCGCCGCCATCAGGGCCCTGGTGTAATCGGTCCGCGGGGCGTCGAAAATCTGTTCCGAGGATCCGGATTCCACCACTTTGCCCTGACGCATGACAACGACCTCGTTGGCGAGCGCCCGCACAACCTTCAGGTCGTGGGAAATGAACAGATAGGCCAGACCATGGGCTTTTTGCAGGTCGCGCAGCAGGTCGACCACCTGGGCCTGCACGCTCATGTCGAGCGCGGACGTCGGCTCATCCAGCATGACGAATTTCGGCTCAAGCACCATAGCGCGTGCAATGGAGATCCGCTGACGCTGGCCGCCGGAAAACTCGTGCGGATAGCGGTGCCGGGTCGCGGCATCGAGCCCGACCTCCTCCAGCGCCTTCGCCACCTTGCGGTCGCGCTCCTGCGCAGTGATCCCGGGGAAATGCACCTTCAGACCCTCGCCGATGATTTCGGCGACCGACATGCGCGGACTGAGCGCACCGAAAGGATCCTGGAAAACGATCTGCATGTCCCGCCGCAGAGGACGCATTTCCTTCCAGGAATGAGTCTGGATTTCCTGTCCGTTAAAGGCGATGCGTCCGGTGGAGGAAATCATCCGCAGGATCGCGAGACCGAGCGTCGTCTTGCCAGACCCACTCTCGCCGACGATGCCGAGCGTCTGACCCTGGCGGACGGTGACGTCGATACCATCGACCGCCTTTATGTGATCGACGGTCTTGCGCAGGAAGCCCCGTTTGACCGGGAACCAGACCTTGAGGTCGTCGGCCTGCACCACGATGGGTTTGCGCGTGTCGGTCGCGGGCGGCTGGCCCTTGGGTGCCGCGGCAAGCAGATGTCTGGTGTACTCATGTTGCGGATTGTCGAAGATCTCGGCGACAGGCCCTTGCTCTACGATCTTGCCGTCCGTCATCACGCAGACCCTGTCTGCGAATTTTCGCACGATACCGAGATCGTGGGTGATGAACAGCATGGCCATGCCGTGCTTGCGCTTCAGATCCTTCAACAGTTCCAGAATCTGCGCCTGCACCGTCACATCCAGAGCCGTGGTCGGTTCGTCCGCGATCAGAAGGTCAGGCTCGTTGGCAAGCGCCATCGCGATCATAACCCGCTGGCGCTGCCCGCCGGACAACTGATGAGGATAGGAGTTCAACCGTTGCTCCGGGTCGTGGATGCCGACCCGATTGAGCAATTCCAGGACGCGCGCCCTTGCCTGGGTTTCACCCATGCCCCGATGGATCTTGAGGATTTCCGCAATCTGCTTTTCCACCGGATGCAGCGGATTGAGCGAGGTCATCGGTTCCTGAAAGATCATCGAGACATCGTTGCCGCGCACTTTGCGGATCTCGCTGTCATCGGCCTGCAGGAGATCGCGGCCGTTCATGAGGATCCGCCCGGAAGGATGCGACGCGGTGGGATAAGGCAGCAGCTTGAGGACCGACAGCGCAGAAACGGACTTGCCGGAGCCGCTCTCACCCACCAGGGCAACGGTCTCCCCCTTGCGGACGTCGAAGGAAATCCTGTCGACGGCAAGGGTTTCTCGGCCGCTCTGCGTGAAGGCGACAGACAGGTCTTCAACAGACAGGAGAGGCTCTTTCGTCATGGTGTTTTCACTCATGTTGCCCGCCTCACAAGAAGCTCTTGCGCGGATCGAAGGCGTCGCGCACGGCCTCGCCGATGAAGATCAGAAGACTCAGCATCAGCGAGATGACGATGAAGCCGGTGATGCCGAGCCAGGGCGCCTCGATATTGTTCTTGCCCTGCGCCAGCAACTCGCCAAGCGAGGCGGAGCCGGGAGGCATACCGAAGCCGAGAAAATCCAGGGCAGTCAGCGTCGAGATGGAACCGTTCAGAATGAACGGCATGAAGGTAAGCGTCGCGACCATCGCATTGGGCAGCAGGTGCCGCCACATGATGACCGGGTTGGAGACGCCGAGCGCACGTGCCGCCGAAATATATTCGAAATTCCGGCCGCGCAGGAATTCCGCCCGCACCACCCCCACCAGCGCCACCCACGAAAAGGCGAGCAGGATCGTGAACAGGGTCCAGAAACCCGGCACCAGAAACGAGGAGACGATCAGAATCAGATACAGCGTCGGTATCGCCGTCCAGACCTCGATGAAGCGCTGGAACAGCAGATCCACCCAGCCGCCGTAGTAACCCTGCACGGCGCCCGCGGCGATGCCGATGACGGAAGAAGCCAATGTCAGCGCCAGGCCGAACAGCACCGAAATCCGGAAGCCGTAGACAAGGCGGGCCAGCACGTCCCGGCCCTGATCGTCCGTGCCGAGCCAGTTCCAGTTCCCCATGTTGCAATTGGGGTCCTCCGCGCCGAGCGGATAGCGCTGGCAGCGTTTCTCCTTGTCCATCGTCCAGGATGGCGGGGCCGGGGCCGGGATCGGAATGTCGTGGTTCACGGAGCGGTACGAATAGCGGACCGGCGGCCACAGCATCCAGCCGTTGGCGGCAATCTCTTCCTGTATGAAGGGGTCGCGATAGTCGGTCACCGCCAGGAAGCCGCCGAATTTTTCTTCCGGGTAATCGACGAACACCGGCGCCAGCAATTCACCGTTGTAAACCGCGATGATCGGCCGGTCGTTGGTGACGAACTCGGCGAGCATTGCCAGAACGAACAGCACCAGAAATATCCAGAGCGCCCAGAAACCGCGTCTGTTGGCCTTGAAATTCGTCAGCCTGCGCTGGTTGATCGGCGAAAGGCGCATCTTCCGTGGCGGCGGGGCGGTTTCTTCCGCCAGGGGATTGAGCACGTCGTAGCCCGCGTCTTCCATATCCTTGGTGAGCCGTGAATCCATCGTTCAGACCTCCCTGCTCTCGAAATCGATGCGCGGATCGATCCAGGTGTAGGTGAGGTCGGAAATCAGGTTCACCAGAAGCCCCATCAGCGAGAAGATATAGAGTGTTGCAAAGACCACGGCATAATCGCGGTTGATGACAGATTCAAAGCTGAGCAGGCCCAGCCCGTCGAGATTGAAGATCGTTTCGATCAGAAGAGATCCCGCGAAGAAGGATGAGATGAACGCCCCCGGAAATCCGGCGACGACAATCAGCATGGCGTTGCGGAAAACATGCCCGTAAAGCACCTGGCGTTCGGTCAGGCCCTTGGCCCGCGCCGTGGTCACATACTGTTTCCGGATCTCGTCGAGGAAGGAGTTCTTCGTCAGCAAGGTGGTGGTGGCGAAGGCGGAGAGCACCATCGCGGTGAGCGGCAAGGCAAGGTGCCAGAAATAATCGGCGATACGTTCGGGCCAGGAGAGCTGCTCCCAGTTTTCCGACACGAGGCCGACCAGCGGGAAGAAGTCCCAGAAGGACCCGCCTGCAAACAGCACAATCAGCAACACCGCGAACAGGAACCCGGGAATGGCGTATGCCACCACGATCACGCCGGAAGTCCATACGTCGAACCGGGAGCCGTCGGTCACCGCCTTGCGGATGCCGAGCGGGATGGACACCAGATAGGAGATCAGGGTCATCCATAACCCCAGAGAAATCGAGACGGGAAGCTTTTCGGCGATCAGATCCAGGATGCGGATGTCGCGGAAATAGCTTTCGCCGAAATCGAACCTTGCATAGTTCCAGAGCATGTTCAGAAAGCGTTCCAGCGGCGGTTTGTCAAAGCCGAACTGGACTTCGAGTTCCTTGATGAACTCCGGATCGAGGCCCCGCGCCCCGCGGTACTTCGAAGTGACGCTGTCCGCTCCGCCGCCACTTCCGCCCGAGGCATCGTTGCCGGCGCCCATCATGTCGCTGCTGCCGCCGCTTATGCGCGCTGTTGCCGATACATCGGTACCGGAAAGCTGGGCAATGACCCGCTCGACCGGCCCGCCCGGCGCAAACTGAATGATGAAGAAGTTGATGGCCATGATCCCGACCAGCGTCGGTATCATCAGCAGCAAACGGCGAAGGATATAAGCGCCCATGGAAGCTGTGCAGTCCCTTTATCAACCGGCCTTCTGAAGCGGGCCCGAGGTGTCACTTGTCGAGCTTAACCGGCTTTGCCGAGTTTTGCGGCCTTTTCCTGGTCTATCCACCAGAGTTCCTCGACGGGGAAAAAATATCGTGGCGTCTTTTCCGGATGGCCGTAGACATCCCACATGGCAACAGTGTGGGTGTTCTTGTACCACTGAGGTATCCAGTAAAATCCGGAGCGCAGAACCCGGTCCAGCGCCCGGGCAGCGGTGTCCATCTCCTCACGGCTCCGCGACGCGATGACCTTGTCGATCAAGGCATCGACCACGGGGTCGGCAACGCCGGCAATGTTGTAGGCGCCCGGTATTTCCGCCGCGCGCGCCCCCCACAGATCGCGCACGTCATCGGATAGCGTCGCAGAGGAAGAGACCCTTTGACTGGCGACGTCGAAATCGAAGTCGTTGAGGCGGGACTGGTACTGAGCCGGATCGACGACGCGCAGGCTGGCCTTGATGCCCAGCCTTTGCATATTGTTGATCATCGGGTTTGTGATCCGCTCGAATGCGGTGGTGTTGTTCAGGAACTCGATTTCCAGCGGTTTGCCATCCGGTCCGACAAGTTCTGTCCCGTCGCGCGTGTAGCCCGCTTCGCTCAGCAGATCGCTCGCCCTGCGCAACAGGGACCGGTCGTTGCCGGAACCGTCGCTCACAGGCGGGACGACCGCTTCGCCAAAGACCGCTTCGGGCAGTTGATCACGGAACGGTTCGAGCAGGGCGAGTTCTTCAGCAGACGGAAGACCCTCGGCCTTCATTTCGGAATTCTCGAAATACGACACGGTCCGGTCGTAAAGTCCGTAGAAGAGGTTCTTGTTGGACCATTCGAAATCAAAGGCATATCCAAGCGCCTGGCGAACCCTCGGATCCCTGAACTTTTCGCGGCGCGTGTTGAAATACCAGCCCTGCGCTCCCGAAGGCCGTCCGTCGGGAAATTCCTTCCGGATCACTTCGCCGTTCTTAATCGCCGGAAAATTATATTCCGTCGCCCAGTTCTTGGAGGTGAACTCCTCGCGATAGAGGAGATTGCCTTTCTTGAACGCCTCGAAAGCGATTTGCCGTTCGCGAAAAAACTCAAGCCGGATGATCGCAAAATTGGACTGGCCCGTCATCACCGGCAGGTCCCGGCCCCAGTAGTTTTCTACCCTGTGATACTCGACATACCGGCCAACCGCATGCTTGCCGACCTTGTATGGGCCGGAGGAAAGCGGTGGTGTCAGCGTGGACTGCTTGAAGTCGTAGGCGGTGTAATAGCGCTTGGAAAAGATAGGATAGTCGGTGGCGATAAGCAGTGCCAGCTGCAGGGCCTGGGTCCCGTCGAATTGCAGGGCCACCCGGTTCTCGCTCAGGATCTCGGCATCCTTCAGGGCGGCCAGGGGCTGGCTCAGAAGCGGATGCCCGTCCGCCTTCAGCAACAACAACGAGAATGCGACATCTTCCGCCGTCAGCTTTGAACCGTCATGGAACTTCGCTTCGGGACGCAGATTGAAGAAATAGCGGTTTCCGTCTTCCGATACCTCGACCGTTTCCGCCACCAGACCGTAGACCGCATCCGGTTCGTCGTGAGCGCGGACCATGAGCGTGTCGAAACACAGTTCCATGCGCGGCGGCGCGTCCCCCTTCAGGATGAAGGAATTGAAGGTGTTGTAGGTCTGCGGGTTCTGGTTGAAGTACCAGTAAGGGGCGGTAAAGGAGAACGTGCCCCCCTTGGGCGCATTCGGATTGACATAGTCGAAATGGGTGAAACCGGGCCCGTATTTGAGATCCCCGAACACGGACAGGCCATGCTGGGGACCCTTTCCGGCCGCACTCGGCGCGGCAGCACCGCTACCTGCGGACCACGGCCCCAGGCCCGCCACAGCCGCGGCACCGGTCAGTTGCAGCAGCCGCCGGCGCGACGGGCAGGACAACCCGATCATCTTGCCGCTCCAGTCTCTTCCGCCAGCTCCGCATCATACCACCAGATGGACGGGAAACCGGTGCTGTATTCGGGCATCCGGTCCGGATGCCCGAACCGGTTCCAGCGGGCGGTCCTGGTTTCGTCGGAATAGAACTGCGGCACCACATAGTGGTTCCACAGGAGCACCCGGTCGAGCGCATGGGTCGCCGCGACAAGCGTTTCCCGGTCCTGCGCGAAAATCACCTTGTCGATCAGGTGATCGATCGCCGGGTTCTTGATGCCGCTGTAGTTCGCCGAACTCGGATTGTCGGCCGACTCAGATCCCCAGTATTCGCGCTGTTCGTTGCCCGGCGACAGCGACTGGCCGATCGCCAGCACGACGGTGTCGAAGTCCCTGCTGCGAACCCGGTTGACGAACTGGGACACGTCCACCAGGCGCAGGACAGGCTTGATGCCGATACTTTCCAGGTTCTTGGCATAAGGCAGCAACGTGCGTTCGCTGGCCTTGTCCCGGTAGAGGAACTCCACAGCAAACTGCTCGCCGGTCGCCGGATCGATCATCTTCCTGTCCTTGAGCTCGAAACCGGCCCCGCGGAGCAGCTTCACGGCCTCGCGAAGGTTGGCCCGCACATTTTGCGGGTTCCCGCCGACAGGATTGGTGTATTCCTCGGTGAACACCTCGGGCGGCACCTGATCGCGCACTTCCTCGAGAATTTCCAGTTCCTTGCCCTTCGGCAATCCTGAGGAAGCAAGCTCGGTTCCCGCGAAGTAGGAATTGACCCGCTTCAGCAGGTTTGCCGAGACGATCTCGTTGGTCGTTTCGAAATCATAAGCGTAGTTGAGCGCCCTGCGCACATCCGGATTCTGGAATTTTTCCCGGCGCAGGTTCAAAAAGAATCCCTGCATGACGCCGACGGACTTGTCCTGGAATATTTCCTTCACGACCCTGCCGTCCCTGACAGCCGGAAAATCATACCTTTTCGCCCATTGGCTGGAACTGCGCTCGACGTGAAAGTCGTATTGGTCTCCCTTGAACGCCTCGAACTGGACGGAGTCGTCAAGGAAGGCGATGTAGCGGATCTCGTCGAAATTGTTGGTGCCTACCCGGAACGGCAGATCCTTGCCCCAATAGTCCTCGACACGCTCGTAGATCACCTGACGGCTTGGCGAGAAGTCCCTGATCCGGTAAGGGCCCGACCCGAGCGGCGGTTCCAGGGTCGCCCTGGTAATGTCACGGGCCTCGCCCTTGGCGTTTTTGCCTTCCCACCAGTGTTTCGGCAGAATGGTAAGCTGTCCCATGATTTTCGGCAGCTCGCGGTTGCCCGCTGAATCGAAGGTGAACCGGACAGTGTTGTCCGCGACAATCTCGGTCGACACGACGTTCTGGTAGTAGAATTTCCGGCGTGGATCGAGTTCGATCGCCTTTTCGAAGGACCAGACCACATCTTCCGCGGTTACCGGCTCGCCATCGTGCCATCTTGCATTCGGGTCGATCCTGTATTCGACCCAGGAATAGTCATCGGGGAACCGGACGGCATTCGCAAGAACGGCATATTGCGCGCTGATGTCGTCTTCATCCAGCGACGGTTCCATGAGGCTTTCATACACCTCCAGAATACCCGGCGCGATATTGCCCTTCTGGGCAAGGATATTGAACGTGTCGAAGCTGCTGCTGCTCGCCAGTCTGACAACGCCGCCTTTCGGTGCATCCGGATTGACATAATCGAAATGGGAAACGTCCGGGCCGTATTTCGGTGTCCCGTTGAGCGCGGATGCATGGTGCCACTCGGGCTCATCGGCAATTGCCGTCCCGCTTGCAAGGCTCCCGATCGTCACGCCGGCCAATGTGAGGCCTGTAACGGACATCGCACCTGCAAACGCGATCCGCGCCGCGGCCATCTTCAAAACACGCCATGTGACCACCATCAGCTTCTGTGTCCCTCTCCCGTTTCTGAGCCCGGATGAATTGGGCTGACATGAACCAGTTTAGGGATCAGCCGGCAAAACGTCACCTGCCAGATGGCCAAATGACAGAAATTTAACCTGTCTGGGGAACGCCCTTTCCGGATAGCGTCGCTTCGTTCTGCTTGGATTTCGCCTTTTGGGCATACATGCGCCCGTCGGCAACCCTGAGAAGATCGTCGACCGACGCCGCATCTCCCGGGTAACTCGCACTGCCGATACTGGCTTTGACGTCAATCCTGATACTGGCGAAGGTGAAGGCCTGTTCGACACGGTCCGACAAGCGGTTCAGAAAGGCATCCTTTTCCTGAAAACGCATATTCCCGGGGGTCAGGACAATGAATTCATCGCCGCCGACACGGGCGACCGTATCACTCTGGCGGGTCTGGTGCTGCAGCCTCTGGCCGATTTCGATCAGCAACTGATCCCCGACCGAATGGCCGTAATTGTCATTGACCGGCTTGAAGGCATCGAGGTCCACGTAGAAAATCTCAAAACCGGCTCCCGAGCGCTCGCACATGGTGGCAAGCTGATACATGCGCTCTTCCAGAAGACGCCGGTTCGCCAGCCCGGTCAGGGCATCGTGCAGCGCCATCGAGCGCACCTTGTAGACCTCGTTGATCAGAAGAAAAGCCATGGTGCCGAAGACGAGGGAGATCAGGCTGCCGATCAGCTGGGTCATCCAGACTTCATCGCCGTAGTTCGACCAGCCGTCGCGCGGAAAGCCGAGCAACTGCCAATTCAGACCGCCCGGAAGGTGGACAGGAAGAGCGACGAAGTCGGCTTCCAGCACGGACTGACTGCCGAAGATGACGCTGTTTGCCGTGCCGGCGGAATTTTTGTTGACCACGGCGGTGTTGATACCGTTCACGACATCCTTCATGCCTGCAGCCGCCATCATGCCCGCCTCGTCGACAACAAGCGTCACGACGCCCCAGTATGACCGGTCTTTCAGGGGCTGGCTGGAAAAGGCGGGCGGGAAAACCGGTATCCTTACCACCAGCGACCGACCTCCCTGAACGAGTTCAAGCGGACCTGCGATCACCACCTCACGGCTTATCATCGCATCGCGGATCGCCGGCCATTGAGCGCTGCTCATCCGATAGTTCAGTCCGATAGCCGGCTGGTTGGGCTCCAGGGGGTACACGGCGCGCAGGACGTTGTTGGGAGCAAACCCGATTGACCGTATTGCAGGGTTTTCCCCGATCAGATCGCTGGAGATCTCCCGATAGCGCTCCATCTCGAACGGTTGGTCGGCGAATTGTGTCACATAGGCCCGGATACCGAATCCATGGGCCACCGTCCGGCTGATCTCACCTTCAAGGCGCGCGCGCGCCTCCGACAGGTCAGAGACAGCATCCTTCTTGTGCTGCGCGACAAGTTCGCTTCGCACCAACTGTCCGACATGGGCCGTGACCGCGATTCCTGCGAGGAAACACACGATCGCCACGATGAAAGCGGTAAACGCCCCACTCGAACTGAAAAATAAATTTCGCGCCAGATGCAAATCCATACGGCTCTTGCCTAATCCCTACCCGTTCTGACAATACACTACGTAACGGAAGATGTGTTAAATTTTCATATAATTCAAATAAAAAAGCCGGATTTTTCATCCGGCTTTTTTCTATATTCATTAAGATAACGTGTTCTTTTCTGAGAATTACTCAGAAGCCACCGGTACAGGTGAGTCAGACTGCTGATTGAGATACGCAATCATATCCGCGCGATCTTCAGGCTTACGCAGACCGGCGAATCCCATCGACGTTCCGGCAACATGCTTTTTCGGGGCAAGCAGGAAATGATCGAGTTCTTCGAAGGACCATTCCGGATGCTCTTCAGCGTAGGCGACCATCGCCGAGGAATAGCGGAAGCCTTCATGACTGGCGGGCTTGCGGCCGACAACCGCCCAAAGAGCCGGTCCGACCTTGTTGGCGCCGCCTTGATTGAAGTCGTGGCAGGCCGCGCATTTCTTTGCGACTTTCGCACCGTCTTCAGCCGAAGCTTCCACAAGTCGTTCGGAAATCGGTACCACTTCCGGAACCGCTTCCACTTCCGAGGTTGCATCTTCCGCCGAGGCAACGACGATTTCGTAGCCGGGTTTTCCCGGAATCGTCGGATGGAAGATGATGTCGGAGACAATGCCGACGCCCATAGTCAGGATAAGAACCATCAGAACCGCACCTGCGGCCTTGTTCAGCGTGAAGGAATCCATTCTCTCCGGCTCCAAGCTCATACGCGTCCGAGCCCGCAGCATGAGGCAGCGGACCCTATCAGCTTTTTAAAATTTGCCGGAACCTACAAATTTTTTGACCTTGCTGTCCATAGCTTTAAAAGGACATCTGATATGACAAACGGACGCGGCAGGTAATTTTAACAATCCGGTCGAAGCATCCGGCCCGATGGAGACCCTTTTTGACCACAGCACTCGTCATCATTCCCTCTCGCCTTGCCGCGTCCCGTCTGCCGCGCAAGCCGCTGGCCGATATTTGCGGAAAACCCATGATCGTCAGGGTACTTGAACAGGCACAGAACGCCGATATTGGCCCTGTCGCCGTTGCCTGCGACGACAAGGATATCGCCGACGCGGTTCACGATCACGGCGGAAGGGCAATCATGACCCGGCCCGATCATCCCTCCGGTTCGGACCGCATTCAGGAAGCCGCCGGATTGGCGGACCCGGACGGCCGCTACGAAATCATCCTGAATGTCCAGGGCGACGTGCCGCTTATCGAGCCCAAAGCGATTCGCGCGGCCTTCGCTCCACTGACCCTGCCCGAGGTGGCGATTGGCACGATCATGACGGAACTGACCGACCCGCAATTTCGCGACGATCCAAGTTTCGTCAAGGCTGTCACGACGCCCAACGGCCACGGCCATCACCGCGCGCTCTATTTCACCCGCGCGACCGCCCCGAGCGGAAATGGTCCTATTTTCCAACACATCGGCATCTATGCATACCGCCGCGCCGCGCTGGCCAGCTTTGTAAAGCTGTCTCCCTCTCCCCTGGAGATGCGCGAAAAGCTGGAGCAATTGCGCGCGCTGGAAGCCGGAATGCGGATCGACGTGTCGATCATCGACAGCGCACCCATGGATGTGAACACCCCTGAGGATCTGGAGCGCGCCCGCGAGGCGTATCAGGCCTCCTAAGACAAGCCGCTTTCGCGCGGTCCATGCCGCGGACAAGCGGAATACCTTCAAAGTGTCAGGGCACCCCGCCCGGAGACGGAAAGAACCATGAACGACAGAAAAAAAATAGTATTCCAGGGAGAAACCGGGGCCAATTCGCATATGGCATGCCGGAGTGTCTATCCCGACTACGAAGCGATTCCCTGCCCGACCTTCGAGGATTGCTTCTCGGCCATGGCCGACGGCACGGCCGACCTTGCCATGATCCCGATCGAGAATTCGGTGGCAGGCCGTGTCGCCGACATCCATCATCTGCTGCCGAAATCCGGCCTGCATATCATTGGCGAGTATTTCATGCCGATCCGCTTCCAGCTCATGGCGCCCAAAGGCGCTGCGCTGGACGGCCTGAAGAAGGTGCAAAGCCACATCCACGCGCTCGGCCAATGCCGTAATGTCATCCGCGAATTCGGCCTGACCGCCGTCGTCGGCGGCGACACGGCAGGCTCCGCCCGCCAGATCGCGGAACTCGACGATCCGAGCGTTGGCGCCATCGCACCGGAGATGGCGGCCGAAATTTACGGACTGGATATTTTGCGCCGCGATGTCGAGGACGCCGCCCACAACACGACCCGCTTCGTCATTCTTTCGCGGGACAAGATGGAAGCCGCCTATAACGGCCAGCCGGTCATCACCACGTTCATCTTCCGGGTCCGCAACGTGCCGGCGGCCCTCTACAAGGCCCTTGGCGGCTTTGCCACCAACGGCGTCAACATGACGAAGCTGGAATCCTATCAGCTCGAAGGCCAGTTCTTCGCATCCATGTTCTACGCGGATGTGGAAGGCCACCCCGAGGATCCCTCCGTCGCCCTGGCGCTTGAGGAACTCGCCTTTTTCTGCGCGGAGCTGAACATGCTCGGCGTTTACCGTGCCAGCCCTTTCCGGGACAAGATCAAGGAGCCGGAAGCCAACCGCGCCCTGAGGCCCAACCCCCATTCCTGAAGCCGCCCCGCAGGCACCACCAGAGGACCTTATGACAGAAACCAGATTTGACACCTTGTGTATCGGCAACGCCATTTGCGACGTATTTGCGCATGTAGAGGAAGACTTCCTGCTTCAGGAGGGTCTTATCAAGGGCTCCATGCGCCTGATCGACACGGAAGAAGCTGTCCGCCTGTTCGACAAGATGGGCCAGACAGTGCGCATATCGGGCGGCAGCGCCGGCAATACGGCAGCCGGAATCGCGTCACTCGGCGGCAGACCCGCCTATTTCGGCAAAGTCGCCGAAGACGAACTGGGTGACAGCTACTCGCACGACATGAACGGCACCGGCGTTTACTTCAACACGCCCCGCCTGCGCGACGGCAAGCCGACCGCGCGATCGATGATCCTGATCACGCCGGATGGCGAGCGGACGATGAATACCTATCTCGGAGCCTGTACCGAGTTCTCTCCGTCCGATGTCGACGAGACGGTGGTTGCGGCCTCGGCGGTCACCTACATGGAAGGATACCTCTGGGATCCGGAAGAGGCCAAGAAAGCCTTCCTGAAGGCAGCCGAAGTCGCGCATGCGCACGGACGCCAGGTGGCTCTCACTCTTTCGGATTCCTTTTGTGTCGACCGGTACCGCGGCGAGTTCCAGTCGCTGTTGACCGACGGAGTGGTCGATCTTCTGTTTGCCAACGAACACGAGCTGAAAGCGCTCTATGAAACGTCCGATCTCGGCACGGCCATTTCCGCCGCCCAGGAGACCGGCGCTCTGACCGCGCTCACGCTGGGAGCGGAAGGCGCGATGGTCCTCACGAAGGACGAGACGTTGAAGGTCAGCGCCCGCCCGGTGGACAATGTTGTGGACCTTACAGGCGCGGGCGATCTGTTTGCCGCCGGCTTCCTGTTTGGCCTTGCCCGCGAATACAAGCTTTCCGATGCCGCCGAACTCGGCTGCATATGCGCCGCAAGCGTGATCAGCCACGTGGGTGCCCGCCCTGAATGGCCGCTGAAAACGACAGCCGCACAGAGCGGTTTCGAAGTCTGATGACACTTAAAAAGGGGCGAAAAACGCCCCTTTTTCTTTTCCCTGACAGCATGTCTTTTCAGTCAGTTCAGTCCGCCAGATCCTGAACGCTCAGGACTTTGCCGTTCTCGTCGAGACGATAGATGATCGGCGTTCCGGTACCGAGTTCCCGCTTCAGGATTTCTTCGGGGCTGAGATCTTCCAGTTCCATGATCAGCGCGCGCAGGGAATTGCCGTGCGCGGCCACGATCGTCCGCTTTCCGGATAGGACCCTCGGCAGGATTTCAGATTTGTAATACGGCAGAACGCGTTCGGCGGTCATCTTCAGGCTTTCGCCGCCAGGGGGCGGGACATCAAAAGACCGGCGCCAGATGTGAACCTGATCCTCGCCGAACTGCTGGCGGGCCTCGTCCTTGTTCATGCCGGTCAGGTCACCGTAGTCGCGTTCGTTGAGAGCCTGGTCCCTGATCGTTTCAAGACCGGTCTGGCCGAGTTCTCCCAGGATAATATCCAGGGTTTTCTGCGCGCGGGACAGAACGGAGGTAAAAGCCAGATCAAATGTCAGCTTCAGATCCCGAAGCTGCTCCCCTGCCTGATGGGCTTCCCCGATGCCCTGTTCAGTCAGGCCGGGATCCTTCCAGCCGGTGAAAAGGTTCTTCAAATTCCATTCGCTTTGTCCGTGACGGACAAGCACAAGAAGGCGATCCATGCCAGTCTCCCTAAACTAGGTCTGCCTGCTTCCATAATGCCATTTGAAAGCAGAAAGGTAATTATCCTAATATGTTGACGCTGTCTTCCCGTATTCGTTTCAACCCAGGATGCTGCAGCATTTCCTCATGTTCAATTCTCAAGGCCCAGCACATCTGCCATGGAATAAAATCCCGGCTTCTGGTCATAACCCCAAAGAGCGGCTTTCACGGCACCGCGTGCAAACAGCTGACGGTCTTCCGCGTGGTGGGTCAGTTCGATGCGCTCGCCTTCACCGGCGAATATCACCGAATGCTCGCCGATGACGGATCCTCCGCGCAAAGTTGCAAAACCGATATCACCGGTTTTGCGGGGATCCATGATGCCGTCTCGCGAGCGCACCGAATGCGCCTGCAGATCGATGCCTCTTCCGTCCGCTGCTGACTGACCAAGCAGCAGGGCGGTTCCGGACGGCGCGTCGACCTTGTGCTTGTGATGCATTTCGAGCACTTCGATGTCAAAATCTGTATCGAGAGCAGCGGCGGCCTTGCGGACGAGATTTGCAAGAAGATTGACCCCAAGGCTCATGTTACCGGACTTGACGATCCTGGCATGACGCGCCGCCGCATGCAGCGGCTCGTCCTCGCCCTCGGCCCAGCCGGTGGTGCCGATCACATGGACGATACGCGCCTGAGCTGCCAGCTCGGCAAACCACAGGCTTGCAGCAGGAGCCGTGAAATCCAGAACGCCGTCAGCCTTGGCAAAGGCGGTCAGGGGATCGTCGGTCACGGGAACACCCAGCGCGCCGACGCCGGCCAGATCTCCAATATCCTGGCCAAGGACCTCGGCGCCTTCCCTGGCGACAGCCGCGACGATTTCCGTGCCTGCGTTTTCGGTCGCAGCGCGCGTCAAGGCGCGGCCCATCCGGCCCCCAGCTCCAACGACAACCAATCGAATCTGCCGCATCCCGTTCCTCTCATTCAGATATCGCAAGGGGGTATATCAGTTTCGCGGTGGGAGGAAAACGCCTGATCGCAAGCGTGCAGCAACACTTACCAGGCGCGCGCATTGTAAAATATATCTATATAAAACCTGCCTCGATCAATGTATAATATTAGTTGAAATACCCATACTTCTCAATTATTTTCGGCCTCTCCTACCCTGCAAACAAACTATACGATGATATGCTGACAATTCAGACACGTTATTCATATATTTGGAATTCTCAGTCAAAATTTCATGTTACTCTCTTTGAAATGCACGCAATGCATACAAAAAAACCTTTTTGGAAAATTCGCTGGCTCAAACCAATTTCGGCCTGCACGGGAGCTTGGAGTTTTCAAAAGGTCGCTGTACAGCACGTTTCACATGCCCCGTCGACAGGGACGGTCCGCGATGGAACGCATGGAGTGCCTAGTTGAAAGAAGGTTTTTCCATACCGTTCAACCGGCTTGTCATGGCTCTGTTCATCTTCGGGTTGATCGGAACGGCGATTGCCCTTTTCTGGATCACCTATCTGGGTAGCCTTTCGATCGCGGAACATGAAATCGCCCGCAGCGCCAGATCCAGTGCCACGCTTTCCAGGCTGGTTTTTACCCAGCATCTGGAGAAGCTGGAAGGTCATATCCGCGCCGTCGCCGTCAGTCCGGAAATACGCAACGCGCTTGAAACGGATGACAAGGCCACAGCCCAGAAGGTTATCGAACGGGCGACGGAGGGAATGACCAGCGCAGTTCTCGACCTCCTGCTGATCGACCGTCCCGATGAGGAAAACTGGGTCAACGGCAGTCTTGGTCTCATCGACCTGAGTCAGCAACTGCCGGCCGCCATCCGCTCCGCCATGCCTCCCGATATCTGGGTGACCTACACGGATCACGAGTCGGAGCGGGAAATCGTAACCGCCGCTCTGTCGATCCTGGTTCTGGATCCGGAAACCGGTGAGGCGATTGCACGAATATACGGCGGAACAACGGTCACCGATTCCTTTACCCTGCCCGGTGAACTGGCAAAAACGCTTCGCGCTCAGGATCTTGCTTTTTATCACGACGATACCCTGATTGCCGGCATCGGCGGCCTGACGACCGAGGCGCTGCCGGACGGCCTCCTCCCTGCCCGCGACGAGGTGGGCTACCATCTGCGTGACGACAACCTCTATGTCTTCACCCCGCTCATGAAAAACATGGACGGACATCTGCTCTCAACCGTGACCAAACAGCCGATCGACACGCTGCAGAATGTCAAGGAAACCTACGCCCGGATGTTCACGCCTTTCCTGATTTATACGGCAGTCCTGGCCATCGGTGCCGCCCTGCTGGTCAACCGGATCACGAGTGCGGGGCTTGGGCGCCTTGTCAATTACGCAATGAGCCTGCGGCAAACTCAGCAGGTCACGCCGCCAAAGACCGGGCTTATTTCCGAGTTCAACAAACTGGCCGGGATGTTCCAGACCGCATTTGAATCCATGCGCGTCCGCGATGCCCAGTTCAAGGAAATGATCGACGGGTCCCTGCACGGAGTTCTGGTGCATGCCGACAACCGCATTCTTTATGTGAATGACGCTCTGCTGAAGATGCTCGGCTACGACCCCGGCTTTCCGGAGCAACTCGTTGGAGCGCCATCGCCGGCGATCTACGCGCAGGAGGAACACAACCGCCTGAGCAGCTACTACGCCGCGAGCGAAAACAACGACACGCCCAGAGCGCATGAAATCAAGGGAATACGCAAGGATGGGCAAGCAATCTGGCTGGAGCAGCATGTGCGCATCACCGACTGGAACGGCGCGCCCGCCTTTTACGCCACGATCACGGATATCAGCGAGCGCAAGCGTCAGGAACAGCTCGCAACCAGAAATGCCAATTTTGATATCCTGACAGGGCTCCCGAACCGCCGCCTGCTGATGGATCGTCTTCGGCAGACCCTGCAACGCAACAAGCAGCTCGGCGAGCTGACCGCCCTGATGATGCTCGATCTCGACCGGTTCAAGACCGTCAACGAAACCTACGGCACGAACGCCGGAGACCATGTAATCAGGACCGTGGCAACGCGCTTGACTGAAGTTCTCGGGCCGGATCAAACAGTTGCCCGCATGGGCGGTGATGAGTTCGCCATCCTATTGACCGACCCGGAAGACCGCTGGCAGATAGAGCAAACCGTACGCGATATCATGATCGAGGTCGAAAAGCCGATCTCGCTGGAAACCGACACACGCGTCGTCCTGTCCGGCAGCCTGGGCATCACGCTGTCGCCCAACGATGGTCTGGAGGGCGAAGCCCTGCTGCAGCAGGCGGATACCAGCATGTACCAGGCGAAATCGGAGAGCGGTTCCAGCTACAGTTTCTACGCCAGCCGGATGAACGAGCAGACCGCGCGCACCGGTCAGATCGAGATCTCCTTGCGGGCGGCCATCGAACAGGGAAACCTGCATCTGAATTTCCAGCCGATCATGGATTTTCCAAATGGCAGGATCGTCTCCTGCGAGGTGCTGGCAAGATGGTCGGACCCGGACCTGGGTGTCGTTCACCCGGCCGAGTTCATCCAGATCGCGGAAGAAAGCGGGCTGATCGTTCCTCTGGGCGAATGGGTGCTGCGCGAAACCTGCGCCTTCTTCCAGTCCTGCAACAGGAACGGACTGCAGCTCGACAGCATCAGCGCCAATATTTCACCGCGGCAATGCCGCGAAACGGGGTTCGTCAGTCTGCTTCAGAATATACTCAGCGAAACCGGAACGGAGCCGTCACGCCTTCAGCTCGAAATCACGGAAAGCATCAAATTCGACGACCTGCGTGTCAATCCGGTCGATATCCTGGAGGCGATCAGCGCGTTGGGCGTCAGGATCTCCCTGGACGATTTCGGCACCGGCTATTCCTCCCTGAGCTACCTGAAACGCCTGCCCGTGGACACGCTCAAGATCGACCGGGCTTTCATCAAGGACATTGAACGGGATTCGGAGGGGCAGGCACTCGTCGAGGCGATGGTCGCCATGGCCCGATCACTTGGTATTTCGGTCATTTGCGAAGGGGCGGAAACACATGAGCAATGCACCCTGGTCTCATCCTTCGGCTGCGCCCTCATTCAGGGTTTCGGCATTGCCAGACCGATGTCCGCGGAGGACTTCCGCCAATATCTCGGCCGCATAAACGGCCTGGACAAGAGCGCGGCGAGAACCGGTTGAACAAGACCGACCGCAGTTGAGGGAAATCTCTTCGGCACGAACGTACTGCAGACACAAAAAACGGGGGCCATGGAGGCCCCCGCTTCGATTTCAGGTTCCAGGATAAAGCGGCTTATTCCCCGCCATCCTTCGGAATTTCCTTGCCGGTTTCCTGATCGACAACCTTCATCGACAGGCGCACCTTGCCACGTTCGTCAAAGCCCATGAGCTTGACCCAGACCTTGTCGCCTTCCTTGATCACATCGGTGACCTTGGCGACCTTCTGGGGAGCAAGCTGGGAAATGTGGACCAGACCGTCCTTGGCGCCGAAGAAGTTCACGAACGCGCCGAAATCGACGCATTTCACAACCGTGCCTTCGTAGATCACACCTACTTCCGGTTCAGCGGCAATGGAGTTGATCCAGTTTATCGCAGCCTTGATCGCCTTGCCGTCGGACGAAGCGATCTTGACGGTGCCATCGTCCTCGATATTGACCTTCGCACCGGTCTTCTCGACGATTTCCCGGATGACCTTGCCACCGGAGCCGATGACTTCACGGATCTTGTCGACCGGGATCTTCATCACTTCGATGCGCGGCGCATGTTCGCCGAGTTCGGCACGGGCTTCGGTAATTTCGTTCGACATTTCCTTGAGAATGTGAACGCGGCCGTCCTTCGCCTGTCCCAAGGCAACCTTCATGATCTCTTCGGTAATACCGTCGATCTTGATGTCCATCTGCAGGGACGTGATGCCGTTTTCGGTTCCCGCAACCTTGAAGTCCATGTCGCCAAGGTGATCCTCGTCGCCGAGAATGTCGGACAGAACCGCGAAGCGCTCGCCTTCCTTGATCAGACCCATGGCGATACCGGCGACCGGAGCCTTCAGCGGAACGCCTGCGTCCATCAGTGCCAGAGAGGTACCGCAGACGGTTGCCATCGAGGACGAACCGTTGGATTCGGTGACTTCGGACACGACGCGGACAGTGTAGGGGAAGTCGTGGTGCGGCGGCATCATCGGATTGATGGCGCGCCAGGCCAGCTTGCCGTGGCCGATTTCACGGCGTCCAGGGGAGCCCATCCGGCCGGTCTCGCCCACGGAATAGGGCGGGAAGTTGTAATGCAGCATGAAGTGCGCCTTCACGGTGCCTTCCAGAAGATCGACGAACTGCTCGTCTTCGCCGGTGCCGAGGGTGGCAACCGCGAGAGCCTGGGTTTCACCACGTGTGAACAGGGCAGAGCCGTGCGCGCGCGGCAGGATGCCGACTTCGGAGGAAATCGAACGCACGGTGGACAGGTCACGTCCGTCGATACGGGTGCCCGTGTCGAGGATGCCGCCACGAACGATTTCGGCTTCCAGTTTCTTGAACTGATCGCCGAGCACGATGGCTTCCACCGCTTCACCTTCAGCGGCGTTGGTGACCAGCGCTTCCACGACCTTTGCCTTGGCGGCGTCGACAGCATTCTTGCGCTCGGTCTTGGAGGTGATCTTGTAGGCGGCCGTCAGATCGTCAGCGGCCATGGACTTGATTTTTTCAAACAGGTCCGAGTGATCCGGGATGACCAGATCGCGCGGTTCCTTTGCAGCCGTTTCAGCGAGCTTGATGATCGCGTCGATAACCGGCTGGAAGCCCTTGTGACCGAACATGACGGCACCGAGCATGATGTCTTCGTCAAGTTCCTTGGCTTCGGATTCCACCATCAGAACCGCATCGCCGGTTCCGGCGACAATCAGGTCCAGGGCCGATTCCGGCATGTCGTCGACCAGCGGGTTCAGCACATATTCGCCGTCGATGTAGCCGACGCGCGCGCCGCCGATCGGTCCCATGAAGGGAACGCCGGACAGCGTGAGAGCCGCAGAAGAAGCGACCAGCGCCAGCATGTCCGGCGCATTCTCCAAATCGTGGGAGAGCACGGTGATGACGATCTGGGTGTCGTTCTTGTAGCCCTTGGCGAACAGCGGGCGGATCGGACGGTCGATCAGGCGCGACGTCAGCGTTTCATGCTCAGACGGGCGGCCTTCGCGCTTGAAGAAGCCACCCGGGATCTTACCGGCGGCAAATGCCTTTTCCTGGTAGTTCACGGTGAGCGGAAAGAAATCCTGACCCGGCTTCGGCTGCTTGGCGGACACGACTGTCGCCAGAACCTTGGTTTCGCCGTAGGTCGCCATCACGGCGCCATCGGCCTGGCGGGCAACCTTGCCCGTTTCGAGCACGAGCGGACGACCGCCCCACTCGACTTCTACACGATGAACATCAAACATAATCTGTCCTTACAGATTTGCCCGTTCCCCCGCTGTTCGGTACAGCACACACTGGGAACAGACACTTTCCCGGTCGGCCCCGGATGGGCCGGTTACCGGCGGACATGTCACGGGCAAGACAACGGGCTGCTTTCTGATTTGAACCTGGAAAGAAGCCGGTAATCCTGCCCCATGACGTGTCACGAGGTTTCTATAGAGCGTTTGCCGGAAAAATGGAAACGCTCAAGAACAAAACCCGGTCCGCAGATCCGCAAGGGATCGACGACATGGATGGCTCTGCTCGCAGTTCGGCGCATGGGGCGTTCACGTCCAACAGACCGGTTTGCCTGCGCAAGCGATCCGGGAGGAGTGCCCGATGCAAAAAAACGCGGCGTTTTTTCCCACCGCGTTTTTTTATTTGGGATTTTAGCGGCGAATGCCGAGACGCTCGATGAGTGTCTTGTAACGCTCTTCGCTCTTGCCACGCGCATAGTCCAGAAGGGACCGGCGCTGCGCAACCATCTTCAGGAGACCCCGGCGGGAGTGATTGTCCTTGCCATGTTCCTTGAAGTGCTCGGTCAGATTGTTGATCCGCTCGGTCAGGATGGCTACCTGTACTTCAGGAGACCCGGTGTCGCCTTCCTTGGTGGCGAATTCCTTCATGAGCTCAGCTTTACGCTCTGTTGTAATCGACATCGCTCTTTTCCTTTCAAAGAGTGGTGGTCCGTTGACCGGACACGTTGAACTGCCGGAAACCCGGCCTGATCCGCGAGTTTCCAGAGCCGAGATGTCGTTCAGCAAAGGAGACTTACGGACGAATTGAGCTGAAATGCCCAATGGCGGCGATATATGGCGGAAAACGTCAGGAAAAGCTAGTGGTATCTTTCACACGGTTGCATTCGGCGGGCCGCAGGTAAAGTCGGCTTGAGAACTTCGTCCGGCATTCTCAGTCGCGCAGATGCGAAACATCGAGCCCGAGCTTCAAGTTCAAGTTGCTCAAAGTCACTTGTTCAAATCTTTCCGGCCACGGAATTGCGTAACGGTCCGCCAATTTACGTGCACGCGGAAGATAGGCAGCCGCGTAGGCAAGGTGTGCTTCAATTGCGATCTCCCGGCCGGGAACAAGCGCTGGCAAAGAGCCCAGGAGCTCTTTCTGCTCGTCCGTGATCAACCTGTTGAGGTGCAGCGCTCCGCCCCTGTGAGGCGCCCGTGTCTCCTCGATGAGAAGATTGACGAGCAAATTTCGAAGATGGGTCACTCCTGTGACCGCATTGAAATATTCCTGCCGCCCCATGGCGACAGGCATCAGCCCGAGGATGCGAATGAACTCCTCAAACTGGTATTGCATCTGTATTGGATCGGGGCCGGCATCTTTCAGGACTTCAGGCAGCGCTTCCACAAGCCCCGCATGGTCAAAGAGAACCTCAAGACCGTTCCGGGCACGGCCAATATTGATCCGGTCAGCGTTGACGCAAAGCAGATCGATCCTGAGCCAGTCCGCTGTGACAGCATTGACAAGGAGATCTGTCCTTTTGAATTCTCTCCAAAGAACAATTTCACCAACGGTCGACAGGGTTTTGCGCCAGGTTTGCGTGAAAGTGTCAAATGCCCGGTCGTCCAGAACGGCAAGAAAATCGATGTCACTGAAACCGTCTTCCAGACCGGCACCGTAGCTTCCACTCAAACAGAGCGCCTGCAAGTACTGTTCCGACCTAAGCTTTCCGGCAATAAGCTCGATAACTTTGCGGCTCTCCATCAGGACTGCTCCGAATTGTTACCGGAAACTACCATTCCCGCCTGAAGGGTCAATATCGGTGCATTGGCGTCCATTAAGCCGGCGTCCAGACGCCTGCGCAGTTCAAATACCGCTTACAGGTTGAACACCCGCGTCGGCTGGAACCGGCCTTTTTCTATCGAACCGATCGCCACCGGAACATTGGCGTGACTGGCGAAGGCGATGTCCGTGTTGAGCGGGGCATCGCGGCCGCGCAGAAGCACCGCCATGCCCTTGCGGATCTTGGCCGCATCGTCGCCGGAAACCGGAAGTTCAACCAAATCGTCCATCGCCTCGCGCACCGGCAGAACGAATTCGGAGACAAGCGCCTCGACGCTCTCACCGTCCGCCAGTTCTTCGGCCGCTTCCAGGATCTCGTCCAGTGCGACCAGATCGTTCTCGCCGAACGGGCCGACGAGCAGACGGCGGAGTTCGGTGACATGGCCACGGGTGCCAAGCCGGCGACCGAGATCGCGCGCAAGCGCGCGCACATAGGTGCCCTTGCCACATTCCGCTTCAAACACGGCGCGATCGGCATCGGGACATTCAACGAGATCCAGGCGATGAACATCGATGGGACGGGCGGCAAGTTCAACGTCTTCGCCGTCGCGCGCTAGGTCATAGGCCCGCTCTCCAGCCACCTTGATGGCCGAGAATTTCGGCGGCACCTGCTGGATGGTTCCTACAAATTCGCCGAGTACGGCTGTGATCGCGTCAGGCTCAGGGCGCAAATCGGAGCTCGCCACTTCCTTGCCCTCGGTATCATCGGTATCGGTTTCAACGCCCCAGGTCACCTCGAAGCGATAAACCTTGCGGCCATCCATGACGAAAGGCACCGTCTTGGTTGCCTCTCCAAAGGCCACAGGCAGCAGACCGGACGCGCGCGGGTCGAGCGTTCCGGCATGGCCAACCTTCTGCGGCGAAAAGATCCGCTTCAGCTTACCGAGAGCTTCGTTCGAGGTGATGCCGAAAGGCTTGTCGAGCACAAGCCAGCCGTTGATGGCATTCTTTTTTCTTTTGACTTGTTGTTGCCGTGCCATATCGGCTCCGTTTGAGAGTGCTGTGGCCCTTGGAGAGAAGCATGACCTCTCCTTGTCATCCCGGTTCGAGTCGCGAGAAACCTGGATCAAGTCCCCCCGCGCGCCGATCGCCCGGCATTCAAGCCACTCGCCGGTGTTTACCGGCCCCCTGCCTGCGCCGGGGCGACGCAGCGAAAGTGGTCGAGACCGGCCAGTCCTATTCGTCTTCGTCCTTACCGAGATCCTTCGCAACGTCAGGCGAATGAAGCAGCGTGTCGATGCGGTCGTCGTCATCGAAGCGTGTGTCGAGGACGAAGCGCAGATCGGGCATGTATTTCATGGTCAGCCGCCGGGACACCTGGCCGCGCAGAAACTTTGCGCTTCGGTTGAGGGCCTTTTCCACCTTGTCGGCATTCTTCCCGCCGAGCGGCATGACGAGGCAGGTCGCCAGGCGCAGGTCCGGCGTCATGCGGACCTCGGGAATGGTGACGATGACCCCGTCCAGATCCGGATCGGAGAATTCACCGCGGGTCAGAATGTCCGACAGCTCCTTGCGCACGGTTTCGCCGACGCGCAACTGCCGCTGGGACGGGCCACGGCTGTCTTGTCCGTGATGTCTTGCCATTGTAGTTGTCCTGACCGCCGTCATTGCGGACATGCGCAGCGTCAATCTGCGCACCCATCGGCAATCCGGCGCTTATGCCGCGCCGTTGGCGCGGTCCAATTGTAAAAAGAGCGCGCTTTCGCGCGCCCTCATATCTGATACTGGATCTATGTGATCCTAACTTGCGATCAAAGCGATCTGGCGATCTGCTCGACGCGGAAACACTCGATGATGTCGCCTGCTCGCATGTCCTGATACTTGACGAAATTCATGCCGCATTCCTGACCGGACTCGACCGATTTGACTTCATCCTTGAAGCGCTTGAGCGTTCCAAGTTCGCCTTCGTGGATGACCACGTCGTCACGGATGAGGCGGACATTCGCGCCACGTTCCACAACGCCTTCGGTAACCAGACACCCGGCGACCTTGCCGACCTTGGAGATGTGGAAGACTTCCTTGATCTCCGCATTGCCCAGGAAGGTTTCGCGGCGTTCCGGCGACAGAAGGCCGGACATGGCCGCCTTGATGTCGTCGACGAGATCGTAAATCACGTTGTAGTACCGGATTTCGATTCCGTCACGGGACGCAGCTTCGCGGGCCTGCTTGTTCGCACGCACGTTAAAGCCGATGATCGGAGCCTTGGAAGCCGCCGCCAGGGTGATGTCGCTTTCGGTGATACCACCCACGCCGGAGAGCAGGATACGTGCCCCGACCTCGTCGGTGCCAAGCTCGTTGAGCGCATGGACGATCGCCTCTGCGGACCCCTGCACGTCTGCCTTGAGAACCAGCGGGAATTCCTTCTTGCCGGTCTCCTGCAGCCTGTTCATCATCTGCTCGAGCGAGCCACGGGCGCCGGAGGCGACCACGGATGCCTTTTCGCGGACCTGACGCTGACGGTAATCGGTGATCTCACGGGCACGGGCTTCGTTTTCGACGACCGCGACCATGTCACCGGCTTCCGGCGTGCCCTGGAAGCCCAGAACCGCGACCGGTTTGGCCGGGCCGGCTTCCTTCACCTGCTTGCCGTTTTCATCGAGCATGGCGCGGACACGGCCCCATTCGGCCCCTGCGACCACAATATCGCCCGGCTTGAGCGTGCCTTTCTGAACCAGAACGGTTGCCACCGGACCACGGCCGCGATCCAGCTGCGCCTCGATGACGATGCCTTCCGCCGTGCGGTCCGGGTTGGCCTGAAGCTCGAGAACTTCCGCCTGAAGCAGGATCATTTCCAGAAGCTTGTCGAGGCCCTGACCGGTTTTCGCCGACACTTCCACGTCAATGACATCACCACCCATGGATTCCACGACAAGTTCGTCGCTCAGCAGCTCGGTGCGAACCCGGTTGGGATCGGCTTCCGGCTTGTCCATCTTGTTGATGGCGACAATGATCGGAGCACCCGAGGCCTTGGCATGCGCAATCGCTTCCTTGGTCTGCGGCATGACACCGTCATCGGCCGCAACGACCAGGATCACGATATCGGTCGACTTGGCGCCGCGGGCACGCATCTGCGAGAACGCAGCGTGACCCGGCGTATCGATGAAGGTGATTTTCTGACCGTCCTGGTCGACCTGATAAGCGCCGATATGCTGGGTGATGCCGCCGGCTTCGCCGGTGACAACCTTGGACTTGCGCAGCGCATCGAGCAGGGACGTCTTGCCGTGATCGACATGGCCCATGATGGTCACGACAGGCGGACGCGCCTGTTTGGTGGACGCATCGTCTTCCTGGGTGAACAGGCCTTCTTCAACATCCGACTCGGAAACGCGTTTGACCGTGTGGCCCATTTCCTGAGCAATCAGCTCGGCCGTGTCGGCGTCGATGACGTCGTTCATCTTGAGCATCTGGCCCTGCTTCATCAGCAGCTTGATCACATCCACAGCACGCTCGGCCATACGGTTGGCCAGCTCCTGGATGGTGATTGCCTCCGGCAGCACGACTTCACGGGAAATCTTCTCGCGCACCACCTGTTGCTGGCCGCGTTTGGCTTTTTCCTGACGCCGGCGCATGGACGCGAGCGAACGTGCGCGCTGACCGTCATCGCCACCGGTGGCGGCGGAAATCGTCAATTTCGAGCGGCGGCGGTCGTCTCCACCGCGCGGACGTGCCGCGGGCGCCGGAGCCTGTTTCGGACGTTTGACCGCGCGCACATCCTTTTTGCCGCGATCTTCCTCTTCAGGACCTGGACCAGCCGGCTGACGCGCAGCCGGTGCAGAACGATCCTCGGCAGGCGCTTTCCGCCGGCCCATCTCGTTCAGGTTGCGCGGACGCCCACTGTCGGCAGGCGCCGCCTGACGGGCGCCGGCTGGCTGTGCGGCTTCGGCGGGGGCAGCGGGTTCCGGCGCAGCCTCGGCTTCCTTGGCCTTGGCTTCAGCAAGATGGGCGTTTTCCGCTTCGAACTTCGCGCGGGCTTCCGCTTCCGCCTTGGCACGGGCTTCATCTTCAATCTTGCGCTTGGCGGCTTCGGCAGCACGGCGCGCTTCGTCTTCCTGACGGCGCTTGCTTTCCTCGACCTCACGCACCTTGGCCATCTCAAGCGCAGCCGAACGGGCCGCCGCTTCTTCCTTGGTCAAGGTTCGCAGAACGTTGCCATTGCCCTTCTGACGCTGACCCGAGGCGGACTGGCGGGCCTGCTTGGCGGCCTGCGAATCCGGCTGCTGCGGCTTGCGCGGCGCTTCGGACGGCGTTTCCAGACGCTGGGTCGCCGTTGCCGGCGCTTCCGGCTTGGGCTCCTGCCCCGGAACTACGAGACGGCGCTTTTTCTTTTCCACGACGACGGCTTTCGTCCGGCCATGCGAGAACGATTGCCGAACAGTTCCCTGATCGCCACCGCCGCGCTTGAGGCCAAGCGTCTTGCCACGCTCAACGCTGATTGTCTTGTCGCCTGGAGTTTTCGTATCGCTCATATTGCCTTCAGTCCTGCGCAACTGCCTTTTCAGCGTTGCTATTAGTGCCGTCTGCGTTGGAATAGCTGCGAAATCTCTCCAAGTCACGCACTCGTGCCAGGAAATTTTCGCTCGCCTGCCCCGCAAGCAGTGCAGCATGTATCACATTAGACCGGCCCAATGCCAAATCCAATTGAGCCGAATCGAACAAACGGACGATTTCGCAGCCATTTGCCGGTTCTTCTCTGCCCGCGGCCACCGCCGCAAGCTTTCTTACCCCATCTTCAGCGGCGTCCGAGGCATGCAACAACCCGATGACCGGGTCACGCCGCAGCGCCGCGTCAACCTTTGCGTACCCGGTAACCAGCCCGCCCGCCTTGCGCGTCATGGAGAGCGCCTGCAACGCAGACCGCTCCATGAGCGCATCGACACGATCCGCCAGTCCGGGCTCGACACGGGCTTCACCCTTGAAGCCCCTGCCGAATACTTTCTTCCGGTCCTTCTCGGCGACAGCGACAACATCGCCTGACGCCGATACCCAGACGCCGCGTCCGGGCAGCACCCGCTTCAGGTCCGGAACGACCTCCCCCACAGGGTCAAGGACGAACCGGATCAGCGAACTCACGGGCAGAACCTCCCGGGTGACGGCACATTGCCGTTCGGTTGGTTCGTTCTTCCTGGGCACGCGGCCACTCCCCCGGATCAACCTGCTCTCAGCCAACTCCACTTGAAAGCGGAAAAGCTGATCAATCTTAATTCGTCAGGGCTCGCGCCCCGCCCGCTTGCAGCCGCGGGAGGCTCCCGCCGGGGCTTTCGCCCCGAGCGTTATCCGTTCAGGATCGCGCCACCGGCCACTTCTTCCTGGGCAACCTCGACAGGCTCGGCATCGACATCCTCGTCGTCTTCCGCCTCAGCTGCCTGGGCCGCCAGTTCCTCTTCGGTGACCCAGCCTGCCGCCAGACGTGCCGACATCACCATGTTCTCCGCATCGGCGCGTGAAACGTCGAATTCGGACAATGCCCCCTCAAAGCGCTTGGTTTCACCATCCCTGCGCTCGACCCAGCCGATAAGATCGTCGGCGGCACATCCGGCCAGATCTTCCATATTCTTGACGCCCTCCTTGCCGAGGGCAACCAGCATGGCGGTGGTCAGGCCGTCAATCGACCGGAGCTCATCGGAAACGCCCAGCGAGAGGCGCTCCTCGTCCTGCTTGGCTTCAAGTTCACCAAGGAAATCACGGGCACGGGCCTGGATCTCGACAGCCGTATCGTCATCGAAGCCCTCGATCATCGAGATTTCCTCAGGCTCCACATAGGCCACTTCCTCAACAGAAGAGAACCCTTCGGTCGCCAGCAGCTGGCCGACCATCTCGTCGACGTTCAGGGCTTCCATGAACAACTGCGAGCGTTCCTGGAATTCCTTCTGACGGCGGTCGGATTCCTCCTGCTCCGTCATGATGTCGATAGCCCAGCCGGTCAGCTGGGAGGCGAGACGCACGTTCTGTCCGCGACGTCCAATCGCCAGAGACAATTGGTCATCCGGAACGACGACTTCAATACGTTCGGCATCCTCATCCAGAACAACCTTGGCGACTTCCGCCGGCTGCAGCGCGTTGACGATGAAGGTTGCCGCTTCCTCGTTCCACGGGATGATGTCGATTTTTTCACCCTGCAACTCGCCGACGACCGCCTGAACGCGGCTGCCGCGCATACCGACACAGGCACCGACCGGGTCGATGGAGCTGTCTTTTGAGATCACGGCGATCTTGGCGCGCGAGCCCGGGTCACGGGCAACCGACTTGATCTCGATGACGCCGTCATAGATTTCCGGCACTTCCTGGGCAAACAGCTTGGCCATGAACTGCGGATGAGTACGCGACAGGAAGATCTGCGGACCGCGCTGCTCGCGGCGGACATCATAGATAAAGGCGCGGATCCGATCGCCGGTGCGGAAGATTTCGCGCGGGATCAGTTCGTCGCGGCGGACGATGCCCTCGCCGCGGCCGAGATCGACGATGACATTGCCGTATTCCGCACGCTTGACGACGCCGTTGATGACTTCGCCGACACGATCCTTGAATTCATCGTACTGGCGGTCGCGCTCGGCCTCGCGCACTTTCTGCACGATGACCTGCTTCGCGGACTGCGCGGCGATGCGGCCGAAGTCGAGCGGCGGCAGCGGTTCGGCGATGAAGTCGCCAAGGCTTGCTTCCGGGTTGCGCGCCAGGGCATCGGCCAGCGAAATATCGGTCGAGACGTTCTCGACTGTTTCGACAACCTGCAAAAGACGCTGCAGACGGATCTCACCGGTTTTCGGATTGATCTCGGCGCGAACTTCCGTTTCCGTGCCGTACCGGGAGCGGGCCGCCTTCTGGATCGCATCTTCCATCGCGTTGATGACGATCATCCGGTCGATCGATTTTTCCCGTGCGACCGCGTCAGCGATTTGCAGCAGTTCCAGCCGGTTCGCGCTGATTGCCATATTCCACTCCTCTTGCGCCTTTTTAGTGTCGGGTCCGTACCGGGCGCTTTATCTTCCTGCCGCCAAGCCGTGTGCTTAGTTGGGCGTGTTGTCCTGAGTCAGCTCATCCTGCGGATCGCGGGCGGCCAGAGCCGCCTTTTCCGCCTGAAGAGCCGCGGTAATCAAATCGTCGGTGAGCACAAGCTTGGCTTCGCCGATATTCTCGAGCGGCAAGGCCACCGTGTCTTCCTCGCCCTTGCTCGTATCGGGAATGCGGATCCTGGCAGCGCCGTTTTCCACGCCGAGAAGGGTGCCCCGGAACCGTTTGCGGCCTTCGAGCATGACGGCCATTTCGACCTTCAGATCATGGCCGGCCCAGCGCTCAAAATCACCGGAGCGCACCAGAGGCCGGTCGATGCCGGGAGAGGAAACTTCAAGATGATATGCCCGGTTGATCGGGTCTTCAACGTCAAGGGCGGGAGACACCGCACGGCTGACGGTTTCGCAGTCTTCGACAGTCATGGTGCCATCGGGGCGTTCGGCCATGATCTGCAGCGTGCAGCCATTGGCCGCGCTGATCCTGGTGCGCACCAAGCGGTAGCCCAGGTCTTCGATGACCGGCTCCACTATCGCGGCAACACGGGCGTCGACACCCTGTTCCGTCACAATTCTTGGTTCGTGTGCGCTCACACTTGGCTCCCGTTTACAGCCGCTTCCGGCCCAGAGCATCAGATGCCTGACTGTCAGTTTACATAGGGCAATCCTGCTCGAATTCTTCAGTTTCCGGTTTAAGTAAGCGAAAAAGAGCGGGTCCCCGGCGGGCCCACTCTCAAATGCCCAGAAAAGCCGTTGAGGTGAAACACGGGCTGTATAACGCCAAAGACCGTAAAAAGGCAAGAGCCGCAGGCAGGAATCCCGGAAAGAAGTCTATTCAGACGCAAAAGCTGACCGCCGGAGCATGTCGCCTTGAATTGAATTCAGGAAATCTCCTGAACGCATTTGCGATGCGAACACTGCCTCGGGCATCTTCCCGAACCCGGGAAGCCGCTTCAAAGCGACGGGCGCTAAACCCGCCGGAACGTAAGATAGCGGCCAATACGGCCCTCGCGGATCGCCTTGGCTTCATATCGTGTGCCCGGCCACCCCTCCCAGGGCGTCTTCCAGTCGGCTGCGGTTTCGGCCGTCCATTCAAATGCCGGATGATCGCGGCAATGGCGCAGGGTCCAGTCGACATAAGTGTCGATGTCGCTGGCGAAGCGGAACTCGCACCCCGGCTTTATCACACGGGCATAGCGGGACAGGTTGAGCTGATTGATGAAACGACGCTTCCAGTGGCGCGCCTTCGGCCAGGGATCGGGATAAAGCTGATAGGCCAGATCGACGGAAGCCTCCGGGAGCCAGTCGAGCAGATTGACCGCATCGTCATCAAAGAGGCGGACGTTTTGCAGTCCCTCTTCCACGATTGCGGCAAGGGCCTTGGCCATGCTGCCGACAAAGGGTTCGACACCGATGAAGCCGGTTTGGGGATTGGTTCTCGCCCTGTGCAGCAGATGCTCGCCGCCACCGAAACCGACCTCCAGGCAGATATCCCGGACGTCCGCGTCAAAAAGATCGCCAGGATCGGCTGGCGCAGGGGTTTCGAGGTCCAGCCCGAGGCGCGGCAGCTCCCTTTTCATCATCGCCTCACGGCGTGGTGTCAGCGGCTTGCCTATGCGGCGGCCAAAAAAGGAACCTTCGTAGCGGTCAGCCATCTTGTAACAACTTCAAACAGCGGATCGCCGGCGACTGGCCGGCGATCCTTTTCTTTCAGAACGCTCTGGCGACGTTATCCGGCAAGCGGGCGAAGCTGGTCGACCAGATCGGTCTTTTCCCAGGAAAATCCGCCTTCCGCATCCGGCTCACGGCCGAAGTGGCCATAGGCCGCCGTGCGCTCGTAGATCGGCTTGTTCAGCTTCAGATGTTCACGGATGCCTCGCGGGCTCAGGCCCATGACATCACGAAGCGCCGTTTCCAGCCGGGCTTCGTCACACCGGCCCGTTCCATGCAGATCGACATAGACGGACAGGGGGTCGGAAACACCGATCGCATAGGAAAGCTGGATGGTGCAGCGGTCCGCGAGGTCAGCGGCCACGACGTTCTTGGCAAGATAGCGGGCCGCGTAGGCCGCCGAGCGATCGACCTTGGTCGGATCCTTGCCCGAAAAGGCACCGCCACCATGGGGCGCGGCGCCGCCATAGGTGTCGACAATGATCTTGCGGCCGGTCAAACCGGCGTCGCCGTCCGGGCCGCCAATGACGAAGGCGCCGGTCGGGTTCACGTGCCAGACGGTTTCAGCGGAAATCCAGCCGTCGGGAAGCGCGGTGCGAATGTAAGGTTCGACGATCGACTGAATATCCTGCGACGAGAGCGCCGGATCCAGGTGCTGGGTCGACAGGACAATGGAGGTCGCACCGACAGGCTTGCCGTCTTCATAGCGCACGGTGACCTGGCTTTTCGCGTCCGGTCCGAGCACCGGCTCCTTGCCGGACTTGCGGGCTTCCGCAAGCAGATGAAGGATCCTGTGGGAGTAAAGGATCGGCGCCGGCATGAGTTCTTCGGTTTCACGGCAGGCGTAGCCGAACATGATGCCCTGGTCGCCCGCGCCCTCGTCCTTGTTGCCACCGGCATCCACGCCCTGGGCAATGTGCGCGGACTGCGCGTGCAGATGAACGGCCACGTCGCAGTTTTCCCAATGGAAACCGTCCTGCTCGTAACCGATGTCCCTGACGGCGAGACGCGCCAGGTGAGCGATATATTCGTTGGTGATGGTCGCCGGACCGCGGGTTTCACCCGCAATAACGATACGGTTGGTCGTCGCGAGCGTTTCGCAGGCTACGCGAGCTTCCGGCATTTCCCTGAGATAGGCATCCACGACCGCATCTGAAATTCGGTCACAGACCTTATCCGGGTGTCCTTCGGACACGGATTCGGAGGTAAAGAGGTAATTCTGACGTGCCATTGGCGATCGTCCTTCTGGGAATGAATATGACGGAAGCGGCGAATGACCTCGCCGCTTCCAGAAGCATCAATCTTAGAAGTTTTTCGCCACGTCAAGCGCGAGATGAATTTTTGTCACTCATCGCCGGCGAGAGAGCGGACAAGATCAACGATCCGCCGACGCACTTTCGGATCTTCAATCCGCACGAATGCCTTGTTGAGCGAAAGCCCTTCGGAAGACGACAGAAAATCCACCACATAAGAGGTAGGCTGCGTTTCCCCGAAGCCTTCGGCTTCATCCGGAGTGCCTGGAGCATCTTCGAAGAAGAAAGCTACCGGCACCTTCAGTACAGTCGCAATATGCTGCAAGCGGCTGGCACCGATCCGGTTGGTGCCTTTTTCGTATTTTTGAATCTGCTGAAAGGTGATGCCAAGGGCTTCGCCCAGCTTTTCCTGGCTCATGCCAAGCATCATGCGGCGGAGCCGGACACGGCTACCAACATGAATATCAATCGGATTCGGAGACTTCTTACTGGGCATCTACGTCGCTCTTTCTTTTTCTCGCGGCGAATGTCCGCTCGTTGTCGTTTGCACAAGCTCCCCCAGTGTCCTCCCACAAGGCCCAAGAGATCGAAGTTTGCCCGCAACCCTTCACTTGTACATGAAGCAGCCCTCAATCGGCTATTTCACGGTTGTATCACACTTCCTTCACTCAACTCAAACAAAAAATATCAATTTACGCGCGAACGTCGGTTGTATATGAATGCACCCGCAAATAATACAAGCAAAATCGCTACTATGAGAAAAGTTGCGTCGCCAAATCTGCCGTAGATTGTTTTACCGATGCTTTGCGGCAATCTTCCGTCTATCACGCCCTTTTCGAATACTGAAAGAGCATCAATCACTTCGCCCGTCCCGTCAACAATCGCAGAAATGCCTGTGTTCGCTGCTCTAATGAGAGGCAAACCCGTTTCGATTGCCCGCATACGGGCCTGCGCGAAATGCTGGTAGGGTCCTGGCGTGCGTCCGAACCAGGCATCATTGGTCACATTCAGCAGGAAAGCCGGCGCACCGGTTTTTCCCGGTAAATCGACAGGGAAAATTGCCTCATAGCAAATCAGGGGTAGAAAACCTAAACCCCCGGCAGTGGACAGCTCGCGCCGCTGGAATCCCGCTTCAAAGCCTTCCAGGGGGCCGGCCAGATTGGAAATTCCCAGCCCGTCGAGCACGGATCGAAGGGGAACGAATTCGCCAAACGGCACCAGGCGGACCTTGTCGTATATGCCGCGCACGGTGCCATCGTCGCCGATCAGATAGACGCTGTTGAAGTATACCGCGCCCTCGGCTCCAGCCTCGGCACGAATGGCGCCGGTCACCAGTTCGCTCGCTTCGCCAAGGGCGCCTGCCACCCGGTAAAGGGCATCCGGCTCCTGCGTCAGAAGAAAGGGCACGGCCGATTCCGGCCAGACCACGAGCCTCGGCATGCCGACCCGGGCGGTGCCGCCAAGGGGCGCCTCGGTCATATCCAGGTATGTCTGAAAAATCGTGTCCCTGAATTCCGGCCGCCACTTGTCCTTCTGGCTGATCGACGGTTGAACGATGCGGATATCCAGCGCGGCGTCCTGCGTCTCCACCGAGGCGATCCGGACCGCCCCATAGACCGCGACCACGACCAACACCGTGATTGCGGCGCCCAACGCCGCGAGGCGTTGCCGCAAGGGCCTCGCATCGGCGAGAACAGCCGGAGACGCTGCAAGCGCCAGGGTCAGGAACGTCAGGCCGTAAATGCCAACCAGGCTGGCGGTCTGCGACAGGGTGAGCGACCCGGACACGCCGTAGCCGAAAGCATTCCAGGGAAAGCCCGTCAGCACGTGGCCGCGCAGCCAGTCCGACAGGGACAGGCAGGCCGCCAGAAGCACAATCCGGTAGAACCTGTCCGACCAAAGGAGCGCGGCAAGCGCAACACCAAGCCCGGTGAACAGCGCCAGGCCGACAGGCATCGCCAGAACCGCGAAGGGCATCAACCAGGCAAAGCGCTCCGCCTCAACGAGAAAAGCCGCCCCTATCCACCACAAGCCGGACAGAAAATAGCCGAAGCCGAACAGCCAACCGAGGACGAAACCGGTGCGCAGCCGGCTCCGAACCTTTCCCGGTCCCGGCTCCACAGCGCCGTCCAGTATCCATACAAGACAGGGAAAGGTTATCGCCAGAACAGGTATCAGCCCGTATGGCGGCAGCGCGAAGGCGGTCGCCGCTCCGCACAGCACACACACCATGCGGCGCTGCCATCCCCAGGACAGAAGGAAGAAGTTCGGCAGAACGGCCAGGCGTTGAGACAACCAGTGCATTCGGGACTTCTCTCCTGTTTCACAAGGCAGGAGAATTGTCGTCTTGCCGCAAGGCGGTCAAGGCCTATTCAAGGCTGGTCATGAAAGTTTGTCGGCCTGCCCGGCTTCCCCGGGAACGACAGATCGATCCGGGCCGGCGCCCTTCTCGGGGCTGACCTCGCTCACGGGCACGTCGCTGCGTTTCGGGCGGCGGCGCAATTCCTGCTGACGGGGCTCCGCGCGGCGGCGGCGGATCTTCAGGCGTTTGATGCGCCGCGGATCCGCATCCATGATCTCGAATTCGAATCCGGGCATCTCGTCGGGCACGAACAGCAGCTCTCCGCGAACCGGAACCCGGCCGACCGAGACGTAGAGCAGACCGCCCAGGGTATCGACATCCTCCGAGATTTCACCGCTTGTCAGATCGGTGCCGAGCGCCTCGTCCAGATCCTCAAGGGGCAGGCGCGGATCAGCGATCCATACACCCTCTCCCTCAGGGGTCAGCATGGCTTCCTCGGCCTCGTCATGCTCGTCCTCGATGTCGCCGACGACCTCTTCGACCAGATCTTCCAGGGAAACGAGACCGTCCGTGCCGCCATATTCGTCTATCACCAGCGCCATCTGAATCCGGTCGGCCTGCATTTTCGCCATCAGGTCGGTCGCGGGCATGGAAGGTGGCGCGAACAGCAGATCCCTCAAAAGTTCGGTTTCCTTGAGGGTGACCGACAGGTCGACACCGGACAGATCCAGGTCCGGTCTGTTGTGGCCATTGCGCGTCGAACCGTTGGAAGAAAGGTCCTCACCGTCGGTTTCATCGGCATTTTTGTCCACAGCAGTTGCAGACCTTGCGGTTGCAGCACGCTCGGCGATAAAGGCCATCAGGTCCTTGATGTGAACCATGCCGCGAGGATCGTCGAGCGTATCCTCGTAGACAGGCATGCGGGAATGGCCGCTCTTCTGGAACAGTTCCATCACCCTGCTCAGGCTGGTGTCCACATCGACCGCCTCGATATCGGCGCGCGGGATCATCACATCGTCGACGCGCAGTTCCCTGAGACGCAGAATATTTCCGAGCAGCATGCGCTCTTCGGGAGAGAACGACGCATTGTCGCTGCCTTCCCGCGCCAGCTCGTCTTCAAGATTTTCGCGCAGCGACGAAGACTGGCGGCCCAAGCGCAACACGCGTTTGAGATTTTCGAGAAAGGCCGCAGATCGCTGCGGCCTGGTCTGTTGCGGGTCTTCCCCGTCCTGAGATTGCCCTGACGTGGCGGCCTTCGGCTCGCCTGCCGGACTTTGCGGTTCAACTGCGTTCATCATCCATCAATACAAAACAACGTGCCTCATGATGCCACTTAACCGCTGTCAGCCACAAGAGGGCTGTCCACGTAAGGGTCATCGATCCCCAGAGATGCCAGTATGGCTTTCTCAAGGCTCTCCATCAGCTCCGCTTCCTCATTATCCTGATGATCATAGTCGAAAAGATGAAGCAAACCATGAACAATCAGATGGGAAAGGTGGTCGCCGAATTCAATTCCCAATTCTTCCGCTTCCCGGAAAACGGTCTCGTATCCGAATACGATATCCCCCAGCAGCGGTCCATATATGTCTCCATCCGGTTCACCGGCGGGAAACGACAGAACATTGGTCGCCTTGTCCTTGTCCCGCCACTTGGCGTTCAATTTCCGGATCCCGGCATCGTCGGTGAAAAGAAGCGAGACTTCCGAATTTTCAGACACTTGCAGACCGGCTTCTGCAAATGCCGCCGAAATCGCCCGGCCCGCCATCTGGAACAGGACGGCTTCCCCGGGCCATTCCCCCGCCTCTATCGCGAGATCTGTCACAAGTCCATCTGGCAAAGGGCCTGGCATCAAGGATCCAATAGTCTTCAGGTGGCCGCGGCTTCACGGGAGCGGGGTTTGGCGCCCTCAAGCGCTGCACCCTGCCGGCGCTCGGAATAACGCTTTTCGCGCGCTTCCGATTCCTCACGGGAGGCATTGTCGTAGGCGGTGACGATCCGGCCGACCAGTTCATGACGAACCACATCCGTTTCATTGAAGCGGATGTGGGAGACTTCCCGTATGTCCGTCAAAAGCCCAAGAGCCTCCCGCAAACCGGATTTCTGTCCGGGAGGAAGATCGATCTGACTGGGGTCGCCGGTCACGATCATCTTGGACCCCTCGCCAAGCCGGGTCAGGAACATCTTCATCTGCATGGACGTGGTGTTCTGAGCCTCATCAAGCAGAACGACGGCGTTCGACAGCGTACGGCCGCGCATGAAGGCGAGCGGGGCGACCTCGATCATTCCGGACTGCAGACCGCGATCCACCTTTTCCGCCGGCATCATTTCATAAAGCGCGTCATAGATCGGGCGCAGATAGGGGTCGACCTTGTCCTTCATTTCACCGGGCAGAAAGCCGAGCCGTTCGCCGGCCTCGACAGCCGGGCGCGACAGGATCAGCCGGGCGACATCGCCGCGTTCCAGAAGCGCCGCGGCATAGGCGACGGCCAGAAACGTCTTGCCGGTGCCGGCCGGGCCGGTACCGAAGATCAGATCGGCGCGGTCCATCGCACGGATATAGGCATCCTGCGTCGGTGTCCGGGCGACGATGGTCTTGCGGCGGGTGGCGATCTGCGCGAAAGCCAGCCGGGACTTGGGCTCAAGCGTCGGCAAGGGCAGCTGCGCTTCCGCGGCAGCGGCCATCCGCAGCGCACCATCCACATCGCCGGGATGAAGCTCCTGGCCCTGCAGCAACCGCTGGTACATGGATTCCAGTGCCGTACGCGCCTGCGCACAGCCTGCCTGGGACCCTTTCAGGGTGACCTGATTGCCGCGTGCGATCGCATCTATGCCGAGCCGTTGCTCGATCAGAGCCAGGTTCTGATCGAATTGGCCAAAGAGATCTCCAATCAGCCGGTTGTCTTCAAAAGCAAGGACGATGTGGGTCATATCTGAGGCCGACGCGGCGGCGGAAGAAGACTGGTCCGTGGACTTGCGGGGAGAAGAGTGGCTGTCTCGCGTCAAACGACGTCTCCTGTAGTCATCCGGCCTGAGCCGCCGAAGCCGGGATGGCCCCGGAAAAGTCAGTTTCATCTTGCCCGTCTATCAGGCGTCCGAACAGCGAATTAGATCCCGTGTCTACGATTTCCACCGCTTGTATGCTGCCGATCAGGGCCTCCGGGGCATCAAGTTGCACCGGCTGAAGCCACGGGGACTTGCCGACAAGCTGACCTGGATTGCGGCCGACCTTTTCCAGCAGCACGTCACAGGTCATGCCGAGCCGGGACAGGTTAAAGGCCTTCTGCTGTTCGCTCACCAGATCCTGCAAGGCGGCCAGGCGCGTCGACTTCACGTCTTCCGGCACCTGATCGTGCATGCCCGCACCCGGCGTTCCGGGCCGGGGGCTGTATTTGAACGAAAAGGCGGAGCCGTAACCGACGCGCCGGATCAGATCCATCGTATCCTCGAAGTCGCGATCCGTTTCGCCCGGAAATCCGATGATGAAATCGCCGGAAAGCGCAATGCCGGGCGCGGCGTCGCGAATGCGGTCGATCAGACGGAAATATTCCTCACGCGTGTGCCGGCGGTTCATGGCCTTGAGGATCGCGTCGGACCCGGACTGAACCGGCAGATGCAGATAGGGCATCAGGGTTTTCAGTTCCCGGTGAGCGTCGATGAGATCGTCGTCCATATCGCGCGGGTGACTGGTCGTGTAGCGCAGCCGGTCCAGACCGTCGATCTCCGAGAGCCGGCGCAGCAGGCGGCCGAGCCCCCAGGTCGCGCCATCGGGCGCAACGCCGTGGTAGGCGTTGACATTCTGGCCAAGCAGCGTGACCTCCCGGACGCCGGAAGCGGCCATACGCTCCGCCTCGGTCACGATCTGCGTCACTGAGCGCGACACTTCCGCGCCGCGCGTATAAGGCACCACGCAGAAGGTGCAGAACTTGTCGCAACCTTCCTGGACCGTCAGAAAGGCGGATGGAGGACGCTTTTTCACCGGCGTCTCGGCACGTGCGGACAAGTGGTCGAACTTCGCGTCGATGTCGAATTCCGTTTCGACAACCTTGTTGCCCTGACGAACCTTGTCCAGCAGCGCCGGAAGCTTGTGGTAGCTCTGGGGACCGACGACGAGATCGACAATCGGCGCGCGCCTGGAGATCTCCTCGCCTTCCGCCTGGGCCACACAGCCGGCGACGCCGACCATCATCTCCCTGCCGGATCTGGCGCGCTCTTCCTTCACCTTGCGGATGCGGCCGAGCTCGGAATAGACCTTCTCGGCGGCCTTTTCGCGGATATGGCAGGTGTTGAGAATGACCAGATCCGCGTCTTCCATATTGTCCGTCGCCTGGAACCCTTCCGGCGCCAGGACATCGGTCATGCGGTCGCTGTCATAAACATTCATCTGGCAGCCGTAAGTGCGCACAAATACCTTGCGCATGTTTCCTGCCACTGCTGCTGTCTTTTCTGCGGTCACGGAACCGGCGGATGCGGTCGTTTCCTGGTCTGCTTCCGGGCGGCTTGTCATTCGCTCCTCATGGCCTGCGTCACGCGGCCGGCATGTCGTGAGTGTAAGCGCCGTCGGGCGGGATCCTAAAATCCTTCGCGCCCATCGTTTCCGCTCAGGCATGGCTGCGGGCGGCACTCGTAAATTCAGACGCCAGCTTTACCGGGTTTTTCCGCGTTTGAGAAGAACTCGAACGGCTCGATTTCATCCGAATCGCCGCTTTCGCCGGAATCTTCGTGTTCAATCGGCTTTTGATGCAGTGAAGCGGCCGTCATCGCCCGCACTTCCCGCTCCAACTGACGGGTCAGCGCCTTGCGATCCGTGTCGCCGTCAACCAGAACCGGGTCCCCCCAGCGCACGATCACGTCGAAGGATCCGCGCGCGAAAACACCCCACAGGTGACCGGCAAGTTCCATGTCGCCATACCAGGCGACATGCGGACGGTGCGCCCGGCCCATCGGCAGACCATAAAAACCCTGATAGGCCACCGACAGGGGCTGTACCCAGACCTTCTGGCCGCCATTGCCGACCGCGCGCGTTGCCGCGCCCAAAAGCGCCGAGCGGAAGGGCAGGACTCGGTTGCCGTCATTGGACGTGCCTTCGGCAAACAGCACCATGGCATCGCCCGCCCCCATGCGACCGGCAATCGTATCGGTCACCTCGGCTGTGCGTGACCGTTTTGTCCGGTCGACGAACACCGTGCGCTGCAGTTTTGCCAGCAGACCGAACACCGGCCAGCGGGACACCTCCGATTTGGCGATGAAGGACAACGGCATGAGCGAGCCGATGACCGTGATATCCACCCAGGAGGCATGATTGGAGGTGATCAGCAAAGGCCTGTCTGGCGATGGACCGCCGATCTGCTGGATGCGGATGCCGACCAGCCGTGTGGCGATCAGATGCCAGATCTGCGGCAACTTTCTGCATATGGGAATCTGCAGCCGGATCGCAATCCATTGCAGCGGAATGAGGATCAACGAGACCATCGTCAAGACGAGTATGATGAGAACGGCCTTGATTTCAGCCATCGTCCTTTTCGTCCTTCGAAGGATCGAGGGGAACGCCATAAAGTTCCAGCCGGTGGTCGACCAGCTTGTAGCCTAGTTTCCGGGCGATGAACTCCTGCAGGGCCTCGATGTCCTCGTTGCGGAACTCGATCACCTGACCGCTGCGCAGGTCGATCAGATGATCGTGGTGCTCATCGGGAACGGTTTCATAGCGCGAGCGGCCGTCCCGGAAATCGTGGCGCTCGATCATGCCCGCATCCTCGAACAGTTTCACCGTCCGATACACTGTTGAAATGGAGATCCTCGAATCGATCGACACCGAACGGCGGTAAAGCTCCTCGACATCCGGATGTTCGTCCGAAGCCTCCTCAATGACCGTGGCAATAACACGCCGCTGCTCGGTCATGCGCATGCCCTTTGCGATACACATATCCGCTAGCGTTAGTTGCTGGTCGTCCGCCATTGAGTTGCCGCCCGCTGGTATTTCATCTTCGCCGGAGCTTCCCGCGTTCCCTTGAACGCCAACCGGGTGCTCCACCACTTCAAAATCGATCAGCAATCAGACCTTCAACCGATCCCGATCGCAGGTCTGTCGATCCTGCTACAGCGCTTACCGAAGATCGATGCGCATGACAAGCGCCGTGCCGTCCCCGCCACTGTCGCTGTAATATCCCTTGCGCTGGCCAACCTCCTTGAAACCAAGTCCCCGGTAAAGCAGCAAGGCGCTTTCGTTGGCCGCGTCGACTTCAAGAAACAAATGCTCGCAACGCTCCGCATACAGGCGAAAAAGGCCTGCTTCCATGAGCTTCTTGCCGATTCCCCGGCCACGTTGACGGGCGTTCACCGCAATGGTGATGACCTCCGCCTCGTCGGCGACCGTTCTGAGGATCAGGAAACCGAGCGGCGTCCGTGTCCCGTAGGGACTGGCCCGCCGTGCGACCAGGAAGGTGACCCCGTCCTGGGCCTTCATCCGCCCCAGCTCATCCACATTCCAGTTGTGTGCGAAGCAGGCTGCGTGAATTTCGGCTATCTTCGGCAGATCCTCGTCCAGCGCCTCTTCCACGACAGGCGGCTGAGTCCAGAACCACCAAAAACTCATTGCCGTTCAATCCTTCCCTTGGTCTGCGGCGTCGCATCGGGCGGCCGCAGATACAGCGGTGAGGGCGATGATGTCGCCGGATCCGCAACGAGCCCCAACTCGGCCACCTCCCGGATACCCGGAAAACCACTGCGAGACAAAATCCGCTCCACCGGTATGGCCAGCGCCTCCGCGACGTTGTCAGCCGCGGATCCGGCCAATCTTATTCCCTCCGGCAATGTTGCCGCAAGATCCTTCAAGCTGCGCACTCCGGCCTCCCCGGCGGCGGTTCCGGAAGACGCGAATTCCTGACAGTAGACCTCGTCAGCCTTGCCCGTCAGCGCCACAAGCACCGATGCCCCCCCATCCTGCGGTGCGGCCTCCCGGGCGATGGCGGCGAGCGTGGTAACACCGACAACGGGCTTGCCAAGGACCAGACCGAACCCGCGGGCAACGGCAAGGCCGACACGCAGTCCGGTGAAACTTCCCGGGCCGACGGTGACGACGACCCGGTCCAGATCGTTGAAGGCAGTGGAGGTCTCGGCCATCACTTCGCCGATCATGTCCATCAGCCGCTCCGCATGACCGCGGCCGATTTCCTCGCCGCAGGCTTCGAAACAGGCTGTCCCTGCACCGTTGTCGAGAACAGCGGCGGCACAATTGGCAAGTGCGGTATCGATGGCCAGGACACGCATTTCAGGTCAATCGTTGTTCGTTCGGCCTGCGGATGTCGCATGCCGTAACAAGCCACTAACCCGATGGGCCTGCAGAGTCGAGCCGCGCTTTGGACCTAAGTCCAAAGGGGGGCTTGCCTTCCACAGAGATCGGGCGTCGGAAATAAAAAAGGCCCGGCATATCGGCCGGACCTTTGAAATCAAAAAGAAATTTCGCTCAAATCGGGCGAACTTCCTCAACCTCGGGCACGAAATGCCGCAAAAGATTCTGAATTCCGTGCTGCAGTGTCGCAGTGGATGAAGGGCAACCGGCGCAGGCACCGCGCATCGACAGATAAACAATGCCTTCCTTGAAGCCCTTGAAGGTGATGTCGCCGCCATCCTGGGCAACTGCGGGGCGAACCCGCGTTTCCAGAAGTTCCTTGATGGTGCTGACGGTCTCGGAATCGCTTTCCTCGAAGAACTCGCCTTCTTCCGTGTCTTCGCTCTCGCCCGAGGACATGACCGGCTGACCGGACATGAACTGCTCCATGATGACACCGAGGATCGCCGGTTTCATGTGCTGCCAGTCGGTGTCGTCCTTGGTCACCGTCACGAAGTCATGGCCGAAAAACACGGCAAGAACACCGGGAACATCGAACAGCTTCTGCGCCAGGGGAGACCCTCCGGCGTCCGCCCTGGAGCGGAAGTCATAGGTGCCTTCCGGCTGAACCACTCGGCCCGGCAGAAACTTCAGTGTGGCCGGATTCGGCGTTGCTTCTGTTTGAATGAACATCTTGTGTTGTCCTCGCGTTGTTTCAACGCGTCCCGTTGTCGGTCATGCCTTGCGTCTCTCCATCGCAAAACACCGATGAAAGCTTCTAACGTATATTCGATCAGTTTGGAACTATTAAAAACTAGATAGGAAGAGATCCCGTCCGGTCAAGTTCCCCGCCCGATATCTTTCCTCGCTTCCGCTGCCGCGGTCATGCCAGCGCCGAGATGGAATCGTCATCCAGATTGCCCGGTACGATCGTCACCGGGATGGGAAACGGGCTTCCCGACTTCCCGGCAATGGACGAAACGAGCGGCCCCGGCCCTTCCGATCCCGTGCCTGCCGCAAGGACCAGGATTGCGATATCGGCATCCGATTCGATCAGTTCCAGAATCTCATCGGCCTTGCTGCCTTCGCGCACCACTGTTTCCGGTTCCGTCCGGGCGACGGAGCGGACTCGCTCGGCGGCTTTGGCAAGTGTCGCCTCGGCTTCTTCCTGCGCTTCCGCCCGCATGATGTCCTCAACTCCCAGCCAATGCTGGAAGTCGCCCGGAGCGATGATATAGACCAGCGTGACGACGCCGCCGGTGCGCGCCGCACGCTTGGCGGCGTAAACGATCGCCCGGTCGCATTCCGGCGTATCGTCGATCACCACCAGAAATTTCCGGCGGTGACCTTCCTCATTGCTTTTTCGAATAGCTACCATTGGCGCATGCTGCCACCAGTGCGTGCGCATCGCAAGCGGCGAAATTGCCGCTGGCGATGGGGCCGTTCGTTAAAGGATAAACCTCGAAAGATCGACGTTCTTGGCGAGATCGCCAATATTGTCCCGGACAAATTCGCCGGTGATCTCAATGGTTTCCCCAGGCCGATCCGGAGCGGTGAAGGAGATTTCGTCAAGTATCCGCTCCATCACCGTCTGCAGCCGGCGCGCGCCGATGTTCTCAACCGAGGCATTCAGATCAACCGCAACGGAGGCAATTTCCTCGATAGCGTCCTCGGAGAAGGACAGCGAGACCTGCTCGGTGTCCATCAACGCCACATACTGTTTTATGAGGCTGGCTTCCGGTTCCGTCAGGATGGCCCGGAAATCTTCCTTCGTCAGGGCGCGCAGCTCCACCCGGATCGGCAGACGTCCCTGCAGTTCGGGCAGAAGGTCGGACGGTTTGGCCACATGGAACGCGCCGGAAGCAATGAACAGGATGTGGTCGGTTTTCACGGGACCGTGCTTGGTGGAAACAACCGTTCCCTCGATCAGCGGCAACAGATCACGCTGCACCCCCTCTCGGGAGACATCGCCCCCCGCCCGGCCTTCGCGCGCGCAGATCTTGTCGATCTCGTCCAGGAACACGATGCCGGAATTCTCCACCAGGGAAATGGCCTCCGCAACGACCTTGTCCTCATCGAGGAGCTTGTCGGACTCCTCGTTGATCAGCAGCTCGTAGGATTCGATCACGGTGGTCCGTTTGGTCTTGGTCTGGCCGCCGAAGGCTTTTCCGAGCAGATCGGACATATTCATGACCCCGACACTCGCACCGGGCATGCCCGGCATTTCAAAACTCGGCATTTGCGCCTGGGCGCGAACCTCGACCTCGATTTCCTTGTCGTCCATCTCGCCGGCGCGCAGTTTCGTGCGGAAACTGTCGCGGGTCGCGGGACTGGCGTTCTTGCCGACAAGGGCGTCGAGAACCCGTTCCTCGGCAAGGATATGCGCCTTGGCCTTCACTGCCTCGCGCTTCTGCTCGCGTATCAGTGTGATACCGGTTTCCACCAGATCGCGGATAATCTGTTCGACGTCACGGCCGACATAACCGACTTCGGTGAATTTCGTCGCTTCCACCTTGGTGAAAGGCGCATTGGCCAGCTTTGCCAGACGGCGGGAAATTTCGGTCTTGCCGACACCGGTCGGCCCGATCATCAGGATGTTCTTCGGCAGAACCTCCTCACGCATCTGACCCTGAAGCTGTTGCCGGCGCCAGCGGTTGCGCAGCGCAATCGCGACCGCGCGTTTGGCGTCCTTCTGGCCGACAATGTAGCGGTCGAGTTCTGAAACAATCTCACGCGGAGAAAAATCGGACATTTTTTAAGACACGCCTTTCGTGTTTACGAGTTCCATAAGCAGGTTGTCGCCCGTACGGCCCAGGAGATTTCCGATCTCCCGGAACCCGGCCTTGCGATAGGCCTTCACGGCCCGCAGGTTGGCCGGGTCCGGATCGATGACGATCCGCTCGTGGCCTTCCCGCCGCAATTTCCGGACGAACGCCCGCAAAACTTCAGTCCCAAGTCCCCGGGACAAATCCCGCTCCTCGGCCAGCGCCAGATCGACACCGGCCGCGTCTTGGGGAAGCCATTTCAGCCAGGGATAATCCTCAACGAATTCCGTTTCCTGCTGATCCCCGACATACCAGACCTGGCAATAGCCCTTGTCGACGCCCTCCAGCCGGAAGATGAAGGGGCAGGTGGTGTCCCGTCCTTCGATCATGTCGCGAATATAGCCAAGCTCGGTCTCCGGCTCGCCCCACCATTCGCGCCAGTGAGGCCGCGCCATCCAGTCCGCGAGGATAGGCAGATCTTCCCTTGTGACCGGACGAAACGAGACCATGGCCGTCTACTCGGCCGTATCCAGGGATTCGACGGTGACGCTTTCATTGGTGTAGACGCAGATTTCGGCAGCCACGGCCATGGCCTTGCGGGCAATGGTTTCCGCGTCATGATCCGAGTCCACCAGCGCACGGCCGGCCGCCAACGCGTAGTTACCGCCGGAGCCGATACCCATGACGCCACCTTCCGGTTCCAGAACATCGCCCGTACCCGTGAGCACCAGGGACACGTTCTTGTCGGCCACCAGCATCATCGCCTCCAGACGGCGCAGATAGCGGTCCGTCCGCCAGTCCTTGGCAAGTTCCACGCAGGCGCGCATGAGCTGCCCCGGATATTGCTCCAGTTTGGCCTCAAGGCGTTCAAACAACGTGAAGGCATCGGCGGTGGCGCCTGCAAATCCGGCAATCACCTCGCCTTTGGCCAGAGGCCGGACCTTGCGGGCGGTATGCTTGATCACCGTCTGGCCAAGAGAGACCTGGCCGTCTCCGGCAATCACGACCTTGCCGCCCTTGCGCACCATCATGATCGTCGTACCGTGCCATACGGCCGGTTCGCGCGTTTCGCTCATTCAATCCTCTTGAGTCATGTGTCGTTGAAGCCCTATGTAGGCGGCAATCGCGGCTTTTCCAAGCAATCAATGGACGTTGTGCGCGGATGCCTGCACAGCTGCGCCCGCGCTCATCCCGCAATCGCCGTGTCAGACATGACTTTCCGTGCCGGAAAAACCGCAAGCTGTTCACGGCCTCCCCAGTGCCTGAGTGTCGACACTCCACCCGCAAGGCCGAGCAGGGACTTATTTATTGAGATTGTTATAGGATCTGGAGACCCGCAGCAGTGCTTCCACCAGCTTGTCGAGCTGGCCATCCGACCGCTCGTCAACCAGATCGCCGGTCTCGTCAAACGCGCTTGCGGCCTTTGCAACGGAGATCATCTGCGGAAGAACCATGGCGCCAAGGCCAACCTCGAGTATCGTCCGTGTGCCGATCAGTCCGCGCATACCACCAAAGGCTCCGGGAGAGGCCGCGCCCAACGCGAAGACCTTGTTGGTGAAGGCTTCACCCGGTTCCTTCACACGGCTGATCCAGTCCAGCGTGTTTTTCATGAGCGGAGTTATGCCGGCATTGTATTCCGGGCAGGCCAGGAACACACCTTCCTGCGCCTCAAACAGCCGCTTCAGTTTTCTGGCGCTCTCCGGAATGCCATTCGCGGTTTCCAGATCGCCGTCATAGATCGGCAACGGATAGTCCTTCAGTGACAGCAAGGTGACGTCCGCGTCGAGGATCGCCAGCCGCTTTGCCGCCAGTGCGGCAAGCTTGCCGTTGAAGGAGCCACTCCGGATGGATCCGGAACAGACAAGTATTCTGGGATGTCTCATGAACAGCTCCAATCCGAAGTTCAGAACGGGGCAGGTTGAACGGCAATCGCGCCACTCGGGACCTTCACCTCATGCGCAAAAGGCGATGGATCCCTTCGCTTCAGTGCCCCTTGCGGTAGACCCAGACGCGCGCTGGCGGAAGATTTTTCCAGACCCATTCGGAGGACTCCACCGACACTCCGCGACCGTAAAGTCTGACTGGTGCTGCAAGACCGTAGGAAAACTGTATGAACGGCGCTCCGGGCTTGAGAAGACCCAGGGCCTCCTCCAGCAGCGCCTGCCGGACAGGTTCGGGCCGGGTCAGCAGCGGCAGCGAGGAGACGATGCCGTCAAGCGTGTGGGTGTGTTCTTCCCCGCCCGCCAGAAATCCACCCGGCTGCCTGAGAGCAGCGGTAAGGGCGTAGGCGTCTCCCTGAAGAACCGTCAGACCCGGATAGCGTCCGTTGAGAAGTTCGCAAAAATCGGCGCTGTATTCGACCAGATTGAGATGTTTGGGGGTAAAGCCCCGCTCCACGAGCGCCCGGGTCACGACGCCCGTGCCCGGTCCGAGTTCGACCACGCGTGAATGCGGGAGGGGGGTCAGGTAAGACGCCATCCTGGCGGCCAGATCCGGGCCGGACGGGGTCACTGCACCGGTTCTCAGCGGGTTCTGCGCCCACGAGCGGATGAACTTGACTTCATCGAGAACCCTGGTTCGCACGGCATTCACCCTGGTGAGTTTCTGCCGCAGCACTTCCCTGCGATTTCCGTTACGCTTCAGCATGTAAACTCACCAACTTCCATGAAAGGAATATAGGAAGAATTGCGAGAAGATACTACATGCGAACGCCCGGATCGTGCATTTACGCACCAAGATTGTCGATGAAATCCTTCACCTTGGAGAAGAAACCCGCAGATTCCGGATGATTTTCTCCCGAGGCTTCCTGTTCGAATTCGGCGAGCAATTCGCGCTGGCGTCTGCTCAGGTTGGTCGGCGTCTCGACGGTCACCTGGATGTACATGTCGCCATGCTGGCTTGAACGCATGATCGGCATGCCCTTGCCGCGCAACCGGAACTGCTTGCCTGTCTGCGTGCCCTCGGGGACTTTCACCCGGCTGGTGGACCCATTGACGGTCGGCACATCGAACTGGCCACCGAGGGTCGCCGTCGACATGGAAATCGGCACCCGGCAGTAAAGGTCCGCACCGTCGCGCTGAAACAATTCATGTGGCCTGACTGACAGGAAAATATACAGGTCGCCCGCCGGACCGCCGCGCGCACCGGCCTCGCCCTCACCGGCAAGGCGTATACGGGTGCCGTCTTCGATGCCCGCGGGAATATTGACCGACAGCGTGCGTTCCTGGGTCTTGCGCCCGGAACCGCCACAGCTTTCGCATGGGTCCGTGATCACCTGTCCGCGCCCCTGACAGGTAGGGCAGGTGCGTTCCAGAGTGAAGAAGCCCTGCGCGGCCCGAACGCGTCCGGCGCCCCCACAGGTGCGGCACGCGGAGGGGCTGGTTCCCGGCTTTGCTCCGGAACCGGAGCAATCGTCGCATGTGATGCTCGTCGGAACCTCGATCTCCACCGTCTTGCCGGTAAAGGCGTCTTCCAGTGCAATGTCGAGATTGTAGCGAAGGTCCGCGCCGCGTTCGCGTCCACCCGACCGGCGTCCGCCTCCCATACCGAAAAATTCCTCGAATATGTCCGACATCGTCGAGGAGAAATCATGCGCGCCACCGCCGCCGCCAGCTCCGAAACCGCCATTTTCAAAGGCGGCATGGCCGAAGCGGTCGTAAGCGGCCCGTTTCTGCTCGTCCTTCAGCGCATCGTAAGCTTCGTTGACTTCCTTGAACTTCGCTTCGGCTTCGGAGTCGCCCGGATTGCGGTCCGGATGGAATTGCATGGCCATCTTGCGATAGGCGCTCTTCAACACCTTGCCATCCGCATCGCGCGAAACACCCAGCACTTCATAGAAATCACGTTTTGACATCAAGATCTCTCGGTCTTGTTGTTGCACCGCCGGCTGCCAGGATTGTTCCGGCGCCAAGTACGGCGAAGGCGCCGGGCACTGGTGCCCTTGTCATCAGGCAATCAAGCATCCGGCGCCAGGAATTACGCGGCCAGCCCCTTACAGGGCCGGCCGCAGGTCTGGTTTATGCAGATTTTTTATCGTCTTCGTCTTTGACTTCTTCAAAATCCGCATCGACGACATCGTCTTCGGCCTTGGCTTCCGCTCCTTCGGCTCCTTCGCCGCCATCGCCTTCGCCCTCAGCCTCGGCTTCCGCCTGGGCCGCCTGATACATGGCCTCACCGAGCTTCATCGAAGCTTCGGCAAGAGCCTGCGTCTTGGCCTTGATGTCTTCCAGGTCTTCGCTTTCCAGAGACGTCTTCAGGGAAGCCAGAGCGGTTTCGATCGCCGACTTGTCGTCTTCGGAAACCTTGTCGCCATAGTCCTTCAGCGATTTCTCGGTGGAGTGGACCAGGGATTCGCCCTGGTTCCTGGCTTCCACCAACTCCTTGCGCTTCTTGTCCTCGTCAGCGTGTGATTCAGCGTCCTTAATCATCTGTTCGATGTCGGTGTCGCTGAGGCCGCCGGAGGCCTGAATGCGGATCTGCTGTTCCTTGCCGGTCCCCTTGTCCTTGGCGGACACGTTGACGATACCGTTGGCATCGATGTCGAAGGTGACCTCGATCTGCGGAACGCCGCGCGGTGCGGGCGGCAGGCCGACAAGATCGAACTGGCCAAGGACCTTGTTGTCCGCCGCCATTTCGCGCTCGCCCTGGAAAACGCGGATGGTCACGGCCGTCTGATTGTCTTCAGCGGTCGAGAACACCTGGCTCTTCTTCGTCGGGATCGTCGTGTTGCGGTCGATCAGACGGGTGAAGACACCACCGAGGGTCTCGATTCCGAGCGACAGCGGCGTGACGTCCAGCAGGAGAACGTCCTTGACGTCGCCCTGCAGAACACCGGCCTGAATGGCCGCGCCCATGGCGACGACTTCGTCCGGGTTGACACCCTTGTGCGATTCCTTGCCGAAGAAGGTATTCACCGTCTCCTGGATCTTCGGCATACGGGTCATACCGCCGACCAGAACCACTTCGTCGATTTCACCGGCAGCAAGACCGGCATCTTTCAGGGCTGCCTTCATCGGCGGGATCGTGCGCTTGACCAGTTCTTCCACCAGCGATTCAAATTTCGCGCGGGTCAGCTTCAAGGTCAGGTGCTTCGGACCGGAGGCATCCGCCGTGATGAACGGCAGGTTGATTTCGGTCTGGGAGGAAGAAGACAATTCGATCTTGGCTTTTTCAGCCGCCTCCTTGAGGCGCTGCAGAGCCAGTTTGTCATTCTTCAGATCGATGCCCTGTTCCTTCTTGAACTCGGAAGCAAGGTAGTCGACCATCAGCATGTCGAAGTCTTCACCGCCGAGGAATGTATCGCCGTTGGTGGACTTCACCTCGAAGACGCCGTCGCCGATTTCCAGGATGGAAACGTCGAACGTGCCGCCGCCAAGGTCGTAGACCGCGATGGTCTTGCCTTCGTTCTTGTCGAGGCCGTAGGCAAGCGCCGCAGCCGTCGGCTCGTTGATGATGCGCAGGACTTCAAGACCGGCGATCTTGCCAGCATCCTTGGTTGCCTGACGCTGCGCGTCATTGAAGTAGGCCGGAACGGTGATGACCGCCTGGGTGACTTTTTCGCCCAGGTAGCTTTCCGCCGTTTCCTTCATCTTCTGAAGAATGAACGCGGAGACCTGCGACGGGGAATATTTATCGCCGTTGGCTTCCACCCACGCATCGCCGTTGTCGCCTTTGACGATTTCGAACGGAACGAGCTTCTTGTCCTTGTCGACGGTCGGGTCTTCGTACCGGCGGCCGATCAGGCGCTTGACCGCGAACAGGGTGTTCGTCGGGTTGGTGACCGCCTGACGTTTTGCCGGCTGACCGACAAGACGCTCACCGTCGTCCGAGAATGCCACCATGGAAGGGGTGGTGCGGGCGCCTTCGGCGTTTTCAATTACTTTGGGATCCTTGCCGTCCATGACGGCGACGCACGAATTGGTCGTGCCGAGGTCGATACCAATGACCTTTGCCATATCTGCCTCTCTTTCTAGCAAACCGGATAGACCCATGAAGGCGTCAATCCGGCTCCTTTCAGTTGGGTACCGGGATTTACCCGGACATCGCACCTGAACGTTCAGTTCGTGATTTGGCGCGAAGCTTGAACGCTATATAGGTGGATGAAACTTTGCCTGCAAGCCATCTGTCGACGGACACATAGCAGACATATCTCCTCATCCCCGATATTTCTTCCCGGAAAGTTACCGGAAGCAGAGGCTGCGGCAATTCCCATGTTGCGCTAAAAGACGTTCATGAGTGAATTGTCAGTCAACGGCCTGAACGGCCTCAGCTACTTGCCCGGCTATTTCAACCGCGGCGCGCAGGAAGCGTTGCTTGAGGAAATCCGGGCGGTTGTCGCCCGCGCGCCGTTGTACACGCCGGCAATGCCGCGCACCGGCAACGCCTTCACCGTGCGGATGAGCAATTGCGGACCGCTGGGCTGGGTTTCCGATATCGCCGGCTACCGCTATCAGCCGCATCATCCCGATACCGGACAAGCGTGGCCGGAGATGCCGGCTGTTCTGACGGCCCTGTGGAAAGACCTCGCCCCGAATGCCCCTGACCCGGAAGCCTGTCTCATCAACTATTACAAGGAGAGCGCCCGGATGGGTCTGCACCAGGACCGGGACGAGCAGACTTTCGAGGCCCCGGTGATTTCAGTTTCCCTCGGCGACACGGCAACCTTCCGCGTCGGCGGCTTGAGCCGGAAGGACCCGACAAAGTCCTTTCGCCTGCAGTCCGGCGACGTGGTCGTGCTGGGGGGCGACGCGAGACTCGCTTTCCATGGCATCGACAGGGTTCTTAAAGGCACGTCGACACTGCTGAAGACCGGCGGGAGGATCAATCTTACCTTGCGTAGAGTTATACCGCCCAGATAAATGCCGATCAGTCGCCTCCATTCATGACAGTCCGTCACGCCGCGACCGGTACAGCTCGGATCACACAGACTTCATGAAAGAGTGGCGTATCGGGATCCCGGTCAAGCAGGTCCTGTGCTTCGCTGGCAGACAAGGGACTGGCGGCATCTTCATCCGCGAAGAAAACGCAGACCAGATCCTTTTCAAGCCCGGTTCCCCTCAACGCTTTCTCAAGCATTACAAAGAAAGAAATATCGGTTCCCGCGTCCTGGCGGACGATCTGGGAATGCAGCTTTTCCGGCCGGAATCCGTTGGCTTCGAACATTTCGAAAATGATGCCGGTTCCGATGCGGCAGCCGAAATTCATAATCACCTGCGCGGTTGGCGCCTGGTCCCGTATGCGGCGCAGCAGCGCCTCGTTCAAGCCCAGACCGACCGAATTGAACGGATATTCGTCGAAAGCCGCCCACGGATAATAGTGAGCGATGTGATCGTCGGCCTTTTCACCCGCACCCTCCGGCAGCTCGACGGACTGGGCCTTCCGGAAAGCCGTCAGCCGCCTGTCACCAGGATCGCCGACCTGCGGCAGGCAGGCGATTATAACGTCAGTCTCGGCGATCCGGGCTTGGGCTTCCTCGGTATCAATCAAGCTCACCTCACCCCTGACCGGGTGAAACAGGTTGGCTTCTTCGGGAGCCAGACTCCTGACGTTACGCTCGGCGAGAACAACCAGCCGCGGGTCGAGATCGCTGCCTGACACATGCGCGGCGCCGCACATGCGCAGGAGAAAGGCCACATTGATCCCGGTGCCGATACCCACTTCGTAAATACGCTTGCCGGACAGCCCGGCACGCTCCAGGCCTTTCTGGAAAGTCTCCGTCCAGGGATCGGTTGGATCGAAAGCGAAATCCGGCACTTCCGGACTGACACCGTCTGCAGAAACCGGAACGGATGCTCCGGACGGAATTTCGTCAACATTCAGATCAGGCAAAAAATCATTTCCTTGTTTACCGGCCGCATTAAGCCGGCTTCGGCACCCCGGTCGGCAAACTGCATGCCGATCCGGACATTGATGCGTCTGGGTAAATTGACCGGCGTGGAAGAAACAACGGACCAATCTGTCCGCGGTCGTGACCCCGCTACGGATTCATTGATTACCCTTGAAACAGCCTTGTCCCGGGATGACCGCTACTGCGGCCGGGAAATCAGCCGGACGGCGCCACCATGCCGCCCGAGCGAACGGCGCAAACGTTCCTGGTCGCACCCTTCGTCCACGAGGATCTCCAACGGCAAGGCGTGGTCGACGAGCCCCACCAGCGCCTGCTTGATCCGCAAAAGGGTGGGAGCTGCGGATAATCCGTTGCAGTCTATTGCGTTCGTAACGTCCATGTATCCAGTTCCTTGGCTTGCTTCGGCAGCTTGCTGACAGGTTGCCGCAGGCCGGACAGCAGTCATCGCCGCCCGACGCACGTCTAGGGGATCCAGCCTTCCGGCAAGGACACGGTTTCCCATAACCGGACTCTTGTCGGCCAGCATCCCTGTGGCCCAGTGACCTGCATTCCAGATACCTGAAATGCTCACCGGAAAAAGTGTGCTTGTTTGGCAAACTGGTCGGCTACAGAAGCGCAACCAGGAGGTTCGGGCTCTCAATCGAACTTGGCCCAACATCGCTGGGGAGCCAGCGATGTTTCAACCCTCTGCCTTGTTTCACGGGCAAGCATTTTACAGTCTTCCCAGTCGCCCATTCCTGCGCGACACAGACCGGATCAAAAATTTCATGCCCGCGAAATGCCGAAAGTCCGGCAAATCGTGATGCGGCAAAGCTAACACGCAGCTCCGCCAAGTCAAGGACCTGCGTGACTATTTTGTAGGCAGGATCAAAATTGAAGCAACAATTTATATGTTGCTGAACATTTTCATGAAAATACGACACCAACATTACAAAGGACTGAAAAATCTACTAGATTGATCTATTCACAAAACCTGGCATCGATGCGCTCCACAAGGCGCATCATTGCATCCCATTCAAGCAGCAGGTCTCCGTCGTCGAAAGCCATCTGGTCGTATTGCCGGGTGACATGCGCCGCCAGCGCTTCCTCGATCTGCGCGAGCGGCAGTCCCATCGACAGCGTGGATTCCTGAATCTCGCAGGCCCTGTTGAGATAGAACATGTTGGAAAACATCTGCCCGGCGTTTTCCCCCACGGTCAGCAGGCCATGGTTGCGCAGGATCAGGGCAGGATAGGATCCCAGGCTTTCGACAATCCGCTCGCGCTCTTCAAGGTCGAGCGCAATTCCCTCATAATCGTGATAGCCGATACGGCCGTAGAACTGCAGGGCGATCTGGTTCAATGGCAGCAGCCCGTCCTTCAAAGACGCAACGGCAACCCCGGCCCGCGTATGCGTGTGCATGACCCAGGGCGCATCGCTGCGGGCCCTGTGGACAGCGCTGTGAATCGTGAAACCCGCCGGATTCACACGGTTCGGACTGTCGCAAACCTTGTTGCCGTCCACGTCGATCTTCACCAGCGACGATGCCGTGATCTCCTCCCACAGATAGCCATAGGGATTGATCAGGAAATGTCCCGGCTCTCCGGGCACCTTTGCGGTAATGTGGGTATAGATCAGGTCGGTCATCCGGAAATGCGCCGCGAGCCGGTAACAGGCCGCGAGCTCGACTCGGGCTTGATACTCGGCCTTGCTCACATCGCTGCGCCGGCTGGTCTGCAACATCGATTTCCCCTTCAGGTGACTGCTTCAGGTGCTGCGGCCGCATCGTACTTGCGCATGCGGACCCGCCAAATGCTTTACTCATTAATATACATTTGTATAACTGCATGCCAAGGGCAAGTGGAAATTCCGGCAAGGCGCCGCAGGAGACATCAATTGGAACAGGCAAAAACAATCGAAGGCGTGCTCTTGAGCGGTACAATGGATCTGAAAACCTTCTACGGACTCGACTTTACGGGCAGCGGCAGCCCGGTTCGGCTGTTCAACCCGCATGAGGTGTCCGATCCCGCCTCCATCCGTTTCGCCGTGTGCTGGCTGCCTGACGACGAGGCCTTTGCCCGCTATCCGAACATGGAGATGGCAATGTCCGTCGGCGCGGGTGTCGACGCCCTCCTCGCCAATCCAAGCCTTGCTGAAGAAACCCTGGTCTGCCGGGTACGCGATCCCCATCAGGCGGATCTGATGGCAGGATACGCAGCCCATGAAGTGCTTCATTTTCTACGCTCCTTCGCGCAGATGAAGGACCATCAGGGTGCGCGCGCCTGGAACCCGCTTCCCATGACACCGCCAAAGGAGACCCGGATCGCGGTGCTCGGCAACGGCACGATGGGGGCCGCCATTGCCCGCGCACTGGCCGCCATGGGCTATTCCGTAGCCGTTGCCTGTCGCACACAACCAGAGGAACCGCAGGCCGGGATCAGCTATCATTCAGGCACCGGCGCCCTGGACATGGCCTGCAAGGGCAGCCGGATCGCAATCAACGTGCTGCCGCTGACAGACGAGACGGAAAATATCCTGAACCGCCGGCTTTTCAACCAGCTTGAAGCCGGAGCCTGGCTGGTCCAGATCGGCCGGGGCGAGCACCTTCACGAGGCCGATTTCACAGAAGCTCTGGACAACGGGCAACTGGCCGGAGCCACCCTCGACGTCTTCCGCGAAGAACCCCTGCCGGAAAACCATCCGTTCTGGGACGATGCCCGGCTGAGGATCACTCCGCATATCGCCAGCGACTCCACGCCGAGCGTGGTGGCGGAGCAGATTCGCGCCTCTGCCGTCGAGCTCCTTCAAGGCAAGCGGCCGCTTCTGGCAATCGACAGGCATCAGGGTTACTGAACCGGCGGGACGGTGACGCCTTGTGACTTCCAATTTTTTATACAATTGTATAACAAGAATAATGAACCCATAAGCCAACTAGTTTACGATGAGCCGAAAAACTTTCCAGCGACTGACACTTGACGAGCGCAAGCGCACCCTTCTGGAGGCGACGCTGACCTGTGTCGCGCAGCAAGGTCTGAAAGGAGCGACGGTGCGCAGGATCGCGGAAGAGGCCGGTGTCACCGCAGGCCTCGTTCGCCATTATTTCGGCAGCAAGAACGGTCTGATCACCAGCGCCTATGCCTATCTGATCGGCCAGCTGACCGCCGAAGCAGACACCAGGGCACGACAGTCCACAGGCGACGCCAACGATCAGCTGCGCCACTTCCTTATTGCCAATATGACCATGCCCAACCTGTCTGAAGAGAAAGTATCCCTGTGGGCGACCTTTATCGGCCGTGTCCGCTACGAGACCGATTTCGCCGACATTCATCGCGAAGGCTATCGGGACTATCTGACGCTGCTCGAAAGCCTGATCGAGCCCGTTCTCGCCGCGCATGGCCGTCCGCACGGTTCCGCCGAGTGCCGGCGTCATGCCATTGCAGTGAACGGCTTGATCGACGGCCTGTGGATGGAGGGCTCACTCAACTCGGGTCTCTACAGCCGCAACATATTGCCGGATCTTGTCACCGGGGCCTGCGAACGTCTGCTCAGGCTGCAGGAAGGCAGCCTCTCGGGCGGCAAGCAACACACATAAGACAGGAACTCCAGATGCGCTACGCAGGTATCACAGATCGCCTCGCCAACCTCGGCGGAGAAAAATGGGCCGTTCACAACGCCGCACGGGAAAAGACAGCCGCGGGCGAGGACGTGATCGAACTGACGATCGGCGAACCGGACATTGCCGTCGATCCGCAACTGGTCGATGTCTGCGCGGCCTCCATGCGCCGGGGTCGGACCCATTATTCCAACGGGCGCGGCGAACAGGGCCTTCTAGACGCGCTGGTCGAGAAATACGCGCCGCGGTTTCCCGGGATCACCCGCACCAATATCCTTTGCTTTCCGGGAACACAGACCGCGCTCTATGCCGTCATCACGGCGCTGGCGGGCGCAGGTGACGGCGTTCTGGTCGGAGATCCCTATTACGCGACCTATGAGGGTGTCGTTCGCGCGCCCGGCGCGATCCTGCAACCCGTCCCGCTCAACATCGAGGACGGGTTCATCATGCGCCCGTCGGACCTTCAACGCGCGATCACGCCGACAAGCCGTGTGCTGCTGCTCAACACACCGCACAATCCGACCGGATCCCTGCTTGACCGGGACACGCTTGTCGAGCTTGGGCGTCTTGCCTGCGAGCACGACCTCTGGATCGTCTGCGACGAGGTCTACGAGGACCTTATTTTCGAGGGCGAATTCGCCTCACCGCTCGAGATCGAGACGCTTCGGGAGAGGACGGTCGTCACCTCCTCCATTTCCAAGACATTTGCGGCGACAGGCTTTCGCAGCGGCTGGGCGGTCGGGCCGGAGGAATTCTGCACGAAGCTTCTGCCAATTTCCGAAACCATTCTGTTCGGCAACCAGCCCTTCATCGCGGACATGACCGAAGTCGCCCTGCGCGGCAATTTCGACACGGCGGAACGCATGCGTGAAAGCTATGCCGCGCGGGCCCGGTTGATTTCCGACGACCTTGCAAGTTGCGCCTCTCTCAAGACCGGCGGGGTGTCAGGTGGCATGTTCATCATGATCGACGTTTCCGGGACCGGACTGGACGGCGAACAATTTGCCTGGAGCCTTCTCAAGACCCAGGGGGTCGCGGTCATGCCCGGCCCATCGTTCGGACAGAACGCGAAATCCCTGATCCGGGTAGCTCTGACCGTTCCGGACGAGACGCTGCGCGAGGCGATGCGGCGCATTCACACCTTCGCCGATGCTCGCGCTGCGGCTTGACCCGAAAGGACCCGACGAAGTCCTTCCGCCTGCAATCCGGCGACGTGGCGGTGCTTGGAGGCGAGGCGAGATTCGCCTTTCACGGCATCGACAGGGTTCTGAAAGGCAAGTCGACACCGCTGGAGACCAGCGGGCGGATCAATCTCACCTTGCGGCGGGTCACGCCCTGAGCGTCCACGGCGCCGGCAGCACACTCCACGACGTCACTCTTTCAGTAGCCGGTATTCTGGAGCCGCAAGGCCGTGAGCTGGTTCAACCGCTCAATCGATATGGCAGTAACCTGTCGATGTCGATTGCCGGTTGGTCTCAATTCGCCTTGAAAGCGCTGAGAACCTGCCGCGTCGCTGCGACCACCGGGTCGTGGGTGTCCTTCAGGATTGAATTCCGGTCGAAGCGGGACGGATCGCTGCTGACCGCCTCGCGCAGTGCCTGACCGAACGCCATGCGCAGCTCCGTGCCGATATTGAATTTGCAGATGGAAGACCCCCGGGCCAGCGCGGTGCGCTGTTCCACCGGCACGCCCGAGCCTCCGTGAATGACCAGCGGCACGGTCGTCACGGCTTCGATCACGCGGATGCGGGGCTCGTCGAGCCCGCCTTGCTTGTCCTGCTGCAGGTGCACGTTGCCGACAGAGATCGCCATCGCGTCGACCGCTGTTTCCCGGGCAAATTTCTCGGCTTCCTCAGGATCGGTGCCGGCGGATGCTTCGCCGCCGGAATAGCCGACAAAACCGATCTCACCTTCGCAGGAAACGCCTGCGGCATGCGCCATTTCAGCGATGGCTGCCGTTTCGTCGATATTCTGTTGCAGGGGATGGCGCGAGCCGTCGAACATGATCGACGTGAACCCGGCGTCCAGTGCTTGCCTGCATTCGTCCGATGTGTACCCGTGGTCCAGATGGGCCACGACAGGAACAGAAGCGTTCCCTGCCAGATGCCGGAACATCTTGCCCAACACAGGCAAGGGTGTGTGTTCGCGGCACCCCGGCCCGGCCTGCAGAATGACGGGTACGTTCTCAGCCTCGGCCGCGGCCACATAGGCGCGCATGTCCTCCCAACCCAATGTGACCAGTCCGGCCACGGCGTAGTGGCCTTTCAGGGCGGGTTGCAGCACATCCGACAAGGTGACAAGGGTCATTTGAACTTCGCGATCATGTCCTTGATACCCGGTATGGTTTCCAGCTGCGCGGCATGGGTCGGCTGGAAATACTGCACCAGGGATCGCTGGCTCAAACCGCCGAGGATGGTGAAATAATACATCTCGTATCCGGGCAGGGCGGCGCAGGGGTGATAGCCCTTGTCGAGGCAGATCGTGGAGCCATCCATAATGTGATAGGCGTCGCCGGGCTTGTTGTCCTCGCGCTGGAGCATCTGCACGCCGGAGCCGTAGTTGGGCCTGAACCTGAAGTTATAGGTTTCGTCATGACGGGTCTCGACGGGGAGGCGGTCGGTGTCGTGTTTGTGGCTTGGGAACCCGGACCATCCGCCCTGACCGACGGTGAACAACTCGCTGACCAGAAGCCGTCCGACCTTGTCGTGATGGTTGGCGCCGAGAATGTGCTTGATCTTGCGGTGGGTCTTGGTGTCATCGGAGCCGTATTGCACACGGTCGATGCCGTCGCCACGCACATCGAAGGGCTCCAGAACCTTGTCGTATTTCGCGCCCGCGATGAAGGTTTCGGTTTCATCGGAGGTGCAGACGATTGTCACTCTGGCGCCGACCGGCACATAGACGCCCTCGGGCTCGCCGTCCCAGACATCAACAGTGCGATTGCCGAGAGCGTCGAAGCGAACGCCTTCGATCTCGACATCCACGGTGCCCGTCGCCGGTACGATGCAGGTCTCATAGCCGGGGACGCAATATTCGAACGCATCCCCCTTCCGCAGCTTGACGATGTTGAAATAGTTCAGTGGGACCAACGGGTTGTCGACGTCGACAATCGGCTTGTTGTGGTTGTCATGGGGCGCGATATGCATGTCTTCTTCCCTTTTAGGCTGTTGTGGGGCCGGGGTGCGTGGACAGGAAATCCTCAAGCTCGGCGGGTGTGGGCATGGCAGGCGCGCAGCCGACACGGCTGACGACGATCGAAGCGCAGGCAGAGCCGCGCAGAACCGCATCGCGCAAGTCACGTCCGTCGGCGAGGCCCGCAATGAACCCGCCCATGAAACTGTCGCCTGCACCGGTGGGCTTCAGGGCCGTCACGGGATAAATGCCGGTTCGGAATTCACCTTCGGGGGTCAGCGTGATCGCACCTTCCTCACCCATCTTGTAGACAACGATCCGGGCAGTGGTGGCGACCAGGTCGCGGGCCTTGTCCAGGCCCTTGTCATAGTCGCCCGCCATGAACCCGAATTCGACATCGTTGCCGACAATGATGTCGCACATCGCGGCGGCGCGGGAATAGACGTCCGCGGCAACCTCCGCGGAGGGCCAGGAATAAGGCCGGTAATCGACGTCGAAGATCAACGGAAGGCCAGCCGCGCGGGCCGCATCGAAGGCGTGGAAGGTGGCACTGCGCGACGGTTCGGCGGCAAACACCGTGCCGGTGGTGATCAGCGCCGAATAGCTGCCGTAGTCAACCGCCGCCACATCCTCGACGGTCATTTCGAAATCGGCTGCCCCGTTGCGATAAATCACCGACTGGTGGTCCTCGACCCGGCTTTCCACAACGGCAAGGGAGTTCCGCGCCTCGCCGCCGACCGACCTCACATGGGTTCGCTCGATGCCGTAAAGATCGAGTTGCTTGAGCGCAAAACGCCCGATCGCATCATCCGACACCGTGGTGACCAACGCAGCCTGACCGCCATGCCGGGTGATGGCCGCGGCGATGTTGGCTGACGATCCTCCGAGGCAGGTAAAGAAGTGTGTTGCATCCTCGGTCCTGGTGCCGGGCGGGTCGGCGTAAAGGTCCATCCCGGCGCGCCCGAGAATGACAAAACTGTTGCCCTTCATGCGGTCCAGATCGGGCATCACACACCCTGCCTTTGCCTTGGACGGGCGGATTCCCAGTCTTCATGGGCCGCCCGGACTTTCGGATCGTCAGAGACCTGCTGGGTACCGCATTCCCACCAGGTATGCCCTTCCTTGGTCCAGCCTTCGTAGGCGTCCACCTTCATGCAAATGACAGTGGTTTTCTCAGCCGCCTTCGCACGCTTGAAGGCCTCGCCCAACTCGGCCGGGTTCGCCACGGTTTCGGCGATTGCCCCCTGCGCGCGCGCATGGGCTTCGAAGTCCACGCCGAACGGCTCGGGGATGGTCGGGCAATCGGCGATCAGATTGTTGAAACTCTCGTTGCCGGTGTTGTTCTGCAGCTTGTTGATCACTGCAAAACCGCCGTTGTCGAGCACCAGAATGATGAGTTTCTTCTGGCTGAGCACGGAGGAATAAACGTCCGAATTCAACATCATGTAAGAGCCGTCACCGATGAAAACGATGGTGTCCTGTTCGGGCTCGCGCTGGGTCTGGGCAATGCGCGCGCCCCAGGCGCCGGCAATCTCGTACCCCATGCAGGAGAAACCGAATTCCACATCCACCGTGCCCGGTTCAAGCGTGCGCCAGTTGGCTGTGACCTCTGCCGGCAGCCCGCCGGCGGCGGCGACCACACGGTCGCGCGGGTCACACAGATCGTTCACCACGCCGATCGCCATCGCGTAGGAATTGGGCCGGTTCCCAGGCGCCACGTTTTGCGCCACATAGGCATCCCAGTCAGCGCGATGCCCCCTGGCTTCAGCAGCCCATGCTTCCGGCGCCGAATATCCTCCTGCACCCGCCGCAAGAGCCTCGAGCGACAGTTTTGCATCGCCGACAACCGGCAGGGACATGTGCTTGACCGCGTCATGGCGCGCAGCGTTGATCGAGATAAAGCGCGCCTCCCTGGAAAAGGCGGTCCACGAACCGGTGGTGAAATCCTGCAATCGCGTACCCACGGCGAGGATCACATCGGCTTGCTCCGCTATGGCGTTGGCGGAATTCGACCCGGTCACCCCTATGGGCCCGATGTTCAGCGGATGGGTCGCCAGCATGTTCGCGCGGCCCGCGATGGTCTCGACAACAGGTATCCGGTGCGCCTCGGCAAAGCTGGTCAGCTCTTCCACAGCGCGGGAATACTGCACGCCGCCCCCGGCGATGATCATCGGCCTGCGGGCGGTTTTCAGCAATGCCACCGCATCCGCGATTTCTGCCATATCGGGGGTCTGACGGCGAATGCGGTGCACTTTCTTCTCGAACCAGATGGCAGGATAGTCATATGCCCACCCCTGAACGTCCTGCGGCAACCCGATGAAGGCAGGTCCGCAATCCGACGGATCCAGCAGGGTCGCGAGAGCGTTCGGAAGCGAGGACAGTATCTGCGCCGGATGATTGATCCGGTCCCAGTAGCGCACCACCGGCTTGAAGGCGTCGTTCACCCCGAATGTCGGGTCGCCGAAGTTCTCCATCTGCTGCAGCACCGGGTCAGGCAACCGGGTGGCATAGGTATCGCCGCACAACAGCAGCATCGGCAGCCGGTTTGCATGGGCCAGCGCCGCACTGGTCAAAAGATTCGACGTGCCCGGACCGGCACTCGCGGTGCAGAACATGAACCGCTGGCGCAGCCATTGCTTTGCATAGCCCGCCGCGGCAAATCCCATGCTCTGCTCGTTTTGTCCGCGATAAAGCGGAAGTTCCTCGCGAACCGAATTCAGCGCCTCCCCCAGACAAGTCACATTGCCATGACCGAAAATGCCGAAGCCGCCGCCGCAGACGCGCAGTTCCTCTCCGTCGATTTCGATGAACTGATTGGACAGCCAGCGAATGATCGCCTGCGAGGTCGTCAGGCGGAGTTTTTCACTTACCTTGCTCATCTTGGCAGGCCCTCTTGGGAATTTCCGGTCATGAACCGATTGCAACTTGCGTGGTTTCTAATCTCAAGATACAAGGTTTGCAACCGGTTGCAAATTATATTTCCGTTGGGAGCAAGCTGAATGAAAGACATCGGCATCGGAATCATCGGCGGCGGCTACATGGGCAAGGCCCACGCTGTCGCCATGGCCAGCGTTGCTGCCGTGTTCAACACCGCGCTCCGCCCCCGGCTGGAAATGATCTGCGCCACCAGCATGGAAAGCGCCGAGCGATACCGGCGTGCCTATGGCTTTGCCCGGTGCACGGAGTCCTGGCTCGACCTTGTCCGGGATCCCGGGGTCGAAGCCGTGATCATCGCGTCACCGCAAGACACGCATCGCGCCGCCGCCGAAGCCGCATTCGCCCTCGGCAAGCCGGTCTTTTGTGAAAAGCCGCTTGGCGCCTCGCTGGACGACAGCCGCGCGATGGTGGCCGCCGCAACGGCAAGCGGCGCCATCAACATGGTGGGTTTCAACTATATCCGCACCCCCGCCAGCCGCTTTGCGCGCCAATTGGTGACGGACGGCGAAATTGGCGAGGTCACATGGTTTCGCGGCGAGCACACGGAAGATTTTCTCGCCGACCCGCAGGCTCCCGCAACCTGGCGCACAACGGGCATGTCGAATGGCACCATGGGGGACCTGGCGCCACACATGATCAATGGCGCACTGGCCCTGATCGGCCCGATCACACGCCTGATCGCCGAGGTCGAAACCGTGCACTCCGAGCGGCCCGGCGGCAGCGTCACCAACGACGATCACGCCCAGATGATGTGCCGCTTCGAAAACGGCGCCATGGGGCAGATGTATTTCAGCCGGATCTCGACCGGACGCAAGATGGGTTATGCCTACGAGATCTCCGGCACAAAGGGCGCCATCCGCTTCGATCAGGAAGATCAGAACGCCCTGTGGCTCTATCGTATGGAAGGCCCGGATGCGACGCGTGGCTTCACCAAAATCCTGGCAGGCCCCGCGCATCCGGATTACGAACCCTTCTGTCAGGGGCCGGGCCACGGCACCGGCTACCAGGACCAGATCATCATCGAGGCCAAGGATTTCCTGACGGCCATCGACACAGGCAAGCCGGTCTGGCCGACCTTTCGCGACGGGATGGAGGTCAACCGCATCGTTGCCACCGCCCTCGCATCTTGCGAATCGAAAACCTGGCAGGACGTGGCGGCGTTCTGAGCATCTGAAAGGCTACGCAAAATGACTATTCGCATTGGCAATGCCCCGTGTTCGTGGGGCATCGAATTTCCAAGCGACCCTTCCTATCCCACATGGCAGTCGGTCCTGGACCAGTGCGCAGGCGCGGGATACAAGGGAATCGAACTCGGGCCCATCGGTTACATGCCCGAGAATCCCGCCATTCTTGCGCCCGCGCTGGCGGAACGCAATCTGGAAATCATCGGTGGTGTCGTGTTCCGCCCCTTCCATGATCCCGCGAAATGGGATGAAGTCCTGGACGCGAGCCGCCGCACCTGCAAGGCGCTGGTGGCGCATGGTGCAAGGCATCTGGTGCTGATCGACAGCATCTCGCCCCGCCGCGCCCCGACGGCCGGGCGGGCGGATGAGGCCGAACAGATGGGGCCGGCAGAATGGACCGCATTCCGCGAGCGTATCGAAACGATTGCCAGGATGGGCACCGAGGAATACGGCCTGACCGTCGGCATGCACGCCCATGCCGCCGGTTTCATGGACTTCGAGCCGGAGCTCGAGCGCCTGCTGGACGAGGTCGATGAAACCATCCTGAAGATCTGTTTCGACACCGGCCATCACAGCTATGCCGGGTTTGACCCGGTGGCTTTCATGGATCGCCACATGGACCGCATCTCCTACATGCACTTCAAGGACATAAACCCGGTGATCAAAGCCGACGTGGTCGCCAAACGCACCGACTTCTACAAGGCCTGCGGTCAAGGCATTTTCTGTAATCTCGGTCAGGGGGACGTGGATTTCCCCGCCGTCCGTCAACGCCTTCTGGATGCCGGGTTCGAAGGCTGGTGCACGGTCGAGCAGGACTGCGACCCCACCATGCCGGGCACCCCGCTCGAGGACGCGCGGGCCAACCGCGAATACCTGCAATCCATCGGATTCTGACTGCCTGCCGGGATCTGGTTGGTGACTTTCAAACATAGTAATGCCGGGAAAGGCAAAGACATGGCAAAATTGAAATGGGGCATGATCGGCGGCGGTGAGGGCAGTCAGATTGGACCGGCGCACCGGCTGGGCGCACAGGCCGACGGGCTTTTCGAGTTCACCGCCGGCGCGCTGGACCACCGCGCGGAAGCAGGCCGTAACTATGCCCGGAGCCTTGGTGTGGCGGCGGACCGGGCCTATGGCGACTGGCAGGAAATGCTGGCTGGAGAACGGGGCCGCGCCGACAAGGTGGATCTGGTTACGGTGGCGACACCGAACTCCACGCATTTCGAGATCACCAAAGCCTTCCTTGAGGCCGGGTTCAACGTGTTGTGCGAAAAGCCGATGACCATGCAGGTCGACGAAGGTGAGGAGATCGTCCAGGTGGCCAAGGCCGCAGGAAAGATCTGCGCGGTGAACTATTGCTACTCGGCCTATCCGATGGTGCGTCAGGCGCGGGCAATGGTGCAGGCGGGCGAGATCGGCAAGGTGCGCCTTGTGGTCACCAATTTCAGCCACGGCCATCACGGCGATGCGGCAGATGCTGACAACCCCCGCGTCCGCTGGCGCTATGATCCGGCGATGGCCGGAGTTTCCGGCCAGTTCGCGGATTGCGGCATTCATGCACTTCACATGGCCAGCTTCATCTGCAACGACGAAGTCGCCACACTGTCCGCCGATTTCGCATCGACGATCCCCAGCCGCGTGCTGGAGGATGACGCGATGGTCAATTTCCGCCTGTCGGGCGGAACGGTCGGGCGACTGTGGACGTCATCGGTTGCGATTGGTCGCCAGCATGGTTTCGATATCCAGGTGTTTGGCGAAACCGGCGGCCTGCGCTGGCATTCCGAGCAGCCCAACCAGCTGATCTACACACCGGTTGACGGCCGCACCCAGATCATCGAGAAGGGCGAGAGCGGCTTGCACGCAGACGCGCAACGTTTGTCGCGCGTTTCCATCGCGCATCCCGAAGGGTTCCCGCTGGCGGTGGCCAACATCTATTGCGATCTGGCCGATGCGATCCGGGGCGAGGTCCGCGACGGCCTGCCGGACGCTGCCGCAGGCGTGCGGTCGATGGCGGCAGTGCACACTGCCGTGGCTTCGGCGAAAAACCAGGGTGCGTGGATGGACGCCCGGCCGCCGATGTTCCGCTGAAAACAGCCGGAAGCCGGGTTTGCCCCGGCTTTCGGAAGCACATCTGACCGGGAAAAGCTCTAGACCTTCAGGGGACGCAAGGTGCCGCGTTCGACAATTTCGCAGGCAAAGATCCGGGACTCGGGCAGCCGGTCCGGGTCCTTCAGCATTTCGGCCATCAACTCGATGGACGAGGCGACGATGTGACGGATCGGCTGACGGATGGTGGTCAGATTTATGTTCTGCCAGGCTGCCATTTCCATGTCGTTCAAACCGATGATGCCGATGTCGCCCGGAACGGTCAGATTGCATTCGCCGATCGCGGACAGTGCGCCGATGGACAGCACGTCGTCACCGCCGAAATAAGCCTGTGCGGGATCGTCCGCCAGCAACCGCAACATCTCGCGCCGGCCGGCCTCAAACGAATAGGCCTCGGCAAAGGAATGTCTGACGCGAATGTCCGGGCAATTCGCCAATTCCGCCAGAAATCCATGCAACCTGTCCTGCGTGGAGGTTGCCGTCTCCGGACCGCCAAGAAATCCGATGTCACCGTATCCGCGCGCGATCAACGTGCGCGCGGCCATCCGTCCGCTTTCGATATTGTCGATGCCGACGACATGGACTTCGGGTGAGCTGGTCGGGCGGCCAAAGGCGTGCACGACCGGCATGCCTGCGTCGCGAAACGCCTTGGAAAACCCCGGCGGCAATGTCGACGAGGCCACGACGACACCGTCGACCGAATATTGCCGCAGCATGCGCACCGAACTTGCCGGATCGGTTTCGTCGGTCAGATTGACCAGCAGCGGCCGCAGGTCCTTTTCCTGCAACGCACGGGTGAACCGGTCGAAAACCTCCAGAAAGATCGGGTTGTGAAAGTTGTTGGAGACAAGACCGATCAGCTTTGTCCGCCCTGTTGTCAGACTCGAGGCAAGCGCGTTCGGGCTGTATCCAAGTTCGGCGGCGGCCTTCTGGACGCGGCGGCGCATCTTGTCGGAAACCGAAGCCCCATCGGTGAAGGTGCGCGAAACCGCGGACCGCGAAACGCCCGCCCGAATAGCAACATCCTTTAAAGTCTTCGGCATGCTCACAAATCCCCGCCCGTGACCGGCTCCTTTTATCATCTGGCTAATCAAAACGCATGGTGGCACTCATCGAAGTCTTTTGCAACCGGTTGCAATTATTTTCCGAATGTGATTGTCTGGAATACGAAGGGCGGACAAACGCCGTTTTCGGACCAGAGTTCTGGTCAAAACTGGGAGGACTACATGACTTCAATGATCAAGAAAGCCGCACTTGCGATAGCTGTTGCGGCGGTGCCGCTGATGGCGGCAACCGCGGCCTCCGCCGAGGGGGAGAAATATGTCCTGGTCAGCCACGCGCCTGACAGCGACAGCTGGTGGAACACAATCAAGAACGGCATCGCGCTTGCCGGCGACCAGATGGATGTCGAGGTCGAATACCGCAACCCGCCGACCGGTGACGTGGCAGACATGGCCCGGATCATCGAACAGGTTGTCGCATCGGGGCCGAACGGTCTTATCACCACCCTTGCCGACTACGACGTGCTTCAGGGACCGATCAAGGATGCCGTCGCATCGGGTATCGACGTGATCATCATGAACACCGGCACACCCGAACAGGCCCGTGACGTCGGTGCCCTGATGTATGTCGGTCAGCCCGAGTATGACGCCGGCCTTGCAGCCGGTACGCGCGCCAAGGGCGACGGCGTGACCGCGTTCCTGTGTGTCAACCACGCCATCCAGCAGCCCACGGTCGGCGAACGCTGCCGCGGCTTTGCCGACGGTCTCGGTGTCGATCTGGGCGATTCCATGCTGGACAGCGGAACCGACCCGGCAGAAATCAAGAACAAGGTCCTGGCCTATCTGTCGGCTCACCCTGAAACCGACGGCATCCTGACGCTGGGTCCTGTGTCCGCGGGTCCGACCATGCAGGCGCTGAACGAAAACGGCATGGCCGGTGACATCTATTTCGGCACTTTCGACCTGGGCGATGAAATCGTCAAAGGCATCAAGTCCGGTGTCATCCAGTGGGGCATCGATCAGCAGCCCTTCCTGCAGGCCTATATGCCGGTTGTCATCCTGACCAACTACCACCGCTACGGCGTTCTGCCGGGCAACAATATCAACTCTGGCCCCGGCTTCGTCACCGCTGACGGGCTGACCAAGGTTGAAGAGTTCGCCGGCGAATACCGCTGAATTCTAAGGAGGCGCCCGATTGCGGGCGTCTCCGTTTTTTTAATTCTTCCAATCGAGAAACGGAGCGCGAGCGATGTCAGAGACAACGCAGCCAAAGCCTGTTGCCGATGAACGAGTCAAGGAAATGTCGTCGTTTCGGCGCGCCCTGATCCGGCCGGAACTTGGTGGGATTTGCGGTACGATCGCCGTATTCACCTTTTTTCTGCTGTTTGCCCACGATAGCGGCATGTTCAACAGCCAGGGTGTGCTGAACTGGTCGACTGTATCGGCGCAGTTCATGATCATCGCCGTGGGTGCCTGCCTCCTGATGATCGCCGGCGAATTCGATCTGTCGGTCGGTTCGATGATCGGCTTTGCCGGGATGATGATCGCAATTTTTTCTGTGACCCTCGGATGGCCTGTCTGGCTGGCCATCATGGTGGCTTTCGTCCTTTGCCTCGCCATCGGGGCGCTCAACGGCGTGATCGTGGTGCGGACCGGGCTGCCCAGCTTCATCGTGACGCTGGCGACACTGTTCATCCTGCGCGGTTTCACGATCTATTTCCCGCAACTTCTCGAGAACAAGACCATCATCGGCGGTATCCGGGAGAAAGCCGAGGGCGATTGGCTGGCTCCGCTTTTCGGCGGCAAGGTCCTGACCGGCTTTTTCCAGTTTCTCGGTGAACACGACCTCATCGCCACGTTCGAGCGTGGCTCAAGGCAGGGCGAACCGGTCGTCGACGGGATCCCGATGCTGATTGTCTGGGCGATATTTCTGATCGTCTTCGGCCATGTGCTGCTGACCAAGACCAAGTTCGGCAACTGGATCTTTGCTTCCGGCGGTGACGCGCAGGCCGCGCGCTACGTGGGTGTGCCGGTGAACAGGGTTAAGATCCTCATGTTCACGTTCACAGCCTTCTGCGCAGCGGTTTTCGCCACCTGCCAGGTCATGGAGTTCGGCTCCGCGGGCGCGGATCGGGGGCTGCTGAAGGAATTCGAGGCAATCATTGCGGTTGTTATCGGCGGCGCCCTGCTGACCGGTGGTTATGGATCCGTTCTGGGGGCTGCGCTGGGTGCGCTGATCTTCGGTGTCGTTCAGCAGGGACTGTTCTTCGCCGGTGTAGAAAGCTCCCTGTTCCGGGTGTTCCTCGGCGTGATCCTTTTGCTCGCCGTGATCCTGAACACCTATATTCGCCGCATAATCACAGGGGAGCGGTAACATGAATTCCCGAACCACCCACGCACCCATCATCGAGATGAAAGGAATCGAAAAGCATTTCGGCTCCGTCATCGCCCTGGCTGGCGTGTCCGTCGATATCTTCCCCGGTGAATGCCACTGTCTTCTGGGGGACAATGGCGCGGGGAAGTCCACCTTCATCAAGACCATGAGCGGTGTCCACAAACCGACGAAGGGCGAAATCCTCTTTGAAGGCCATGAAATGCACTTTGAGGATCCGCGCGACGCGATCACCGCCGGTATCGCAACCGTCTATCAGGATCTGGCCATGATCCCGCTGATGTCGGTGGCGCGGAATTTCTTCATGGGGAACGAGCCGACCAAAAAAATCGCCGGCATATCGTTCTTCGACCGCAAGCATGCCGATCGGGTGACGATGGAGGAAATGAGCCAGATGGGCATCAACCTTCGCGGCCCGGATCAGGCGGTCGGCACCTTGTCCGGCGGCGAACGTCAGACCGTCGCCATCGCCCGCGCCGTACACTTCGGTGCCAAGGTGCTGATTCTCGATGAACCGACGTCGGCCCTCGGGGTGCGGCAGACCGCAAATGTTCTGGCAACCATCGACAAGGTGCGCAAACAGGGCATTGCCGTGGTGTTCATCACTCACAACGTGCGCCACGCAATGGCTGTCGGAGATCGTTTCACCGTCCTGAACCGGGGCAAGACCCTGGGCACCGCCCAACGAGGCCAGATCGAACCTGAAGAATTGCAGGATCTGATGGCGGGCGGTCAGGAACTGGTCGCGCTCGAGGGCAGCCTGGGCGGCACCGTCTGAAGTGTATGGGGATCGAGGATCCCCATACACACATCTGCCCTAGAAGATTACATGCACGGCAATGGCGCCAAGTGACAGGGCGATCACCCAGAGCGCGAGCCTGCCCGAACGGGTGTGGCGCGCTTCCGCCTTGCCTATGGCTTCGGCGGTGTTGCTGTCGAACCGCAGACCGGAAGCGGTCATTCTTTCCAGTTCCTCGGACATGCGGCCGATCCTGTCGGCGAAGATCGGCATGTCGTTGGCGATGCGGGCCAGCGCAGAGACCGCATCGCCCGCATCGCGGAGCTTGCCGGCCGGGCCGAGATTCTCCCTGATCCAGGTTCCCACAACCGGTTCGGCGGTCCGCCACATGTCGAGGTTCGGATTGAGCGAGCGAGCCACGCCCTCGACCACGACCATGGTCTTCTGCAGCATGAGCAGTTGGGTCTGGGTGCGCATTTCGAAGAGTTCGGTGACCTCGAACAGCTGGGTGAGCAGCCGGGCCATGGAAATCTCGCTGGCGTCATGCCCGTGGATCGGCTCGCCGATGGCGCGGATCGCCTGGGCGAACATGTCGACATCCTGATGGGCAGGCACATAGCCGGCCTCGAAATGCACTTCCGCGACGCGCTTGTAGTTGCGGGTGATGAAGCCGAAGAGGATCTCCGCCAGAAAGCGGCGCTCACGCTTGTTGAGGCGGCCGACGATGCCGAAATCGACGGCTACAAGCGTGCCGTCTGCCTGCACGAACAGATTTCCCTGGTGCATGTCCGCGTGAAAAAAGCCGTCCCGCAGCGTGTGGCGCAGGAAGCTCTGGATAACGGCTGCGCCCAGCGCTTCAAGGTCGTGGCCATCTTCCCGCATGCCGTCAACGTCCGACATCTTGCGGCCGTCGATCCACTCCATCGTGAGCACACCCTTGGCGGTGCGCAGCCATTCGACGCCGGGCACCCGGAAGCCCGGATCGTTCGCGATATTCTCGGCCATTTCCGACAGGGCAGCCGCCTCGAGGCGGAAATCCATCTCCATGGCGACGGATTGCGCCAGCGTGTCGATAACGGCGACCGGCCTGAGACGGCGGGACGGCGCATGGAACCGTTCAGCCAGACGGGCGACCAGATAAAAGCTCTCCAGGTCCCGCTGGAAGCGGCGCGCGACGCCCGGGCGCAGGATCTTCACGGCGACTTGCCGCTCCTCGCCGTCGCTGTCGCGGATCACAGCGGGGTGCACCTGCGCGATGGACGCGGCCGCGACCGCTTCTCCGAACTCGGCGAAGATATCCTCCACCGGCTGGCCCAGCTGTTCGGCAACGGCGCTGCGGGCAGCATCGTGATCGAAGGCGGGCAACCTGTCCTGAAGCGCCGAAAGCTCACGCGCGGCGTCCTTGCCGACCACATCGGCGCGGGTCGCAAGGAACTGGCCGAGTTTGACGTAGGAAGGGCCCAGCCTGTTAAGGGCGTTCGAGAGCCGCAGATCCGCGCTTTTGTTCTTTACCGCCCGGCGTTCCAGCAGACGCGCCGAGGCGATGACGAACCTGGGACCCGCCGGAAGATCCGGAAGGGAGACCAGACCGAAGACGCCCTCGCGCGCCATTACAAATCCCGCCCGCATCAGACGGAAAAAAGGCATGACCGGAAGCGCCATCTATCAGAGTTTCCAGCCGGTATGCAGAGCGGCGATGCCGCCGGAATAGTTGCGGTACCCGACCCGTTCGAACCCGGCCTCGCGGATCATCTCGGCAAACCGCTCCTGGTTCGGGAAGTTGCGGATCGATTCCACCAGATACTGATAGGGATCGCCGTCTCCCGTCACCATCTTGCCGATCGCGGGAATCGCCTTGAAGGAAAAGGCATCATAAGCCTTGTCGAGAAGCGGAACCTCGACTTCCGAGAATTCCAGGCAGAGGAACCGCCCTCCCCGCTTCAGGACGCGGTAGGCCTCGCCGAGTGCCTTGGGAATGTCCGGCACGTTGCGGATACCGAAGGCAATCGTGTAGGCGTCGAAACTCCTGTCAGGATACGGGAGTTCTTCAGCGTTGCCCTGAGAAAACGTGATCAGGTTGGAAAGGCCGGCCTTTTCAGCCCGGTCGCGGCCCACGCCGAGCATGGATTCGTTGATGTCGCAGACGACGGCCTCGACCGTCTCGCCCGACCGGCGCACGACCCTTGTGGCGATATCGCCGGTGCCACCGGCCACGTCGAGAAGACGCCAGCCCCTGGCTCCCGATTTCGGCGGCGCGAGATACGAGACCATCGCGTCTTTCCAGACCCTGTGGAAACCGCCGGACATCAGGTCGTTCATCAGGTCGTAACGTTCGGCAACCTTGTGAAAGACATCGTCCACCAGGGCCTGTTTGCGACCCTCGTCAACCCTGGTAAAGCCGAAGCTGGTCGGCATGTCTTCCGGCGAACGGCTGGATGTCCCGGTCTGCCCGTGTGCCTGCTGCGTCATGAAGCGCCTCCAAGGTCAACTTTTGCGCGTTGCTGCGAACGCGGATACTGGTGTGGGATCTGTCTCGTCAAAGTGCGCCGAACCATAGTACAAGCCCCTGCAAAGCGCTATCTTCGCCGGGATCGAAAAGCCATATGACGCAGGCCTATAACGCGCAACGGAAGCTGAAACCAGACCCCGAAGGCAACTTATGTGCGATCCGATGACCACAGACAGCCAACCACGAGAAACTTCACATGCCTGAACTGCCGGAAGTCGAAACCGTCAAGCGGGGCCTCGCCCCGACCTTCGAAGGCGCGCTCATTGCACAAGTTGCGCAGAACCGCCCGGATCTGCGCTTCCCGTTTCCGGCCGGTTTTGCGGACCGGCTGACAGGGCGGCGGGTGACCTCGCTCTCGCGCCGGTCGAAATATCTGCTTGCGGACATCGACAGCAATGACGTGCTGATCATGCATCTGGGCATGTCCGGTTCGTTCCGGATCGAAGCCGGCCTTGCGGAAGATCTTCCGGGCCGGTTCGCCCTGCCGCGTGGCAAGGACCCGAAACACGATCATGTGGTGTTCCACCTGGAAACGGCGGAGGGAGCCGGCGCACGCATTATCTATAATGACCCGCGCCGCTTCGGCTTCATGGACCTCGTGTCGCGCCCGGAGCTGCCTGCGCACCCCTATTTCAGGGAGCTCGGTCTGGAGCCGCTTGGCAATGAGCTGAGCGGCGCGACGCTGGCGCGGCTGTTCGCGGGGCGCAAGATGCCCATGAAGGCCGCGCTGCTGAACCAGAAGTTCATCGCCGGCCTCGGCAATATATATGTCTGCGAGGCCTTGTGGCGGACAGGCCTCAGCCCGCAAAGCCCCGCCGGCATGCTGGCGACAAAATCCGGGCGGCCGGCAAAGAAGGCCGATCTGCTTGCCGCGAACATCCGGGCGATCCTCGAAGAAGCCATCGAGGCAGGCGGTTCCTCGCTGAAGGACCATACGCAGACGGACGGCACACTCGGCTATTTTCAGCATTCCTTTGCCGTATATGACCGGGAAGGCGAGGCCTGCAGAACGCCCGGCTGCGCGGGCAGCATTGCCCGGCTGGTGCAATCGGGCCGGTCGACATTCTATTGCCCCTCCTGTCAGGCTTGAGGATAAGCCGCTAGCCGAAGAGCCAGCCTTGCCAGACCAGCCCCCGGTCGGGTAGGCATGGCCCTTGGCACTGACACGTCCAGGCACAGGAGCGGGTGAAATGGGATATGAAAACATCCGCGTTGAAAAACGCGGTAAGGTCGGTCTGATCACTCTGGACCGTCCGAAGGCCTTGAACGCGCTGAACGCGGGGCTGATCGCGGAGCTCGGCAAGGCCCTGGACGGTTTCGACTCGGACGAAAAAATCGGCTGCGTCGTGATCACAGGATCGGAAAAGGCTTTCGCCGCCGGTGCGGACATCAAGGAAATGCAGCCCCATGATTTTTCCTCCGCCTACCAGAACGATCTCATCACTCCCTTCGACAGGGTGTCGCGGAACCGCAAGCCGATCATCGCCGCCGTTGCAGGCTATGCGCTGGGCGGCGGTTGCGAGCTTGCCATGCTGTGCGACTTCATCATCGCGGCAGACACCGCCAAGTTCGGGCAGCCGGAAATCACCCTCGGCGTGATCCCCGGCGCGGGCGGCACACAGCGCCTCACACGCTTCGTCGGCAAGTCGAAAGCCATGGAAATGGTGCTGACCGGACGCATGATGGATGCCAAGGAAGCCGAACGTTCCGGCCTGGTCAGCCGGATCGTTCCAGCGGACGATCTGATCGAGGAAGCGCTCAAGGCCGCCGAAAAGATCGCCGACTTCTCGCTGCCGGTGGTCATGATGGCCAAGGAAAGCGTCGACCGGGCGTATGAGACCACGTTGTCGGAAGGTGTCCGCTTCGAACGCCGTGTGTTCCAGGCGATGTTCGCGCTTGAAGACCAGAAGGAAGGCATGAGCGCCTTTGCCGAGAAACGGACACCACAGTTCCGGAACAAATAATCTTGACGGTTTCAATGATAAAGCCGTTGACGGCGGACCTAACCGCCATTATAAGCTGCGCCCAACCGGTGGCGGACTTTCGCCGCCGTTGTTGTTTTGATCGGGTCTTGCCGCCGTTGCGTTTCGGTCCCGATCGCCACCGGACACCAGTCCCAAAATACCGATCAGGATAGAGCCCATGGCCAACACACCATCGGCCAAGAAGGCGGCCCGAAAGATTGCCCGCCGGACGGCCACGAACAAAGCCCGCCGTAGCCGCATGCGCACCTACCTGCGCCAGGTTGAAGAAGCGATTGCTTCCGGCGACCAGAGCGCTGCCAGCGAAGCTTTCAAGGCTGCACAGCCGGAACTCATGCGCGCTGCGTCGAAAGGCGTCCTGCACGCCAATACGGCTTCCCGGAAGGTTTCCCGTCTCAATGCCCGCATCAAGGCACTCGGCGCGTAATCACTCCGTTACATGACTGTCAAAAAAACCCGGCCCGCGTGCCGGGTTTTTTTAGCCGTGCAATTTTGTGGATGACCTGGAACGACAACCCTGACGGGTATTTCCGGCATTTTAGACCCTCAGAAGGCTGACATGAATTATCCCATATTTTCAATAACTTATGCACATGTAAGAATTGCGGAAGCCGCTCAAACCGGATTCGATACGAGTCAAGGTATGTGTGCTGAATTTTTTTTTATTAATGTTGTTTTTGCATTGTGACGGGACGGCCCGCAGGCAAAAGTCATTGCGGTCAAAAGCATTTGTTCCATCACCCACAGCCGGCCAGTTTCCTGTGACGTCGGGGCAGAAACAGGCGACTCTCGGTATTCGTTCAAACGCACTGTTGCCCCATGGGGCGCTGTCTGTATATTAACAAACGGCTGGCGGAGAAAGACCAGCGGACAACTCAAAAATGGTGCTTGGATCAACAATGAATAAGTCACTGAGATATAAAACTAAGCACGAAGCCCATAGAATACCGGATGAATACATTAATTTATTCGGCACCCACGGAGCCTAGCTTCGGCTGCGGCCCAATCTTCTTCCCGAAAATCTTGTTTTTTCTTTAAATCGATAGCTCATGGCTATTGAAGGGGGTAATAGTGCATTTTGTCGGTGGCTACGCTGGAAACGTCGAAGTGTTGGAGGCTTTCAACGAGCTGTCCAATTCTAAGGACGCGACCCTTGTGGACGTTCGCACGCAAGCGGAATGGGCTTTTGTCGGCGTGCCCGATCTACGCCCGATCGGGAAGGAAGCCATTCTGGCGGAATGGCAGAGTTTCCCGTCCTCCGGACCCGATCCGGATTTTGTGACGAAGATTTCCGACACTCTGGTCAAAAAAGGGCTTGACCAAAACGCGCCAATCTATTTTCTCTGCCGCTCCGGTGCCCGGAGTCAGGCGGCGGCGATAGCCCTGACTGAAGCCGGCTACACCCGGTGCTTCAATATTTCCGATGGTTTTGAAGGCCCGCTCGATGCAGACAGTCATCGCGGCGTCAGCTCCGGTTGGAAAGCGGCCGGGCTGCCCTGGATTCAAAACTAGTTACCCGCTCAGGTGGGCAACGGGCAACGGGAGATTTCCCGCAGCCAAAACTATAACCGTCCCAAAAGGGACAATATAAAGCCGCAAAAGCGGCAAGGCGTAGGTAGAAGAACGGCTGTGGCGGACGGTTCTTCACCGAAGACAGGAGGCAGATAACATGCAGGTTCAGGAGGCAGGTGGCTCGGAACAATGGAAGCGTGTCAAGAAACATCTTCGCGCGCAATTGGGCGATGACGTCTTCACCAGCTGGTTTGCACGTGTAGATCTGGAAGAACATCAGGACGGCACTGTGCGCCTGTCCGTTCCCACCAGATTTCTCAAACAGTGGATTCAGAACAATTACAACGATCAGCTGATGGGACTGTGGCAGCGTGAATGTGACAACGTTCACCGCATCGAGCTGACGGTCCGCGGCGCCATCAGGCCCCGTCAGGTGCCGGTATCCCAGCCGAGCCTTGCCTTGCCTTCCGGTTCGAAGCCGGCTGCAGCGGATACGCTTGCCGAAGCCTCTCAAGTGACACGTGCACAAGCAGCGACGGCTGCCCTGGGCCGTGGCGACACCGGTGGCGACACGCCTCGCGATGTTCTCCAGGGCGCCTCGCTCGATCCGAAATACACGTTCGATACCTTTGTCGAGGGCGAATCCAACAATCTTGCGCTGGCCGCGGCCCGGCAGGTTGCTTCGGGCGGGCCGGTCACGTTCAATCCGCTTTACCTTCATGCGGCCGTCGGTCTGGGCAAGACCCACCTGATGCAGGCTGTCGCCGCGAAGGCACGGGCAGGCGGCCGGAAGGTGCTCTACCTGACCGCCGAGCACTTCATGTACAAGTTTGTCGCTGCGCTGAAGTCCCAGTCGGCCCTGGCTTTCAAGGACACACTGCGCACCATCGACCTGCTCCTGATCGATGACATGCAGTTCCTGCACGGCAAACAGGTTCAGCAGGAATTCTGCCATACGCTTAACGCGCTGATCGACGGCGCGCGCCAGGTCATCGTGGCCGCGGACCGCGCCCCGTCGGAACTGGACACCCTGGACGATCGTGTCCGCTCCCGTCTTTCCGGTGGCCTCGTCGTCGGCATCCAGGAACCGGATTTCGTCCTGCGCCGCAGCATTCTGGTGTCGCGCGTGGCAGCCGCCCGCAAATCCTATCCGCAGTTCGAGGTGCCGGAAGGCGTGCTTGACTATGTGGCCCGTCACGTCGCCTCCTCCGGCCGCGATCTGGAAGGCGCCCTGAACCGCCTGATCGCCCATAATCAGCTGACCAACCAGCCGATCACCCAGGAAATGGCCGAGTTGACGCTTCGCGATCTGGTGCGCTCCAGCGAGCCGCGCCGGGTCAAGATCGAGGACATCCAGCGGGTGGTCTCGAAACATTACAACGTCACCAAGGCGGATCTTTTGTCTGCACGCAGGACCCGGACCATCGTCCGCCCGCGTCAGATCGCCATGTATCTCGCCAAGGTGATGACACCGCGCTCGCTTCCGGAAATCGGCCGCCGTTTCGGAAACAGAGACCACACCACAGTTTTGCACGCGGTGCGGAAGATCGAAGAGCTGGCCCGGGGGGACTACGCTCTTGCACAGGAGCTTGAACTGCTGAAGCGTATGCTCGACGCCTAGGTCCGAGCCTCTGGCGGCCCGGGCAAGACGACCCGGGCCGGCTGACCACAGGCGGGTTGCTCCGACACTTGAAACGGCGCAACCCGACCGCACTCTTGCGAACGCCCGACAGTCTGGATTAACCTGTTTCGATGCGGCTGCGCAGGAAAGCGGAGAAGCTGATCGGTCCCGGATTTAGAGTGTGTGATATTCCACCAAAATCGGACCGGACGGCCTCTTGCTTTTGAACCCGGTTAAGGGCAGTGTCTTCCACCCCGCTCCCGACCGGAGCCCAATTGTCCAGTTTTTGCCAGGCAGCTCTGCCCGGCGTTTCATGAGTACGGAACGAGTGTATGAAAGCGACCCTCGAGCGGACCGACCTCCTCAAGTCCTTGACCCATGTTCACCGGGTGGTCGAGCGCCGGAATACCATTCCCATCCTGTCCAACGTCCTGTTGCGCGCAGATGGCGGTGCGATCAACCTCAAGGCAACGGACCTTGACCTGGAAATTGTCGAATCCGTTCCCGCGATGATCGAACTGCCGGGAGCGACAACGGTTCCGGCACATATGTTCTACGAGATCGTTCGTAAACTGCCCGATGGCTCGCAGGTGGTCCTTGAAACCACGAGCGACAACGCCACGCTGGAAATCCGCGCCGGCCGCTCGAGATTCACCCTGCAGATCCTGCCGGAAACGGATTTCCCGGACCTGACCGCGGGCGACTTCAGTCACGGTTTTTCCCTGACCGCCGCCGATATCCGCAAGCTGATCGACACGACCCAGTTTGCGATCTCCACGGAAGAGACCCGCTACTATCTGAACGGGATCTACCTGCACGCGGTGGACACGCAGGACGGCCAGCGGTTCCGTGCTGTCGCCACCGACGGTCACCGTCTGGCGCAGGCCGAAGTGCCGGCTCCTTCCGGGTCTGCCGGCATGCCGGGCATCATCGTGCCGCGCAAGACCGTCGGCGAAATGCAGAAACTTCTGGAAGACCCGGAAACCAATGTGCAGATCGAACTGTCGGACACCAAGATCCGGATCACAACCGGATCCGTGGTTCTGACGTCAAAACTGATCGACGGCACCTTCCCGGACTACGGCCGCGTGATCCCGCAAGGCAACGACAAGGAAATGCGCGTCGACCGCGACGAGTTCAAGGAGGCCGTGGACCGTGTCTCGACGATCTCCTCCGAACGCGGCCGCGCCGTGAAACTCGCTCTGAGTGAAGGCCGGCTGGTGCTGACCGTAAACAATCCGGACTCCGGCAGCGCCACGGAAGAACTGGCGGTCGAATTTGACGCCGAGCCGCTGGAAATCGGCTTCAACTCGCGTTACCTGCTCGACATCGCCAATCAGCTCGGCAGCGATACCGCCCTGTTCCGGCTGGCGGATTCCGGATCGCCGACGCTCATTCAGGACAGCACGGTCGAGGACTGCCTGTTCGTCCTGATGCCGATGCGGGTCTGACGACCGGAGCCCTGGTCACGGACGGCTCAAAAGCGGAAGTGGGTTCATGACAGAGTTCCGGACGGCGCAGCTGACCCGTCTGTCCCTGACCGGCTTCCGCAACTACGCCGCCCTGACGCTGCCGCTCAGCGCGAAACTGACTGCTCTGGTCGGGCCCAACGGTGCCGGCAAGACCAACATCCTTGAGTCAATCTCGTTTCTGACCGCCGGCCGCGGCCTGCGCCGCGCCACCCTGGCCGACATTGCCCGCCTGGGTGGTGACGGGAGCTGGAGCGTTGCGGCCAGTGTGCTGCTCGACGGCATGGAAACCCGGATCGGAACCGGGCTCGTCGCCGGCACCGCCGGGCGCAAGGTGCGTATCGACGGAACGGAGGTGCGCGGTTCGGAAAGTCTCCTCGATTACATGCGGGTGTTATGGCTTGTGCCGGCCATGGACGGCCTGTTCACCGGGCCCGGTTCCGACCGGCGCCGCTTTCTCGACAGGCTGACGCTGGCGATTGATCCCTCGCACGGGCGCCGGGTCGGCGACTTCGAAAACGCCTTGCGTCAGCGCAACCGTCTTCTGGATCAGGGCGGGTCGGATTCCTTTCTCGGCGCCCTTGAACAGCAGGTTGCCGAGCTCGGCACGGCGGTTTCCATCGCCAGGGGCGAAACCGTCGGCCTGCTTGGCCGGATGATCTCGGACCAGGCAGGCGAGGCCCTGCCCTTTCCGCACGCCTCCGTCGCGCTTGAAGGAGCGTTCGAGGCCGAAACGATCGGTCTCAGCGCCGCCGACCGCGAAGATGTCTACCGACACATGCTGCGCGACGGACGCACGCGTGACCGCGCCGCGGGGCGCACACTGAACGGACCGCATCTGAGCGACCTGAAAGTTCTGCACGCCGCCAAGAACATGCCGGCCTCCCAGTCCTCCACCGGCGAGCAGAAGGCGCTCCTGATCGGGCTTATTCTGGCTCATGCGGAACTGACGGCGAAACTCTCCGGCATGACACCTGTTCTGCTGCTGGATGAAGTAGCGGCCCATCTGGATCCGGACCGCCGGGAGGCCCTGTTCGTCAAGCTCGATTCACTCGGCGTTCAGGTGTTCATGACGGGGACGGACGAGGCGCTTTTCGAGGCTTTGCCGCAGGAGGCGGAAATATTCGAAATCAGGGATGGGACCGGCCGTTTGATCCGCACGGAAAAGACCCCTTAAATCCGCCTGATTCTTGTGGTTTTCCACCATAATCCCTTTGCTGGCTTGCCTGAGGAACGCGCGCGGTTGAACGCCCGCCGGAACCCCGTATAACGGGGGGATAAAGATAAACCGATTGGTGATTGATTCGCATGAGCGACACGTCCACGTCCGAGCCCATTCCGACCCCGGAAACCGACAACGGCGCCGACTACGGCGCAGACAGCATCAAGGTTCTGAAAGGCCTTGATGCCGTGCGCAAACGGCCCGGCATGTATATCGGCGACACAGATGACGGCTCCGGGCTGCATCACATGGTCTATGAGGTGGTCGACAACGCCATCGACGAGGCGCTTGCCGGACATGCGGACCATGTGACGGTGACCCTCAATCCGGACGGCTCTGTGACCGTGTCTGACAACGGGCGCGGCATTCCCACGGACATCCACACGGAAGAAGGTGTCTCCGCGGCCGAGGTCATCATGACCCAGTTGCACGCCGGCGGTAAGTTCGACCAGAATTCCTACAAGGTGTCAGGTGGCCTGCACGGCGTTGGCGTCTCCGTGGTGAACGCGCTCTCCACCCGGCTCGACCTGCGCATCTGGCGCGACGACAAGGAACACTTCATGACCTTCGCCCACGGCGAAGTTCAAGCCCCCTTGGAGATTGTCGGTCCCGCAGATGGCAAGAAGGGCACGCAAGTCACTTTTCTGCCGTCTCCGGAGACCTTCACCAGGATCGAATTCGACTTCGGGACGCTGGAGCACCGGCTGCGCGAGCTCGCCTTTCTCAACTCGGGCGTCCGGATCATCCTGACCGACAATCGCGGTGTGGAAACCCAGGTCGAAGAGCTTTACTACGAGGGTGGCCTTGAAGCCTTCGTCCGCTATCTGGACCGTGCCAAGCATCCCCTGATCGAAACGCCGATCAACATGAAGGCCGAGCGCGACGGCATCACCGTGGAAGCCGCCATGTGGTGGAACGACAGCTACCACGAGCATGTCCTTTGCTTCACCAACAACATTCCGCAACGCGACGGCGGCACCCACCTCGCCGGCTTCCGGGGCGCCCTGACGCGCCAGATCACCGGATATGCCGAGGCGACCGGCCTGATGAAACGCGAAAAGGTGTCGCTGACCGGCGACGATTGCCGCGAAGGCCTGACCTGCGTCCTGTCCGTCAAGGTGCCGGATCCGAAGTTCTCCTCGCAGACCAAGGAAAAACTCGTGTCCTCCGAGGTGCGGCCGGTTGTCGAAAACCTGGTCTCGCAGATGCTCAGCGAATGGCTGGAAGAGAATCCCGCCCCCGCCAAGATACTTGTTTCCAAGGTTGTCGAGGCTGCCTCCGCCCGGGAAGCGGCCCGCAAGGCCCGCGAGCTCACGCGGCGCAAGGGCGCACTCGACATCGCCTCGCTTCCCGGCAAGCTGGCGGACTGCCAGGAGCGGGATGCCTCGAAAGCCGAACTCTTCCTGGTGGAGGGTGATTCCGCAGGCGGGTCCGCAAAGCAGGGCCGCCACCGGGAGAACCAGGCCGTCCTCCCACTGCGCGGCAAGATTCTCAACGTTGAGAGGGCGCGCTTCGACAAGATGCTGTCTTCCAACGAGATCGGCACCCTGATCACCGCGCTCGGCACCGGGATCGGCAAGGAAGAATTCAACATCGAGAAGCTGCGCTACCACAAGATCATCATCATGACCGATGCTGACGTCGACGGCGCCCACATCCGGACATTGCTTCTGACCTTCTTCTTCCGCCAGATGCCAGACCTGATCGAAAACGGCTACATCTATATCGCCCAGCCACCGCTCTACAAGGTCAAGCGCGGCCAGTCCGAACAGTATCTGAAAGACCAGACGGCGCTGGAGAACTACCTGATCGCCCAGGGTCTGGACGAGGCCTCGCTGACGCTTGCCGAGGGCGAAGTGCGCACCGGTCACGACCTGCTTTCCGTGCTGGAGACCGCGCGCAAGATCTTCGATATCTTCGACGGACTGCATTCGCGCTATAACCGCGATGTTGTGGAACAGGCGGCGATCGCCGGCGCTCTTACTCCCGAGATTCTGGAAGACGACGCCAAGGCAAAGGAAGCTGCGGCCTATATCGCCCGCCGTCTGGACATTCTCGCGGACGAATTCGAACGCGGCTGGACCGGTGAGGCGCAGGACGACGGAAGTCTTGTGTTCAAACGCACCGTTCGCGGCGTGGAGGAGACGGCGACTATCGATGCAGCGCTGCTCGGTTCGACCGACGCCCGCCGCCTGGCCGCCCATGCCGACCACCTGAACGAGATTTACGGCAAGGCCGCGGTTCTGCGCCGCAAGGACAGTTCAAGCGAGATTCGCGGCCCCCGAGCCCTGCTGCAACAGGTTTACGCATTCGGCCAGAAGGGTATTTCGCTCCAGCGCTACAAGGGTCTCGGCGAGATGAACCCGGAGCAGCTTTGGGAAACCACGCTCGATCCGAATGTCCGTTCCCTGCTGCAGGTGAAAGTGCGCGAGGCCGACGATGCCGACGACATCTTCACCAAGCTGATGGGCGATGAGGTGGAGCCCCGTCGCGAGTTCATCCAGGACAACGCTCTCTCGGTCGCCAATCTCGATATCTGACCGGCACTCAACAGCGGATTGTGGCTTCCGGACACTGAAGGGCCGGGATGCTGTGGCTGTCTGTTTGCAGACGGGTCAACTTTCCGACCAGGGCTCCGGTTTTCCGTAGAGATAGCCCTGCGCGGCCTCGATATCGAGCGAGCGGAGAAGATCGGCCTCCTCGGCCGTTTCAACTCGTTTTGCCACGACCTTTATGCCGAGTTCATGCGCCGCCCTGACCAGTCCGGCCAGGATAGCCGCTTTCGCCGGAGATCCGGCCACCTGCCGCGTCAGACCGGATTCCAGTTTCAACCACACAATGCGAAGCCCGGTGAGCCGGGACAGAACCGGCCAATGCCCGGCGAAATCGTCGATCGCCGTCTGACAACCCAGATCCGTCACATAGCGGAAGAAGGCTTCGACCGTCGACGGCTCGCGCAGAAAGTCCCTCTCCGAGATCTCCAGACAGAGTTTCGACGCCAGAAGCGGATTGGACGACAGACGCTGGCGAAGGCCTTCGCGGAAATTCTGGTCCCGCGCGGAGTCCACCGAGACGTTCATCGTCAGGGTCATCCGGGCCGAATGGCGGTCCGCCGCGTTGAGCACCTTGTCGAGCGTCCAGGCATCGACCTGAGCGATAAAACCCGATCTTTCAGCCGCGTTGATCCAGGCACGCGAGGACAATTCGCCCGCCCGCTCGCCCTGCAGGCGCAACAGCACCTCCCGCCCGAAGATCCTGCCCTTTTTCAGATGCATGATCGGCATGGAGCTAAGTGTGAGTTCGTTGGCACGGAAGCTTCCCGGTTCCGGCAGCGCGGTCAGTTCCATTGCGCGCTCCCGATCCTCGGCCGGGTCCATGGTGTGGATCTGTACGGACTGGCCGCCGAACCGTTTGCCGCGCAGGCAGGCCCGGTCGGCTATGCCCAGGAGCACGGAGGCATCGATATCCCGCAGCAGTGTTTCGCCATCGACATATGCAATACCGATGGAGCCGCCTATTGTGAATATCCGTTCTTTTACTTCCAGCCGTATCCGGTCGAAACCCTCGAGAATCTCTTCAGCGACCTGAAGCGCCGCTTCCTTGTACGCCACCGGCAGCATTCCGGCGAATTCGTCACCGCCTATCCGTGCCGCCGAACCGAATTTGCCCAGGGTCTGCGTCAGACAGGCCGCGACACGTAAGAGCATGTCGTCGCCGACATCGTGACCGCCGTGATCGTTGACCTTCTTGAACTCGTCCAGATCAATATAAAAAACGGCAAGGCCTGTTTGCGGCCCCGCCTCCAGGCGCTTCAGCTCCCGCTTGAGAGACTTGGTGAAGGCCCTGCGGTTTTCCAGACCCGTGAGCGGGTCGAGGTAGGCCAGGCGCCTGTTTTCCGCAGCCTCTTGAGGGCAGTCGACATTCCGCCGGATGATCGCCATCGTCTTGACGGTACCGCTGCTGCCCTCCTTCTGTCCGGGCAATGGAACCAGGCGGATTTCACAACTCTTGCGGTCAGTCTCATAAACGGCCGGATCGCTTCCGGGGTTCTCCGGAATGTAGAACGTTTGCGGCGGGCGGCTCTTGAGGTCCGCCAGGGCGTCCACCAGCCCCTCCGCCTCATGCTCTCCGCCGATGACCTCAAGCAACAAGAAGGCCTTTTCCTCAAGGCTCTCCGAGCCGTCGAATACCACGACATCATCGGGAAAATGATCCAGCAGAGACTCATTCTGCGCCGTGCTGCCGGAAACATCCGTAAGGACGGCAGGCTTCACCGGTGTCGCCTCCGGCATTTCCAATATGTGTTCCCGAACACCTTTTCGGGATATTCCCCGGGCTTGTTCCGGCTGCACCTCTTCCGGGGAGCCTTCATTCATGTCGAACTGGACAAGCACCGCACGCCGGTCCCTTGAAAGGGACAGGAAGGAGGTGCAGATCACGTTTCTGCAAAAGGCGGCGCCGGACTTGACGGACATGCGGCCGCTGGCTTCAGCCGGCACACCGTTGAAAGCAGCCGACAGGACTGTTTCACAACGCTTCCAGCTTTCGGCGGACAACAACTCGCTGAGGCGGGCGGAGGAGTCCTCGACACCAAGGGTGGCACAAACCGTCATCAGCCTGGCGTTGCGCGCAAGAATGCTTCCGTCCTGAGCAACATATGCGGCAGCATGCGGCAAGACTTCCAGAAGGGAGGCGTGGAACCCAGCGGAAGTATGTAACTCCGGATGAACGGAATCCCTCCACCGGCCACCTGTAAACAGTTGGCTGACTTGCACCAGACCGACCTTTCAAAAATGTCCGAAGGCGCGAACTCGATACCGGCGCCGCTGCATTATGCCCGATTATTATCACAGTTTATTTGGGAATAGAGAGCATCCCTAAATACCCACAAATCTATGGAAGTCTATACCTAATGAATTATGTAATTCTCATCATACAAATTGAGTAAAATTTTAGTTATTTACTTTCTTCAGGCCTGTGCGGCCTGAGAAGCCGCCACATTTTGATCATGCTCTCGTCTTAAACGCGCCTGCGCCCGATGTTAGCCAAAGTGCTGATAATTCCGGATGCACATCCGGCACGGCACATTTCCGGCTCATAGGGACAAAAATGCGTTCCATAATCCGTTCACGCCCCCGCTACGGGACTGTCCTTTGCGCTCTCGCATTGCTTTGCGTCAGTTCTGGCGCACCGGCTTCGGCAGACGTCTTTCAGCAATGCGGCAAGGCTTCCTGGTACAAGCTGGGTGGCGTCACGGCGAGCGGCGAGCGCGCAGACCCTTCCGGAATGACCGCGGCTCACCGGACGTTGCCTTTCGGCACACTGGTCAAGGTGACCAATCTGGCGAACGGCAAGTTTGTGACCGTGCGCATCAACGACCGTGGACCGTACTCCAGAGGACGCGTGATCGATGTGACCCGGGCCGCCGCACAGAAACTGGGTTTCATCCGCAGGGGAGTAACGCGTGTACAGATTGACGGAACAACCTTTCAAAGCAGAAAACATCATGGCGAAAACTGCCAATAATTGAACCTCGAAGAGCGACAGGTGAACCGCGCCGATACGGCCCAATTTCTTTCAACGATACATATATAGCTTTACTTTTCAGCTGTTTATAGCAGATTTCACTAGTTTCAAAGGCAACTCAGTATGAATAACGATCAGTCGCATTACGGTGAATCAAAAAATAAAATATTTTACGGTAATGACATTCTCGAAAGATGCCGGTAGAGTTGCGCCCGTGGTCGATGGGGCCACGTGCACAGTAACTTTATTCGCGCAGTCTTATTGGCTGCGCGTTTTTTTTTGGTTTCCTAAATAACTTCCGGATTATCGACCCCGGATGCCCGGCGCTCGCGCCTCAGGGACACTTCAAACCAACTCTCCGGAATCAAGCCGGGCCAGAACATCGGCCGCGCTCTTTCTGTACTCCTCCTGTTTTGCCGCCCCCATTCGCGACCACGTGGCGTAAGGCTGACCCAGACGGGGATTGCCTTTCAGAACGGCCGCATTGCGATCGAGAAAATCCCAGTAGAGCGCGTTGAAGGGACAGGCCTGAGGACTGGTGCGCTGACGGACATCATAGGTGCAGTCGCCGCAATAGTCCGACATCCGGTTGATGTAGTTGCCACCGGACATGTAAGGCTTTGAGGCGAGCAGACCGCCATCGGCGAACTGGCTCATGCCGAGCGTGTTCGGCAGCTCCACCCACTCGTAGGCATCGGCATAGACCGCCAGGTACCATTCATGAACTTCCTGCGGTCTTACGCCTGCCAGCAGAGCGAAATTGCCGGTGACCATCAGCCGCTGGATATGATGGGCGTAAGCCTCGTCCAACGTCTGCGATATGGCTTCGCCGACGCAACGCATCCGCGTTTCGCCCGTCCAGTAGAACTCTGGCAGCGACCGATCCGCCGCCAGCGCGTTCTGTGATGCGTAGGACGGCATCTTCAGCCAATAGATGCCGCGCACATATTCCCGCCAACCGAGGATCTGCCGGATATAGCCTTCCGCCGCATTCAGCGGCACCTTCCCCTCCAGATACGCAGCTTCTACCTTGCGGCAGAGCTGCAAGGGGTCGAGCAGGCCCGCGTTGAGACAGGCGGACAGGACGGAATGGAAGAGAAATTTCTCGCCGCTCAGCATGGCGTCCTGATAGGTGCCGAATTCCGCCAGGGCGGTTGCCAGAAAATGATCGAAAGCCTCTTCTGCCTGATCCCGCGTCACCGGGAACCAGAAAGGCTCCAGCGCGCCAACATGCGCGTCGAAGCGGTCCGCGACCAGATCGAGCACCTCACGGGTGATCCTGTCAGGCCGGAACCCTTGCGGCGCGGGCATGAACAGGTCCGCTTTCGCCGGTTTGCGGTTGTCGGCATCGTAATTCCAGCGGCCGCCGACCGGTTTGTCCGCCTCCATGAGCAGGCCGGTCTTGCGGCGCATCTCCCGGTAGAAATATTCCATCCTGAGCTGCTTGCGCCCGGTGGCCCAGCCGCGGAAATCGGCGAGCGAACAGATGAAGCGCGTATCCGTCAGGATATCGACGGGCAGGCGGAGGTCGGCGGCCCAGCCCTTCATGTCTTCCAGCACGCGCCATTCGCCCGGCTCTGTGACCAGCACCCGCTGCGGCGCGAGCCGCCGGCAGGCGCGGGCGACTTCGCCGCTGAAGCTGCCGGAATTGCCGCCCTCGTCGAGCGTCACATAATCGACGGTCCACCCGTTCGCGCGCAGCTTTTCGGCAAAATGGCGCATGGCGGAAAACAGGAAGGCGATCTTCTTCTTGTGATGGCGCACATAGGTCGCTTCCGCCATCACCTCGACCATCAGCACCCGGTCTACGGCGGCATCCGCCCGTTTCAGGCTGGAAAGCGCAGGTGACAGCTGATCCCCAAGGATCAGGACAAGATTGCGGCAGTGATGGGGCTCGGTCATATGGGCTGCGTTTTTACCGGTTGTTTCGTTCTGTACGCACCTCGGCCGCTTTCGTATCATCGCGATCTGAAAATAGCTTCCGGAGCCCCCCAGGCAGCTTGCCTGCCATGCCGGGGCCACACAGAGCCACAGCAGATGATGTTTCCGACACAGCGACAGGACGATGCCATCACACGGCGAAACCGTCGTCATCACTCAATTCCGGTTGGAGCCCCTGAGATGTCACCGCCCCCCACCCCGTAGACCGCTCCCCGGAACCAACCCGGTGCCGCTTCGCCCGGCACCTGCCGTAGCCACCGGCCGACCGTATATCCTGTCCAAATTCTCACAAAGCCATTGCCTGCACCGGCGCGATCTTGTATCAGGTCGCTCTATCCGCCGCGTGGCCCCGCCGCGCCGCCTACGCACCCGTAGCTCAGCTGGATAGAGCGCTGCCCTCCGAAGGCAGAGGTCACAGGTTCGAATCCTGTCGGGTGCGCCAAAAATACAAACAATTTCAGCAGCTTACAGAGACACCTCAAAAAGAGCCGCTCGGACACTGCAAATTTTTGCAGGTGTTTTCCGGCGATTTTCGAGGTGTGCTCGTACAAATCCCGTACAGCGCTTCTCTGAAAGTTGGGTTTGCAAATGCACGCGCCCAGCCTGCCTTCCGGCAAGGAGGCACGCATGAGCGAGCGCCGTCCGTTCCGGGAAGTGAAGCTTCAGTGGCTGCGACTGCTGAGCTGTGATGCCAATATCAACGACAATGCCAAGTGCGTCGCGCTCTATATCGTGACTGCACATGTGAACGGCCACACCGAGAAGGCGTGGCCGTCCTACAAGACCATTGCCGAGGCAACCGGCAAGAGCGTCAAATCCATCCAACGCGCCATCCGAGATCTGGAACTCGGCGGATGGCTCAGCGTTCAACGCGGGAATGGCGTCGGGCACAATACGGAATATCGCCCTACCGACGCCTCGATCCTAAAGGCCTCCGAGCTTCGAGAAAAGACGGACAAATCTGTCCACCTTGCCCGGTCAGAAGGTGGACAGATCTGTCCCGAAAGGCGGTCAGATGTGTCCGGTGAAGGCGGTCAAATCTGTCCACCAAACTTAGAGAAAGAAATAAATAAAAAACCTAACGCGCGTGAGGCGCGCGCGAAGGCGGCTCCCCGCCGTTCCATTCCCGTCGTCGTTCTTCCAAAAAACCAGACCCGGCAGGTCGAGGAATGGAACGCCTGGCTCTCCGAAAAGACCCTGCCCGACCTGGCGCGGTTCAATCTCGCAACCAGCGTCAACGGCTTCTCCGGATACCAGGTTCCAGGGCGATGGCCACCGGAAGATGGCTCGGACAAAGAACAGCATTGCCTCTCGTATTTCCTGAACAGACTGCCAGCGATCGCACACCAAGCAGCCTCTCAAACAGCATACAGGCAAGCGGCATGACTGCGGCGGATCTGACAAGAGCAAGGCGACCCGTGTCATACGACACAGGACCTTGCGAGGGGCGGCAGGCCTCCCCTTCGAACCCCTCCGGACCGCAAACGGCCCGCCTCGCCGAGACGGTTGTTATGCGCTGTACGACGGAGGAAAAGAGACATCTCAAGCGCCGCGCCGCCGCCGACAAGATCTCCGTCTCGGAGCTGTTGCGCGGAGCCTTGGGGCTGATCAAGACCTCCCGCCGCCGCACCACGCCGCAGGTCGATCCGCAGCTTGTGACGGCGCTCAGCCGCATCGGCACCAACCTGAACCAGATCGCCCGCGCCGTGAACGCCGCCCAAGCGGCCGGCGACATGCGCCAGGTCGACGGCCTGCAGCTGCTCGCGGAGCTGATCGGCATTGAGCGCCAGATGGCGGCCCTGCTTGCCAGCCATCACCAGCAGGATGCCAGTCATGCTGATTAAGCTGTTCCGCAGTGGCAAGGGCGGCGGCTCGGCACCGGTCGATTATCTGATCGCCTCTCACGTGCTTGCCTATGACGGCAATCGCGATCTCATCCGCGACGACGCCGGCGTCCCGCTGATGAAGAGCCGCGACCCTCTGCCGGAAGTGCTGGCCGGCGATCCCGACCACACTCGGGCCCTGATCGATGCCTGCCCGCACGCCTGGACCTACCGGGCGGGCGTCATCAGCTTCGATAAGGACGACCATCCGACGGACGAGCAACAGCAGGCCGTCATGGATGCCTTCGACGAGCTGGCCTTCGCCGGTCTGGATCGCGACCAGGTCGATATGCTCTGGGTGTGGCACAGCCATGAAGGCCGGGTGGAGCTGCACTTCTGCACACCGCGCATGGAGCTCACATCCGGCAAGAGCCTGAACATCGCCCCGCCCGGCTATCAGAAGGCGATGGATAGCCTGCGTGACATGCTCAACAAGGAGCATGGCTGGGCCGATCCGCAGGATCCCTCCAGATCGCAGGACATCAAGCAGCTACCGGAGAAAAAACTTCGGGCCCAGGGCCGCGAAGACATCCAGCACTGGCTGGAAGACCTGATCGTCGCCGGCCGGATCTCATCCCGGCCGGACATGGTCGCCGCTCTTGAAGGAGCCGGCTTCGAACTGCCCCGCCAGGGCAAAACCTATCTCACAGTCAAGGACCCGGACAGCGACACCCGCTGGCGGCTCAAGGGAGACATTTTTCATGCAGATTGGACCAGAGAGAAGACCGCTGAGAGAGCGGCTGAGCGAGAACATCGAGCAAGCGCACCAGGATCAGAACGCCTCGCTGCACGAAGCCATTCAGACCTCAGAGGCGAATATCGAGCGCATGTTGAAAAGCGCAGGCTCTACAATGAGCAAAGATATCCGCTCGTCCCAGGAGACGCTGAACGCGACCTTGGAAAGGCACTTGAGGTCGAGCGAGGAACAGATCCATCAGTTGAAAACAAGCATGGCGGAAAACGAGAGATTGGCGGCGAAGAACCGCTTGTTGAAACTCTCGGCAGCGGTCCTGGTCTCGGTCGTCCTGACGCTTGGCGGGGTTCTGTTCCTGGAGAACCACTTGAGAGGGGCGCTGATCGCCTCGGCATTCAATCAGACAACCTACACGGAATTTCCGATCCTGATCTTCGACACGAAAACCGGCACGTACGAGCGCTGCCGGGACATAGACGGGAATTTCTCCTGCCACCTAACCGAGTAGAGCACCATGACAGACGACAGTCTCTCCGCACTAAACCTGCCACCCCTACAAACCCTGACGCCGCTCGAGCGCGGGTTGCTGAGCTTGGTCGAACGCTTGACCAACGCCTTCGAACATTCGACCGTTCAGCTGGAGCATTTGGAAAGACGCTCGACCGGCTTGCTGGAAGAGCGACTGACCGAGCTCGAGACGTTGCTCGACAGGTCCATCAGCTCGCAGCAGGCCTTCAACGAGGCCTTGCTCGACTTGCTCAGTGCGCCGGAATCCTCAGGCAGATCGGTGGAAGAGCTTGGGAGGGCCGTGGACGAGCTCAACATCATTCTGCGCCAAAGGTGATGAAGACGCGACGCCAAAACGTGATGGAACGTTAGCATTGGGCAAAAGGCCGCTGACAAACGTGCCCTTGCTAATGACGTGAATTGGGCCCGAGCAGACTGGCGGGTTTCAGTTCGAATATCGATGAAACAGACGCTCGTTGAGATTGCGAAATGAGCTGCGCGTCGCCTGCTTGGTGGCTCCGGAGGGAGGGAGCACGAAAGCAATAAAATAATACTTTTCAATTAGATAAGAAATTTCTGGAGTAGCGGTTTGTAGTAACCTTGTGTCACAGCAGTTGAACTCAGCTCCAACCAGTCCTCATCAGTTTTGCAAAATCTCTCCGTGACAATACCTCGGTGCAGTCTCGCCAGTCTTTTTCGGTGGCTTCGGAGGTTGCTTTGTAGCGAAGGTCGAATCCAGTCGCCTCCTTCTGGGCATCAATGTATTCATCCATCTTCCTGCCCAACGTTTCAATATCGTCGATCCATTCATCCTTGATGGTATCCGGCAGAGACCCGAACAAGTTGAAACGATCGCGCATCCGTTCAGATAGGCGCTCATAGACTTTTTCGTCCACAGTCTGCTCATTGACGAGATTGAGCATGTCGACTTTCTCGCGTGCCTGACCGAAACGTTTGATACGTCCGATGCGCTGTTCCAGCCGGGTAGGATTCCATGGCAAATCAATATTGATGAGTGTTCCAAGCGTTTGGAGGTTGAGGCCTTCGCACGCGGCATCGGTGGCAACCATGATCTTGATTTCATGCTCCGCGACCATCTTTTTCAATGTCTCGCGCTCGATGCCGACGCTATCGCCCTTTTGATAAAGCCGGCTCCTAGAAGCACCTGCGTAGAGACCGATTGCAAGGTCCGAATAGCGTTCTGCCAGTGAGTCTGCGACCCACTTCGCGGTGTCGTAGTACTGGCTGAAAATGATCACTCCGTGATCAAGCCACTTTTCACTGTCCAGAAAATGTTCCACGGCCTGAAGCTTTGGGTCGCTTTCGATCCGCTCCAAGCGGTCAATCAAACGCTTTAGTGCTTCCCGTTCATCAGAAGCCTCGACAGTTAGCTCGACAATTTGATCTTCTGTTTCTTCTTCGATGGTGTGACCTGACAGAAGCATTCTGGCCGTGCTTAAGCCCGCAACGATACTCGAGCAGATCCTCTGCTCCATAAGATTTTTCATGAATCCACCTCCCTTTCCGCGGCGGGAGAGTGCTTTCCCAAAGGCTCTGGCTTCTCGATAGGCTTCTCTGAAGTCGTCGTTCGTTCTCAGAGCTTTTCCTTCAAACAGGGCGTCAAAGCGTTGGGTATCACGCACGAACTTTCTGTCCGGATGAAGATCAACGCCGATCCGCGGAAGCAAACCAGCATCCTCAAGGTCGGCCCGCTTGCGCAGGACGATATGCCGTGTGAATGGGTTCTCCCGTTGGAAAAAAGTTGCGCCGGAGATCTTTCGTTCAAGTTCGACTTCAAAGGTCTCGCGCGTGTCATCCTTTAGCAACATCAGTGTTGCCCCGCACTCGGTCTCTCTCTCAGCAAGCGCAAGGTCCTGGCGGATTTCGCTGAGCAGCCTTCGTGCTTTGGGTTCATCTGTCGAATTGACCACCGGCAGCGGAGACCGGAGCAGTTCCCAGCCCTCGTTCAATTCAACAATGTCAGTTTGACCTGAAATTATCGGAAGAACCGCATCAGGATGATGCCAACGAGCGTAGTCACTCCCGAGAACAAAGCGTCCTTTGCCGCGGTGCAGGATGCGCATCAAATCCCACAAATCTTCGGGTCGCGTCTGAATTGGTGTCGCCGTTCCCAGCAGCACGTGATCGCTGCGTTCGGCGACAGACTTGATGAATGTCAGCAGTTCGTTTGGTGTGCCCGCGTCCGACCCAAATCCTTGCCGGCTACGCGCCTTGTGCGCTTCATCGAGAATGACGAGACCAAAGCGCAGTCCTAGCAGGTGTTGCTTTTCAAGGCAGTCGCGCATCATCAATCCTGTCGAGACGATGCCAATTCTCAATGGGCAGCGTGCGATCTGGTCTCGGCCGGATGGAGAGATCGCCCGATCGTCATGGTCCAACCATACTTTCTTCTGGGTTTCCCATCGGGCACAGGGAACCCCCAGCTTGTCGATCATTTCCGTCTGCCACTGCTCGCAAAGTGTTGCGGGAGCAAAGATGACTACAGGTTTCTGTCCAGAATTTTCCTGGTCCTGCAGGAGACAAAGAGCGAGCGCCGCAGTCCCCAATGAAAGCGTCTTTCCAAGCCCGACCTCGTCGGCAAGCAGCAGCCGCACGATGCCATGGTTTTCGAAGTGGCGCAGGCACTCGGTCAAAAAACCCTGTTGCCAAGGCTGCAGCGAGAAACCTTCACGATAGAGCGGAGATTCAACGAGGGCAGCAGGCGCGATGTCGTCAGGTTCCCCGATTTCCTCGAAATCGACTTCATGACGATATCCGCGGCGGCGCACTTCCCGGATGACAGCGCGCGGCAATTCCTTCGAGGCCCTCCAGAGGAACTCGAACTCCTCTTCAATCCAGGCAACACCTTCCGGCGAGGTATCCTCCCAAAGGATTTCATAGTGGCGCTGCCATCCACTTCTTGTCTCGTTCATCGAGCCAATGAAGCCGAGCTTTCTGCCGTCGCCGCACTCGATGACGCCAGCCTTGCCGTGCAGAAAACCGCAGACATCGTCGGGGGCCACTCGAACAGCCTGACCGTGTGCTTGAAGGAAATCATCCAGGCGCCGGTAACGTTCCCGGTTCAGCAGCGCTTCCGCTTCAAGAGCGCGTTCATTCCAACGCCCGACCATCTTCGCTTCGCGCAGCTTTGCAACCTTCAGATCGTCCGGGTGAATATCGACATTGCAGACGATCTTCACTTCGGGAATTTGGTCCAGCAACTCACCGGCCACTTCGAAGAGCGAGCTGGTGAAGTAGCCGGCGATCCGTCTGTAGCTGCGGGCTCCCTTGAGATGCTCGAGCAGAATTGTCTGATCGAGACGATGGGTCCGTGAAGAGAACCGACGAATGGTCATGTCGCGGATCCCTCCCTGAGCGCGTTACTGGCTAAACGCGCGGAGGTTCTTGAGACGCCCGCCGAGGACCTCGGCGGCATCGCGCACCTCTTGCTCAGGGACCTTCCTCTCAATGAAGGCGAGCATGTCGATCAGAAGGACGCGCACTTCAAAAAACTCCGGAATATCCTCCTGGATCTGGCTGACGACGACAGCCGGCTCCACTTCCGCCAACAGCTGCTGGAAACCCATGATTAACCTTCCAAGCCAGGTTGGGCCGATTTCAGTGCTGTCGGTCAAGTCGCGCGATGCGAATTCTGTCACCCGTTTCAGGCGCGCGCTGTTTGCGGCCATGTTGCCCATAACCTTCCCGTAGTCGGCAACTCGGAACGCCTTTGCGAAATTCTGATAATTGTCGAGCTTCCGGGCGCCCGTTGTCTCCATGTCCATCATGCGGAAATAGAACCGCTGAATGCCCGTCAGCCGGGACCAGGTTTCTGCCTGCAGCCCCCCGGGAACGAGCAGACTGTTGGCGGCTTCGGCTGCCTGTTGGACGATCTCGTCCACGACTGTCACCTCGCCTTTCTGACGCGGACGCAACGCAAAGGACGTCACGTCCTCACCGCCGATGTGCGTATAGGCCGTCAGCACCTTTAATGCGGCAGCATAGCCTGCCATCTGCAAATCGGAATCGTTGAAGACCGGCTCACCAAGCTTGTCTTTCACTTCGTCATTGAGGTGCATCATGCTCTCGATCTGCCGCTCCACCTCGGCGCGGACGGCGGGTAGAATGCGTTGCTTGAAGCCGGCTCGTTCGCCGGCCGGCCGCTTGCGCAGCATCAGGATGACGGTGCCTTGGACATAACCGCCTTTCTTCAGCTCAGAGGTCGTTTCGGTGGCGATGTACCAGGCCGCCACGACCTGAAGGCCCGCGGCCCAGAAGATGCCGACCATGTCGGACCACACACGGGTATCCTGATGGGTGAACATCACACATTGCATGCCATTGTCCGGCATATGCTCAGTCATGGCACGATACGCGTCGACCATGCCGCGCCTGAACTCGTCTCCGGCCCCCTTGATCGCAAGCGCACGGCGGGAGTCCCAGACCCACGTATCAAAAGGCTCAGGAGGGCTCTTTCGAAGCCACGCTATGAAAAATTCGGTAATTTCATGATAGTGCACAGCATCCGCATAAGGGGGATCTGTTACGAACAAATCGGCCTCGAAGTCCAATTGATCTGCGCTTGCCGTTCTTACCTGGTGCGTGCCAGCGATCCCAATCAGCTTATCATTCGATCTTCCAACTAGCTTCCTCGAGATATGTGTTACGCATCTACAGCTATAATTGTAGTGTGTGTTAAGCGCCTGGTTATTAAAAACGTTAGTCGTGAACTCACCTGATCCCGGATGACCAGGATTCCAACCGCAAAGCTTACTTGCATTATCGGTCACCATCGGGATGGACAAATACAGATGAGGCACAAGCTCTTTCTTTTGAGCGCGCACTTGCTTGGCATATGTTGCTATACCAAGTAGGTCGCGCGGGCTAAACAAATGGTGCCAGTAAGTCCACCCGCGCTCTCTGATAGGCTGGTCAGTGTTGTAGCCGCGTTCAATCTTCATATCTGGCACCAAACCTAATTTCTGCCAGTTCTCAAGATTTTCCGATACAATCCTTTTAACGCGTTGCTCCCGTGTCAAGTCTTCTTCTTGAGGTGATGAAAAGAATGCAACTTCACGTCCCTTTCCAATTGTGTCCTCTTGTACCCAATGGATCGCGTATAGCCTCTCTTGAAAGAGGTCGCTCGACTTTGGCGTGAATTCATTTTTTTCCCAAAGGCGCAACTTGTTTTGTGTGCCCCCATTTCCATCGCGATAGTCGCCCCGCAAGGTTTTAATCGAGGTTCGATATGTTCGCCCTGCGATCTCATACACCAGGTGCCCGCCTTGAAGGGTACCGGTGTTCGCGATCTTCATATCTGAAGAATTTGCTTGGCTTTTAAGAATAATATCAAATCTCTTTTCAGTCGCATTCGGTACAAGCTTTGCGACCACATTTCTCGTCTTCGAGATAATCCAACTGGATGAAATAGGAACGAGCCAGCCTGTCTCTGGGCATCGGGTCTCCAAACAGTATAGATACGCCTTTGCTCGGTTGCCCCTACCGTCTTGCTCAACTCCCAAATTAGATAGCTCTTGCTCAACTGCTAAAGCGACAGCTCTCTGTGAAGCCGCAATCTCTGCACGGAACTGGGGCGTCGCTCCCAAGCTGTTAAGCGCTCCCCACGTGAGCATTGCCGCTATTGGATTTAAATCAGACGAAAAGGTATCAGCTCCTAGCCTTGACGCCTCGAAAGGAATAGAACCACCACCGCAGAATGTGTCTGAGACTCTGGGCCGATGTCCGTATCTTAGCTGGCCGATGCTCTCAATCAATTCAGGCATGGATGAAACCGTAATGCCAAATTGCTTGTAGTGGTTGTTAACTGCAGGCCAAATGGGAGCAAAAAGCCAACTCTGATCTACTTCCTCAGGCCGCTTACAGAAACTGGATTTCTCTTCGTAACTATCTAATGTCGCAAGCGTTTGCTCGATCAGTTGGAGCTTGGCCTCGTCGGAGGTGTTTCTATCCCAACGGAGAGAAATACCTTCCTCGTCCGCGTCGAACGGGCACTCAAGGTTCAAAAGCCGCTCACCCACGGGGAGGTTTTTGTACCCCGTAAAAGTGAAGTAGTCCCACGGGTTCGAAAGCGTGATGCGCGCCGCAATCTGCTTCGGTTTGAGATCATTTTGGGCAAAAGCCCGTCGCGCAAGTCCGTGATCGTCGAATGCCATCAACTTCTCGAAGATCTCGAGATCTTTTTCGTCGTCGCCTGTCTGCGGTAGCAGTGAGCCAAGGACGATGGCACGCACCAGAATGAGCGGTTTGCGTCCTTTCCAGTACGAGCCAAGTGTCGTCAGCGTTTGTCCGGCGCCCGCCTTTCGCTCACGTTGCGCTTCAAATGACACCTTCTGCGCAGGGAAAACCGCTTCAATCAGTGCTGGCGCATCTTTCAGGGCAAGTGGCCTCAGGTCTTTCATTCAGTTCTCGCCATCAAAAAGGTCGAGGGTCGGCCGATTACTGACCTTCCCAATCTGCCGCCTGGCACGGGGCTGCATCAAGTCACTCTGTGCTACGTCTCCCAGCGCGTGCCTGAGCGCTAGGCGCCAACCTCGGCCTGCGTCCTTCACCGTGCCGGTGGCCATGGCGGTCATGCCGAAGAGCCACCACCTTTCCTCCGGCCGCAACGCCAACCAATTCCGCACAGCAACAGGGACCTGATCCATTTCCAGATCTTCAACGGCCCAGGCGAGCACGCAAAGCTCCTTACCGAGCAGGCGATCCACCGGGTTCTCGCCGACCTTCCAGGCAGATATCTTCAGGCCATGTGCCTTTAGCCGCGCGTTGAAGGCACGCTGAACTTCGCTGCGGATTGCGGTCCAGCGTGGCCGGTCGAGCACAACCCGGTCCATGACAGCGAATTCGTCGCTGCTGGCCTGCATACCAAGATATTCGCTGATCTGGACCTTTGCCGAATTTGCGGGCGGAATACTGACCTTGAAATGATGCGGGTCAGAAGTCGCGGGGACACCAAAACCAAGTGTCGGTTTGGCAGGGCCACTGTCATCGCGTTCTTTACGTTTCATCATACCAGCGGTCAGCCCTTGCGGCATCGATCACGTCTCCTGCACAAGTTCACCCGGCTTGAGGTCAAGCCCCGCAATCTGCGCGAATTCCTTCACAGCAAATCCATTCTCGAACTGAATGCCGTCACTGATTGTGATGGCAAGCTCCGCTTGGTCCTCCTGAAGGACGTCGCGGAGGCTGTTTACCACACCCTCTATCATGGCTGCCGTGATCGCACGTTCCTGGAACCGGACGGTAACAGTGTTCTCACCTTCACCTATTTCGATGCGAACACCTTTGAAAAGCGTGTTCGCACTGTCCTTGAATTTGTTGATCACACCATAGACGCGGTCAGTGGTGTCCAGGGAAACACGTTTACCCTGAAGTCGTGCGGCTTTGGTATCGTCGATTTGAACCCGTTTGTCTCCGCTCGCGGGGATCTGAAAATCCGCGGTCTTGTTGGCTTCACCTGCGCGAGCATAAACGAGCAGACGGATCGCTTCAGGCCCGATTTCGAATGGCCCATCATATTTTTGGCCATCCTTTGGATTGGAACCGTCAAGCGAATAGGAAATTTCTGCTTTGGGTGTTGATTGCAGGGTAACACACCGGTTGCCACCTGCCGGGTCGACCTGGTGACGGATCTTCAGGTCCGCCGTCCAACGAATCGGCGGGCCGCTTTCATATTTCCCGGATGGTTCCCTCACCCAAAAATACAGCGTCCCTTCTCCGGTGGAGAAGTTGTCGATGTCCTCTATTTGAGGATCGTTTTCCGACACATCGGGTTTCGTCGAATAATAAATGATTGGGCTGTCACCGGCATTTCGCGGTGTCAGGCTGAGAAGCGCCTCGCCCGTTTCGGGATTGCTCCCCTGGAGCGAGACGTTTACGGTTGTCTTTTCCTGAGGAAACGGTCCTTTTTCGATGTAGCCGTCCTCTCCCAAACGCCATCGACCTTGCTTCAATGCCTCAGCTTTCAAGCTGTCCATACCACTGGAGCCTGGCATCCACGGCCAAACGGGAAAACTCTTGGCGCGACTGACCACATCTTTCCACGGCGTCCGACGATTGTCCTTGCCCGATGGCCACAGATCCTCCTCGGCCATCGCAAAGTATTGCGTCGGGTCTTCGGCCATATCGAGCGCCAGCTTGTAATTGGCGCGCGGGCTGGCAAGCAATTTCTCGATCTGGACTTCAGCCGACTGGTCTCCCTCGCCGATCTTGAGGCCATTGTCGATCGTCGCCGGCATGAGGCGCTCGCTACCGTCCGTCTGTTCCTGAGCAGGATAGTAAATACGGTTATAGCCCGCAGACAGCGCCTTGTGGAACCGCTCCTCGGCCTCCTCGAGGCGGTCTCGAGCTTCTTCGTAGAGCGTGTCCCCAGGCTTCAATCTTTTGTGGATCTGCTCGATGGCATAAAGCTCCCGTAACCGCTCCTCAACTGCATTGGCCAAATGGCTGTCCTGACCGGTCAGAACCAGCAAGTTGTTCTTTTCCTGCTGATAATCGAAGAAGTTCTGAAGTTCATCCGGAGGCACCCGACCATCCGGCCTAATCACGATCAGCACTCTTGGACCACCGAGACGCAATTCATCCAGCTTCGGAAGCACTTGCAGTTCCTGATAGGCACGCTTGCTGACCGGTTGCAGGATACCCGTCAAACGATTGATGAGAGCCTGGTCGATCTTCGGCTGGGGGATCTCCCTGGCTGTGCGCTCGATCTGTCTCGAGAGGTTCTCGGTCTCCTTGATGAAAAAGCGCTGCTCTTCCCGGTGCAGGTACCAGGCCTGCTCGCGCAGCTTTTCAAGTGCAGTCAGGAATTCATCCGATTTCCTGTTTGGTGCAGCAAGAAACTCGATAATTTCACTATCTGACAGCCCAATGCGCCCACCGACAGCGCGTGAAAGCGACGACGCCAACAGAAGCGTCATTACCTGCTGTGCAGCGTCGGAACTGAGCTCAAAATCGATGGTCTCAGAAATCGCATTACCACTGTCGGCAATGTCACGTGTTACCGCAGGTAGCAGTTTCGGAGCGATGCGTTCAATTTCATCCCGCACCTGGTCGTCGTTGAGGTCAAGATGCTGAGTACCAATCAGGAAGATGTCATCGGCTTGGCGCTGTTCCACGCTCTTGAGGAGCCTTGCCGTGAACTGCATGAGACCGCGGGTCTGACGAAACCCCTCATTCTCCTTGAAGAGTGCCACAAGATGCTTAAAAGAGGGATGAAATGGATAGGTTTCCCGAACTTGTTCAGCGATCTGTTCGATACTTGACGCCACGATGTAGCCGCCATCTTCCGCTTTCTTGACCTGTTGAGCGTATTCTTCGGCGACGTCGGATATCGTCCGTTCGTCTGGCAGTTCGTCGATGAGCCGTTTCTTCAGGATCTCGTAGATCTCGTTTCCGGCAAGCTGGACCGGGGTGATCGTCATGGCCTGGCGTCTGGCTTCCTGCTGCAGGTTAGCAATTGCGTCGGCCAGAGCCTTGGTTTGCGATTTATAGCTTCCGGATAGGTTTGCGATGACAATCGCGCAGTTCGGAAGTTCGAGCGCTGCACTCATCAACGAACTCAGACTGTAAACAACCATGTCTGCCAGCGTTCCAGCTCCAACAGCCTGTGTTGCCGCATTCTGGAGGTATGGCGGAAGCTCATCAAGCAGGATCAACGTCGGCGAATCGCCAATGATTTCTTTCCACTTGCGCTGGTCTACGGCCTTGGGACCATTTGCCCAATGAGGCCGGATTGCCTCGTCCGCACCGAGTTGGGAGGCAATTTCGCCCCAGATGAAGTTGTCCGGGCTGTTTCGGCCGTTGAACGCCGCAATTCGCGCTTCGCCAAACTCCACCCGGTCATTCAGTACAGCCGGCAGGACTTCCGGCCGCAAATGTTGATGGAGAGCGAGAAGTCCGAGCGCAACCATCATATGTGTCTTACCGCCGCCCATGGCCTGGGTCAGCTCAAAGACCGCTTGATCCGATTTTCCAGACAAGCGAAGCATGCCTTCCTTGAAGAGTTGCTCCATACCGTGGGTTATGAAGTTCCTCGCAAAGAACTCTCGTCCGTCACCATTGTCTGCAATGAGATCGGCGAGGTTTTCAATGCCCTCCGCCATCCGGTAATCCCGGATCACCGGATTAAAAATGCATGCCTGTTTAACGGATTTGATCATTGAGGAGCCCCCACGACATATCTCACTAACGTGCCGAATTCTGTCCCGACTATTCCTCAGAGGCCTTCATCGGGTAACTGCTTTTCTGCGATCATTGCACAACGCGGAGTATCACGCGCACGTCCGGATCTAAAACGGCATTCATGTTGTGATTGCAGAGAACCGTCCCAGCTTTCCGATCGTCTTTTTAGCATGGGCAATGCCGCTATGGCGGGCCGGCCAGCGAAGTCCACTAATAGCCTCCGACAAGCACCCGAGTTTGCCGCTCTTGTCGTGATCAGACGCTTTACCAGAGAGCACAAGAGGCTGATACCGCCACGGGATGCACCATGTCATTGGTGCGACCAATCTTTAGCAAATGCGCTTTCCAGCGACTGAATGCGTTCCGGCAAATCGGTTTCTGAGGTTGATACACCTAGGAACAAAGCCGCTCTGGTCGCACCCACGTAAAGAAACTTTTCGAATAGATGAGGGTGAAACTGCTCGAGACGATCAATTCCCACGAAAAAAACTGCTTCGAACTCCAGTCCCTTGATGTGGCGAACATCAAAGACGCGAACATCATTGTCCTCGCCCGCAAGTTGGCCGCGAGGGCACGGTACGACCCGGATGTTGGCGTCGGCCAGTTTCTGGTCAAGCGCATCTGCGAACGGGATCACTTCATCTTCATCTGTCACCAGTATCGCAATTGGGGGAAATTCATCTGCCAAGCGCTCGATTTCCGCGATCCGATCTGCGAGCCATTCAACGGTATCATGGATACTGACGATGCTTGTTCCCAGGACGGGCGGGTAGCCTTCGTTGTTCACTCGCTGCGGCAACTGTGCCTCTTCCACCTCGGGATCTGAGATATGTGCAATGTCCCTTGCAAGCTCATTCAGTTGTCGACTGTGGCGGTAGGAAATCGAAACTGACCGAATATCAAAGTCCTGAAAGACCCATCGAAGATCATCGCTCCCTCTGCTACCCCAATCGGTAATTCGCTGATTGAAATCGCCGCAAGCCACAAATGAATTAGACGCCCCATCACAGAGTGCCCCCATGCAGGCGAGTTGAATCGGCGAGAAGTCTGTCGCTTCATCGACTAGGACCTGAGTTCGGTAGAGTGACCTCAGCAGATTGAGAGCCGAATAGGACGGTGTATCGAGATCACGTGCGATCCTTCGATCCGCAATCAGGTCTGCGCAAGTCCGAAGAAGCGCCAACAGAATAACGTCCACTTCAAGCGTATGCAGTTCGTGTTTCTGAAACCCTTCCGCATTGTACCATTGCCTTTCCGCCTGACGCACTCGGCGGAAGCGCCGATACCGAGCGGGCATAGCGTTCACAAGCCGCCGCACAGGGGACAAACAACGGCGCAGTGAAGTCTGCACCGCCAGATCCTGTCCTACTTTTCGCAACGCCTCACGGTCAGGACCACGCTCCCCAAACCATTCAATTATTCGTCCGTTACGGGTACGTGGACCAACTCTTCTGCTGCTCGAAACGGCCCGCGCTTTTGCTTTCAAAGCTTTGATCAAGGCGTCAATAGCTGCATCACGCCCCACGCGAACTTTTTGCGGCTCGTCGTCCTCCTCAGAATCAAGCTCATCCTCATCAGGATCATCAACTGCATCGAGCGTAGCGACAAATGCTACAAGCTCCGGCAACAGCGACGGTTCGCTTTGCAAAACTTGTGCGATTTCCTTTCGGATAGTTTTCTCGGTGCCAGTTCGCATCTGAGTTATCAGAGCCTGCAGAGACTCAGACAAATTGTTCAGCGCAACGATCGACTCTGGATTAGGCCCATTGAGTTTGGAAGGAAGGACGGCCAGAACGCGCTGGCCAATCTGTCTGACAGAAGTGGCATTATCACTTGCGAGAATGTTGGCGTGATCATGGAGACCTTCCCAGAATAGTTCGAGCTGGAAGTCGAAAAAGTCCTCGAACCACTGACGTTGTTCAAGAACGGTATCAGGTGTAAGCGATGGCAGTTCATCCCGCATCACCAATCGACCACGGGATCCCGATCGAAGAATCGTGAAATGGTTGCGAGCAAGATGGCGCCGATAATCGTCCCAGGACTGAATTCGCTCGTCTGAGGCCGGTACGCCTTGACGGGAAAAGGCTTCTTTCACGTACTGCTTTAGAAGCCTAGTTGGCGTAAACATTATCCAGCTAGTGTGGTGACCAGCCTGTCCGGCAACGGTGCGCTCGACAACGTCGTGCTCTTCGTCAGTGAGATTTGGGTAGTCAAGCTTCTGACTCAACCGCTTAATCAGCGTTGTGGTCTTTCCTGTTCCGGGTGGGCCCAGAATGACGAGGTGAGTGTCAAGTGGCAGTCGGAAAATCTCGTCCTGATACTCGTCAAGGATCGCCAAGTCCCGCAATTCCATCTTGGCAATGGCGTCTCGCCGCAGCCCTTCCAATACAAGGCCGGCGGCCATGTCTTCGGCCAGTAGCGCGTCAAGAGCATCCAGTTCTTCTTCTGGAACGCCGAAGCCTTCAAGCAGCGCACGGAACGAGGGGACTGTAAAAGGTCCGAACTGCTCTCCTTCCACCACCGACTTCAAGGAATCCCATTGACCCTCAATTTCCTTCGGGGTCAGGATAGCTTTCTCGATCACCGTGAGCGTAATCGGTCCATTGCTGGAGGGGGCTTCGACTTCACCCCCGATTCCTAAGGCTGCCAGCCTGCCGAGTGGCATCGCATTGTAGCTAACGGCGTAACTGCCATCCGATGGGGATCTGTATGGTGTAGCACGTGATACGAAGTAAATGCGTCGATTGCCTTCCTCATCTTTGGCTACAACACGAGCGACGGCAGGTTCCAACAAGAGCGCGCGAAGCTCTCGGGTCCGCGAATCCGTGACCTCGTCCATTTTTCTTATTACAGCGTCTTCCGTGGCCGCATTGAAGGACGCCATCGCATTGCCAATGTCTGGATGAGACACCCTCAGTGCCTGCCTTGCCCGATCCGCAGTTTCGGTAAAGTGATGAAGTGAGTGGCCTGCAATCGAGGCGATTCTTTCGTTCTTATTTTCGTCCACAAATTCTCTCCCTACCGGGTATAGTCACCCAAAAACGGCACTTTCCTCACTTCTTATGACGCTATGCGACGGCGCCACTCGTCAGCCAAAACCCAGCCATCCTGACCATCCTGAAAATGCCAGTCTTTCCAGCCATTGCGGTGAGTTCGCGTTATGAATCGAGACGCTGCTGAGAGCGAGTCGAAACGACGGACGATCCCCTCTACGGCAAGCGAGCCGTTTTCAATTCGTCCGTCATATCGACGGCCAGCATAGGTGAAACAGCAGTTTGTACCCTCGACAGGTAGGCTATTTGCACCTGCTGGTATTTCACTTTCTGTTTCATCGCCATTAGGCGGAGCCATCCATACACGCGCTGCGATTTCGAATAGTGAAAGGCCACGCTCTGAGATCGTTTCTTCGTTCCAATTGTCGAACTGGTTGAGATCGCGATTCAGCGCAAGGCTAGAATGAGATTTTACCGCAGGCATCTTCACTGAGTAGGAGCCATTCGATACAGAGGAATTCAACGCTCCTGTGAGAAGAGTCAGGTTGCCAATCCGGTCTATCACCGCATCACGTTCTGCCTGCCGGCCCAAATATTCAACATCATCGTCATCCACATTGTCGTATCCCGGGATCGACCAAGTATCCCGCCATCGTTTGGGCATAATATGCTCGATCGTTAGGGCAGATTTTATCTCGATCTCCTCGTTAAGCGATGACCGTTTGGCCATCTCTATCGCTTCAAAGAGATACCGTAATCGAGCTTGCCGAGCACCTTTGTACTGGCTGCGGCTGAGCCATGCATTGCGCCACTCTTCATCGGTTGGCCAACGGTCAATATCCGATCGACGGTTTGATAAATTAGAAATCATTGCATCGATCTTGTCGCCTTCAGCCTTGCGTAGTCGATCAATGAGACCAACAAACAACCTGTTGTAGTTTTTGTTTGTCAATCCGCAAATGTCGCGCCTGAGGATATAGCTTTCAAGAACTTCCAGAGCCCTGTCGATTTCATTCGCCACAGTAGGTTCAATGGCGAGGTAAATTACCAAAGGCATGACGGTCGACACGTCAAATGCATCTGCGAAACGCCCAAAGTTACCGATTGGATCATCAATGTCTTGATTGAATAAGCGCTGTTCGATGGCCGCGGTAGCCGAAATAGACTCAAGTTCCTTTGTCACATTATCAAATGGGCGCTCGGTGAGGATCCATCGGCGATAGCTCTCGAATAACCCCTCAATCGAAACTAGATTGCCGACGTGCATGGCCAGATGATCTGTAAGCATCCAGTCGAGACGCGCCCGTGTCTGCCGCCCACGAGAAGCCACTTGACTCCAAAACGCACGGTCCAATGGAAGCCAATGCTTCTCGTAGAGCTTGTCCACCACGAGAGAATGGTCGGCTTGGCCCAGCCCCTTTGCCCGCTGAAATATGAAATTGCGCATCAAGTCACCGGGAGTTAGGTCTACGCCGCGGCTGTTGAGCGTCTCAAATATTGTCTGGGGATCGTCTCCTCCTTCCAATTCGATTGATACCGCGGCCAATCCCTCCTTGAGCGCTTCGAACAGGATTTCAAGCCGGTGTTCTTCGAATACACCATCCTGAATTACCTGGCTTTCAATGCAACCTTTGAAATAGGAGTGAGCAGCAACTGAGAGCCTGACGACTCCATCTTCGTCAGTCGGAGGCGGAGAGACTGCATCCAGATCGGCAGTTGGGTCGATTATTGAAACGAAAGATCGTCTATCCGTGATCGATGGCCAGAGCTTAAATCGCTCAACACTTGGGCGCTCCATCACGCCGTCATTCAATAAATACTTTTGAATCTCTGTTTCATAGTTTGAGCCATTGGCCTTGGCGACATCTCGCAATGCCGCCAAAAGTAGCTGGAACGTCGTTAGCCTCTGCTGTCCATCAATAATTTCATAGGCTTGCACCTGTTTACCAAAGGTCTTTATTTGGGCAATAACAATGGCGCCCATGAAATGCGGAGTGAGAGAAGTGCGGTCCTCCATCAGTCTTGAGACTGCACGCTCAATATCTTCCCAAAGAAGTTCAAGCTGAGGGGTTTCTTTCCAAGCGTACCGTCTCTGATACAGTGGAATCAAAAAACGCTTCTTGCCATCAAACAGCTCGATTATCGACCTTGTATAAGGCTTCATTGTCCCCCCTAGCGCAACTAAACCATATACCGTTAGTAGAATTCGCCTATGCTATGCAAGTCATCCTATAAAGTCACCGTCAATTTCAGTTCAGTCGTGGCTGATTCTCGACACGCCACTCATCACCAAAGGCCGCGACCCGAAATTACCGTCGCTTTACAGAAACGTGACGGTTGAGATGACACACAGCTGCTCGGCCGCCTTCAGAGTGCCCCTTTTTCCTAGAGCCGGATCACTATACTCTAGTGGAGCGGATGCATGCTGCTTGCGATATCGTGTCCGCTTTCGCGGCTTACCTCTAGAGCTTCAAACGACCGAAATGGGGGCGCAAAGCGAGCACTAGAACAGTTGTTTCTCAACACAGTGGATTCTAATTTATCTTGCCAACTTTTTTACAGTGCCGCCCCTTCGCTCAGGATATCCAGATAGGCTCTGTAGGCGAAAACGCGGCCACGTTTACGGCCCGTGATTTCCTCGACTAGGCCCAGCGATGGGTCCGCCCCCTTGCACAATTGAGGTAAGATTCTCACCTTTGCGTATATAAAACACGCGAAAGTCAGTATTTTTTGACAGTTGAGGCGGATAATCCTAACCTTCTCGTAGGTCGAATACGCGAAAGTTAGAACATTGCTCTATCTCGTTGGCGAGAACCTCGATAAAAGTCGTGCGCACTATCAGGCCGAAACCGGCAAGATCGTGCAACTCATGCGCGGCATCTACGTCGATGCCGGCGCCGATGCGGACGTCGATGTGCTTCGGCATTCCATCCGGATTGCCCGCTATCTCTATCCTCGCGCTTATCTCTCCGCTGCCAGCGCTGTCCTGCTCGCGCCGACGCGCGATGGACGGCTCTTCATCAGCGGGCCGCGCAGTCAGAGGACACGTATCAGAACCCTGGAAATCATCCAGAACGTGACCCCCGAACACCCGGCCGTTGCCACCGCCGTCATCGATGATGGCATGGGGGAATTCCACGCCAATGTCTCGTCCGTTCGTCAGCGATTTCTCGAAGGTTTTCGCCTGCGCAGTGAGCATGCCGCTTCAATCGATGAAGCAATGCGTGCCGACATCGCACAGCGACTGGTGGACGAGTATGGCAGCCCCAAAGCCGCTGCCGATGCGCTATGGGCGCTGGCCCGTGAAAACCAGTGGTATCGCGAGGGCGAGCAGGCAGAACGCTATCTTCTTCATACCGGCGCCAAAATTGAGATTCGCAACGAAGCGGCGCTCGATTTCATCGTTGCCTGGCATGGAACCCATATCGGGCATCTCTTGTACGACGGCTTTGAATGGCGCTGGAAACCGGAAGAGGGGTTCGATCTGCCACTGATTCAGCAGCGCGTTCCCGGCCAGCTGCCCCCTTTCATTCTCTCTCTTCTGCCTGAGGGGTGGCTGGAGCGCATTCTCAAGGAAAGCGATGAACGCGCCGTTCTGCGCTCGGGCAAGCGCTACATGTCGAACATCACCATCAGCACCAAGGCTGCCGAGCTTGACGCCTTGCCAGCCGACATTCTGACCTGTCGTCTGAACGATTTCAAAACGGATGGCATCTTCACCGGCACCTATGCGGGACCAGGCCGTGGCGACATCGAGCACAGCTTTGAAGAGAAGCTCGCGCGCCTTTACGCCAGCGCCGACACACCGCGTCTGTCCGGAGTGCAGATCAAGGCACCGATGTTCCTCGGTGAGGACGGGAGGCTCGTTCCCAGTACCCGGCTGCCATTTACGCACATACTCAAGCCCGCCGGGACAAGCGGCTTCCAAGCACTGCCGGTGATCGAATTCCTCGCCATGGCACTCGGTCGCCATGCCGGGCTCGACACGCCCTCGACGGCGCTGGTTGCCATGCCGGACGGGATGCCACCTGCGCTGATTGTCGAGCGCTTCGACATTAGCACTTCCGCTGACGACAAGCGGCGAATAGCGCTTGAAGATTTGTGTTCAGTTCTCGATCTGCCTCCCGAAGCGAAATATGACGGCACTATCGAGCGTATTGCGCGTGCAGTGCGGCCGCTCTCATCCGAGCCGGAAGCCGATCTGCTGCTCGTGCTCAAGCGCGCCTTGTTTGCCTGGCTCATTGCCGACGGAGACATGCACCTCAAGAACCTTGCACTGCTCAAGGTCGCCCAGCCGGATACACGCAGCTTCGAAACCGTACGTGTCGCGCCGCTCTATGACGCCGTCACCACGGTCGTCTTTCCTGGCCTCGAACATGATCGCATGGCACTGAAGATCAACGGCAAGGACAGTCGCCTTCGCCGCGCTGATTTCCTCAGGTCGGCAGCGATCGCCGGCTTGACCGCCGGCGCGGCCAACCAGGCGATCGACGCCGTCCTTACCGGGCTTCGTGTGGGCATTGATGCCGTCACCATTCCGGATGTTCCCGGCATAGACGAAGACATTGCCGCCAAGGCCGAGCAAATGCTCCGGCTCTGCCGCGAACGCGTTGACGCATTCGAATGATTTTGGGCCTAGTCATTCCAAAATTGCGTCACGCTCTAATCGCAATTCATCGTTGCGTTCGATATGGCGATAGACCCTTTTGCACAGCTCCTGATAGCCAGCCCAATAACCATAGTCGTTTGCCTGGTTTTCAAAGCTGGACGGTTGCCACCAATCTGAGAACCAAGATGACGACCGGGCCTGCTTGACTGCAAGAAGAGGGTTCAGGTCTCCATGTATGAGCTGAATAAATGGCTCTGGCTCCAAAAGATAACTGGAAGAGTCTAACCGCCTATAGTCCAAACTCAGCTTTCTGCATGTGTTTGAAAAACGGGCTTGATCATATTCGCCGGAGCCGCCAACCACTTCGCTTAGATTCAACGTCGTTTTGAAAATTTGGCAGACGAAACCATCATGCATCGTGACAATAGCCACGTTGCCTTCCCTCGCCATGCTCCGGATAAACACAATTCTTTTCGGGCGCTGCTTCGCAAGCATTTCCGCCAAGTCCACACCATAAGAGTACAAATCATGCACTTCAAAAGGGTGCCCTTCGCCATGCTTGAGCCAATCCGGCCGAACATTCAGATATTTGGCGACTCGGTCGGAAAGCTCAAAAGGTGGATATGCGCTCCCTCCAAAGACTCGTTCTAATTGCTCCGCCGTCTCTTCCGAAACAGCCTCAGCGACTTTCGAGACAGATATTTTCGCATGGACCGCGTCATTGATCTGCGCCAGCGCCCATTTGTACCTGGTGGAAACGCTGGACATAAACGTCTGCTCTAGCCGCGCAACGATTTCAGCGTTCATGGAGCGATTGCTGAGTTTTGCAGCCTCGGCGATTTGATCGCGCATACCGTCTGGAAGGCGGACGACAAATTGATCTTTATCTTTGGCTTTGGTCTGGCTCGTCATGGCCTGTTGATACTCGCAAAGTGCTATGCAGAAAATACTAGCAGAATGCGATCTTTGTGACATATGGTGCGCCGATAGATAGCACTATGCTATTAACTCGGAGCATGTGAAATGAATAAACAAAACTGGCCAAAGGTCCTCCTGCGCCTGCCTGTTGAGACCAAGCGATTTCTGGAATTGGAAACCCAGAAGAACGCCTCTTCGTTGAACAGCGAAATCGTGCGATGCATCCGGCATCGAATGGAAGACTTGGCCTGCGCATCCCGTCAGGCGCCCAGCTCTCCTCAGTCTGGTCGATAAACGGTCGTCATTGTGATTGAATCGACAACACTTCCCAAGGCTTTGACCGAGGCAAAAACGGCCGTGGAATGGGTGTCCATCTTCGCTGAGAAGGGCATTCGGATTTCTGCTCGCCAGTTGACGGCCAAGGCCCGCAGGTTGGGCGCATTTTACACCTGCACGCGCCCCATGCTGCTTCACCCCGATCACATCGAACTCATTCTCAGTCAGATAGAGCAATGCCCCTCGAACTTATCAAGCGCAAAGACACCGACGTATGGCACATCCGCGGCCGTATCGACGAGATCCCGGACTGTAAGTACATCCGTAAGAGCACGGGAAAGGCTCGAAAAGCTGATGCAGAAACGTACCTAGCCTGGTTCAAGCAGCAACAGATCAGAGCCTATTACGCCTCGGACCTCCCTGAAGAAGAAAGGCCGTTTCTGTTTTCTGACGCCGTTGAGCTTTATAATCCGACCCCGGAATATGCCGGCTACCTGTTGAAGCTCATGCCCTACCTGGAGAACAAGCCGGTCAATGAAATCACACCAAAAATGGTGCGCGAGCTGGGTCCGGCAATCTCGCCGGGCAACTCGACGAGCACATGGCGCAAGCAGGTTATTGGGCCGGTTCGCGCGGTGATCAATAACGCACATGACCTTGGGAAGTGCCAGCCAATTAAGATCAAGGCTTACTCGAACATGGAAAGCGAAAAGCAGGACGTCCTGCGCGGCAAACAAAGCAATGTCGAAAAGGTGCCCGGAGATTGGCTCTGGATATTTTTATTCAAAGAGCACAGCGATTTGCGTTTTGGCCTGATGGCGCAGTTCATGTTCGAGACTGCAGCGAGGATTAGCCAAACACTGGCACTCACACCAGATCATCTGAACCTGGAGAACCGTCGCGTGAAAATGCCGTCCGCCAAGGGCTATGGCGAGACGCCAGTTACGCTGTCTGAAGAGCTGGCGAAAGAGTTGGCCACGCTGAAGCCGCGTCGTCCGAGAAAAACAGGTGATCCAAACCAGAAGCGCCCACTGCTCGTGTTTGGCTACGCCTCGCGCAGCAGCATCTACAAGCCTTGGAAACGCATTTGCGACGCTGCGGGCATAGACCGCCGCATGCCACATGCGGCGGGCCGACACGGCTTTGCTACAGAAATGCTCAATCGACACGGGATCGACCCTCACACAGTGGCAAAGCTGGGCCGTTGGAAAGACGTGAAGTTGCTCTTCGATACATACGGTCATTCGGAGAACGAAGAGCAGAAGATTATGGACGCTCTTCGTACAGGACGCGTACAGGTCTTGCAGCAGATGCGCGATAACGCATTGAATTTAAAGAAAGAATCATAAAATGATATCTTCCCTCCGAAGGCAGAGGTCACAGGTTCGAATCCTGTCGGGTGCGCCAAAAATCTCAGTGTCCGACCCGGAGACATAGGTAACAGTTTGTACCGGAAACACGGGTTACAACTTCGTGCTGACCCGCGCTCGTGAGGATTTCGCGTTTTGAGGCTGGTCTGTTTCCAGTTTGAAGGACATGGACGATGGAGCGATCCGGGGTCCGAAGAACAGAGTATCAGGCCCGGCCTGTCAGCATTCGTCTCAGGGGAGAAGGTGACCACCGGTCGAAAAGTGAACGCCCAATTGAAGACAGGACGGCGACCAGCCCGAAGGGTGGCGGCCGGAATTTTATGGTATCCGGACCGCGCTCTCGCGGGTTCATAGCCTCAGGAAGACGCCCGAGGCGGCGTTCGCAGTGCAGTGCTTTCGGGTGGCCTCCCGAATTTAACTTAATGCAACATGCTCCGGGCAAAAAATATTTCCCGCGAAACACCACGGCGATGTCCGTGTCCTCTACCCATGGGCGATCATCACATGGCGGACGGCGGTATAGTCTTCCAGCGCATAATGAGACATGTCCTTGCCGTAACCGGACTGCTTCATGCCACCATGCGGCATTTCGTTCACCAGCATGAAGTGGGTGTTGACCCAGGTGCAGCCATATTGAAGGCGGGCGGAGGTGGCCATCGCCTTGGAGACGTCCTTGGTCCAGACGGACGAGGCAAGACCATAGTCACTGTCGTTTGCCCAGGTCACGGCGTCATCGACATCCGAAAAACGCGTCACAGAGACGACCGGCCCGAACACCTCGCGGCGCACGATTTCATCGGATTGCAGCGCTCCGGCGATCACCGTCGGCTGATAGAAGAAGCCGTTGCCGTCATGGACCTTGCCACCGGTTGTCGCTTCCATGTGTGAATGTTCCAGGGCACGCTCGACGAAGCTGGCGACCCGGTCCCGTTGACGCATTGAAATCAGCGGGCCGATTTCGTTCCGGGTATCGTCTTCCTGGGCATAGGCGATTTTGGAAACTTCCGACGTCAGCTCGGCGACAAACCGGTCATAGATCTTGTCGCTGGCGTAGATCCGGCAGGCGGCGGTGCAATCCTGGCCGGCATTGTAGTAGCCGAAGGCGCGCAAGCCGGAGACGACGGCGTCCAGATCCGCATCATCAAAGACGATGACCGGTGCCTTGCCACCCAATTCCAGATGCGTGCGCTTGACCGTCCTGGACGCGGCCTGAAGGACCTTTTTGCCGGTGGCAACATCGCCGGTGATGGAAATCATGTTCACCCTGGGATGGTTGATCAGCGCGTTGCCGACGCTTTCCCCACGGCCCAGAACAATGTTCACCACCCCTTCGGGCAAGATGTCCGCGAGGATCTTCGCCATCTTCAGCGCGGTCAGAGGGGTCTGCTCCGACGGTTTGAAGATGACCGTGTTGCCACCGGCAATCGCGGGCGCCAGTTTCCAGGCCATCATCATCAGCGGATAATTCCAAGGGGCGATCGACGCCACGATCCCGATCGGGTCGCGCCGGATCATGGACGTATGCCCCTCCATGTATTCGCCCGCCGCGCTTGCGGGAACACAGCGTGCGGCTCCGGCGAAGAAACGGTAACAATCGACGATCGCGGGAATTTCGTCGTCCCCGACCGCATTGATCGGCTTGCCGCAGTTGAGGGCCTCGAGAGCTGCGAAGCCACCGGCCTCGGCCTCGATCCTGTCGGCGATCTTCAACAGATAGCCGGATCTTTCCGCGGGCGTTGTCCGGGACCAGGTCCTGAACGCCTTGTCCGCCGCCTCGACCGCCCGCTCGACCTGCGCGCTCGAGGCTTCCGGCAGCTTCAGGATGCTTTCACCCGTCTTGGGGTTGAAGATGGTTTCTTCGTGCTCTGTTCCAGCCTCGAAGTCGGCTCCGATCAGCATTTGAGTGTCCACGATCAACCTCCGTTTCCTTGTTATTTTCCGTGCCCGGCGACCCTGTCGCCATCGCGGGTGAGATAATAAGCGCCGAGTATCGGCAGGAACGTCACGAGAACCACGACCATGGCGACCACATTGGTCACCGGGCGCTGCCGCGGCCGGACAAGCTCTTCAAGCATCCAGATCGGCAAGGTCGCCTGCTGGCCTGCTGTGAAGGTCGTGACGATGACTTCATCGAAAGACAGGGCGAAAGCCAGCATTCCACCGGCCAGCAGAGCAGTTCCGATGTTGGGGAGAATGACATGGCGCAATGTCTGGAAACCGTTTGCCCCCAGATCCATGGACGCCTCGATCAGGGATCCCGAGGTGCGGCGGAACCGGGCAACCGCATTGTTGTAGACCACCACCACGCAAAATGTGGCGTGGCCCAGGATGATCGTCCAGATGGAAAAGGGAATATCGGCAATGTTGAATGCCGAGCGCAGCGCGATCCCCGTGATGATCCCCGGCAGGGCGATCGGCAGGATCACCAGTAGCGAAATCGTCTCACGCCCGAAGAACTTCGTGCGGGCGACTGCGGCTGCGCACAGAGTTCCAAGAATCATCGCGACGGCTGTCGAGATCGCGGCGACCTGGACGGAAAGTCCAAGCGCTTCCCAGACATCGGGCCGGTTCCAGGTCACCGAGAACCACTTCACCGTCAAGTCGGGCGGCGGCCAGCGGTAGCTCTTTTCCTCTGTCGTGAAGGCATAGACGAAGATGAGCAGGATGGGCAGATGCAGGAACGCCAGTCCGCAGCCTGCCGCGATCGTCAGCCCGAGCGACGCCCTTTTTTGCCTGTCAAAGGGCATCGAAAGCTCCCATGCGTTTGGCGCCCCACAGGTAGAAGCCCATGATCACGATGGGCACGACCGTGAAGGCGGCCGCCAGCGGGATATTGCCCGCTGTTCCCTGATGAGCGTAAACGGCCTGGCCGATAAACAGCCGCGACGATCCGACGATCTGCGGGATGATGTAGTCGCCGAGAGTGAGCGAGAAGGTGAAGATCGAACCGGCAATCACGCCCGGCAGGGCCAGGGGGAACGTCACATGGCGAAACGTCTGGCGCGGCCCGCCCCCCTGATCGGCGGAGGCTTCCAGAAGGCTGACCGGCACCCGCTCCAGCGCGGCTTGCACAGGCAGGATCATGAAAGGCAGCCACACGTAGAGAAAGACCAGAAACGTGCCGATGTAACTTACAGACAGGGAATTGCCACCGATCACCGGAATGCCGAGCACGGCGTCGAGCAGCCAGGTCATGTGCAGTTTGGCAAAGATCCAGTTCAGAATGCCTTCCTTGGCCAGGATCAGTTTCCACGCATAGACCTTGACCAGGTAACTCGACCAGAGCGGCAACATGATCCCCAGATAGAACAGGGCTTTCCAGCGCCCACGAGCGTAGCGGGCCGCGTAATAGGCGATCGGAAAAGCAATGACGGCCGCCGCGAGTGTCACGGTTGCAGCCATGAGAACCGTGCGCAGGATGATGTCCAGATTCGCCGGATGCAGAAGTTCGCCGTAGGTCTTCAGCGTCCATTCGTACTGAATGAGGCCCGAGAACTCGTCAATTGAAAAGAAGCTCTGGGCAAGCAGCGCCAGAAGCGACCCGAGATAGATCACCCCGAGCCACAGAACCGGCGGACCAAGCAGCACCGCCAGAAGCACGGAAGGCCTGCGCCAGAAGAGGTCCGACAGCCGGGCGAGCACGCCGCCGCCTGGCGGGAGGATGGCTGGTGCCAGCACTGTCATGCGTCCGCGCCCATGACATGAAGAGCGGCAGCGTCCCATGAGGCGGTTACGCTGGCACCAACGGCAGGAACAGGCACGTCGGCCGGAACGGTCGCCGTCAGGCGCACACCCCGGATTTCCAGCCCAATCCGGTTCATCGCGCCGGTATAGCTGCGTGACACGACGGTCGCGGGATGACCGTCTTCATCGCCGATCCGGATGGCTTCGGGACGCAGGCTGGCCCAGGTACCGGTGCCTGTCAGATCCTTCACGAACGACGGTTCAAGCACATTTGACGAGCCGACGAAATCCGCCACGAACCGGCTCCGGGGCCGCTGATAGATGTCCTCGGGAGAACCGATCTGCCGGATCCTGCCCTGGTTGAAGACCGCGACCCGGTCCGCCATGGACAGCGCTTCGCCCTGATCATGGGTGACGAAAATGAAGGTAATGTCCAGTGCCTGCTGAAGCGATTTCAGCTCCTCCTGCATCTGCTCTCGCAGCTTCAGGTCGAGGGCACCGAGAGGTTCGTCCAGAAGCAGAACCCTGGGCTTGTTGACGATCGCCCGCGCGAGCGCCACCCGTTGGCGCTGCCCCCCTGAAAGCGCGCTCGGCGGCCGGTCGCCATAGCCCGGCAAACGCACCATCTCCAGGGCATCCTCGGCGGCGAGATAGCGGTCCTTGCGCCCCATGCCCCGGATCATCAGACCGTAGGCAACATTGTCGCGCACCGACATATGCGGGAAAAGCGCATAGTCCTGGAACACGGTATTCACGTTGCGCCGATACGGCGGCACGCCCTCGGCGGTCTCGCCGAAGATCTCGATATGCCCGGAGGTCGGCTGATCAAATCCGGCGATCAGGCGCAGACTTGTGGTCTTTCCCGACCCGGAGGGACCAAGGAGGGCAAAGAACTCGCCCTCGCCGACCTCAAGATCGACGCTATCGACCGCACGTACATCACCGTAGTGCCGGCTCACCTTTGAAAACTGGACTGCTGGTTGCATCTCACAAACTTCATGCTGCCACCTGCCGGGTGCCCGGCAGGTGGCCGTTTCGTTTCAGGAGAAGGCGCAGGACTTAACGCCCGCCGATCACGCCGATGTAGTCGGATACCCAGCGATAGTAGGGAACGCACTGTTCCTGGCTGTCGCATTTGGAAACCGGCGTGGTCCAGAACTTGATCTTCTCGAAGTCATCCATGCCGTTCCTGGTGCAACCTTCCGCGGTCTGCATGCCGCGGCCATCGGTACAGGCAGCCGGGACGGCAGGGTTTGCGCCGAACCAGACGGCCAGATCACTCATCAGGTTGGAGGACAGCGTGTGTTCCATCCACAGATACGAACAGGTCGGGTTTTCCGCCTCCGCATGCATCATCGTGGTGTCCGCCCAGCCTGTTGCCCCTTCTTCAGGAATGGTGGAAGCAATCGGCAGATCTTCCCCTTGCAGCAGATTGACCTGGAATGGCCAGGAACCGGAGGCAACGACGCCCTCGTTCTTGAAGTCGTCGATCTGGATGAAGGCATCATGCCAGTAGCGGGAAACCAGCGCTCTCTGCTGACGCAACAGATCCAGTGCAGCCGCATATTGATCGGCATTGAGCTCGTAGGGGCTCACGATGCCCAGCTCCGGCTTGTGCGTCATCAGGTAGTTGGCGGCATCGGCAATATGGATCGGCCCGTCATAGGCCTGGACACGTCCCTTGTTGGACTTGCCGTCCGACAGGGTCATCTCCTCGAAGACCACGTTCCAGCTTTTCGGCGGCTCCGCGAATGCTTCCGTGTTGTACATCAACACGTTGGGCCCCCACATGTACGGCACGCCGTAATGGACACCGTCCACCGTATGCCATTTCGCCTCCTTCAGGCGGTCATCGACCGTTGACCAGCTCGGAACAAGATCGACATTGACCGGCTGAACACGCTTGCCCGCAATCAGGCGCAAGGACGCATCCCCGGAGGCGGTAACAAGGTCAAAACCGCCTTCATTCATCAGGGCGACCATTTCATCGGACGTATTGGCCGTCTTGATCTGAACCTTGCAGCCGCTTTCTTCCTCGAATTTCGTTACCCAGTCGAACTTCGGATCGGTTTCGCCACGCTCCAGGTAACCCGGCCAGGCGACGATATTGACCTGGCCTTCCGGATCGCCAAGTTCGGTGAGCATCTCTGCCGCCTGTACACTGGCCGCTTGGGCAACGATCATGGACAGGGCGGAACAACACGTAAGAAATTTCTTCATTTCACAAGCCTTCCCCTCAGAATGGCAGCTCTGCTTCTGCAGTTTTTATGTGAGCGGATATCAGATTGTGCGCTTGTCCAAGCTTTCGCAATTCCAAAAATCAGAAAGCGCATATCGGAAATTCCGATACCTTATCGGTTGCGCAACATCCTGTGCGCCTTCGCGATGTTGATGAAATTCAACGTTGTCTGTTTTGGCGGGGATCCCTTGCGCCAGACGATGCCGACCTGCACGACAGGCAGGGCTCCCGACACATCGCGCGACTCTATTCTGTCCCCTTCCAGCGACCAGGGCCGATAAACGAGATCCGGCAGGATCGCGATGCCCGCCCCGGTCGCGACAAGACTGCGCACGGCTTCAACCGACCGTGTCCTGAAGGCGACGGGAGGCCGCGATCCCAGCGCGCCGAGAAGTTTGCCCGTTGCCTCTTCGATTTCGTCCAGGGTCAACATGATCAGCGGCTCGTCGGATATATCCGCCAGCGCTATGCTGTCAGGCGTCTCCAGCCTGTGTCCGAGCGGCAACCAGAGGCGATAAGGCGACACTTCGAGAATTTCGGCCTGAAGGGCCATTCGATCGCGCAGGTTGGAGACGACCATGACGGCAACATCAAGCTCACCGCCAATCATCAGGTGTTCCAGGTATTCACCACTATCCTCGGTCGCCGTGATCTGCACCGCCGGATAGGCCCTGCGAAAACGGGCGAGAATGTCGGACAGAACATACCCGGCAACCAGGGATGTCACACCCAGGTTCAAGGTGCCGGTGACCTCGTTTTCGCGGTCGACGAAGGCACGCTGCGCATCCGAAACGCTTGACAGGATCTCGGTCGCATGACGCAGGAACTGGTGTCCCTTGTGAGTGATGATCAAACCGCGTGAATGCCGGTCGAACAGGATCACACCGAGGTCCCGCTCCAGTTCCTTGATGCCTTCCGTGACCGAAGACTGTGAAATCGACAATGACTGGGCCGCGCCCGATATCGACCCTTTCTCGGCGGCGGCCACGAAAAACTGAAGCTGGCGAAGAGTAAAAGACATTCGAAATACCTTGCACCAACATGAGACCGATGCAAGCTCAGCGTCTGGTTGGCTCCAAACGCCGTATCAGCCTCGGTGTCGTCAGCGTCATCCGCGACCCACGGCACACTCTGCAATCCACCGTCTGCAACCTGCGCATCCACCAAATATTGGATCATGTGTGGACACAAGGCAGTGGTGCCAGAGCTTGTTGTTTTAAACCACCAGGAATTGACAGGCGGCGATGCGGAACCGGAGCGGCCGGGACACGAAGGCGAGGCGTATCGAGACCGGACAGGCATCCGGGGTCACTCCACGGCAAACCTATCGGCTCCGCCGGTTTCCCTCACGACCTTTTTGGCGCATTCGAACAGGGCCCGCCGGTCCTCCGGCTTGTGCATCAGCCCGAGATTGGTGACGGTCGTCATGACACAGGCGATTTCCTGCTGGGCATCGAAAACCGGGACCGCCTGTCCCGTGATTCCCGGCAGAAGGTGATCGGTCAGCTCGGACCAGCAGGTCTTGCGTACCTCGTCCACCTGGTTACGCGAAGCGCGTTTGCCACGGAAATGCGCAGGCTGCAGTTTTCTCGCCATGTCGATCTGGCTCTCCGGAAGAAACGCCTGGAAGACCAGCCCGCAAGCCGAATTGTCGACCGGCAGGACATCGCCGAGACCGACGGAACTGATTGAAAACAGGGAGCTGCGATACCAGCGCACGACGGTCGGCCCGCGCTCGGTCCAGATCGCAACCCCCGCGCTCGCGGCAAATCCGCTCGCAAGTTCCTTCATGTATCTGGCGGCGATCTCGACCGGATGAATCCTTTTCAAGGCACCAATACCGATGCTGAGTGCGGTCGGACCCAGGTCGTAGAAACCGGTTTGCGGATCCTGCATGGCCAGGCCTTCCTTCACCAGGCTCTGCAGGTAGCGGTGTGCGGTGGGGCCGCCGGTTCCCGCCTCGCGGGCAATCACCCCGAGGGCCGTGGGTTCGGCTGCGTTTGCGAGGATGTTCAGAAAGCGGGTTGCGATCGAAACCGACTGTATGTTTCCCGACCGCTTCGGGGTGTCTTCGCCACCGTCCTTGTCGTTATCTTCACTCATGAAACCGGCGTCCGCCCATGATCCTTGCAGCATTTGCCGCTGGATCCCGATCCTGAACAGTCTTGCAAAGCGATCTCCCCCGTTTGCCCGTCAGCCTATTGGGCATTCGCCTCCAGTTCAATCGGGAAACCGACAAAATTCCCGTTCAGATTCAGATCGTTGCCCGGTCATGTTGCTGCAATGCAACTTTTATTCATGAGTTTTTAACTCATGTTGAAATGTGTAATCTATTCTGTATAGTGGAACCCGATTGATCCATACGTCCGGGGCCGGGGGGCAAGTTCTGACCACTGACGGCAATGGATTTCTGTCTCCGAAATCTGTCGCGGCAAGAGTTATCCAGCTGGCGCAGAATCATCACTATCAGGGTAAAAAAATGAAACCTACTCGGATTGCGAATTTGCTTGGCAGTACGGCTGTGTTCACAGTTTCACAGCTCGTATCGAGTATCGCGTGGGCTCAGGACAACGGAACGAACACCGCATCGGGAAGCACGCTGCTCGACACGATCTACGTGAGCGGCGAGAACATCACCCGTACCCTGCAGGAAACGGCCAGTTCGGTGGAGATCATCACCGGAGCCGACCTTGAAACACGGCCGGACGAACAAAACGTCCAGAGCGCCATCGGGGATGTTCCGAACGTCTATTATCCGGGAACGGTCGGTGTCGCTCCGGTGATCCGGGGACAGGACACCCAGGGACCGAACACAGGCGCCGTCGCCTTTTATTCCGGCACGGTGCCGCGTGCCTCGATCAACATCGACGGGCACTATCAGAGCTATTTCGAAACCGTGTTTGGCGCGACCTCCATCTGGGATGTGGATCAGATCGAAGTGTTCCGCGGCCCACAGACAACATCGCAGGGCGCCAACAGCATCGCAGGCGCGATCATCGTCAAGACCAAAGATCCGACCTTCACCCCGGAAGGCGCGCTGCAGGCCGAATACGGCAACTACAATACGCACCGGGTGTCCGGCATGCTGAGTGGACCGCTGAGCAGCCAGCTCGCCGCCCGCGTCGCTGTTGACTATTATGGCCGCGACACCTTCATCGACTTCATCAATTCGGGTTTCACCGAGGAGGCCACAGACCTCGATATCATGTCGTTCAACGGACGTGCGAAACTGCTCTATACACCGGACGCCATTCCCGGCCTGACGGCCAAGCTCACCTATGCAACGGCGCAGAATAACCAGCCGACCTATGAAGCGGCCACCGTTCAGCCCTTCGACAAGCTTGAGAACGATCAGGCCAGTGTGCCGAGCTTCTATTCGCGCACGCATACCGGAATTGCCGATCTGTCCTACGAGTTCGATAATGGCGTCGTCATCAGCAATCAGGCGCAGTATACCGACCTCTATGTGGACCGCAGCCTGGATCCCGTCGGCAATGGCGACGCAAAGATCGACCAGCAGAACTGGTCGAACGAGACGCTGGTGAATTTCGGCAGCGCGGACAGCACGATCAGTGGTGTTGCCGGTCTCTATGGCTCTTATACCCACTCGGATGAAAGCCTGCTGCTGCCCTACAACGGGTCGCCAGACTTCGAAGATTCCAAAACCAACCTCGGTATCTTCACCGAGCTCGATTACCGCATCAATGAGGCCTGGATGCTGACCGGCGGACTGCGCTTCGAGAGCGACCGGATCAAGCGCGAAGGTCAATCGACGACTGCGGGCGCCGTGCCGGTGAGTTTCGACTATGACGAGACTTTCAACGCGCTTCTGCCGAAGATCGCGCTTGCCTACAACATCACACCCGACGTGACCGTTGGCGGCCTGGTGAACCGGGGCTTCAACCCCGGAGGGGTCGGCTTCGATTTCTTCAGCGGAACGGCGCGACCGTTCAAGGAGGAAACGTCCTGGAACTATGAGATCTTCGGCCGCGCCAATCTGCTGGACGACGCGCTGCTTGTCTCGGCGAACCTGTTCTACACGGATTATCAGGATTCCCAGCGGTATTTCCAGACCACCCTTCCGGGCAGCAGCGTGACCCAGTTGCTGACGCTGAACGCGGAGGAGGCGCATGCCTACGGTCTTGAACTTGCGATGAGCTACCAGGTTCTGGACAACCTGCGCGTCAACGCAAATGCGGGCGTGATGCAGAGCGAAATCACGCAATTCGATACGCTTCCCAACGTGGAAGGCAACGAATTCAGCAAGGCTCCGGGGTATACGATCGGTGCCGGCGTGGACTGGACTGTCATGGAAAAGCTGACGCTCTCGGCGAATGTCGAACATTTCGACGGCTATTATTCCGACGATCTCAACACGCAGGCCCTCCAGGTGGATCCCTATACGATCGCCAATGCCCGTGCGACTTTCCAGGTTCACGACCACTTCCAGATCTATGGGTACGTGAACAACATTTTCGACGAGCGTGTCCCGACCTACATGGAAAACCGGCCGGGTGTCGCCAACTTCGCGATCATGACGGAACCACGCATGTTCGGTATCGGCGCGAAGGCGACTTTCTAGAACAGGCGGAACCTGAAACACAAAAGCGCCTGCATCGAAACCGATGCAGGCGCTTCATGCTGTTTGAAACCCTTCAGCTCGTCTTTACGGGCAGGTGCAGCACAAGCTGCGCGCCGACCCGGAATGCAGGGTATCATTCGCACCGCGGGCGCGGCCTTTCCAAACCGATGAACACAGAACGCTTGCTCGCTTACGCTCGCTCTGATGCATTGTATTCCGGATCTGTGCTCGACTTGCGTCTCACCTGTCCGGAATTACCGGCGTAAAGGGGCGCTCAGTCTCTCAATACGGTCATCAGAACGGATGGTCTCGTAAAGACCTCAACACACAAAAACGCCTGCATACCGATTGAATGCAGGCGCTTTTGTCAAGGGCTCTCAGCCTGGGCCGGAACTGGCGACCTGGAAATCAGAATTCGATTGCCCGGTCGCCGTCGGCGTCCCTGATGCGGGTCGGCAGGCCGATCCGGTTGAGGATGGCGAGGAAGGGATGCGGCGGCAGTTCTTCCACGTTGGCCATCTTCTTCACGTCCCATTCGCCGGTGGCGATCAGCATTGCTGCCGCAACAGGCGGCACGCCGGCCGTATAGGAGATGCCCTGGCTGCCGACTTCCTCATAGGCTTCCTTGTGATCGGCAACATTGTAGATGAACACCTCGTGTTCCTTGCCGTCCTTGATACCCTTGACGAAGTCGCCGATGCAGGTCTTGCCGGTATATTCCGGCGCCAGGGAGGATGGATCCGGCAGGCAGGCCTTGACCACTTTCAGCGGCACCACTTCCAGCCCTTCCGCCGTGGTGACCGGCTTTTCCGAAAGCAGACCGATGTTCTTCAGGACGGTGAAGACGTTGATGTAGTGTTCGCCGAACCCCATCCAGAAGCGCACATCCGCGCCATCCATGTTCTTCGACAGGGAATGCACCTCGTCATGGCCGCACAGATAGGCCTTGCTCTTGCCGACGACCGGCAGGTCATATTCCTTGCCGACCTCGAACATGCTGTTCTCCTGCCATTTTCCCTTCTGCCAGGAGTAGACCGTGCCGGTGAATTCACGGAAGTTGATCTCAGGATCGAAATTGGTGGCGAAATACTGCTGGTGGCTGCCCGCATTGATGTCGACGATGTCAACCTCGGTGACCTTGTCGAGATAGTCTTCCTTGGCAAGACGCGCAAAGGCGTTGACCACACCGGGGTCGAAGCCGGCTCCGAGAATGGCGGTCACCCCGGCCTTTTCGCACTCCTCGGCGCGCTTCCATTCATAGTTCGCGTACCAGGGCGGCGTTTCGCAGATCTTGCCCGGCTCTTCGTGTATCGCCGTATCGATATAGGCCGTACCGGTCTTGATGCAGGCGCTGAGCACCGACATGTTCAGGAAAGCTGTGCCGACATTGATGACAATTTGAGAGCCGGTCTTGCGGATCAGGTCCGCGGTGGCATCAATATCGAGCGCGTTCAACTCGTGCCCTTCAAGGACACCGGGCTGTTTCAGTGCGTTCTTCTCATGAACTGACTTGATGATGTCGTCGCACTTGGACTTTGTGCGCGACGCGATGTGAATATCGCCGAGAACGTCGTTGTTCTGTGCGCATTTGTGCGCGACCACCTGAGCGACACCTCCGGCGCCGATGATGAGAACAGTCTTTTTCATTGGATCCCATACCTTCCTTGGAACTTGAAGGGAGAGTTTTGGAGCAAGGCCTCAGGACAAACTCTGTTCGTAGTCCTGATAAGTGAATTCGCGGACGGACGTGATGGACCCATCCAGTTCCTTCACAGCGATGGCCGGCATTTTCACGCCGTTAAACCAGTTTTTCTTGACCATCGTGTAACCGGCCGCATCCTGAATGGACACGCGGTCACCGGTCTTGAGCTTTTCGGAAAAGCGGAACTCCCCGAAAATATCGCCGGCAAGACAGGACTTGCCGCAGATCATGTAGGGATGGTCTCCCTCGTTCGGCGCGACCCTGGCGCTTTCGCGGTAGATCAGAAGATCAAGCATATGCGCTTCGATGGACGCATCCACGACCGCCAGGTCCTTGCCGTTGAACAGCGTGTCCAGCACGGTTGTCTCCAGCGTCGTGGAGTTGGTGATCGCAGCTTCTCCGGGCTCCAGGTAAACCTGGACGCCATATTTCTCCGCGAACGCTTTCAGCCGGTCGGCGAACAGGTCCAGCGGATAATTCTCACCGGTGAAGTGGATGCCCCCGCCGAGGCTGACCCACCCGGCCTGTTCCAGCAGTGCGCCGAACTTCGCCTCGATGTCTGCGAGCATTCGATCGAACAGCGCGAAATCGGAATTCTCGCAGTTGTTGTGGATCATGAGGCCGCTGATCCGGTCCATGACCTTTTCCACCTTTACCGCATCCCACTCGCCAAGTCGCGAGAACGGACGGGCGGGATCCGCCAGGTCGAAGCTGGATGAGCTCACCTGAGGATTGAGACGCAGTCCGCACACGATGCCCGCCGACTTTCCGGCGAATCGCTCCAACTGGCTGATCGAATTGAAGATGATCTTGTCCGCATGGGAAATCACCTCGTCGATTTCATAATCGGCATAGGCGACCGAATAGGCATGCGTTTCCTTGCCGAAACGCTCATGGCCGAGCCGGACCTCGTTCAGAGAGGACGAGGTGGTTCCGTCCATAAAATCTCGCATGAAGTCGAACACGCACCACGTCGCAAAGCACTTCAGTGCCAGAAGCGCCTTGGCGCCCGAACGGTCGCGCACGTAGGCGATCTTCTCCAGATTACGGAGCAGGCCTGCCTTGTCGATCAGGTAATAGGGGGTCTCGATCATGTGTCCGTGTCCAAATTGCATGTGGCCGAACCATCGGCCACATCTTCAGGCGAAGGAGCGCATGCCCCGGTTTCCAGACGTCGCGTGACAGACCAGCACTCCGGTGTCAAACCGCCGGGCGGAACTCCAGGATGCTGACCGGACTTGCGGTTGGTGTGACGGATAGCGTCTCGAAGCCGGATTTGGCAAGAAGGCTGGAAAATTCTTCCGCCGTTCGCTCCCGCCCGCCGAGTTGCGTGAGCATGAAAATATCCTGCGAGGACCCGCGCGCTCCGGCCTGCGCGTCATTGACCATCATGTCGATCAACAACAGGCGCTCGTTGCCTGCCAGGGCACGTTTGGTGTTCTTAAGGATGACCGTGGCCGCCTCGTCGTTGAAGTCGTGAAAGACACGGCTGAACAGGTAGACATCCGCGCCGCCGGGAACGCTCTCGAAAAACGATCCGTTGATGACAGACGCACGGCCCTGCAGCCGCATCTCCTCAAACAACGGGTCGAAGTCTTCCGCGGAGCGTGGCAGTTCGAACAGGATGCCCTCGGTTCCCGGATTTTTCTCCAGCGTCTGGGCCAGGAACGATCCGTTGCCTCCGCCGACATCCGTCAGCTTCGTGCCCGGATCGAACTGCATGCTCTGGACGACCACCGCCCCGATCCCGCGCGAGGCACCGTTCATCTGGTCGTCGAAACGCTTCTGGGCTGCGCTGTCCTGTGCGTGCCGCTCGAAAAACGCGGACCCGTGGGCCAGGTCGAAAGCCGTTGTGCCCGACCTCAGCTGTTCCGTGAGGTTCTCCCAGGAGCGCCACAGCAACGGATCGAGTTCGCAGGCGACCCAGTTGTTCAGGCTCTGCGGGTGACCGGGCACAAGATGGCGGGTGATGGGCAGCGCGATATAACGGCCCTCATCATTCTTGCCTATGACCTCCTCGTTGACGAGGTGATTGAGGAGCCGGTCAAGCAGACCCGGCTGCGTCCCGGTTGCCTGTGCGAGGTCTTCCACCGACCTTGCGTCTTGCGCCAGAAGCGCGGGAATGCCGAGTTCGACCAGGACCCTGATACATTGAGAGGTTCGATAAGCCGTGATCTGCGCCATCAGTTTGAACGGCGGGATAGCGGCAGATTGATCTTGCGAGACTGCTTGGGGTGCGGACATTTACCCAATCCTTTTTGTCTGATGAATTTCTGAAATTCCTGAATGCGCCCGGGCAAAATCCGGAAATCCGGCTTTTCACACGTGCCCCCCCTAGGCGCCGAGGGTTGCCCCTCCATCCACCACGATATCCTGAAGGGTGATGTGGCCGGCCAGGTCGGAGGCAAGGAACAGAGCCGTTTCGGCGATATCGTCGATGGTCGCGATCTTGGCGAGGGGGATACCGAGTTTGAACTGATCGGGCAGGCCCGACACCAGTTGCCGGTATCCGACACTTCCGCCGACCATGTTGCTCAGCATCGGCGTATCCGTCGACCCTGGCGAGACGACGTTGCAGCGGACGCCAAAGGGCGCCAGTTCCAGGCCGATACAGTGACTGAGGCTGGCCATGGCCGCCTTCGAGGCGCAATAGGCGGTCATGCCCGTGCGCGGCACATGCCCCGCGTTCGACGCGATATTGACGATGGCACCCGCGCGCTGTGCCTTGAACACGGGGATCCAGTGCCGAAGCAGGTAAAACGGACCACTCGCGTTGACGGCAAAGCAGGCCTGCCAGTCTTCCGGGGTCAGGTCTTCGGCCGCCCCGGTTCTCAGAACACCTGCCGCATTGATCAGGATATCCAGGCGATCAATGTCGGTCATGAGCGCGTTGCAGACATCGGAGACCTGCTCCGCATCGGTCACATCGAGCTGAACGAGCCGGAACGGCAGGCCGGGATCTCCCGGCTGCCGGTCCAGTCCGACGACGTCCGCACCGGACTCGCAAAAGCGTTCGGCGATGCGGCGGCCGATCCCGCTGGCCGCCCCCGTCACCAGAACCCGCTTGCCGCCGAACTGACGGTGCCACATTGCGGGCTCTCCCTTGTCCTCAGGCAGCAAGACGTCTGCTTTCGATCAGGGACCACCAGCCGTTCAAAGTGGGAACCTTGGCGAGCTCGTCGAAGCCGACCACGACACCGCGCTCTTTCAGTTCGCTGGCGAGCTTCATCACCTGGATGGAATCGAGACCGTAGAAAATCAGGTTTTCCTCCGGATCGAGTTCCGCATCGTCCTCGATCAGTTCCTGAACGCGGGCCTGCAACCACTCCCGGGTCGGATTCGACGCCGCCGCGTCTCCTGTCAGACTGGCGGTGTCCGTGACCGCGCCGCAGCGGGTGGCGACGTATTTGAGGGCCATGCGATGGTCGTCCTCGGAGAAATCGGCCACAGCGTCGGAGATCATGAAGGCCTGAATGTCATTCATGAAGGCATCGGCGACGGTCATCAGGCAGCCGATATGCGCATAGATGCCGCCGACGATGAGCTGATCCCGGCCGAGGTCCTGCATGCGTTGCTTCAGGTCCGAGCGTTGAAACGCGCTGTAGCGCCATTTGGTCAGGACCACGTCGTCCTCGCCCGGCTCCAGGCCCGCGACCACCTGCTGCAGGGCCGGATCGGCCACGGTCAGTCCCGGGCCCCACATGTCGTTGAGAAGCGCCCGGTCCTCAGGCGCCTGGTCGTGCGGCTGGGCGGTGTAGATCACCGGAACGTTGTTTTCATGCGCCCAGTCGCGGACGCGGCGCAGATTTGCGATCAGTTTGCGGCGGAGATCGCCGTCCTCACCATAAAAACGCAGGAAATAGTTCTGCATGTCATGGATCAGCAGAACGGCCCGCGCGGCCTCCGGTTTCCAGGAGGTCTTGTTTGCGGGAACATCCTGCGGCATCGGGTAATCGGAAATTGTCGGAATGGTCATGAGATACCTTTATGCGGTTAGTGCGGGTGCGAATTTCTGCGCGAGTTCCGCACGCAGCTTTTTCTTGTCGGGCTTGCCGAAGGCTGTGAGGGGGATGGCTTCTGCGAAACTGAAACGGTCGGGCAGCTTGTAATCGGCGATACCGAGCGACATCAGATGACGCCGGAGCGAGAGCGGCTTGATGCAGGAATTGTCGGAGACGATGACGGCGCAGCTTTTTTCGCCGAGCGCCGGATCCTGAATCGCCACCAGGGCGGCCTCGCGCACATCCGGATGAAGCAGAAGCAGGCTTTCGACCTCTTCGGCGGCGATCTTCTCGCCTCCCCGGTTGATCTGGTCCTTCACCCGCCCTACCACGCTCAGGTAACCGCCGTCCGTGCGGCAGACCAGGTCACCGGAATAGTAGAAACCCTCGTCGTCGAAGACCTCACGGTTATGGTCCGGGCTCTGGTAGTAGCCCTGGAATGTGTAGGGGCCACGGGTCGCGAGCCGGCCTTCTTCACCATCGGCAACCGGACGTCCGTCCTCGTCCACGACCTTGATCTCGTCATCGGGGCTGATCGGGCGTCCCTGCGTGGTGAAGACACGTTCATCCGGATCGTCTAGGCGTGTGTAGTTCACCAGTCCCTCGGCCATGCCGAAGACCTGCTGCAGCCTGCAGCCGAGAACCTTGGGAACCAGGCGCGCATGGGATTCGGGGAAATGCGCCCCTCCCACCTGCAGCACGTCCAGACTGCCAAGGGCGGTGCGGTGATCGGGCGCCGCCTGAAGCCAAAGGTTGACGGCCGACGGCACCAGACCCGCCATGGTCACGCCATGCTTGCGGACAAGCGCGAAACAGGTAAGCGGTTCCGGGTTCGGCGCCAACACCACGCAGCCTCCCGCATGGAAGACGCCAAGCGCACCTGGAGAACTGAGCGGAAAGTTATGCGCCGCCGGTAACGCGCACAGATACCGCGTTTGCGGCGTCAACCCACAGATTTCAGCGCTGGCCCGGACGCTGTAGTCGTAGTCGTTATGCGTTCGCGGTATGAGCTTGGGTGTGCCCGTGCTGCCGCCGGAAAGCTGGAAAAAGGCCACCTCGCCGGGGTCCGTCGGGCCAAGGTCCGGTTGCGCCCCATCCGGTTCGCTCTGCAGCCACTGCGACAGACTGGAGCCGGGAGCATCCTCCCCCAACAGGAGCACTGCCAGCGGGTCATCGTGCAGGGTGCGCAGCTCCTTGATAAAATCATCGGTCTTGAACAGCTCGTGCAGACGGCTCGCCACCAGAAGCCTTGGCTTGATCTGCCGGGCATAGGCCGTCATTTCGTGCTTGCGGTGGCTGTAAAGCGCGTTGACCGGCGCCACGCCGACTTTCAGCAGCGCAAAGAAAACGATGTAGAACTCGGCGACGTTCGGCAGTTGCACGAGCGCCGTATCGCCCGGCCCGAGGCCCTTGGAAGCCAGTCTGGCGGCAAGGTTGGAGGACAGGCGATCAAGCCGCTCGTAACTGAACGTCCGCTCGCCGCAGATCACCGCCGGCGTGGACGGTTGCTCTTCCAGATGCTGTTCCAGAATTCGCGTTAGCGGCCTGTCGATCCAGTAGCCACGCGCCCGGTAGCGCCCGGCCAGCTCGGCAGGCCAATGATGAAAATCGATAGTCATTGTTGAGACCTGATATTTATTGAGAATTCAGAAATTCAGGCGGCGATGCCGCAGGCGTTGAGCATGGTGCCCAACTTGGTCTGGACCTCGGCCCATTCGCTTTCCGGCTGAGATGCCTCGACGATGCCAGCACCCGCGAAAAGCCGTATTGTCTCGTGCTCGACGATGCCGCAGCGGATGGTGATCACCCACTCGCCGTTGCCTTGCGCGTCGCACCAGCCGACCATTCCGGTAAACAGTCCCCGTTCGAAGGGTTCGACAAAACGAATGAGCCTGTGCGCCAGTTCGGTCGGATAGCCGCAAACGGCAGGTGTCGGGTGGAGCATGCAGGCAAGCTGCAGCGCCGTCATCGACGGGTCGTCCAGCAATCCCCCGATTCGTGACGAAAGATGCCAAAGGGCCGCCGTGCTCAGGAGCGAGGGACTGTCCGGAACGTCAAGCCCGGCGCAATGGGGTTCAAGGATACGTTTTATGTCCTCAACGACCAGCTTGTGCTCGTAAAGGTCCTTCTCCGACACCATCAACGCCTCGCTGGCGTCTTTGTCCGCGCTCGGATCGGTCAGCCGTTTCGTGGAGCCGGCGAGCGGATTGGAGACAAACCGGCTCCCGGTTTTGCGCACCAGCAGTTCCGGGCTGACGCCAATCAGCTCGCCACCTTCGGGCAGAGGCACCTGAAACTGGTAGCCGTCCCTGTTCTGCGCCCGCAGACTTCGCAGCAGCCCGTCGACATCGATCGGTGCCGCAAACTGCAATTCCCGCACGACGGAGAGCACCGCCTTGCGGACATCGCTGTGCTGGAAGTTGACGATCGCGTGCCGCACCGCACGTTTGAAACCTGATTCGTCAGGAAGGCTTCGCTGCTCGAGCAGGGCCGGCATACCGAACTGGTTATCCGGCACGTTTTCTCCTGTGGCACGAACCCGCCATTCGTGATTTTCCGGCACGTAGAGGCAGGAAACCTCACCCAAATCGAACGGAATGGCACCGACAACGATCGGATTCTCCTGTCCGGCCGATTTTGCCCGCTCCAGAGCGTCGTCGACCGCTTCCTTGAAGAAATTTCCCACCGTTCCGCCGTTCCGGACCGGCACCGTGATTCGTTCCCGAATCCCGTCCGCGTGCAGCTCATTTTCGCCTGAGGAGAACAGAAATTTTGTCTTGGTATCAGGCAGGATGGCCATGTCTTCATGGCACATAACTCGCGCTCCAATTGTCATGGAACATCTCCTGTATAAAAGGTTGACCTGCGCGAATACCTGAGTATAAGACTCATGTTTTGTCAATACCAAAAGTCGCAATGAAAAACCTCACACCAATGCAAGCGGCCTACTGGACGGGCCGACAAGCCAACGGCTTCCTGGGAAACGTCTCAGCCCATCTTTATGTGGAGTTCGATTGTGGACCGATCGACCCGCAGAGGCTCGGCGAGGCCGTCCGGAAGCTCTATGAAACCCATGGCATGATGCGCATGCGCATCACCGCTGATGGAGGCCAAGATATTGTAAACGCTGAGGAAAGCCTTTCCTACGCTATCGAGGACCTGAGGGAGCTGGACGCGGATGCGCTCGACCGGCACATGGAGCGAAAGCGGCAGGAATGGACCTGCCGGACCCTCGACCTCACGGCCGGACAAACCTCCGCCTTCGAGCTCAGTCTCCTGCCGGACGGCAACAGCCGCCTGCATGTCGACACGGACATGACAGCCATCGATCCTCCGAGCTTCTGCCTTTTAATGGAGGACCTTGCGCGGTTTTATGACAGTCCCGAAATCAATGCCCGGGACGCCGAAACAGGCTTTTTCGACTGGCTCGATCGAAAAAATTCCGACGCGGAACTCGCCCGGAAACTGCCCGAGGACAAACGATGGTGGCAGAGCCGTCTGGCCGATCTGCCTCCGGCGCCGAAATTGCCGGCGATCGCCGCTTCCGGGGAGGTTCGAAGCGGACGGTTGGCGGCTATGCTCACATCAGAGGAGCGCGGGTCTCTTGAACGGTCCGCCCGCGACTTGCGCATCACTCCCTCGGCCCTCATGCTGGGACTTTTCGCCGCAGTGATCGCCAGGGCGACGGGCGATGAGCGATTTCGCCTCAATGTGCCGATGTTCTGGCGTGCGCCCTACACACCGGACGTCGAGCGGACGGTCGGAGACTTTTCCAACATCCTCATTCTTGCGGTCGCCCCTCCCCCCGATGAAAGCCTCCGGTCTCTTTGCAAAAGCCTGGCGGAACAGATGGTCGATCTGCTGGCGCATTCCGCCTATCCGGGCGTGAGCGTGATGCGGGATCTGTCGCGGACGCGGCGTTCGCTGCAGACGGCTCCGGTGGTGTTCACCTCCGGCCTCGACCTGCCGGCAGGTGACCTGTTTTCACCGCGGGTAATCCGCGTCTTCGGGCCGATGATCTGGGCGGTGTCCCAGGGTCCCCAGGTCGCCCTGGACGCCCAGGTTGCCCACATGGATGGCGGCATCCTCATAAACTGGGATATCCGCTACGACGCCCTGCCCGAAAACTGGATCAACACCGCCTTCGACAGCTACCTGACGCTGGTCAGGGAGATTGCCGCAGATCCGGCCGTACTTGACCGGCCGGCGTTTTCCAGCCGGACACCGGCACATTCCGCCGGCTGGCACGAAAGCCCGACCGAAGGCATGTTGAAGGAGTTGCTGGGACGGCTGGCGCCCGGCATGAGCACACACGCCACCGGAAAAATCCGCGAACTCGGTCTGTCGGAGGGCGATCTGTCGAGCATCGTTGCGTTCATCAACCGCTACATCCCGGCAGCCGCCTTGAGTCTGGACGACATCGGCCCGGCAAGCACCGCCGGAACGATCGCCGGCCTTCTCAAGGCGCGATCCGGTGGCGCGTCCGAGAAGGTCGGCCGCGCCTATCTGGACGCCGTCGACACACGCAAACGGGCATCGCTGGACGCCCAACCCGCCGAATAAACCCACCGGAGACACAATGGAAACCGACCTGACGTCCTTGCAGCGCGCCTATCTTCTGGGCCGGAGCGAATATGTACCGCTTGGCGGCGTCGCCATGCAGGAGTTCCGCGAATACCGCGGCCGTTTCGATTTGTCGCTTCTGGAGCGGCGGCTGACGTTGCTGGCGGAACGGCACGAAAGCCTGCGCACCGTTATCGACCGCAAGACCTATTCAAGACACGTCCTGCAAACCCCGGTCGTCGATTTCGTCACCATCGATCTGTCAGGGCTGCCGCTGAACGAAGCCGATCTCAAGATCCTCGAATTGAAACAGGAGTTCACCCATCAGCTTTTCGATCTGACCGCTCCCCCCTGGCGTGCCGTTGCCTTCACGCTGCCCGAAGCTGCGGAAAAGACCGGGGACACCTGTGCGGTGTTCTTCCGCTTCGACGCACTGATATTGGACGGGTTTTCCATCGCGGCCCTTATGGTCGAACTGTTCGAGGACAAACGGCTTGAAATCAGCGCTCCCGCCGAACTCGCGAAGGAACCGGATCGCGACAAGGTCGGGCAGGATGCGGTCTACTGGAAGGCAAAGCTGACAGGCTACGAGGGGGCTCCGCGCCTGCCATGGAAACAGCCCCTGGAAACCATCCGGACTTCCCGTTACGAACGGGAAAAACTGATTCTCGACGGAGGCCGCTTCCGGAAACTCTCCCGCCTGGGCGCGAAGAACGGTCTCTTCCGGAACACGGCCTTGTCCGCGGTGATCCTCGAAGTCCTGTCGCACTGGCTCAGCGAGGGATCGCTCCATGTCGGCATCCCCGCGGCACCCCAGGCCGGCGGTGCCTATGCGAACAAATCAACCTTTTTCGCGGTGGCGTGGGATTCGCCAGCCGCGGGTGATCTGCCGGCACGCGCGCAAACACTGCAGAAAGACGTTCTGGAAGGACTGGAGCACCTTTCTTTCTCCGGGGTCGAGATCAACCGTTTTCTGCTCGACAGGAGCGGTCCGGACAACGGCATCGCCTTGCCGGTTGTCCTCACCAATGGCCTTTCGTGGCCGACGCTTTCAGCGGATCATGCCGTGCGGATGCAGGACGGCCTGACCCAGACCCCCCAGGTCGCGATCGACATTCGCCTGTCCGCAGGCAGTGACGGCGAACTCCTGATCGATTTCGACTATGCCGTGGAAGCGGTTGACGGCGCCGTCATTCAGGACATGCTGACGGCAATCGACAAGGCCGTGACCACTATCTGCGAGATCGGAGATTTCCGGTTTTCCAGCCGCGACATTCTGGATTTCGACCACTACCGGTTCAATGCGCCGGAAGAGGACTATGTGGCCTGCGGCTACCTGAGCCGCATCGCGGACAACCTGTTCAAACAGCCCCCCGCGAACCCGGCGCTCATCTATGGGGATCGCCGTCTTTCCTATGCGGAGCTCGGCGAAGGTGTGCACAAGGCCATGACCTTCCTGGAAGAGCGAAAGCTTGGAAACGGCAACATCGTCGTCCTGTCGCTGCTGCGCTCTCCGGAACAGACTATGCTGACCCTCGCCTGTGCGCTCAGGGGCATCATCTGGGTGCCCGTCGATGCCTGCGCACCCCGGGACCGCCTGAAATACCTTTATGACAACTGCAAGCCGGACCTGGTTATCGGGTCCGCCCCCGTGGAAGGCCACGAGGTGATCGGCGCCGAAACCGTTCTGAGCGCAGAAGCAATACAAGACCCGTTTGCCCTGACCCAGCCACTTGAAGACCTCTCGGCCAGCACGCAAACGGCCTATTATCTCTACACCTCCGGCACGACAGGGAAGCCGAAATGCGTTGTCCTGTCCAACAGGTCCACCGACAACGTCGTCGGCAGCACCAATGCGGAGTGGGACATAACTTCCGACGACGTCTTCATCTCCGTCAGCCCGCTGTATCACGACATGTCGGTCTACGAGGTCTTCGGCTGTCTTACCGCCGGAGCCACGCTGATCCAGCCCGTTCAGGGCGAGGAAAAGGACGCCTTGCGCTGGAACCAGCTTGTCGCCGAACACGGTGTGACCATCTGGTCCTCCGTACCAACGATCTTCGAAATGCTGCTCTCGTGCCAGCAAGGGGACGAACTCAAGACCCTGCGGCTTATCAACCAGGGCGGTGACTATCTGAAGCCTGCGGTGATCGCGCAGTTGCGCAAAACCAATCCCGGAACGCGGCTGAGCTCGATCGGTGGACCGACCGAAACCACCATCTGGAGCATCTGGCACCGGATCGGCCCAGAGGATACCGGCAACATCCCTTATGGCCGCCCCCTGCCGGCCAACGGCTACTTCATCCTCAACGAATACGGTGAGCACTGCCCGCCCGGCGTCGTCGGCCGCATCCATTCCAGTGGCGTGAGCACAGCACTCGGATACCTGGAGGACGGCGCGCTGCATCAGCATGACTTCGTCACCATCGAGGATCAACACGGCCGGAGTGTTCGTGCTTTCAGGTCGGGAGATCGGGGCAAATACCGCCGCGACGGCGTCATTTTGTTCGACAGCCGTGTCCAAGGGTACATCAAGGTGCGCGGCGTCCGGATTTCGATTCCCGACGTCGAGAACGAACTCGTTAAACATCCCGAGATTTCACGGATTCTGCTGACAGATCTGGGAGACGAAAGAAGCGGTGAGACTGAGCTTGGGGCGCTCTACGAACCGGTGGCCGGGAGCAGTCTCACGGATGCGGACCTGCGCAGCTTTGCACGGCAGCATCTGCAGGAATCGCATGTTCCCTCGCGGCTCCTGAAAGTGGACAGCATTCCGCTTTCAGCCAACGGCAAGCCGGACCGGAGGCAGGCCCGGCGCTTCTTTGCCGAGACCCCGGCCGTCAGGCGGCCATCTCGGCCGCAACCGCAGCCGGAAAGCCGCCGTGTCCTCGATATCTATCTGGGCGTGGTCGGCAACAGGCAAAGCGGCCCCGTGGACGGCTCCACCGATTTTCTGTCGATAGGCCTTCTGCCGTCGCATCTCAAATCGATCTCGACCCGGATAAATGCGGAATTCGGAGTTGAGGTTCTCCCCAGGCAGCTTCTGCAATGCCGCAATGCCGACCAGGTGCAAAAACTTGTGTCCGCTCTGTGAGCCGGGCCGCGACGAGACGCTGACTATTCAAAAAGGACGGACAGGCGCTGTCCGTATCCGAACTGATTTCAAGGAGGATTGTTCATGCCGGACATCAACCCCAACGGCGACTGGATGCCGCTGACCCTGCCGCAACTCGATTTCTGGGAGGAATTCACCTTCCAGCCCGACCAGCCCGTCTCAACGGTGGCGCATTATGTTGAAATCGAAGGGGACGTGGATGAAGCCGCGCTGAAACGCGCGATAGATCAAACCATCGGGGAAGCCGAAATCCTGTCCGCGAGGTTCCGCGCCGAGAAACAGGGCGACGCGCCCATGCAATTCTGCGATCCCGACCTCGTCCCGGAGCTGCAGGTCATCGATTTGAGAGGCAGGGAACATCCGCTGGCCACAGCCGGCGAGTTGATGGAGCAGGACCTGAATGCGAAACTGGACCTCAGGAACGACAAGCTGTCGGCCCACGCGCTCTACCGTGTCGGCGATGCGCGCTATTTCTGGTACATCCGGGCGCATCATATCATTGTCGACGGCTACGGCCTTGCCCTGATCGAGCGGCGCTGCGCCCAACTCTACAATCATTTTTGCGGGACGGGTGACGCCGGCCTTCCGTTTCACTCCCTCGCGAGTTTTCTGGACGAAGAAAACCGGTATCAGGACAGTGCCCAATGGCGAACCGACCGGGCCTACTGGACGGAATATTTCGGCAAGGCCGAAGGTATCGAAGTGCTGGAACGCGGGGACGAGGACTACGGCGAACCCGGTTTTCACAGCAGAATACCGTTGCCGTCCGAATTCACCGCAAGGCTGCAGGAAGCCGCGGCCACCGTGGATCTCGGCTGGCCCGATCTGCTCACGCTGATGTCCGGACTCTATTTGTTCGCAACAGCGCCCGAGACACAAGAACGGTCTTCGGACTCACTGACCCTGTGGCTTCCGTTCATGAGCCGCTGGGGCAGCGTCGGGGCGCATATGCCGGCCCTTCTCGTCAACATCCTGCCGTTCCGCATGCAGGTGAACAGCTCCGAGCCGTTGTCGGATTTTCTGAAACGGTGCGCCGAGGAACTGAGACAACAAAGGCGTCACAGCCGGTTCAGGATCGAGCAGATTTCGAAGGATCAGGGACTTTCGGAAGGAAGCCGGTACTTCTTCTCCCCGCTGATCAACGTGCTGCCGTTCAATTCGCCGGTCTTCAACGGCTGCCGGGCACAGCGGCATATTCTGGGCAGCGGACCGGCCGACGGTTTCAACCTCACTTTCCGGGGAGAAGGCGACGGCAAGGAACTTGTCCTCAGCCTGGACGCGGATCCGGATCTGACCGGCAGGAAGGAATTCGAGAGGCATGAAAAACAATTGCCGTCGTTCCTGTCCCGCAACCTTCAGCCGGAAATGCTCGGCCGTCCTGTCGGCGATCTTGTCGGAGAAACGCCTTCTGCAACGCACCTTCGAACAGTGGCGCAGCATTTCCCGATGTAACTGTTTTGTCCTTGCGGAGCATCGCGCGTTCAACTGAACCCGCGATGCTCATTTTTGGGTTTTTTGCTGCCGGACAGGCGTTCGAAACCGATTGATCGCCCGCTGATCCGGAAGGCAGGTTCAAGCCTGCGTCAACTCACTCAGCGGCGTTAGGGACACACCGGGCCGGGAAAACTGGCTGAACGTGTTCATGACCGCCGCCTGGATTGCATCCACCTGTTGCGGGCTGTAGCGCCTTGACTGGTAACTCATCAGCACCCGGATGGCCCGGTCGCCGTCGATCACCTCCTCCATCACCTCGAACTGCAGCCCCAGGTGCGACTCGTGCTTGTCGGGATCGACCTGACGGAACGCGATCCGGCCACCGTCGGGCTTCGGAAGATTGCCGTTCAGTTTGTTCTGGGCATGGATCTGAATGAACACGTCGAAAAGATGATCCCGTTCGGATGTCATGCCGAGCGCCGATTCCACAAGGTCGATGGGAATATCGGTATAGGGCATCGACCCGTTGATCATGTCCTTGACGTTGCCGATCAGAGTTCCCACCGTCGGCTCACCCGCGAACCGGACGCGATGGGCAACGACCGTTGTGAAATAGCCGATCGTGTCGAAAAAATCCGGGTCCGTTCGTCCTGACGCGGACGTGCCGATCACCAGGTCTGTCAGATTGCCGATCCTTTGCAGGGCTGCGGAAATCGCGGCGTAGACGACATTGAACAAAGAGGCGCTGTTTTCCTTGGCGATTGCGTAAAGGCCTTCGGAAATCTCCTTTTCCAACCGCATCTCGACCCAGCCGCCGGCAACGGCCTCGCTGTCCGGCTGCTCCGCCGGTGCGGGTGCTTCGACAAACAGGACCAGTTCTCTTGGTGCATCGGCGAGCATGTCGGTCCAGTAGGCGAGATGCTCCTTGTTGACACCCGCCTGAACCTGCTTGCGCGCGAAGTCATGAAAAGGGGCCGGATTTCCGGACCAGACCGGTTCGGAGCCGGCCGCCCTGGCCCCATAGGCCTCCACGAGTTCGTCCATCAACAGGTTGACCGACCATTCGTCGAGCGCAAGGTGCTGGAACAGGAACGACAACACCTGCCGGCCGGTTTCAGGATCCTTCAGGAACCGCAACCTGACCGGCAATTCCTTCGACAGGTCGAAGCAATAGCCGGCTTCGGTACGGCGGTCCGCTCCCGTGCTCTCGCCGCTTGTCCAGAACCACTTGTGGGTCTCCAGCTCCGAAACAGGAACGACCTTCTGCAGAACCTCCCCTTCCTCATCTTCGAAGAACTGGGTTCTGAGGCCGGCATGCCGCTTCATGAGATCCAGAAAAGCCTCACCGAAAACCGCTTCGTCGACGGTGTCGAGAAAATCCAGGGCGAAAGGCAGATTGAAAATCTCGTTGTAGCCGAGGGCTGAATAAATCTTCCACAAAGACATCTGCGCCAGAGCCAGCGGTGCAATCGCGGCATCGGTGTTACCCGTGGAGATCTCGACAGATCCGTTGCCGACAGACTTTTTGGCGCTCTCGACAAGTCTGGCGTGACGGGCTAGCGCGGATGCCGTCGGATTGCCGAACAGGTCGTTGAAGCGAACCTCGATGCCATGGTTGTGAAGAAGCCGGCCGATGATCCGGGTTGCGACCAGGGAATGGCCGCCGAAATCGAAGAAATCGTCGGCTGCCGTCAGTTCTGGCGTGGCGAGTGCTTCGCGGAACTCGAACAGAATGGCTGACTGGATCGCGGCACTGTCAGCGCCATGCTCCTCTTCGGCACTTCCGGCAAGCTCTGCAACGGGCCTGTCACCAGCCATGGAAACCGGCCAGCTGACCGGCTGGCCCCCTTCAGCCGCCTTTCCGGTCTCTGTCTTCAATTGCTGTGTGAACAGATCCAGCATCAGGTTGCCCGCATGCGGACTGACCTTCTGGCCCGTGACCAGTTCCAGAAGTGTGCGACCTTCCGCATCCCGGCCGATGGCCAGTTCAAAATCGGGGCGCGATTCGAAAGTCGGCAGCGGCACGCGCTCCAGTGTGACGGTCCGCGCATCGAAGAAAAGATGCGGGTCGGTCAACCATTTGACCGACACTTTCGGCAGGGCCTCCTCCAGGTCCACGTCATTAGCCTGCGTGTTTTCATTCGCGTGAGAAAGCAGCGAGAACAGCCGGGATTCGTCTTCCTGCAATGCCGTGTCACGCGAGATCCGCACCTTGAGACTGTCCCTGAAGGAAAAAGCCGCGGAATGATCTCCCAGCCGGTCTTCCGGCTTTGCCGGAAAGCTGATTTCGATCTGCTCATGGCCGCCGAACCTGCAGAGCAACCTGGCAAAGCGGGTACCAATAAACGCCAGCAAACCGGAAATGTCAGACGCAAGGTGCGAGGGACTCGGCAAGATTCCGGTTTCGATCACGGCGCCATAGCGGTGCGCGTACCGTCCGCTCGCGGCAGGAAGCAGGGACGATGCGCCGAATTCGGCAATCGCCGCACCCGGCTCCTCCCGGCACAGCCAGGCGACGGGGGCAACATCGCGAAACGTCAGATCAAGGTCCTCCACGCGGTTGGTGGTCTGCGGGAGGAAGGGCTTGCGGTCATAGGCACGAGCGAGATTTTTCAGCACATCTTCCGGCGTGCACATTTCCTCGACAATGCGATGCATGAGGAGACCCAGGATGACTTCGTCGAGGCAGAAGATCACCAGAGCCTTGAAGGGCGGTTCGGAGTCCGACACCCAGGGCGCCTGTTGACGTGCCAGGATCAAAGCAATGGCTTCCTGCCGGCTGTCGACATTGACGATCTCCAGTGTGTCGCCTTGCTCACCTGCCTGATGTTTCACCAGTTCGCCGTCATCGCTGAAACGGTAGCGCATCGTGAGCTCCGGCAGAGCTCCGACCACACCGTCCACGGCTCGCGTCAGGCGTGCGATCTCCGGGATTCCGCCCAGCCTGTATGCCAGCGCATGGCGCAAGGTCAGCGCCGGGTCCTGTTGCTGGGCCAGCCAGATCCGCTCCTGATGCTGTGTGACGCCGAGCGGTTCTGAAAGAGACCACGTGTCCGAAGTCCGGACAGCTTCCCCGGCACCCTGATTGTGATCCTCCTGGGATTTGAGCATCTCATCGAAGTGCTCAAGCTCGCTTTCCGTCAACAGGCGGTCGAAACCTCCGGTCATTGCAGTCTCCTGATACTCATTTTGGTGCTGGTTGCACGTCATCGAGAGCCCTGAAGCCGCGAGAACTTCCGACAGTTCATCTTTGCGGCGCGCGGGATCGCTCGGAACGGATCAATGGCAGTTGCAACTATTAGCAGGCGCACCCATCAGGGGCAATTAAACTTGTATCAAAAACTCATGTTTTTTATGCCGTCTGTTCCTTGCCTTATGACACAGCTCGATTTCCGGGGGCGCCCGGGCAGGGCTGCAAAAGACACGCAAGACCACTCGAACCCCGGTTGCCCGGTTCGAGTGGTCTGTTTGCGCGGCGTTCGAGACCTCGGGGGCAGGCTGCTATCGCTCCTGCCCGCCCCAATGCTCAACAGCGTCCAGCATGTGTTCCGCACTCGCCACTGTCGGCGTGATGACCTTTGCGGGATCGACAAAGAGGATGCGTTTTTCCAGGGCGGGTTTCATGAAACGGTCCCAGCCGGGAACGATCCTGTCGAGCTTTTCACGCGTGCCGGTCTCGTCGCGACTGCTGTCCATATAGCTGTTCAACAGGACAAGGATATCCGGGTTCAAACCGCCGAATACCTCGGCGCTGAGCGGCATCAGCATCATGGAACCGCCGCTCGCCGAGGTGGTGCTCGCCTCGGCAACCTCGAGCCGGGTGTAGCCGAGATCTTCCAGCGCCTGCACCATGCCTGAAGAGTCGCCGACAACGTTGATCTGATCCGTCAGGAAAACCGGAAGATAGGTCTGGCCGGCCGCATTGCCCGGCAGGGTGGCGCGCAGCTCGGCGACACGGTCCATATAGCCAGCCTTCCGGGCTTCAAACAGATCCTCCCGGCCGAGGAGCACCGCAAGGTCCTCCTGAATGTCAAAGCCGTGCACCTTGTCGCCGCTTATGTTCTGCAGATAGACAGGTGCGACAGTGGAGAGCTGATCGACCTTTCCGGCATCCAGCTCGCTCGCAAGGATCAGGTCGGGCTCCAGCGCCCGCAACTTTTCCAGGTCCGGCTGGCCGACCGGTCCGAACCCCTTCGGTTTTGCCTTCCCTTCGCCAAGCACGGTGTCGATGAAGTCCACAGCGATCACGAAGCCGCCGTCGTCCGCACGGCCGTAGCTTCCGGCGAGATCCAGGTCAAGATCCATCAGGGGCACGCCGAGCAGAGGTTCGTGCATGACGACGATCCGTTCCGGAGTGTCCGGGACAGTTATCTCCCGGCCGGTATCGTCGATGAGAAGACGGTCGGCCGCAAGGACGGGACTTGTCGCCAGAACGGCCGCGACTGCGCAGGAAACGAGAAACCGCATGAGGAACCTTTCAATGAGACTGGAGTTTTCGCAACGCCTGAAGACGCAGCGCGATGATGAAAAGCGGAACACCGACCATCGTCAGACTGAGACCGAGCGGCAGGGGAAGGCCGGCGGCAATGCCGCGGGTGAGCGCATCGGCGGCAACGACAAGAATGCCCCCCACCAGTCCGGACAGCAACAAGCGGGCGCGGCCGACGGCCGGTGAAAGGAAACCGGCGATATGCGGCGCGAGCACACCCAGAAAGACCAGAGGCCCGACGGCCGTCACCGCCGCGGCACTCAGAACGACCGCGAACAGAAGGATCAACGGCCGCGATCTGGCGACAGGTTCGCCGAGCGCCTGCGCCATCTCCGTGCCGAGGTCATAGGCGGAAGTCGCCCCCCCTGCCAGAAGACTGCCTACAAGACCCAGAACGAACAGCGGTGTGAAAGCTGCAATCACGCTCCAGTTGGCCTGGAACAACGAGCCGGCAAGCCATTCGGACAAGGTAATGGAGGTTTCGGTCGGCAGATAAAGCAGCAGCAGAGAGCCGAAGGAGGACAGAACCGTCTCGACGGCGATCCCCAGCAGCACGATCGTAAGGCCGCTTGACCGCTCGCCGCCAACCAGCCAGAGCAGCAGTCCGGCAACGCACAGCCCACCGGTCACGGCTGCCAGCGCAACCAGGCTTTTCGGCGCGACCGGAGCAATCACCAAAAGCAGCATGATCATGATCATCGAGCCCTGGCTGAAGCCGAACAGGCCGGGGTCGGCGAGCGGGTTGCGTGCGATCGACTGAAGCAGCGCACCAGAGAGCGCCACCGCCCAGCCGACCATGAAGCCCAGCAGGATCCGTGGCAGCCGAACCGTCAAGAGCGCATATGTTTCGGCATCGGACAGAGAGCTGCCCGAGAGCGCCCGCAGCAAGTCGGCAAGTCCGGTATCCGTCAAGCCGAGCCCGGTGGACCAGGCAGCCAGGATCAGCGTGGCCGCAACAAGCCCGCAGCCCGCCAGGAGATTTCCGGTCCGCATCTGGAGACCGTTCGCCAGCCGCAGAACCGGTTTGCCGTCGGTAGCTGTGCCGCGCCTGATCATGCCGCCTCCCTGTTGGCGGGAGTAAGATAGAAACGCTTGACGATGATGACAAAAACGACGCCGCCGATCAGATCCGTCACCAGGCCCGTGCTCAGCACATAGGGGTAAAGGGCTTCCCGCGCGAAAACATCCGCCAGCAGGCAGACCACGGCGCCTGTTGCAAGCGAGGCAGGCAGTGCAAAGACAAGATTGTTGCCCACAAAAGGCCGAACCATATGCGGCACGATCAGTCCCACGAAGCCGATAGGGCCGCACACTGCGACGACGGATCCGGAGCCAAGCACGGCAGCCAGGATCGCGATACGGGAGACAAGGGGCACATTGACACCGGTCGATGCCGCCTTCTCCGCGCCGAACAGGATCAGCGTGAGGGGCCGCGCGAGCAGGAGGAAGGCGACAATGGCGGCCGCCCCGACCCACCAGAACATGGCGAGCCTGTCGATATAGGCATGATTGATCGTGCCGACCACCCAACTCAGGAACTCCGAACGCCGGGCGGGGTCGGACAGCAGAAAGGCATTGGTCATGCCCGTAAACAGCATGGATACCAGAGCTCCGGAAAGGATCAGCGACAGACCGCGCGGGTCGTTCCGGCGGCCGGCAAAGCGGGCGATGACAATGCAGGAGACGAAGCCGGCCAGCGCCCCGGCAAGGGCGGCCACACCCTGCAGCGCGGGTCCGATATCAAAGACAAGCGCCCCCGCGACGAGAAACAGGGCGGCCCCCGCATTGACACCCATTGTTGCCGGGGACGCCAGCGGGTTGCGCACAAGGCTCTGCAGCACAAAGCCGCTTGCGGCGGCGATACTGCCGACATAAATCGCGATGAGGCTGCGCGGCAGCCGCTGGAACAGGAGCACGGCCTCTTCGTAGCTTTGTGCCTCGAAGCGAAGCACCGCGCCGATGAGGCCCGGCATGTCCTCCGGCCGGTAACCCACCAGCAAATTCAGGGCGAGCGCGACCACCAACAGGGGAAGAACCGCAAGCAGGAAGATCGTGCGCCTTTCCATCAGGACACCGCTGCTTGTCCCGAGCGCTCCGGAAAGCAGACGAGACGTCCATCCCTTGGAAAAATCTGGGTCTTGAGATCGAAGACACGTTCGACGTTGCCGGTGGTCACCGTCTCGGCAACCGGCCCGGACGTCACGCATTTGCCCGAGCGCATCAGGACGACGTCATCGGCAAATGTGGTGGTCAGGTTCAGGTCGTGCAGCACCGCGACGACGGTCTTTCCGTAGATCTCGGTCAGCTCCCTGATCAGTTCGAGAACGGCAAATTGATACTTCATGTCGAGATGGTTCACCGGTTCATCCAGCAGCACAATGTCCGTGTCCTGGGCCAGCACCATTGCAATCCAGGCACGTTGGCGCTGACCGCCCGAAAGCTTGTTGACGGGAAATCCCGCCCTGTCGCTCAATCCGACCGTTTCGAGCACCTGCCGGTAGAGCGCGCGGTCACGCTCGGAAGGTCCGCCGACCAGCGCGTAGCGGGAATAGCCGGCCAACTCGATCAGTTCGCCAAGGGTCATGTAGTCCGGGCAGAAACAGTCCTGCGGCAGATAGGCGATGCGGCGGGCAAGCTTTTTCCGGCCGATCCGCGCCACCGGTTCACCTTCCAGAACGATCTCGCCGCCACTGACAGGCAGAAACCCCATGATGGCTTTCAGCAGGCTGGACTTGCCGCAACCGTTTGGACCGGCGACCGCTGTCAGCCGTCCCTTCCGGAAACGGACGGAGACGTCGCTCAGCACTTCCAGTTTTCCATAAGCTGCGGTTACGTGCCGTGTCTCGAGCAAAATCGACCTCTTGACCTTCTGCATTGCAGAAGTCTTTATACTATCCGAAACGAACCAGCAAACCCAAAGCAAGCTCCCAACTCGTTTTTCAATCCAGTCATGAGCGGATGAGATGACCCCCTCGAAGAAATTGCATATCGGCATGTCGCTCGCCCCGACGTGGCTCAGCGGCGACGCCTGGCGGCGCCCGGACAGCGGCGTGGAAGGCCTTTACGGCAGCGACTTTTATCTCGACATCGCACAACGCGCCGAGCGGGCGAAACTCGACTTTGCCTTCCTGCCGGACTCGCTCTTTCTGAACACGGACCTGCTGGCGTCAGGGACGGGGTTCGCAAGCCTCGATCCGACGCTGCTGCTGGCCTCCATTGCCCGTGAGACCTCGAAGATCGGACTGCTCTCCACCGCATCGACGACCTTCTTCCCGCCTTATATCGTTGCCCGGCAGATCCAGTCGCTGAACTGGCTCAGCAACGGCCGCGCGGGCTGGAATATCGTCACGGCACTGGACGGCAACGGCAATTTCGGTCTCACCGAAATGCCGAGCCCTGAAGATCGCTATGCCAGGGCGGCCGAGTTCACCGAAGTCGTCCGCCGGCTCTGGGCGAGTTTCCCGCAGGATGCCCTGAAACTGGACAAGGCCGGTGGGCGATTTGCCAACCCGGACGGAGTCAAGGCAGTCGATCATCAGGGAGCTTTTTTCAGCGTCAAGGGACCGTTGAACCTGCCCCGTTACGACAAGGCCCCGATCCCGCTGGTGCAGGCGGGCGCATCGGCTGCCGGACGCGCCTTCGCCTCCTCTGTGGCCGACGCAATCTTTGCCTCGACGCCGGACATGGCCGCGGCCATCGACCTGCGCTCCGACCTGCGCAGCCGCGCCGAGGCACAGGGGCGGCAAGGGGACGACATCCGCGTCCTGCCGGGGTTGAGTCTTTACCTGGCTCCGACACAGGCCGAAGCGCAGGAACTCTTCGCCGAGACGAATGCGCGCATGAGCCGTCAACGGGCCTTTGCCACGGTGCTGGAGATGACGGGACTGGACCTGTCCGACTGGCCGGCAGACAGCAATGTGACTGCTTCGGATCTGCCTCCACCGCCGGAAAAAGTGCGCAGCCGGACCCATTCCCAGCTGTTGCGCCGCATGATCGAGCGGGACGAGCCAACCCTTGAGGATCTGCTTCGGCGGCCGGAAGTCATCGGCTCCGCCCATTGGCTGGTGGTCGGTACGCCCGCCGACGCGGTGGCCGCGATCAAGGACTGGGCGGCGGGTGGCGCCATTGACGGGTTTGTTGCCTTCCCGGGTGGGTCGGTGGAGTCGGTGCAGTTGTTCCTGGAGCAGGTCGTCCCCGCCCTGAGCGACCTTGGCCTCTTCCGCAAGGACTATCGGGGCACGACCTTTTTCGATCATCTTAACGACCGCTGACCGGAAAGAAGCTACCGGCACCACTGCTGCTGCAGCAGTGGTGCCCGACCACACGAGGGAGACGCGCACAGGCTGACAACAGGCCTTCCAAACCGGTGGAGACCCGCATGACCACAAGAAAGATTCTCAATTTTCTGGACTGCCGCGACCCTGCCGGGCCATGCCTTGTCGTTGATCTGGAGATCGTGCGGAAGACCTACCGCGCCCTGCAGCGCGCGCTGCCGCAAACCAGGATCCATTATGCGGTCAAAGCCAATCCCGCGCCGGAAATCCTTGAACTGCTGGCCGGGCTGGGAGCCTCCTTCGATGTCGCCTCCGTTGCCGAGGCGAGAATGGTGCTCGAGGCTGGTGCTCCCACTTGCAGCATTTCCTATGGCAACACCATAAAGAAGGAACGCGACATCGCCCAGGCGCACCGTCTGGGTGTCCGGCAATTCGCGGTCGATTGCCCGGCGGAAGTCGAAAAGATCGCCCGCTCGGCCCCCGGTTCGCAGGTGATCTGCCGGTTGTTGTCCGACGGGGCCGGCGCCGAGTGGCCGCTGTCGCGAAAATTCGGCTGCGATCCGAGTGTCGCGACAGGCGTCATGCGCCTTGCCCGGCAACGCGGCCTCGATCCCTGCGGGCTGTCCTTTCATGTCGGCTCCCAGCAGACCGATCCCCGCGCCTGGCAACGTGGCCTGGAGCAGGCTGCCAAGGTGGTCCACACGCTGGCCGGCGAGGGCATCCTGATCAGGTGCCTCAATCTGGGCGGCGGTTTTCCGGCACGGTATCTGAGCGACGTTCCCGGACCGGGCGACTACGGCCGGGAAATCCAGCGCGCCCTGAGAACCCATTTCGGTAACGCGATTCCCGACACGGTGATCGAACCGGGCCGCGGCCTTGTCGGCAATGCGGGCACGATAAAGTCCGAAGTCGTGCTGATTTCCACCAAGTCCCCCGATGATCCGCTGCAATGGGTTTATCTCGACATCGGCAAGTTCGGCGGACTTGCGGAAACCATGGGCGAGGCCATACGTTACCCGCTGAAGACCAGATACGGAAACACGGCAACGGTTCCGTATATTCTCGCGGGGCCAACCTGCGATTCAGCCGATGTGCTTTATGAACAAAGGCCCTGCCGCCTCCCGCACAACTTGCAGATCGGCGACGACGTCCTGATCGAGGGAACCGGCGCCTATACGTCCACCTATGCCTCGGTCGGCTTCAACGGCTTCGGACCGCTGGAAGTGCATGTTGTGTAAATCTGCAAGCAGCGCGCCCGTTCGCCCGATTCCGGTTCGACGCTGACGCTACGTCTGGATCAGGCACCATACGGTTCCGGCAGGCTCGCTCCAGCTTTCGGGAAGATGGGCGGAGATCAGCGGCGCCAGGGACGCAGCCGGACGACAGGACACGCCACGCCTGCATCAAGGACTGCGCGCAGGAGAAGATCGATCCGCGACAGGCTTTTTCCGGGCGGAATTTCATCCGGATCCCTTCAGCCGGCCACCTTCAGGAAGCCGACCGCATGGGGGTCAGGAAATCGTCAGTTCCAGCGCGGGGTGCAAACGCTGAAGATTGCGGAGAGATTTCGACTGCCAGGGGATCGACTTCGATCCGAGAACCCGGACGCCGACATCCGGCTGCTTCCTGATTTCGATCGTGAATTTGGCAAGCAGGTTGATGCCCGAGCTGTTGAGAAACTGCAGGCTGGTCAGGTCCAGCGTGATAAGTTCCGGCTTGGCGGCCAGAATGGAATTCATGGCTTCCAGGATCGGCGCATAGGCATCCGTGCCGGAGAGCCGCATCGTACCTTCATAGTGGATGGTCGAACCTTCAGTCCAAACGCGGTAATCGTTCGTGCTGATTTCCATTGTGGTATCTTCCTTTGGAATATTTCAGCGATCAGGAAAGTCGCAAAGACGCGTAAGTCGTCAACTCAACGCCTTCACTTACATGCCCGGAGGCGAAAGACCAGCCCAATTTGGCTTCGTAATCGCTCATGAGCGTGAGGATTCCAAGTCCCGAACCGGTCGAGTCCGGATTGAGCGCATTCTCCTCAATGCGCTCCAGCAGCAGCTCGCCAGGCTCGCGCTTGAGCAGTGTTGCCAGGTGCGCCTTGAAGCTTTCCGCCGTGTGCGCATCGATCAGGTTCCGGATCAGGATTTCAAATGTCCCGCCCTCCAGGCTGCCGGTAATGTCGATATTGCCGCCCTTGCGGAACTTGATGGCGTTTTCAAGGATCTCGTTGATCATGTAACTGATGCTGTGGCGGGCGTCCACGGGATCGACGCTCCCGTCACAAGCGCGGCTGAAATACTCACCGATGAAATCGGAGGTGACACCGCAATGATGCCAGCTCAGCTCCAGCGGCTCCGCCATCAACTTGATGTCAAAACGCCTGGCGTCGGCACCGTTGACTGCAGCCGTGTTTCCGTAATCCTCGACCATACCCTACCTATGCTTCAGTACGACAAGTGTGATGTCATCGAATACCTTGTGCCCGCCGATATGCGACTTGACGTCAATTATGATCGCTTCGGCAATACCCTTTGCCGATTTCAACCGGTTTTCATGAGCACTGTCGCTGAGCCGGTCGAGACCGAACATCTCGCCCTTTTCGTTTTCCGCTTCGGTGATGCCGTCCGTATGCAGGATGAGAACATCCTCCGGTCCGAAGGGCATGTCCAGCGTGGCGACGAAGGGGGAGATGTCCTCTTCAAGGCCGACCGGGAAGCCGAGATCAATGGTGTCGATGCGTTCCGTCTCGCCGTTCGCGCGGATGATCAGCACTTCTTCATGCTGGCCGGACAGGGTCACCTGACCTTCCTGATAATCGACAAAGGCGAGCGTCAGATGCTTGTCTGAGCGGGTTCTTGTGATGTTCTTGTAAACCGCCCGGTTCAGGACATCGAGGAAGGCGACGGGATCCTTGTCACCCTTTTCCTGAAGCGCCAGGGCGACAGACTGGACCATCAGCATCAGGACGCCACTTTCCAGTCCGTGCCCGGTCACATCACCTATGCCGACCTTGATGTGCTCGCCGTCAAACAGAACGTCGTAATAGTCTCCACCGACTTCGTCCGCCGGCTCCATGAAGGCGGCGATCTCGATCTGCGGGATGACTTCCAGCTCGCTGAGGCGCGGAAGCACCATTTCCTGAATACGCTTGGCGACGTCGAGCTCCGCGCCCAGTCTGCTGTTCTCTGACTTCAAGCGCGCATTCAGCGCGACAATCTCGCTGTTCGCGGTCTCGAGCTTCTTGGTGCGTTCCTCGACCAGGTTCTCCAGGTTTTCGGTGTGATAGCTGATCTCTTCCGCCATGCGGTTGAACGCCAGCCCTACCGCCGCGACTTCGTCGCGGGTGGGAATCTCGACACGGACGGAATAGTCCTTGTTCTGCAGAGCCCTGGCAGCATCCGCCAGCCGCGACAGGCCTTTTGTGATGCGGCCTGAAATCGCGTAGACAGCCAGGAAGACAACCACGATGCTGAAGAAGAAGGCGATGATCTGATAGTTCAGGATGCGCGCCGTCGCCGCGGAGATATTTTCGGTCGCGTCGATCAGGGACTGGTAAATCTCCCGCTCCGATACGACGAAGCCGAGGGTCATCGTTTCACCGGTGATCCCCGCACCGTCCCAAAGGTTGGTGGGATTGAGCTGCTTGAGCACGAGAAGATAGGGCACTTCCTCCCCGCCCTGATCCAGGAAAATATGCTCGATAACCGTTTCGTGGGTGGTGTTGAGCTCAAGCGAGGCAATCGCAACCTGGCTGCTCTCCTTGAGGTTCCGATTGACCCCGGTAACGCCCTGTCCGCTGACATCGGTGGACACAAGGCCCAGCGTCGTCTCGCCTATGGTGTTGGTCGCCACCACATTGCCATCGGACATGGCCAGGAAGCCGAAGCCGGTCGCGGAAATTTCAAGGCTCTCGACCAGCGATGTGAGCTGTTCGAGAGTGATGTCGACCGCCACCATGCCGGCCAGGTCCTTGCGGTCCTTGCTCCAAAGCGGATGAAAGAAACTGACGATCAGCTCGCCGGTGATCGCATCGACATAGGGCGCCGTGGTGACGATGTTGGAGTTCACCGGTTTCGAGGACGGGTCCTCGATCCAGGCCTGCCATCCTTCATAGACGCCGGGGAAAAAGAAATCCCAGAAATTCGGGCCTTCGTTGTGTCCCGGATAGAGCAGATCGAAGGTCTGCGCCTGTTCAGAATAAGGTGTCGCCCGCATGATCGAGGCGTCTTTCGGGCCGACATAATAGATCTGCAGCTTGGGTGCGCCCGTCGCCATCATCGAAGGGCCTACAAGGCTGAGGAAAGCGCTCTTTTTCAGCTCTTCGGCGGCCTTGGGCACCGGTTGCCTGTTTTCGTCGAGCAGGTATCCCCAGACGCTGACGGCGGATGGCACGCCGGCTCCGTTTTGAGCCCAGCCACCGTTGGCGTCATAAGCCAGGGGCGAGGAAAAATCCGGGCTGCCGGTCACCGTATCGCCGACCGCTTCCTGGATTTCAGGATGATCGATCAACGTCTGCATGGTGGTGGCGAGCGTCGCAAGTTCCGAATGCACCCGCTCGATCAGCAGATCCGCCCGGAACGCCGTCGTATCGATATAGGTCTCGAGGTATTCCTCGGTCGCCGTGGTGAGGCCGTCACCGACCTGCTGGGTGGCGTCCCTGGACAGCCGCTGGACGTTCCAGATGCCGATACCGCCAGCAAGCGCGAGGTCGAACAGAACCGCCACGCCCACGACCAGCATGAATTTGGCGCGGAAGCTGCGCAACGAAAAGCGGCCAATCTGCCTTTCGTTCGGCGAAGTGGTTGCCGGTGTCGTCATAGCGGTTTGCGCCCCGAAGCCACCCAGATCGGCCATCCGGCATACCCCTTGGGATGCAGCGCCGCGAAGATGTGATCGTCGAACCCCTTCGCGAAACGCTCGACAAAAGCCGCATCGTCCCCGCGTTCGCTTGCCATCTTGCCGGCAAAGAGGTTCTTCCACGACGCAATGATATCGGCGAAACCCTGGGGATCCCCATCCGTGCTGGTGACCATGAAGGACCCGATTGTCACATCCTCGAACCCGCCCTCAAGCAACAGTCGCCGGCTTTTCGGACCGATTTCGATGTCCATGTCGAAATGATGCCAGAGCTTGGCGACCTCGTTGTAGGTCCACTGGATCGACTCACCGCGCGGCTCGCCCAGGCAGTGGGAGTTCTTCTCGTTGGTGACGTAGATCCGGCCACCCGGTTTGCAGATGCGGAAAAGTTCCTTGAGGATCAGTTCGGGGCGGTCGAACACCTGGAGGGAATGTCTGCAGGTCACGAAATCGAACTGATCGTCCTCCAGCAGCATGTCGGCCGCATCGCCGAAAACATAGTCGATCCCCTTGATGCCGAAGTCCGCCGCCACCTGACGCGCATAATCGAGGCTCGATTTGGAATGGTCCAGCGCGACCAGCCGATCCGGGCTGAACTCCTTTTGCAGCAGAACCGCGAAATCGCCGATCCCGCAGCAGATGTCGGCGACCTGCATGCCCGGCTTCAGGCCGTGCTCTCGCAGCAGGTCCTTTTCGTGCTTCCAAGTCAGTTTCGTCTGGGTGCGCAGGACGTGGATGAACTCGCTGTCCTCGACAAAGGATTGACCCGGATAGAACTCGCTGTCGTATTCGCTCACCGTGATCTTTTCAGACATGGTTTCAAGCACCGCGAATTTCCGCGTTGCCCAACCGACCACGCTCGACGTGGTCACATGCACGTCCAGATCGCTGCGACCGCGCACCAGATCCAGAATCTTGCCGGCGATGGCATGAAAGGCGACATTGTTCATCCGGACCAGACGGCGGACATTCACGTAGAATTTGCCGCTCACGTTGGAGACAGACTGATCGAGCGCCGAAATGCATTTGCTCAGCTCTTCCGCCTTCTGCGGGCGGAGACTGCCGTGCAGGGCGAACTCCTGATCGTTTTCGTTATAGGTCCACTGAAACGACTGGGTGGAATTTTCCGCAATCATTCGTTTTCGTCCTCAAGCGTGAGTTCGGCAACCAAACACATCCGACCGTCACCGGCCCGGTCGATGGCGAGCCTGGCGCCGTAGTCAACGCCGAGTTCCAGAAGTCCGAGACTTGCGTCCGGTTCGTCCTCGGTAAACAACGCTTCCAGATACAGCTTTTCCGCATCCTTGCCGGACAGCTTGTCGATCGCTTCCCGGTAAACCGCGAAAGTATCTTCGTCCGCCGGAAAAACCAGTTCGATCCGGTCCAGGCCACCCTGCCGCCGGACCGAGCATTCCAGCTTGCCCGAGTTGCCGTGAACCCTGAAAACGGTTTCCAGCAACTCGTTCAGCGCCGAGGAATAAAGATTGGAAAACAGGAGTGAATCGAGCCGGTTGTGACTGACCATGCGGGCCAGATATGCCGAGAAAAGATCGCAATGCGCCCAGTTCGAGCAGAAATCCCCGATATCCAAATCCATCTGAAGCATCTGCGGCAAATCCGAGCCCGGCAACGAGACTTCAGAAGGTGCAGGCATTTCTATTCCCCCGTTGGCGCAGTCCATCGTTCCCCGGCGCGGTGAGATACCGTTTTACGATGAACCTGGAAATTCAGCCGTTATCATACGTGTCATCGATAATTAGTTTATTTAACAATACGGTGTCGCTTATTTCCAAGGATTTATCAACAGCAACGCTCGTGCCGATTTCTTTAAAAACCGGCACGAGAGCAGAATTTCATCTTCGACTTGCCCTTTCAGGCCCGGATCGGACAGGTCAGAGACGCGCTTCCTGTTCCGGCATTTATCGAACACAAATTAGCGGCGCATGTCCTGTGTGCCGCAGGGTTCCGAGCGCCATACCTTTGCAGCAAGCCGGTTTGCGCCATCACACCTTAAACGCGATACGCTCTAGCCGACGATATTGTTCTCCGGCCCGAACGGAAAACCGGTTATGTTTTCAGCGCCGGTTTCCGTCACGATCAGAATGTCGTGTTCGCGGTAACCGCCAGCGCCCGCCTGGCCTTCCGGCACCATGATCATCGGTTCCATGGAAACCACCATGCCCGGTTCCAGCACAGTGTCGACATCCTCGCGCAGCTCCACCGAGGCCTCGCGGCCGTAGTAGTGGCTGAGCACGCCGAAGGAGTGTCCGTAGCCGAAGCTGCGGTATTTGAGCAGGTCGTGGCTCCGGTAGATTTCGTTGAGTTCGGCCGCGATATCGCGGCACCGGGCGCCCGGCCGGATCAGCTTCAGACCCTCACGATGCACATGGCAATTGACTTCCCAGAGCCGCAGATGCGCGTCGGGGACGTAGTCGCAAAAGAGCGTGCGTTCCAGCGCGGTGTAATAGCCGAAGATCATCGGAAAGCAGTTGAGGCTGAGGATGTCGCCTGTGGCGACCAGCTTGTTGGTGACCGGGTTGTGCGCTCCGTCCGTGTTGATGCCCGACTGGAACCAGGTCCAGGTGTCCATCAGCTCCACAAAGGGGAACGATCCGGCGATCTCGCGGATCATGGCGTTGGTGGAGGCCATCGCCACTTCATGCTCGGGTACGCCGGCCGCGACCGCCTCCACAAGCGCGGCTCCTCCGGCATCGCAGATCCGGGCGCCTTCGCGGATCAGCACATGCTCCTCCGCGCTCTTGATCGTGCGCTGCGCCATGGCGTCCGCGGCGATATCCACCAGCTCAACACCCGGCAGCGCGGCTTCAAGCTGCTTCAGGAGATCGAGAGAAACATGATCGAGCTCGATACCGATCCGCTTGACCGACGGGTTCGGCATCGCCAGCAGCGACTGGATGGCATGGAAATAATTGTCGCGCCGCCAATCCGTATAGATGACCGTATCGCCATGTGTCCGGCGCCAGGGCTGGCCGCCGTCGATGCCGGCAGCAATGGTGGTCGCGTTTTCCTGCGTAACGAGGAAGCCGTATTTGCGGCCGAAGTAGCAATAAAGGAAGCCGGAGTAATAGCAGATGTTGTGATAGGAGGTGAAAAGGCAGGCGTCTATCCGCCGCTCCGCCATGATCTTTCTCAGCCCCGTCTGCCGGCGGTCCATCTCCGGGGGCGAGAAAGGTGAAAAGGCCTTTTCGCCATTGTTCATCTCGTAGATGCGGATCATATCGTCACTCATGGAAGTTCTCCTTTTTCCTTCCGGTTCGCGTCCCGGCCTGCCGTTCGTGTTGCCGGTTCTGGTTTTGGGCCTGAAACGCAAAACGGGCCGGCTTCCGAAAAAGAAGCCGGCCCGCCAGGCCCGTAATCAGATTGTCTGCTGCCGGGAAAGTCCTTCGGACCCGTCCCCCGGTGGCTGGCGTTCCGCCACCGGCTCCTGTGGAATGCAGCGGAGCCGGTCGCGGCTCCTTACCGGGTCAGCCCGGCGAAAGTCCCCTCAGCCGTTCCGACCTGCGCCGCAGCATTTCCAGCACCGTCAGAAGAATGATCGAAATCGCAACCATCAGCGAAGCCACGGCAAGGATGGTTGGAGAAATCTGTTCGCGCAAGCCGGTGAACATCTGCCAGGGCAGGGTTTTCTGTCCGGCTGAGCCCAGAAACAGGACCACCACCACTTCGTCGAAGGACGTTATGAAGGCGAACAGGGCGCCGGACACGACACCGGGGACGATCAGCGGCATCTGCACCTTGAAGAAGGTGGTGACCGGGTTGGCGCCGAGACTTGCCGAGGCCCGCACAAGGGACCGGTCGAAGCCGACCAGCGTCGCCGTCACCGTGATGATCACGAAGGGTGTGCCAAGCGCGGCATGGGCCAGCACAACGCCCCAGTAAGTGCCCTGCAATCCGATGCGCGAATAGAAGAAATACATGCCCGCGGCGGAAATGATCAGAGGCACGATCATCGGCGAGATCAGCACGGCCATGATCGCCGGCTTGTAGGGCACATGCGACTGGGACAGGCCAACAGCGGCGACGGTACCGAAGGACGTGGCCAGCAGGGTCGCCACGGGCGCGATCATCACCGAGTTGGTCAGGGCCTGCTGCCAGTCCGGGTTGGTGAAGAAGTCCTCATAGTGCTTGAAGGAATAGCCGTCCGGGTTAAGCGCCAGCATTTCCTTGGTGAAGGTGAAAAAATCCTGCGCATTGAAGCTGAGCGGCAGGATCACCAGGATCGGAAAGATCAGAAAGAAGAAGATCAGTCCGCAGATCACCCGGAAGGAGTAGTACCAGGTCCGCTGCAAGGGGGACGCATAGGGGGGAAGTGCGCTCATAATCGTGCCCTAGCCCAGTTTCACGTTATCGATGCCGACGATCTTGTCGTAGACAACAAAAAGAACCATCACGGCGACAAGGAGCAGTGTACCCAGAGCAGCTGCCAGTCCCCAGTTCAGTGACGAGGATATGTGATAGGCGATCCGGTTCGAGATGAAGATGCCCGATGTGCCGCCAACAAGTTCCGGCGTGATGTAGTAGCCGATCGACAGGATGAAGACGAGCACCGCGCCCGCGCCGATCCCCGGAACGGATTGCGGGAAATAGACCCGCCAGAACGCCGTCCAGTCATTGGCGCCAAGGCTCTTCGCAGCACGCACATACGTAGGCGAGATGGTTTTCATCACCGAATAGAGCGGCAGGATCATGAAGGGCAGAAGAATATGCGTCATGGCTATGATTGTGCCGGTCTGGTTGTTGATCATCACCAGACGGCTCGCGTCACTGATCAGACCTGTCCAGACCAGGAAGTCGTTGATCACCCCTTGTTGCTGCAAAAGCACTTTCCACGCGGACGTTCGGACCAGGAGACTGGTCCAGAAGGGCAGCAGCACGAGGATCATCAGAAGATTCGAGGTGCGCAGCGGCAAAGCCGCGAGCAGAAATGCGATCGGATAGCCGAGCAGCAGACAGGAAACGGTGATCACGATCGACAGGAACAAGGTTCTGCCGAACAGGAGCATATAGATCCGCTCGTCCTCCGGCTTCATCTCGATACCATCGGACGTCCTCTGCGCGTCGAAGGCACTCAGGAAGTACCCGTCGGTATATGGAGGCGCGAATTGCCTCAGTACCTGCCAGGTGCCGACGTCGCCCCACTTGTCGTCAGCGTCAATAAACTGTTCCTTGAACGGGGCGGCCTCGTCCATGCGGTTGACGCGCCGTCCGGTCTTGCGGAACAGACTGGAAATACCGCTTTCCTCATAGTTCAGCCGGGAACCGAGGCGGGTATGTTTCTTTTCCTCGACGGCGACCAGCAGATCCCCGTAAAGAGCGGCGAAGACTTCTTCGTCAGGCACCTCACCGGACTTCGGGTCCCATACACGCAGGGCGACCACGGTCCTGGGAAGCGTATCCTCGACGATGCTGTTTTCAACGGACCGGAACAACATGTCCAAGATCGGCGCGACAAAGGTCAGCAGCACAAAGATGAGCAACGGTGCGATCAGAGCCAGGGAACGCAGTTTTTCCCGGCGCAGCGCCCTTGCAAGGGCGGCCTTGAGAGGCTTCCCGTCCTTGGTGGTGAGAACCTGACCGGCTGTGGTATCGCTCATGAAACAGTCTTCCGCAAATCAATTTGAAGATCCGGGTGGGACAATGCCCACCCGGACCGGAGCCGCAAAGGCTTACTGGGACAGCCACGCCTGGAATTTGGCGTCGATGTCGTCGCGGTAATCCGCCCACCATTCGTAGTTATACAGGAAGGTGTTCTTGGCGTTGTTCGGATCGGTCGGCATATGCGGAGCCATGTCGATGCCGAGATCGGCGTGCTTGCCGACCAGCGGAGCGGACGACTTGCGGGCCGGGCCGTAGGAGATGTACTTCGCCTGATCCGCCAGACGCTGAGTGTCCGTGGCGAATTTGACGAAGTCCTTCACCGCGGCAAGGCGCTCTGCCGGAAGACCGGTCGGGATGATCCAGCCGTCAAGGTCGAACACCTGAGCATCCCACAGCATCTTGACCGGCTGCTTCTGCTCTTCGATCAGGGCAAACAGGCGGCCGTTGTAGGTGGAGCCGATGACGACTTCACTGTCAGCCAGAAGCTGCGGCGTTTCCGCACCCGCAGACCACCAGACTACGCTGTCCTTGATGGTGTCGAGCTTGGCAAAGGCACGGTCAAGACCTTCTTCGGTCTCCAGAACGTCGTAGACGTCTTCCTTCGCAACGCCGTCACACAGCAGCGCCCATTCCATGTTGTTGATCGGACGCTTTTCCAGAGCGCGCTTGCCCGGGAATGCTTCCAGATCGAACACGTCACAAATGTCGTCCGGCTCCTTGCCACCCCAGTCCGCAACGTCGGAGCGGTAGCCGAAGGTGGTGGAGTAGACGATCTGCGGGATGAAGCACTCGGAGACCAGCAGGTCGCCGAAATCGTCAGCCGCGGAAGTGCCGTCCGGAGCGGCAGCAAGGTCGACGTCCGGATCGATTTCCATGGCCAGGCCTTCGTCGCACAGACGAATGGCGTCGGAGGCAACAACGTCAACCAGGTCCCAGGTGACGTTACCGGCTTCGTTCATTGCGCGCAGTTTCGCAACGGCTTCAGCGGAGGACTCGTCCCAGATAATGGTCACGTCCGGATGGTCCGCGACATAAGGATCCGCGTAGGCGGCCTTCTGGGACGCCTGATAAGCGCCACCCCAGGAGACCAGGGTCATATCTTCAGCAACGGCGGCGCTACCGGCAAATGCCAGTGCGGTGCCTGCAAGAACTACGGTTTTGAGCTTCATGGATTCTAGCTCCCTCTTTTAGGATTTTAACGGATGCTCTTCCGTTTTGGTCGCTGACGGCCGGACCCCGGCCGCCGGGCGATTTCAGACAACAGCGTCGAGTGCCTTGCAGTCGTTCAGCGCCCAGCCCACCTGGACTGTCTCGCCGACATTCAGCTTGCGCTTCTCTCCGCGGTTGCGAACCTTGACGATGAACTCACTATTGCCGGCCACATTCATACGAACGCGAATATGGTCGCCGAGATAAATGAGTTCCTCAATCTGGCCGTTCACCAGATTGTCCATCGAAGTATTGGTGTCGAATTCGACTCGTTCCGGCCGCAGCGACACGGTCGTCTTGTCGCCGACATCCGACACGTTGACCCTGTCCGCCTTGAGCTGGGTGCCGTCGTCGAGTTCAACGAGGCACTCCTCCCCCTGAACGCCGATCACTTTGCCGCTCAGCTTGTTGTTCTCGCCGATGAACTGGGCGACGAACGAGTTCTGGGGGTCTTCGTAAAGGTCGTCCGGCGTCGACAGCTGCTGGATGATGCCGTCATTGAATACGGCCACCCGGTCGGACATGGTCAGAGCCTCGGTTTGGTCATGGGTGACATAGACCACCGTAACGCCGAGATTCTCGTGAATGTGCTTGATTTCATACTGCATCTGCTCGCGCAGCTGCTTGTCGAGCGCTCCCAGCGGCTCGTCCATCAGTACGAGTTCCGGATCGAAAACCAAAGCGCGGGCCACGGCGACGCGCTGCTGCTGTCCGCCGGACAATTGCGCCGGACGGCGGTTGCCGAATGCGCCGAGTTCGACCATTTCCAGCGCCCGCTGCACCTTCTCGCTCTGCTCGGCCTTGCCGACGCCGCGAACCTGAAGCGGAAACGCCAGATTTTCGGCCACCGTCATATGCGGAAAAAGGGCGTAGTTCTGAAACACCATGCCGATGCCGCGCTTGTGCGGCGGCACGTTGTTGATCGGTCGATCATTGAGAAAAATCTCTCCATGGGTCGCCGGTTCAAAACCCGCCAGCATCATCAGGCAGGTGGTTTTTCCGGATCCCGACGGCCCGAGCATTGTCAGGAATTCGCCAGGTGGGATGTCGAGATTGAGGTTCTTTACGACAAGGGTTTCCCCGTCATAGCTCTTTTGAACGCCGTCATACTTAACAGCAGCGCCCCGTGTGTTCGCCATTTTGTCCCCAAGTCCGGTTTCATTCATTATTATTAGAAGCGCAACCAATAACACTCAGGTGACGATCGTCCCCTTGGAGCTATCGAGTGACACGAACTCACATAGAAAAACAAAAATGCCGCCGCATTGAAAGGGGGCATTGAAAAAAAATGAATATTTTTTGGTCAGGGGGCGAATTAATATTTTGCAGCGCTGCTGTCTGGCGAGATTTCTACTCAAGAGAAAGCCCTCCGGAGAAAGAAATAACTTTACCCGGACGAAAGTATCCCTAAATCAACCAGCTTTCAGGTGAAAGCAGTCAGGTTGATCGAACCAGATGCGTCTGCACCTTTTTTCTGGTGTCGTCCATGAGCAGGGTCCCGGAGAACCCCGCACATCGGCGAACTACATGAAGAGCATGGCCCATGATTTCTTTTTACAGTTGTCCGGAATCGTCACAAAACAATTCCGGAACGTCGCTTTTATGCAACGAAACGTCTGTCGGCACCTGGCCGGGCACCGGCCTGAAAAGAAACAGTTTCTGGCCAAGGCGGACCGCCGGCGTATAGTCAGGCGACCAACAATCACAGGATCAACAAGGATGAGCGATATCCGTCCGCATGAGATTTCCGTGTCGGGTCCGGTTCCCGACGATGCCCGGCTGCAATTCATCGGTCGAATTCACACACCCTGGAACGACAGGAAAGACTGCCCGCATCAAGGCAAGATCGACGGGCCGGAATGCCGGATCGAGATATTCGAGCCCTGGGACCAGGCGCTCAAGGGCATCGAAAAATTCGAGCGCATCGAAGTGCTCTACTGGCTCGACAAGTCCCGGCGTGATCTGGTGATCCAGAATCCCGGTCATAGCGAAGGGACCTCCGGCACCTTCGCCCTGCGCTCTCCCGTGCGACCGAACCCCATCGGAACCGTCATCGCCAGACTGGTCTCGATCGAAGGAGCGAACCTGATCGTTCGCGGCCTCGATTGCCTGAACGGGACACCGCTCATCGACCTGAAACCCGACCGGTGCAGTTTTTCTCCCAAATCACCTCCTGCTCGCTGATGGCGCAACCTCCAGGACGAAATCACGACGGCAGGTCCGCTTGACAAGTCCGGTTCGGAAATGACACTCGACAGCGCAACCGCTCGTGCGAAGCGGTCCTGGGAGACCTACATGCAGACAATTCCTGAAGCCGTTCCTGAAGCTGGCGAGATCGCTGTCAACGAAGTCGTGTCCATTGAACGGCGCGGGCCGGTCGCGCTCATTGCGCTTGACAATCCGCCGGTGAATGCCGCTTCTCATGCCCTGCGTACGGGCCTGTGCGAAGCGGTCGAACGCCTGCAGGACGACACGGACATCGCGGCCATCGGGCTCTACGCGAAGGGCCGGACATTCATTGCCGGGGCCGACATCAGGGAATTCGGCAAACCGCCTCTTGACCCGTGGCTACCGGAAGTCTGCAACTTTCTGGAAAACTCTTGCAAACCCATTGCCTGCGTCCTGCATGGCACGACACTTGGCGGCGGTTTCGAGGTCGCGCTTTCCTGCCACGCCCGTGTGGCCCTAAAAGGCACGAAAGTCGGCTTTCCGGAAGTAACGCTCGGCATTCTGCCCGGCGCCGGCGGAACCCAGCGGGCACCGCGGCTGGCGGGCATCCCCGCGTCTCTCGACATGATCACCAGCGGCAAGCAGATCAGCGCGCAGGATGCCCTGAAATGGGGCCTCGTCGACGGGCTGAGCGAGGGTGACCCGCGCGAGGCCGCGCTGCAGGCGGCACAGGACCTGATCGACGGCAAGCTTACGTTGCGCAAGACCGGGGACCTGACCGTGGAGCCGGACGATGCCGCGCTCCAGGCGATGCGGGAAAAGCTCGCAAAATCCCAGCCCCTCCTTTATTCGCCGCACAAATGCGTGGACGCCGTCGAGGCGAGCAAACTGCCCATCGCCAAGGGTCTGAAGGAAGAACGCCGTCTTTACAACGCGTGTATGGATAGCCCCCAGCGCGCGGGCCTGATCCATGCGTTTTTCGCCGAACGGGCCGTCGCCAAGATTCCGGAAGTAGCCGCGGAGCCCAGGGACATCGCGTCCATCGGCGTGATCGGGGGAGGAACCATGGGTTCCGGCATCGCGACGGCGGCACTGCTGGCCGGTTTTCCGGTCACCTTGAGCGAACGGGATCAGGCAGGACTGGATCGCGGTACGGCTGCCATAGGCAGCAATCTGGATGGCGCCGTGAAGCGCGGAAAACTCTCGCCGGAAGGACGGGAGGCAATCCTAGCGTCGAAACTCGTGACTTCCACCGATCTTGCCGCCCTGTCACAGGCAGACCTGATCATCGAGGCGGTGTTCGAGGACATGAGCGTCAAACGCGAGATCTTCGAAACCCTCGACAGGGTCACCAAACCCGGAGCCGTGCTGGCATCCAACACATCCTATCTCGATATCAACGAGATCGCGGCGATGACGAACCGTCCGGAAGACGTCATCGGCCTGCATTTCTTTTCCCCCGCCCATGTAATGCGGCTTCTGGAAGTTGTCGTAGCGAAGAAGACCGGCATGGAGACGGTCGCGACGGGCTTTGCGCTTGCCAAGACCCTGAGGAAGATCGCCGTGCGCTCCGGCGTCTGCGACGGCTTCATCGGCAACCGCATCATGACCTTCTACAAGAAGTCCGCCGACTACATGATGATGGACGGCGCATCGCCGGAAGAGATCGACCGGGCGATGAGCGGTTTCGGCTTTGCCATGGGCCCTTATCAGGTGGCCGATCTTGCCGGTCTCGACATCAGCTGGGCCGCCAACAAGCGCCGCGCGGCCACGCGCCCGGCTGAGGAGCGCTACATCCCGATTGCCGACCGGCTGTGCGAAAACGGCTGGTTCGGCCGCAAGAGCGGCCAGGGGTTCTATATCTACGACGCGGAAGGCAATCGCCCCAACCCGGCCGCGCTCGAGATTATCGGCGAGGAACGCGCCAGGGCCGGGATCGCGCCGCGCGGTTTTACCTCCGACGAGATCGTCAGCCATTTCATGACCGCCATGATCCTGGAGGCGGCTCGCGTTCTGGAAGAAGGCATCGCTCTGAGGCCTATCGATATCGACGCGGTGTTCCTCTTCGGCTACGGCTTCCCGCGCTTCCGCGGCGGACCGATGCATGCGGCCGACCTTATCGGCGCCAGTGAACTTGTGCGCCGGATCGAGGCCTATGCAGCAGAGGATTCCTACTACTGGCGCGTCCCGGAATTGCTTCGCAAGATGGCCGAAATCGGGGAGAGCTTCGCGGATATGAACGACAGGGGGTGACAGCCTCAAATTCCTTCCCGGCTGTTCCCAAAACATGCCCGCGGCTATACCTTTTTGGCAGCTTCCAGCCCGCCCGCTGCATAGCGCGGAACGGCGGCCGCGAGGCGAAGGCCCTGCTCCGGATTGGAGGCATTGCCGTCGAGTGCGCGCTTTCCGACCCCCTGGAGGATCGCGCCCATGCGGAAGAAACAGAAGGCGAGATAGAACCCGAAATCCGGAATACCGGGAAGTCCTGTGCGGGCGCAGTAGCTGCCGATGAAGGCTTCGTCCTCCGGCAGGCCCAGCGCTTTCCGGTCGACCCCGGCGAGGCCGCGTCCTTCCGTACCGGGCGGGAGACGCCACTGCATGATCAGCGCTGCGAGATCGGCGAAGGGGTGGCCGATGGTTGAAAGTTCCCAGTCGAGAACGGCAACACAGGCCGGGCCATCTTCGGCAAAGAGCAGATTGTCGATGCGGTAATCGCCGTGAACCAGGGTCCGCATGCCATCCTCCTCCGGAACATTGGCATCCAGCCAGGCGATCAATTCGTCCATGGCCGCAATCTCTCCGGTTTCGCTCGCCCGGTACTGTTTGGTCCAACGGTCGATCTGCCGTCGGTAATAGTTGCCCGAAGGTCCGAAATCCGACAGGCCACGTGCCCGCAGATCGACGCTGTGAATGGCCGCCAGAACGCGGTTCATCTCCTCATAGATAGCTGCCCGCATCTCAAGACCGATATCCGGCAGACGCGGATCGTCGAAGTTGCGTCCCCGAACCAGGCCCATCACGTAAAAGGCGGAGCCGATGACGCTTTCGTCCTCGCACAGGACATGCATGCGGGCAACAGGAACGTCGGACCCGGCAAGAGCCTTTTGCACCCGGAATTCCCGATCGACAGCGTGGGCGGACTTCAGCAGCACGCCGGGCGGCTTGCGGCGCAGGACATAGTCGCCGGATGCCGCATGCAGCCTGTAGGTCGGATTGGACTGGCCTCGGTTGAACTTTTCCGCCCGCAGTGGGCCACGGAACCCGGGCAAGTGCCCTTCTAGCCAGATATCGAGAGCCTCAAGGTCCGGATCCACCGCGCCTGCTGTCATGGTCAGGTCCCGGTATTTGCATATTTGCGCAGCTCCATGCGGGCCACCTGGCGGCGGTGCACCGCATCCGGGCCATCGACAAAACGGAGCGTGCGCAAATTCGTCCACATGGAGGCCAACGGAAAGTCCTGGCTGATGCCGCCGGCACCGTGAAGCTGCATCGCCTCGTCAACGATTTTCAACGCCATCAGCGGAGCCACCACCTTGATCTGGCTGATCCAGGGCTGGGCCGCGCGGGTTCCCTGCGTGTCCATCACCCAGGCGGCCTTCAGGCACAGCAACCGGGCCATCTCGATTTCCATACGCGCATTGGCAATAATGTCGTAATTGCCCCCCAGCTCGGCAAGCTTCCTTCCGAAGGCTTCCCGGCTCAATGCCCGCGCACACAGGATCTCAAGCGCCTTTTCCGCCTGGCCGATGGCGCGCATGCAATGGTGGATGCGGCCGGGGCCAAGCCGTCCCTGCGCCACTTCAAAGCCCCGGCCCTCGCCCAGGACCAGATCTTCCTGCGGCACGCGAACATCGGTGAAGCGGATATGCATGTGGCCGTGCGGGGCATCGTCCGACCCGAAGACCTGCATCGGCCGCAGAACCTCTATCCCCTCCGTGCCCGCCGGAAGCAGAAACATGGAATGACGGCTGTGCTTGTGCGCCTGCGGATCCGTCAGAGCCATGACGATATAGAGCTTGCAGCGCGGGTCGCCCGCCCCGCTCGACCACCATTTCTCGCCGTTCAGAACCCAGTCTTCACCGTCCCTGACCGCAGTCAGGGAAATATTCGTGGCATCGGACGAGGCAACGTCGGGTTCGGTCATCAGATAGGCGGAGCGGATCTCCCCCTCCAGCAGAGGCTTCAACCAGCGTTCCTTGTGGGCCGCGGTGCCGTAGCGTTCCAGCACTTCCATGTTGCCGGTGTCCGGCGCGTTGCAGTTGAAAACCTCCGCCGCGATGCCGACCTTGCCCATTTCTTCCGCAAGATAGGCGTATTCGACGGTTGTCAGTCCGTAGCCATGTTCGCTGCCTGTCAGCCAGAAATTCCACAGGCCGCGTTCCCTGGCCTTTGCTTTCAGCCCATCGAGAATTTCCAGTTGCCGGTCTGTCAGTTGGAAGCGGTCCCCGGAGGGATGACGGCCCACCTCATGGTGAAATTCGACGTCCAGCGGTGCGATCTCGGTCTCGACCATTTTCCGGACCTTTTCGACAAGCGGGCGCACCCTGTCCGAAATACCCAGATCCATGTTTTCTCCCAAGTGCTTGTCCCTTCAAAAATATCTTCAACGCATCCGCCGGATCCCGGCGGGCACAGTTTTCACACCGCACCGGCACCCGGATTGCGGCCTGTGCGCTCACTCATAGGCTTCCTGGAACAGGTCCGGCCCCGTTTCGACATTGATCCCGCCACTGAGAGGCAGGATCGCGCCGGTGACATAGGCGCCGCCGCGTCCGCACAGAAACTGCAGCGCGGCGGCGATATCTTCCGGGCGGCCGACACGGCCAAGCGGCACCTGTGCTCCGACCCGGGAGCGGACTTCCTCATCCGCGGTGGCGAAGGCGGTCATCTTGCTGACGAAGGGCCCGGGGGCCAGCGCATTGACCGTGATGCGTCTTTGCGCGAGCTCCCCGGCGAGTATCCTGGTGAGATGATGCACGGCGGCCTTGGAGGCTGCATAGCTGTAGGCCCTGTCACCGTGCGGCGTTTCGCCCATTACCGAGCCGACATTGACCACCCTTGCGGGATCGTCATCGCTTGCCGCCCGTTCGAGCAGAGGCAAAAGATCCTGCGTCAGCTGGAAAAGCCCGGTGACGTTGACACGCATCACCCGGTCCCAGGCGGCATAAGGAAATTTTCCTAGAGGCATGCCCCAACTGGTCCCGGCATTGTTCATCAGAATGTCGAGGCGGTCACAGCGGGCACCGACACCCTCGACCAGCGCGGCGATTCCCTCTTCGCTGGCGACATCGGCGCCGAAGCCTTCCGCTTTTCCGTCATGACCGAGGGCATTCAGCTCTTCCGCGGCGGTTTTGCAGGCGTCTTCCTTGCGGCTGCAGATCAGGACCCGGGCACCCGCGGCCACAAGGCCCTCGGCGGCCATTCTGCCGATACCTGTCGCCCCGCCGGTCACCAGCGCGGTCTTGCCCGAAAGGCCGAACAGATTGTCCGGCGTCATGCTGCGTGTTGTCATGCGGGCGTCCCTGTAAATTCTTTTCTCAAGGTGAGTTTGGACACCTTGCCGGTCGCCGTCAGCGGCAGCGCTTCCACATAGACGACGTCATCCGGCAATTGCCACTTGGCGACGTGCTCCGCCAGCAGTTTCAGGAGGTCTTCCTTCGGCGGTTCTCCGCCGTCCCTCGCCTGAACGACCAGCAACGGGCGCTCATCCCATTTGGCGTCGGGCACGGCAATAACGGCGCAATTGGCGACACCGCGATGGGACATGACGATGTTTTCCAGAGCCAGCGAACTGATCCATTCCCCACCCGATTTGATCAGGTCCTTGGACCGGTCGGTGATCATCAGGAAGCCATCGGGATCGATGGACGCGATATCCCCGGTGCAGAACCAGCCTTCGTCGTCAAAGGCCGCCTTCGACGCTTCCGGGTTTTCGTAATAGCCGGATGTGATCATGTTGCCGCGCACATGGAGATGCCCGGGTGTGTTGCCGTCATGCGCGAGACGGTTACCCGCGTCGTCGACGATTTTCATCTCGACGCCGAATACCCGCCGGCCCTGCGACTGTTTGCGGTCAATGCGCTGTTCAAGGGGAAGACCGGCAAGCTCCGGCGAGAGGTTGCACTGGGTGCCGAGCGGGCTCATCTCGGTCATGCCCCACGCATGGCAGACATTGACCCCCTTCGTCTCGAAAGCCTCGATCAGCGAGCGCGGCGCGGCTGAGCCGCCGATGACGACGTCGCCGAAACCTTCCGGCAGCCGGCCGCGCCGGTTGATTTCCGCCATCAGTCCGATCCACACCGTCGGCACGCCCCAGGCGGAATAGACTTTCTCGCTGTCCATCAGCTCGAACAGGCTTTTACCGTCCAGCGCCCCGCCCGGAAAGATCAGGCTGGCGCCCGAAAGCGGCGCGCCGTAAGGCAAGCCCCAGGCGTTGACATGAAACAGCGGCACCACGGGCAGGATCCGCCTGCCTTCTCGAAGTGCATCGGGAATGGTCACGCACATGCTTAGGGCATGCAGCACCGTCGAGCGGTGCGAATAGAGCGTGCCCTTGGGAGGGCCGGTCGTGCCGGAGGTGTAGCAAAGCCCCGCCGCCTGATCTTCCGGCAGATCCGGCCAGTCGATCTCCTCCGGTTGGCCTTGCAGCAGTTTTTCATAGCACGACGCGTCTTTCAGAGAAGTCTCGGGCATATGGTCTGGATCGGCCATGATGATGATGCGTAGTTCGTCCGGCAGCTGCGGGCGCAGTTTTTCCAGAAGCGGAACGAAGGTGAGATCGCAGAAAAGCAGGCTGTCCCCGGCGTGATTGACGATATACGTCATCTCCGCCGCCGACAGGCGGGGGTTGATCGTATGGCAGATCGCGCCAACACCGGAGATCGCGTAGTAGAGTTCAAAATGCCGGTAGCCGTTCCAGGCAAGCGTTGCGATCCTGTCACCTTCCTTTACGCCAAGCGCCTTCAGCCCGTGCGCGAGACGTGCGATGCGCCTGGCCGTCTGCCGGTATGTCGTGCGGTGGATATCGCCTTCCGTGCGCACGGAGACGATTTCGCCCGAAGGATATTTTTCTGCCGCGAACGTGATCAGGTCCGCGATTTTCAGCGGACGGTGCATCATCATTCCCTTCATGTGTTTCCTCCCAGAACACGGCTGCTTGCACAGACCTTTAAAGGGTGAGACGTGGACCGTAGCGCGGCTGCCATACCGTGGAAAGGCCCCTTTCGGCGAAACCCTTTGACAGCGCGCCGGTCTTGCGCCAAACCGTTCGGGATCCGACCCGCAGCAGAATGAAGAGACAGAGACCCCTTGATGACCCAGAAACTGGTCATTGCCGTTTGCACGGCGCAACGGCCGAAAATGCTGCAGGCCTGCCTTGAAAGCCTCGACAATCTGATCCAGCCGGAGAAAGCCGAGCTGTCCATCGTCGTTGTCGAAAACGATCCGCAGCCGCATTTCACGGGCAAGGCCGCCGATGACCTGAAAGCCCGGCTCTCGCTGCCGGTGTTCTTCCATCATGAAAGCCGGAAGGGCATTCCCTTTGCGCGCAATACCGCTCTTGAGGCGGCGCTGGAGCACGTTCCGGACTGGGTCGCACTGATCGACGACGACGAGCGCGCCGAACCGGACTGGATCGAAAAGCTTCTGGCGGCCTGCACACAGCACCAAGCCGAGGTCGCGAACGGGCCCGTGCGGCGGATTTATGAAAAGCCCGCGCCGCACTGGTGGAAATCCCAGCTCCTGAAGTCTCGCCCCACAGGCACGGTGATCACCGAGGCGCCGACCAACAACATTCTTTTGAGTGCCCGGATCATCTCAAAAAACGGGCTGGGCCTGCGTTTCGACGAGCGCCTGACCTTCGGCAGCGAGGACATCGACTTCTTCCGCCGCACCCATGTCGCCGGCGCGAAGATGATCTGGGTGGACGACGCCTTCGTGGAAGAGGATATCCCGGCGTCGCGCGTTACCACCGGCAGACTTTTGAGCCGCATGCACATGGCGGCGACTTCAGGCGCCTTCAACATGGTGCTGCGCGAAGGCCGGTTGAAGGCTGCCCTGCATTTCATCCCCAAGAGCACACGGCGGATGTTCTTCGGGCTGCTGGCGACGGTTATCGGGTTCGTGATCAAACCCTTCGCCCGCAAACGCGGAGAAAAGCTGTTCTATTACGGCCTGATCCGCCTGATGAAGGGATCGGGCAACCTGCGCGGCCTCTTCGGCCGGGCGCATAACTACTACGACGTGATCGATGGCCACTGACGGCAAGCCTGGAAAACTCGCACATATTCATCTTGGTGTCGACGGAGGGGCGGAGCGCTTTTTCGTGCGCCTTTCGGCGGCTCTTGCGCGGCGGGGAGTTGAGCAGGTCGCCTTCATTCGCAAGAACCGGCCGTGGCGGGACGAGCTGGCGCGGCATTGCGATGTCCGCGAACTCAGGTTCAGCCGTTCACATCTGAAGCGCCATTTCGTCCGATGGGGTATTTCCCGGCAGATCCGCGCCTTCGGCGCGACCACCACGCTGGGCTGGATGAGCCCGGCAAGCAAATGGATGCCGAAACCCGGCCCCTCGATGCGCACCTTCCTGCGTCTCGGCGACTGGCCGGACGGCTTTCACACCTACGGCAATGTCGAGGATCTGATCGGCAACACCCCGGAAATCATCCGCCAGGCCGTCGAGATGGGCTGGGCTGCGGACAGGGCGCATGTGATCAGCAATTTCGTCGATCCGCTGCCGGAAGATCTCCAACCGGTGAACCGCGCGGATTACAACACGCCGGAAGACGCCACCGTGCTGATCCACCTGGGTCGCTTTGTCGAGCGCAAGCGCTTCGATCTGGCCATCCAGGCAGTGGCGCGCCTACCGGAGCATGTGCATGCGTGGCTGATCGGTGACGGCGACCTTATGGACGACATGAAAGCGCTGGCAAAAACCGAAGGTGTCGAAAGACGCGTTCATTTCCTCGGCTGGCAACGCGATCCCACGCCCTTCCTGAAGGCCGCCGACATCCTGCTCTGCCCGACCGACGCGGAGCCGCTCGGCAACGTCGTCCTGGAAGGCTGGAACGCGGGCCTGCCCGTTGTCGCAACGGCCTCCCCCGGCCCGAGCTGGCTGATCAAAGACGGAAAAACGGGGCTGCTGTCACCTTGCGGGGATGCCGAGGGACTGGCCGGTTCCATTCTCGGAATTCTGGAGACTGAAACCCTTGGAACCGACCTTGCGGCGAACGCGCGGGATTTTCTTGAACGCAATTATTCTGAAGACGCCATCGTGGATGCATACCTGAATTTATTCAAGCAGGACGCCTTGCGCTGAGCGCTCAAGACCGATCCGGTCTTCCGGCAACGTCCGTCACCTTGAAAAATAATAGCTCTTGCCGATGCGCCTTATGATCGAAAAGCCGTCCTCGGCCAGAAACCCGCAAAGATCCTCGATCTTGTCAGCGCCTACGACATGGGGATGCATCTCTATGATGATCTTGTTTATCTTGCGCAGATTGCAGTTTCTGAGCAGATCGATCTCCGCGCCTTCGACATCCATAACGAGAGCCGAAGGGTTGTGGCTTTCAACCACTTCGGAAATCGCGTCGGCGGCAACCCGCGTCGCGCCGCCATGCTTGCGGTCGATCAACGAGGACGAAAGCACCCCTTCGTCAAAAAAGAACTCGACTTCGCCCGGCTCCGTAGCCAGAACCTTGTTGCGCAAATTCGGCCGCATGCCGTTGAGGGCATAGTTCTTTTCGATGACGGGCTTCATGGCCGGGTTGGGTTCGTAGGACAGGATGTTGTCCTGACCGCAAATCCGGGCACAGGCAATGCCGATGAAGCCGATCCCCGCTCCGACTTCCAGAACCCGGTCTGCCGGCATCAGGGCCTCACGGACAAGAAGAAACTCCTGGTTCTCGTAGTTCTTCTGGTAGAGCTGCTTGCGAATACCCTTGGGGACGTCCTGCAGGTCCGCGGTGAGCGTGATGCCATGAAGCTTGATCGTTTTCGGCGCGAGTTTCCGCCTGATCCTGTAGGCAAGCCGGCGTCCGAAGTGTCCGAGCATGTGGGTCGTTTCCTGTTTCAGAAGCCGTTTTGGAGCATTTGGCCCGAGCTGCCCGTTCCGATGTTACGGCCGTGATCTGATTTATTTTCGATGCCGAGGTTGAGGTCGAACCTGAACCGTCACACATGCTTATGCATTGCGCTGTTCTGATCGGCACCGGTTGAATTTTCAGACAACCAGCGCCGGAAGCCGCTGCTCTCCCGCATCAGGCCACAGTCGATAAGCGATTGAACGCCGGAAAACAAGGTACTGCCGGAATAATGCAGCCCTTCAGTGAGCAATCTGCTCATCTGGACATTGTAGTCGAGATAATGCCCGGCATTGTCGGTGTGCTGCTTGCGCTCAAGAGCTTCAAAAACCTTGCTTTCGAAGTCGTCGAGATATTTGAAATGCAACAGGGCGCCCCAATCGGGGGCAACCGCGACCTGCCTGTCGATGCCGTGGACACCGCCGGAAAACCTGTAGCCTGTCTCCCATTTGAGCAGAGGGATCTTGCTCTGTACGGCCGCAGGGCTCGGGAGGGCGTTCTTGACCGGCTTGAACAGCAGGTGGTCGAGCTTCCTGCCGGCTCGGCCTCCAGGCGCGGTGGCACGAAGCGAGAAGAGCGTCGACAGCAGCAGCTTGTCGAAAAAGCTCTGCGGCCGTTTGGCGGCCTGATGAAACAGCCGCTCGCGTGTGCCACCGAAAACATGTCTTTCGGGCGTCTTGTAACGCTTGGCATGACTGCCCTTCAGCGGATTGTAGCGGTAGCCCTCTGCATCGAACCAGGAGCATGTTTTCAGGAAACTCTCGCCCGGCCGGTAGGCAAGTTCCTTCAACGGGCCTTGCGGATACATGTCCACCATCGGGCAGAACAGCGCCCGGAACCCGCCTTCATCCAGATAGGCCGCGAGACTTTCGACCGGAAGATCCGGCCATCCGGGATAGACGAAAAGCTCGTCCACATCGGGAAAGAGAACCCAACGATCCTCAAGGTACCGGTCGCAGAGCAATTGCCGCCACTCGGACTTGTGGTCCTTGTAGGGCTTTTCGGTGAGAATGACGCTGACATCGGGCTGATCCGCCAGCAAAGCGCCCGTCCCGTCCGCAGAGTTGTTGTCGATGACGATGAAATGGCGAACGCCCAACGCGCGATGGTGCTCCAGGAAATACGGAAACCGGAGCGCTTCATTGTAGGCAAGAACCACGGCAATCACGCCATCCGCAGGCAGCTTCAAACTGTCCGCGATTTGCGTGCCGAATGCTTCCCTCAACCGATCGCTGATCTCACCCAATATCGCTCTGCCTTCACCTTGGTTTCAAGTCGCCGGAAAATATGTGTTTTTTGACGCCGCTGTGTCAAAATCGAACCCAAAGCGCTCGATGTCCACTGCATACCAGTCGGCGACGATGCGGATCGTCCGGGGGGTATAGATATCCCGGTAGTCCGCGTGGGAGGCCTTGCTGATATTGCGTCTTTCCAGCTCACTTTCGAAGTTCAAATAGTCTTTCAGTTCCACGCCGAGCCGCTCCTGGCGCAGGACATCAACGGCAACTTCATTGTGCTCGTCCAGCACATAGTCCTCCTGCGGATACCAACCTCCGACCGCACGGTGCCAGAAATACGGCTCAGCGCCCCATTGGTGACGCTCCTCCAGAAATTTTTCGAATTCCGCTTTCGAGAAGTCCGGCGCCACACCGGAATATTCCCGTGTCTGCAGCGCGAACTTGAACCTTGAGACCGTGCGAGACCATGGATTACGCACGATCGCGAAAGGTTTTGTGGCCTTGCGGACCGAAAGGTCAACATCCCTCAACCTGGCGTGTTCATATCCGGGGTTAGTGCCTTTTTGCTCCATGTGGCTTTTGAGCCCATCCGCATAGGCCTTGCTTTTGAGGCGCCTGCGGTTGGCGAGTACCAGTTTTCCCTGGAGCTGGGGAGCTTCGCGAATGGCCATCCCGCCATTTTTGGGAATATGGATGAAGAGGTGTTTCCTGGGCGTCAGCCCCAGCCGCGCGGGTGCGAACTTGAGAAAATTCCTGAGCTGATATTCGTCCATGCTTTCCGTGCTACCATCTGGCCGCGCCTGCCGGACCGCGGCTGCAAATCCGGAACACTTTAACTCGAGTATCTCATCGCGGCGGCCGACCCGGTGGTGCCTTATCGGAAAGCGCAGGACCTGTCCAATTTTCAAGCGGGAAGCCGGGTCAGCTCGGCCGCGCTATTTCGCGTTTCGTTGACCGCACCAGTCAGCGAGTCTAATTAACAGCACGCTTTTCCTGAATCGGGATCGCTGCGGCTGTATCGCCAGACGACGAATTACGGATGGAACCGTTGAGCAAACCCAAAGTCCTAGTCCTGTTTCCCATCTACAATGGCGAAAAAACCATGCGGGAAAGCCTCGATTGCATCGCCAATCAGGACTTCACGGACTTCCGGGCAATCATCGTCGATAACAAGTCGACGGACGGAACCGCGGAGATTGCGCGGGCCTATTGCGAAAAGGATCCCCGCTTCGAGGTGCTGACGCAGGACGAGCATCTTTCCGCGGTGGAGAATTTCATTTTCTGCATGAAATACGGCAAGGAGCACGCGGATTATTTCTGCCTGCGCGCCTGCGATGACCTGTCGAGCGCGAACTTCCTGTCCGAGCTGGTGAAAGCGCTGGATGACAATCCGGACAAGCTGCTCGCCGCTCCGACCGTCAGAAGGGTCAATGGCGACGTCGAACGCGTTTTGCGGCCCGACCCGATCATTTTCGGATATACCGAGTCACTCGCTGGAGGTGTTGTGCCGCGCAGCCTCGCCTATCCTTCGGAATGGTGCTACGGGCTCTGCCGTGCCGAGGGCGGCGCGGATATACTCATCCGGCGCTGGAGCGAATATCCGCATGCCTGGTGCGTCGCATCCTATGTGGTTGCGGAATTCGTGATGCGCGATCTGGCTGTCTGGGCCGAGGATGCCGAGTTCATCTTTGTCGAGGGCTCGGGATCGTTCGAAAAATACGGCGCGAAAACCTTCCTTGGCAAACTGCAGCAGCGGCTGAACTACACGATTGGCTGCTACAAGGTCGTCCACAAGCTGCCGGACATTTCGCTGCGCACCCGGATAAAACTGTTCCGGAGGCTCTGGCGCGACTCGAGGATAAAGACCCGCTACGATCTGGAAGATCATTTTCTGAAAGCCATGAGACTCAGAAAGTAAGCCAAACCTGTTTGCAGCCGGTACCGACCTTGATAGATACGTCGCAAACAATAACCGGGCCGGCGTGCTTATTTCAGTCCTTTGACGGTGTATAAAAATGAAAGCAGTTATTCTGGCCGGTGGATTGGGAACCCGCATCAGCGAAGAATCGCATCTCAAACCCAAACCCATGATCGAGATCGGCGGACGGCCCATTCTCTGGCACATCATGAAGATCTACGCGGCCAACGGGATCACCGAATTCGTCATCTGCTGCGGCTACAAGGGCTATGTGATCAAGGAGTATTTCGCCAACTACTTCCTGCATATGTCGGACGTCACCTTCCACATGGACGAGAACCGCATGGAAGTGCATCGCCGTCAGGCGGAACCCTGGAAGGTCACGCTGGTCGATACCGGCGAAAGCACGATGACGGGCGGGCGCATCAAGCGGGTGGCGGATTATATCGATGACACGTTCTGCCTCACCTACGGGGACGGCGTCGCCGATATCCGGGTCGACCGGCTGGTCGCGCAACACAAGACCAGCGGCCTTGAGGCGACCGTGACCGCCATTCAGCCGCCGGGACGCTACGGATCTCTGGAAATATCGGATGGCCGTGTGGTCAACTTTCTTGAAAAGCCCCTTGGCGACGGCCAGTGGATCAATGGTGGCTATTTCGTCTGCGAGCCTACCGTTCTCTCCCGTATCGACGACGACGACACCCCCTGGGAGGCGAGCCCTCTGGAAAGTCTTGCGAAAGACGGCCAACTGGGCGTCTTCCGTCACGACGGCTACTGGGCCGCCATGGACACGCTCAGGGACAAGAACCAGCTTGAAAAGCTGTGGCAGTCTGGAACAGCGCCCTGGAAGATCTGGTAGATGGCGATGAGCTTCTGGCAAGACAGAAAAGTTCTCCTGACCGGGCATACGGGTTTCAAGGGAGCCTGGCTGAGCGAACTGCTGGTCGGACGGGGCGCCGAGGTTTCCGGCATCGCGCTTCCCCCGGAAGGAGAAAGCAGCCTTTACGCCGATCTGAAACTTGACACCCGGATGAGAAGCACCCTTCTCGACATCCGCGATGCGGATGCGTTGCGGAAGGAAGTCGCCACGATTGCCCCGGACATCGTTCTCCATCTTGCCGCCCAATCCCTGGTCCGGCGCTCCTACAAGGACCCAGTCGGCAACTGGGCGACCAATGTCATGGGCACCGTCCATCTTCTGGACGCGCTGCACAGGCTTGACCGGCAGGTGACGGCCATCGTCGTGACCACCGACAAAGTCTACGAAAATCACGAATGGGCGTATGCCTACCGGGAGAACGACCCTCTGGGCGGTTACGATCCCTATTCGGCCTCCAAGGCGGCCGCCGAACTCGTGTCCGCGAGCTGGCGCCGGTCCTTCGGCGGCGCTGGTTTGAAGATCGCGACGGCCCGGGCTGGCAATGTCATCGGTGGCGGAGACTGGGCGGAGGATCGTCTGGTTCCGGATATCATCCGATCCTTGCAAGCCGGAAAGCCGGCGGAAATCCGCAATCCCGCCTCAATCCGTCCCTGGCAGCATGTTCTCGATCCCCTTGAAGGCTATCTCACGCTGGCCGAGCGCGTGCACTTGGCGGCGGATGCGCGGTTCCAGAGCGGCTATAATTTCGGCCCCGAACCGGCCGATGTCTTTTCGGTCCGGGACCTGGCCGATACCATCCTGAAGCACTGGCCCGGAGACTGGACCGACGCGTCGGAAACCGGTGCCGTCCACGAGGCCGGACGCCTGTCGCTGTCGATCGACAAGGCGCGCTGCGACCTCGGCTGGGCACCTGTCTGGCGGTTCGCGGACGCGATTGAAAAAACAGTCACCTGGTACCGCCAGGTCGCCGAAGGCGCCGATCCGCTTCAGGTTACCCGCGACCAGATCGCCGCGTTCGAGGCCGACAGATGAAGTTCACGCCGCTTACCCTTGACGGCGCTTATCGCGTCGACCTGGAGCGCAGGGGCGACAGCCGGGGGTTTTTCGCGCGATTGTTCTGCCGCGATGAGTTCCGCCAGCTCGGCCTGTCCGAGGCCTGGTCCCAGTTCAACGTGTCCTATAGCGCGGAAAAAGGCACCCTGCGCGGCATGCATTTTCAGCGGCCGCCGAAAGCGGACGCCAAGCTGGTGAAATGCATGCGCGGCACTGTCTTCGACGTGATCGTCGATCTTCGCAGGGGATCGGAGACCTTCGGGCAATGGGCCTCGGTGACGCTCACGGCCAATGGCGGAGAGATGATCTACATCCCCGCCGGGTTCGCGCATGGCTTCCAGACGCTGACGCCGGATGCGGAGCTGCTTTATTTTCACTCCGACAGCTACAGCCCCGAACATGAAGGCGGATTGCATCACGCAGATCCGGACGTCGCCATCGCCTGGCCTCTGGAAATCGGCACGCTTTCCGAACGTGACCGAACCCTGCCGCCCCTGAAGAATGTGGACCCGATTTAATGAGCCAGACCTGCCGTCATTGCGGACGCGACCTGACCCGGCAATTCCTCGACCTCGGCTATGCACCGCCGTCGAACGCCTATCTTGCGGAAGAGGATCTCTCGGCACCGGAACTGACCTATCCGCTGCGCCTGATGGTCTGCGACGGATGTTTTCTGGTGCAGACACAGGACTATACCGACGCCGGCAGCCTGTTCGACAAGGACTATGCCTATTTCTCGTCAACCTCGAAAAGCTGGCTGGCGCATGCGGCCGACTATTGCCGCAAGATCACCGCGCGGCTGGGCCTTGACGACAACAGCTTAGTGGTTGAGACCGCTTCGAACGACGGCTACCTGCTGAAGAATTTCGTCGCGGCCGGCATCCCCTGTCTCGGCATCGAGCCGACAGATTCCACTGCCGCGGCGGCGGAAGCTCTCAGCGTTCCGGTGAAGCGTGAATTCTTCGGTGCGGCGCTGGCCAAAGAGCTCGCAGCCAGCGGAAAGCAGGCCGACCTAGTCATCGGCAACAATGTCTATGCCCATGTTCCGGATATCAACGATTTCACCCGCGGCCTCGCCCAGTTGTTGAAACCTTCCGGCGTTGTGACACTGGAATTTCCGCATCTCATGCGTCTGGTGGAATTCTGCCAGTTCGACACGGTCTATCACGAGCATTTTTCCTATCTTGCCCTTGGAACCGTTTCCCGCATCTTTGCCGCCGCGGGCCTCAGGGTCTTCGATGTCGAAGAGTTGCCGACACATGGCGGCAGCCTGAGGGTCTATGGCTGCCTCGAGGACGCCCCGCATGCGGAAAGCAGCGCGGTTGCGAACGTGCTGTCGGAAGAACGGCGGCGGGGCATTGAAACACCGGAATTCTACGCCTCTTTCCAGCAGCGCGCGGAACGGGTGAAAAACCAGTTCCTGGGTTTTCTGCTGGACGCCAAACGGGACGGCAGGACCGTGGCCGGTTACGGAGCGGCCGCAAAAGGCAACACGCTTTTGAACTTTGCGGGCGTCAGACCTGATCTGCTGCCCTTCGTCTGCGACGGGGCACCGGCAAAACAGGGAAAGTTCCTGCCGGGCAGTCACATTCCGGTCCTGCCGCCGGAGGCGCTGAAAGACCGGCGGCCGGACTATCTGATCATACTGCCGTGGAACATCGCGGAGGAAATCAGAAAGCAGAACGCGGATCTTGCCACCTCCGGCACCAGGTTCGTCACCTTTATTCCCGAAGTCCGGGTGCTTGAAGACAGCCCCTGACACACCGGTTTGCGGCAAGCGCCTTTGACAGGGCGCGGACTTCCGGCATGCTGCTGCGACAGACACAGACCTCCTGAAAGAAACTGGCAACACCGTCCCATGACCCTAGAGATCGACCCGACAGCCCGAATATCGAAACTGGCCGATATCGAAGACAGCGTGCGCGGCTCGGTCATACGGATCGGCGCCCGATCCACAGTTGACAGTTTCGTGAAGATCAAACCAGCCGGAGGCTCCGGTGACGTCGAAATCGGCGAGAATGTCACCCTCAATTCCGGCTGTGTGATTTATTCCGGCCATGGCCTCAGGATCGGCGACAATGTCGCCATCGCGGCCAACTGCACGTTCGCCCCGGTCAATCATGCCTTTGCGAACCGGAGCCGACTGATTGTCGAGCAGGGCTTTCAGCCGAGCCGGGGCGGCATTACGATCGGCGACGATGTATGGATCGGTGCGAACTGCGTGTTTCTCGACGGCGCCGTCGTCAACAGCGGATGTGTGATTGGGGCAGGAACCGTCGTCAGGGGCACCGTTGCGGCCTATACGATCGTCACCGGCAATCCGATGCGCACAATCGGAACGAGGACATGAAGGCTACTGTTTTAGGCGCGAGCGGATTCATCGGCCGGAATATCGTCCGGCATCTTCGGGGGAAGAGCTATGACGTGACAATGCCGGGACGGGCGGAGCTGGCAACGCTCGCAGGCGATCTGGGCCATGTCTTTTACTGCATCGGTATGACCGGCAATTTCAGGAAATACCCTCTCGCAACGGTGGAGGCCCATGCGGGTCTTCTGGCAAGGCTGCTGGAAACGACTTCGTTTGAGTCGTTCCTTTATTTTTCGAGCACCCGGATCTACGGCCAGGCCAGCGGATGCGAAGAGACTGCGGAAGACGCCCCGATCGGCGTGACGCCGTCGGCCGACACGACCTATGACCTTTCGAAAATGCTGGGCGAGGCACTTTGCCTTGCTACGCCGGGGGTTCGCGTTGTCCGTCTGTCGAATGTTTACGGACCGGACCAGAGCCAGAGCACTTTCCTCGGATCCCTTTTGCGGGATCTGCTAACGGCGGGACGTGCGGAGATTCTGGAATCCGCCGGATCTTCAAAGGACTATGTTTCCGTCGAAGACGTCGTGGCGATGGCCGAGAGGATCGCGCAATCGGGCCGGCAGCGGATCTACAATATCGCCAGCGGCACGCAGACCCGTCACGGCGACATTGCCCGCACACTCAAGCAGGAAGGCTATTCGTGCTCCTTCCGGCCCGGTGGCGAATGCAGAGCCTTTCCCGCGATCAACATCGACAGACTTCAGAGCGAGTTTGATTTCTCGCCAAGAAAACTCATCGAGGACCTGCCTTCGCTGCTACGCGTGGCGGGCAACGGCCCGACCTATTCAGGAGTTGAACAATGAACAACAACAATCCGGTCACAGAATTTGAGAGCGAGCGGGAAACCCGGATTTCCGGCTATGCCGGACAGGAAGAGTGGAAGACCCTTTCCCGCGACTGGATGAAGACCGCCTTCGACGAAAAATACATGTACAATTTCGCTTGGGGCGGGCGGCCAATCATACAGCTCCCAACGGACATGGTCGTCTTCCAGGAAATCGTCTGGGCGACCAAACCGGATCTGATCATCGAGACAGGGATCGCACATGGCGGTTCGCTGATCATGAGCGCCTCGCTGCTCGCGATGCTGGATTATTGCGAGGCGGTTGAAACCGGCGGTGTCGTCGATCCCAAAGCCGTCAAAAGGCGCGTACTCGGAATCGATATCGAAATCAGGTCGCATAACAGGGAGGTGATCGAGGCCCATCCCATGTCGTCCAAGATCGACATGTTCGAAGGATCCTCCATTGAAGACGCGATGATCCAGCGGGTGGCCGAATATGCCGGAAACTACGAGCGCATCCTAGTGTGCCTCGACAGCAATCACACCCATGAGCATGTGCTGGCCGAACTGAATGCCTATGCCGGACTGGCCACGAAAGACAGCTATTGTCTCGTCTTCGATACGGTGATCGAGGATCTGCCGGAAGGCACTTTTCCGGACCGGCCGTGGGCGCCAGGCAACAATGCCAAGACAGCCGTTCACGAGTTCCTGAAATCGCATCCGGAATTTTCAATCGACCAGAGCATCAACAACAAGCTGCTGATATCGGCGGCACCCGACGGCTGGCTGAAACGGGTAAAATAGGCGGGCGGGCGAAACAGACAGAGGGATCCGCGTCAGCGCCGCAGGTTGATCTGGTGGTGCCTGATGCCGATTTCCCAGGACTGGCCGTTCATCGGTTCGCCGTCCAGATTGAACTGCACGCTGTCCTCGGTCTGGATGGTGACGTTGCGCACCTTCTTTTGAATAAGGGCGTTGTTCAGACCTTCAGCGCCGCTGTCCAGAAGCATGGTCAAAAGGTCGATCGCGCGGCCGGAGGTGGGGAAAGGCAGGATGGTCAGGTCCAGCAAACCGTCGTCGAGTTTGGCGTGGGGACACAGACGGATGCCGCCGCCTGCGCGCTGGCCGTTGCCGATGGCAAGGGCCAGGAATGCGCCTTCCCAGGTGAAGTCCTCGGCCTCGATCCGGGCTTCACAGGCCGCCAGTTCGGAAAAGCGCTGCAGGCCGGTGAACAGATAGGCGGCCCCGCCCAGAACCTTCTTGAGGTTGGGGTCGGTTTCTGACGTCACACGGGTCCCGAAACCGCCGGTGGCCATGTTCACGAACACGCAGCCGTTCACCTCGCCGATATCTGTCGGCCTGGCGTCCGCCTGCGCTGCAAAGCGCAGGCAGGACAGAATGTCGTCGGCATCCAGATCTATCTGGGCGGCAAAATCATTGGCAGTGCCAAGCGGAAGCACCGCAAAGGCGAAGGGAGGCCTTTCGTCTGCGGCCAACTCGTGCAGCGTCGCATCCACCACCTCGTTCAAGGTGCCGTCGCCTCCACCGCTGACAAGCGTGTCGATTCGTTCGCTCGCGTGATCGTGCAACGCCTCCCTGACAAGGCGGGGGATGTCACCGGGCTCGTAGGTTGTCCGAACGGACACTTCGTGTCCCATGGACCGCACCGCGTTCACGGCCTCACGTACATCGTTCCGGCCCGCCGACTTGCCGTTCAGGATCAGGCGCAGATGCTGCTTGTTCAATTGCTTCTCCCCCAGGAAAGCCCCGCGCTCGGGTGAACAGCGGACGTTCCGACACTTCCAAATTTCTCAACCTGGCAACATGGCTTCACGATCTGCCCGAGCCATTCTAGCCTCTTCCATAAGCCACTTCCGGAAGGCCGCCACCACGGGCCGGATGGTCCGCCCCTCCGGATAAACGAAATAATAGGCCGTCTGCTGGTCCAGCGACAGGTCAAACAGGCGCACGAGACGTCCCGAGGCCAATTCGGTCTCAACGAAGAACCGCGGAATCAACGCTGCGCCCGCATGATGAATCGCCGCCTCGGAGATCATTACGAACTGCTCGAACCGCGCGCCCTGGAACGCCGTATCCGTTTCGACCCCCGCCAGATCGAACCAGTGGCGCCAGGCAAGAGGCCTGGTTGCCAGTTGCAGGCGCGGGACACGCGCCAGGTCGGCCGGTGTGCGGATCTCGTACCGGTCCCTGAAAGCGCGCGAGGCTACAGGGATGACTTCCTCGTCGAACAATCGTTCCGCGATGGCTCCGGCCCAGACCGGATCGCCGTGATGAATGGCGCCGTCGAACGGTTCCTCTTCGAAATCGAAGGGCTGCAGACGAACACTCAGGTTCAAGCCGGCGTCCGGATGGCGGCGGGCGAAATCCGCCAGGCGCGGCGCCAGCCAGCGGGTTCCGAATGTCGGCAGCACGGCCAGATTCAGAACATCGGCGCTGCCGGCATAGGACATCACCTGCCGCGTCGCGGAGGTCATCTGTTCCAGCGCGCCACGGATGTCGTGCAGATAGATCCGGCCGGCATCGGTCAGAACGATGCGCTGGCGCACACGGCGGAACAGCTCGACGCCGAGACGGTCCTCCAGATGGCGGACCTGCTTGGACACCGCCCCTTGCGTCAGGTGAAGCTCCTCTGCCGCCCGGGTGAAGCTCAAATGCCGGGCGGCGCACTCGAAAGCGATCAGGGTGTCCGCCGGCGGGACGAAGGCACGTCGCACGAAGTCTTCTCCACTTCATTCCATTTTGTCATGAATGATGGAGCAGCTTTCGCTTTTCTGCAAATGAAATTACGGCAAAACTGGATGGTACAGAATGAACCCGGCTGATCACAGGCCGACAGACATGGGCTGAGGCGACCAGCCCGGGAGAAACTCATGAACGCTTCGGCACAGGTAAAATCATCGCCCTCCGGCGGCGGCACATTCAACTGGCAGGACCCGTTCCACCTGCGCGATCAGCTCAAGGAAGACGAACAGCTCATCCAGGACACCGCCCGCGCTTATGCGCAGGAGAAGCTGCAGCCGCGCGTTATCGACGCCTACCGCGAAGAGAAGACAGACCGGGACATCTTCAACGAAATGGGCGCGCTTGGCCTGCTGGGCGTCACGCTTCCGGAAGAATACGGTTGCGCGGGCGCTTCCTATGTCGCCTATGGCGTGGTTGCCCGGGAAATCGAGCGCGTCGACAGCGGTTACCGCTCGATGATGAGCGTTCAGTCCTCTCTGGTGATGTATCCGATCTATGCCTATGGCTCCGAGGAGCAGCGACAGAAATTCCTGCCGAAACTGGCTTCCGGAGAATTTGTCGGCTGTTTCGGCCTGACTGAACCGGATGCGGGCTCCGACCCGGCCGGAATGCGCACCCGTGCGGAAAAGATCGACGGCGGCTACAGGCTGACCGGTTCGAAAATGTGGATTTCCAACTCACCGATCGCCGATGTGTTCGTGGTCTGGGCGAAATCGGAAGCCCATGACGGCGCCATTCGTGGCTTCGTGCTGGAAAAAGGCATGAAGGGCCTCAGCGCCCCGAAGATCGGCGGCAAGCTTTCCCTGCGCGCCTCGATCACCGGCGAAATCGTCATGGACCGTGTCGAGGTGGGTGAGGATGCGCTGCTGCCGAACGTCTCCGGTCTCAAGGGGCCGTTCGGCTGCCTCAACCGCGCCCGATACGGCATTTCCTGGGGCTCCATGGGCGCGGCGGAAGACTGCTGGATGCGGGCCCGCCAGTACGGTCTCGATCGTGAACAGTTCGGACGCCCGCTGGCCCAGACCCAGCTCTTCCAGAAGAAGCTCGCCGACATGCAGACCGAGATCACGCTCGGGCTGCAGGCGGCCCTGCGGGTCGGTCAGCTCTTCGACGCAGGCCAGGCCTCCCCGGAAATGATCTCGCTGATCAAGCGCAACAATTGCGGCAAGGCGCTGGATATTGCCCGGCAGGCCCGCGACATGCACGGCGGCAACGGCATCCAGGAGGAATATCATGTCATGCGCCACTCCCAGAATCTGGAAACCGTCAACACCTATGAAGGCACGCATGATGTCCATGCGCTGATCCTCGGGCGCGCCCAGACCGGCCTGCAGGGCTTCTTCTGATCCGGCTTGCGATCCGGAACCCACAGCGGACGGACCAGATGTCCGTCCGCCCACCCTTATCGGCGTTCTCCTGAACGCGGGATGGCCAAGGAGGCAGCATGGCGGAGCGGACTGCGGATGTCGTTGTCATTGGCGGAGCCGTCATGGGATCCTCCGTCGCCTGCCATCTTGCCGGGCGGGAGGATTTCAAGGGCCGCATCCTTGTCGTTGAAGCCGATCCCGCCTATGAGACCTGCGCCTCGGCCCGGTCGGCGGCGTCCATCCGCCAGCAGTTCTCCACGGCCATCAACATCGAAATATCGCTATACGGCATCCGTTTCCTGAGGGAGGTTGGCGCGACGCTCGAAGTGAACGCGGAACGCCCCGCGATCGACCTGCACGAGGGCGGCTACCTGTTTCTGGCAACGCCGGACAAGGTGGATATCCTTGAAGAGAACCACAGGCTGCAGCGGGATCTCGGGGCAGATATCGGAATTTTCGACCCGGCCGGACTCCAGCAAAAATTCCCGTGGCTGGACGTCTCGGACCTGGCAGCCGGCTGTCACGGCTTGAGCGGGGAAGGCTGGTTCGACGGCTATGGCCTGATGCAGGCTTTCCGGAAAAAGGCCCGCGCGCTCGGAGTAGAGTATATCGCGGCGCAAGCCTCGGTGGACGCCACCGGTGGCGGGGACTGGCGGACAAGGCTTTCAAACGGAGAAACCGTAACGGCGCCCGTCGTCGTGAACTGCGCGGGCGCGGCCGGAGGTACGGAGATCTGCAGGCAGGCGGGGCTGGAGGTTCCGGTCGTGCCGCGCAAGCGCTGCGTCTTCACCTTCGACTGCCGGGAGAAACTGGATCGCTTTCCGCTGCTGATCGATCCGACCGGCACCTATGTGCGCCCGGAAGGCACCGGCTATATCTGCGGATCGGCGCCGCCTGCGGACAGGGACCCGGATTGTTCCGATTTCGAAGTCGACCATGTTCTCTTTGAAGAGCATATATGGCCGGTCCTTGCCGCGCGTGTACCGGCTTTCGAGGCCATCCGTCCGGGGCCTTCATGGGCAGGCAGCTACGACATGAACCTGTTCGATCACAATGCCTTCATCGGCGCGGTTCCAGGCATGAAAGGCTTCTATCTGGCGCTGGGATTTTCCGGCCACGGATTGCAACAGTCGCCCGCCGTCGGCCGGGGTCTGGCGGAGCTGATTGCCACAGGTGCCTATCAGAGCCTGGATCTGTCGCCCCTGTCGATCGAGCGGCTCGCGACGCAAAGGCCGATCCTTGAAAGAAATGTCGTCTGATCGGCCGGGTGCGGCGACACTCCGGAGTTTGTTGGGCCTTATTCCGCCACAAGAAGCGGCGTGACCGGGCCGTTTTTCACATCCGCGAGCCGGGAACCGGAAACTTTCGGCAAGTCCAGGGAATCTGCCGAAACGATATCCGGCTGGCGATCCGCTGAGACGCCGCTGGCGCAGACGTTCTGCAGAACGCTGTTCCTGTTTTCAGGACAACCTGTATCGGGCGGCGTATCCGCATCCAGTTTCGGCAGCCGAGCCGCAGGTTTCGTGCCGGTGTCTCCCGTTCGCTCCACCCAATCGACAACGCCGGACATCGTTTGCGCAAGGACCGCGCTCAAACGGGCGATCCTTGTCTTGTCCGGCTCGAAGGGAGGGGTTTCATGGCGTAGATAGGCCCGCTGCGCCAGAAGCAGGGTCACTACATGAATCCCCCGGTTAGGCCGCCCGTAGGAGCGTTCAATGAAGCCACCGCCTGCAAACCCGTCCACACCGACGGAATAGTCCTCATGGTCCCTGAAGGTGCCGACAAGCTGATCGCGGAGACCGGGATCACAGGATGTGCCCCCGGAACCACCAATACTGATCAGGGGCAGTCCGGTGTCGGTCACACCCTTGATATGGGAACGCATGGACTGGCAGTTGACGATGACAATCTTGTTGTGTTTGCGCAGCAACCGGTCGATCTGTTTGCGCAATGCCCTGTGAAACGGCATGCAAAACAACAGCGAACGCTGTTCGATCTCCGTCGGGCCGGGCTCCTCGCCCGCCTGGTAGATCCTCTTTCCGTCAAGGGTCGTGACCGGGCACAGGGCAACGGCCGGATCCCGGGCCTCGCTGACCGGTGTCTGCGGGTCTTTATCGACGTCAATAACATAACGGGAAATCGAAGAGCGAAGCAGGGTCGCATCCAGATCCGCGTGAAACCCGAAGACCCGCTCGATCCGCCAGGACAAATCCGTCTGCAGCCGCCCCGTTGCGTTCAGCCTGTTCAGCACAGCATCCGGGATTTCCGTTCCGCTGTGAGGCAGGCACAGAATGAGCGGGCTTTGTCCTTCTTCAACCAGGATCATGTTGGAACGCCTAACCGACGAGAGCGATTGACGTCTAACTTGAAGAAATTACTTTAGGGAAACAACCCATTTTCTTTTGCCAATGAGCCAAATCAATGCATATAACAATCGATAAATTCCATTTTATCTATATAAATCAATTTCTTGTATACGTTAAAATCAAGCCGCATTCACACTTGCAGCCACTGATTTTTTTACCGTAACGTTAACTTCCTTGCCGCTGGAGGCCAAGGCAACGGACCAACGCAGCGAACCGGACAATCCGTCTTCCCTGCTTGACGGAATTGCCATTGCAGGCAATTTTCCGATTGAACATCTCTTGCGGCAGACAGTGCCGAGCCATCCTTCCAACCCCGGATCCGCACTTCGAACAAGGAGCCCGCCATGTCCCTTCGCAATGGCAAAGAGTTTTTGATGATTCCGGGTCCGACCAATGTCCCGGATGAAGTCCTGCGGGCGATGCACAAGCCCGCTGTCGACATTTATGAAGGGCCGCTTCTCGAGAACACCGAGTTCTGCATGAACAGCCTCAGGAAGTTGTTTCGAACGGAAGGCAAGACCTACATCTACGCGGCGAACGGCCACGGTGCCTGGGACGCGGCGCTGTGCAACACGTTGAAACGGGGCGACAAGATCCTGGTTCTGGAATCCGGCCGCTTCGCGCTTGGCTGGGGTGACGCCGGCGGCATCGTCGGCCTTGAGGTGGAGATCCTGCCCGGCCAATGGGACAAGGGCGTCGACGCCGCCCGCCTGGAAGCCCGGCTCAAGCAGGACACCTCTCATGAGATCGCCGCGATCCTGGTGGTCCAGGTCGACACCGCATCCGGTGTCTGGAACGATATCGCCGCGCTTCGCAAGGCGATCGATGCAGCCGGTCACCCCGCGCTCTACATGGTCGACACGATCGCATCGCTCGGTTGCATGCCCTTTGAAATGGACGCCTGGGGGGTCGATGTCGCCCTGACCGGCTCGCAGAAAGGGCTGATGTGTCCTCCCGGTCTCGCCTTCGTGGCGGCAGGCCCCAGGGCCGACAAGGCCCACGAAACCGCGGACCTGAGAACCAACTACACCGACTGGACCTTCCGCCAGGGCCCCGAGCATTACCAGAAATACTGCGGCACGCCTCCCGAGCACCTGTTGTTCGCCTTCCGCAGGGCGCTGGAACTGCTGTTCGAGGAAGGCCTGGAAAAGGTCTGGCACCGGCACGCGCTGCTGGCGGAAGCCACACGCCGGGCTGTGGCCGAGTGGTCCAGGGAAGGCGCTCTTCACTTCAGCATCAGCGAACCGCATGCCCGCTCCAACAGTGTGACCGTCGTGCGCATCGACCAAGGCGACGTGGCGGCCTTGCGAAGCTTCACAAAGGAAGTCTGCGGCGTCACAATCGGCGGAACCATCGGCGAATTGAGCGGCAAGGGCATCCGGATCGCCCATATGGGCCATGTGAACGCGGTCATGCTGCTCGGCACCCTTGCCGCCATAGAACTCGGCCTGGCGAAGCTCGCGATCCCGCATGGCCGGGGTGGTGTCCAGGCCGCCATGGATTATCTAGCGGAAGCCATTTGACTGCCGCATCGGTCCTCTGTCGCGGCAGGCTGCTCCACAGCCCATGAAAGCGGGTGAGACATGACTGTACTGCTGAATCTGGCCGGCGCGCTCGGGCTCTTCCTCTATGGAATGAAAGTCATGAGCGACGCCTTGTCGGAGCTTGCGGGACGGAGACTCAGGACCACACTTGGAGATCTGACCTCCAACCGCTTCAAGGCGCTCTCCATCGGCGTCTTCATCACCTGCGTCATCCAGTCCTCGTCGGCGACAACCGTGATGGTCGTGAGCTTCGTAAATGCCGGCCTGCTGCCATTGACCGGCGCGATCCCGGTGATCATGGGCGCCAATGTCGGCACCACATTCACTGCCTGGCTGATCGCGCTTCTGGGCTTCGGCCTTTCCATGACCGCCATCGCCATTCCCCTGATGGCGCTCGGCTTCGCGCTGTTTTCGGTTCCCGCAGGCCAGGCGCGCAAGTGGGGCGGCATCATCATCGGCTTCGGGCTGCTGTTCATCGGTCTTGAATTCATGAAGGACGCGGTGCCGGATCTGCAGAACAATCCGGCTGTCTACACGTTCATCGGAACCGTCTCGGGCTACGGCTTCCTCTCGACACTGCTTTTTCTCCTGATCGGGACGACCCTGACCGTCGGGCTTCAATCCTCAAGCGCGACGATGGCGATCACCATTGTCGCGGCAAGCCAGGGCTGGTTGCCGTTCGAGGCGGCCGCCGCGATCATCCTGGGGGAAAATATCGGCACCACGATCACCGCAAACCTTGCCGCGTTGGTCGCCAACATAAATGCAAGGCGGGCGGCTCTGGCGCATTTTTTCGTCAATGTCTTCGGCGTGATCTGGGCGCTGCTGCTCCTTCGTCCGCTGATCGGCCTCGTGAACGAGGCCGTCATGTGGAGCGGTGGCGGATCGCCCCTCAATGACCCGGCGGCCATTCCGCTCGGTCTTGCCCTGTTTCACAGCATTTTCAATATACTGAACGTCTCGCTGCAAATCGGTTTCGTCGGCAGGCTCGCAGATCTGGTGACGCGCATCATTCCCGACACACCCGATCCGGGTCTGGAATTCGCGGTTCCGAAATATCTCACCGCGTCCGCGATCAAATATCCTGAAACGGCCGTGGATGCTTTCCTGAAAGAATCGCGGCGGCTCTTCAACAATGCGCTCTTTGAGAGCGTCGCGCACAGTCTTTCCCTGTCGCGCCGGCAGATACAATCAAAAGACCCCTTCGAGCTCTGGCTCAGGCAGGCAGGGCCTATACATCCCTATGACACGCAAGCGCATTTCCTGAGCCGGATCGAGCCGCTCTTTGAGGAAATGCTGCGCTATTCGTCGGACATTCTGGCCAACCACGATCTGTTGGAGGTTCAGGATCACCAGATCCAGGCCATCCGGCTCGCCGATCGGCGGATGCTGGACATCGTCAAGAACAGCGCAGTTCTCAACATGATCGCCACACGGGAAGCCGGCGAGAAAAGCCCGGAATTCCATCAGGAGATGGATTCGATCCGTCTGGTGATCGCAAAACTGCTGCGCTCGCTTTTCGAACTCTTCAGCCAGGAGCCTGAGTTGCGGACCCGGGACGCATTCAAGGCGCTGCGGCGGGATGCGCAATTCCTCGACAGGAAAATCTTCCGCGAGACAGATGAACTGATCCGAAGCCGGAGGCTCACTCCCGCGGAAGGCGCCACACTCATCAACGCGAGCTCCATCTGCAAACACATGTCGCGCGATCTGGTGAAAACCGCACGCACGCTCTACAGCGATTTTCACAGTATCCCGGCCTGAATTTCGGCCTCGCCAGCGCCCTCAGAGTTTTTCCTCAAGCCGGTCGCACACTGTCTTCAGAACCTTGACGCGGGCATGGCGCTTGTTTTCGGCGGACACAAGTGTCCAGGGCGCGTAATGGGTCGAGGTCCGGTCGATCATGTCGCCCGCGGCAATGGCGTATTGATCCCACTTCAGGCGATTGCGCCAGTCGTCGTCGGTGATCTTGTGCTGCTTGTAGGCGATTTCTTCGCGCGCCTTGAACCGGCGCAGCTGTTCTTCCTCGGAAATCGCCAGCCAGAACTTGCAGACGATGTAGCCGAAATCGGTCAGCTCCTGTTCGAACTCGTTGATCTCGTTATAGGCGCGCAGCCAGTCTTCATGCCCCGCATAGCCTTCCACCCGTTCGACCAGCACACGCTCGTACCAGGACCGGTCGAAGATCGCGAAATGCCCCTTGCCGGGGACCCGGCGCCAGAACCTCCACAAGTAGGGCCGCGCCTTCTCCTCGTCGGTCGGCGCCGAAATCGGGTGAACCTTGTAGATGCGCGGATCGAGCGGCCGGATGACCCTTCGGATAGCGCCGCCCTTTCCCGCCGCGTCGTTACCCTGGAAGACCAGCACCACGCCGGTTTTCGTCATGGATTTGCGGTCGGAAAGCTCGGACAGCACCTTCTGGTACCTGTCCCGCTGCTCCTCATATTCGGCTTTGCCCAGCTTTTCGGTGAGATCGATCGTATCGACCGCGGTCTCGCGTTTCAGGCCACCGACAACGGGCGGCGCGGAGACAGAATGCGTCTCTCCGTCATCCAGTTTAAGCTTCATGGCTCCCGCCACGGTCTGGGCGAGCGCGGCGTCTCGGTATTCCGGGTCCTGTGAGGGGATGACGAACCAGGGTGCAAACCCCTTGCTGGTCTCCAGGATGATCTTCTCGCCTGCCTGGCTGGCCTTCTTGTGATGTTTCACGGCTGCCCAGTCCGCGAGCACGTGACGGGCCGCGTGTTTCTTCTCGATGTGTTTCAGCCGTTCTTCCTGGACTTCCTTCGGAAACACGAACCAGAATTTCAGGATCAACACATCTTCATTGGCCAGCATTTCCTCGAACCGGCGAATGCGGACCAGCGCCTTTTCGAAGGCGTCTTCATCGATCTTCTTGTAGATCCAGTCCCTGAGGATGGACTGGTACCAGCTGCCGAAAACAATCGCCGTGTCGCCCTTGGCCGGCAGGTCCCGCCAGTAGCGCCACAGCGGCGGACGCCGTTGCGCCTCGTCCATCGGTTCGCCATAAGCGTTACAGACGAGGTGGCGGGCGTCCATCCAGCCGTAAAGACGGGCCACCGCCTCGCCCTTGCCGGCACCGTCGAGCCCGTCCACCAGGATCAGCGTTGAAAACGGCTGCTTCTCGATCACCGGCAATTGCGCGGCCAGCAGGGACTCCCTGAGTTCCGGCTCGAGCTTCTTGAAGGTCTTCTTGTCCATTTTCTGCGGCAAGCGGGCCGATTCAAACATAAAAACCTCCATGAGACGCATTGTCTTTTCCATTGTGAAACAGCTTCGGTCCCGGAGAAACCGTTTTTTCGCTATTGGATGCAAGGATGCGCGCCTATATGAAGCGGTAATCAAACAGACCGGACGCACGAACCGTCCCGCAATTGACCCTGGAAACGCCTTTTTTCATCAACCGACTGACATCCGTGACCGAATATTTCGACCTTGTCCTGACCTTCATCGCTGACAATCCGTCGCTGGCAGGCCTGATCTGTTTCCTGGCGGCCATGGGTGAAGCGCTGTTCCTTATCGGACTGTTCGTGCCGTCCACGGTGGTTCTGGTCGGCGCGGGCACGCTGGTCGGACTCGGCAAACTCGACCTTGCGCCAATCTTCATCTGGACGGTTCTCGGTGCGTCGGCGGGCGATGCGATCTCCTATTGGATCGGCTACACGTTCAAAGACAGAATCAAGAACATGTGGCCGCTCAGCAAATATGCCCACATCATAGAGAGCGGCGAGAAATTCTTCGCCAAGCATGGCGGCAAGAGCGTTTTCTTTGGCCGTTTCGTGCCGGGGGTGAAATCCGTTGTTCCCGGCATCGCCGGCATGGCGGGCATGAACTTCTCCCGCTTCTCGGTCGTCAACATCACGTCCGCCTTCGCCTGGACCGTTGCCCATCTGGGGCCAGGCATCCTCGCCGGGTCCGCGTTGGGCGCCATCGGCCAGATCAGCGGACGTCTGGCGCTCGTGCTGGGCGCCCTGCTGCTCATCGTCTTCCTGACGGTGATGCTGGGACGCTGGCTGATCGTGATCATCCTGCCGCTGTTTCCGAACGCACATGCAGCCATCGTTTCCTGGTTCGTCAAACGTCCGGGCCGGATTTCTCAGTGGATCGCACGCAATTTCGATCCGGCCCACCCCCGCTCCGTCGGCATGCTTGCCTCCGCGCTGCTGCTGCTGATCTCCATGCCGGCCTTTTTCTGGATTGTCGGCGAGGTTGCGCCGGGCGAGCCGATGGTTCGGGCGGATCTTGCCATCCTCAACCTGTTCGACAGCCTGCGCACGCCGCTTGGCGACAAGATCATGGTCTTTCTGACCACTCTGGGTGACGGGATCGTCGTAACGGCAGTAACAGTGGCCGTTGCCGCCTATCTGTTCCTGCGCAAGGCCTGGAGACGGGGGACCGGTTTCGTCATCGCCATGGCCGGAACGGCGCTGTTCGTGCCGCTGTTCAAGCTGGTACTGCACCGCTCCCGGCCGATCGAACTTTACGCCGGCGCGGATGCCTACAGTTTCCCGAGCGGTCATGCGACGCTCAACGCCGTTCTTTTCGGGATCTGCGCGGTGCTGATCGCCCACGACCTCAGCCGCTGGGCCAAGGCGGGCATCTTCACCGTCACCGCCACTTTCGTCATCGCCATCGGTTTTTCCCGGATTTATCTGGGCGCTCACTGGATGTCGGACGTACTGGCAGGGCTGTTCTTCGGAACAGCGATGGTCTCCGCCTTTGCTTTTGTGTTCGGGCCTATTCACAACGAAAAAATCGGACGGGCAACGGTTGCCGCCATTGCAGTCCTGACCCTGGCCGTCTTCGGTGGCTGGCACCTGTCAGGAACCTACCAGAACGCTCTGCAGGTCTACGAGCCCCGCGAAAGCAAGGAAGTGCTGACGGCGTCAGGATGGAAGGAAGGGGGCTGGACGCAGTTGCCCGCGCACCGGATCGAGCTCAACGGCGACACGGAAGAACCGCTCGTCATTCAGTATGCCGGAGCGCTCAACCGGTTCGCGGAGCTTGCCGGCAAGGCCGGGTGGCAGCAGCCGCCGAAATGGTCGCTTTCATCGGCCACCGGGTTCGTGGAAGGCAAGACATCCCCGGATTCGCTACCCATCCTGCCGCGCACCCAGAACGGCCGCCAGCCTTCCCTGATGCTGATCCGCGAAGACCCGGATGACCGCCAGGGAGGCCGCTGGGTGCTGCGCCTGTGGCCAAGCCGCTACCAGATACTGCACCATGGAACGTTGCAACCGCTTTATCTCGGCAGCGTTGTTCACGAAGACATCCTGCGACCGATGGGTGAGTTTTCCGGCCCCAGAACGAATGTCGACGTGCCCGATCCGGCGGATAACCCAGCCCTTCTCATGACGTCAGCGGTAACCCGTAAACGTGCCGACGGCACACTGGTCGTGCTGGGTTCCGGCTCTGAAGCCCCAACCTCAACCGGCCCAACATCCGATTTAGCGCCCTCTCGCGCCCGATAGAAGTCCCGCATCCACCCGGGCGTCTCCGGGCGTCTCCTCCCTGCTCTCCCGTATCCCTGCGTGAAGTCAGGTCTCCGATCGGCCTGCGACAAGATACCTCTTGATCTTTTTTATTATATTCATATATTCGAATATATCTTAATAAGAGGCCATCATGACAGAATTCACACCTCTACTCAGCTTCGCAGGCGGCATGGTGATCGGCCTTGCCACGGTAGCCCTGATGGCCGTGCACGGACGGATTGCCGGCATCAACGGCATTTTGAACGGTTTCCTGACCACGCAGTTCAATCAGGACTGGGTCTGGCGCGCCGCCTTTCTCGCCGGCATGATCGTCAGCCCGCTGGTCCTGCTCGGACTGACCGGCCAGATGCCGGAAATCTCCGCCCCCTCGGCCCCTTCCCTTCTCTTGATTGGTGGTTTCCTGACGGGGATCGGCACCACATTCGCTTCCGGTTGCACAAGCGGCCACGGAGTTTGCGGCATATCGCGTCTGTCGGCGCGCTCGATCGTTGCCACCGTCACTTTCATGACGGCCGCCATCGCGACCGTTTTCCTGACCCGTCACGTATTCGGAGGCTGATCGCATGAAAGCTCTTCTCGCATTTGTCTTCGGCCTTGTGTTCGGTTGCGGCATCCTGATCTCCGGCATGGGCAACCCGGCCAAGGTCCTGAACTTCTTCGACATCGCCGGCACATGGGACCCGAGCCTTGCCTTCGTGATGGGCGGCGCCCTCATGGTAACCGCTATCGGCTACCGTCTGGTCTTCCGGTTGGGCAAGCCGCTGCTTGCAAACTCCTTCAACCTGCCGACGCGGCAGGATCTGGATGTCAGATTGATCGGCGGTTCCGCCGTTTTCGGTATCGGCTGGGCGCTGACCGGTTTCTGCCCGGGCGGTCTTGTCCCGGTCCTCGGCCTGGGAACGGCCCCGCTCATGACCGCCGCAGCCATTCTGGCCGGTATTGTGGCAGCCAGATGGATGATCCAGTTGAGGTATCGCAAGGCGGCCGTTGAGGTTTGAAACCATGTCACGGCCTTACAAACGAGCATGAAATCACAGCGCATCGTGGGTTCATTTGCGCGCACGATGCTCTAGGATACGGACCCATGAAATTGTACTTTCGGGCATCAACCCGGCGGAGAAGAGCAACGTTAAAGCCTTTGCGCCATGCACAAGAATTCCACACAGATTGAAACCAGGAAGAAACGAATGAGCAGTTCGAATTACCCGGTCGACATGACCGTCAAGCCGGATGTCAAAGCATTCTTCGACCCGGCGACCAACACGATCAGTTATGTAGTCAAGGATCCGGCCTCCAGCTCCTGCGCCGTTGTCGACAGCGTCATGGACATCGATTATGCGGCCGGCCGCATCACCTATGACCATGCCGACGCCATCATTGCCCATGTCCGGGACAACGACCTTGAGGTGGAATGGCTGATCGAAACCCATGTTCACGCCGACCATCTGTCCGCCGCCCCCTACATCCAGCAGAAACTTGGCGGCAAGCTGGGCATCGGTGACAAGATCACCGTCGTTCAGGACACGTTCGGCAAGGTTTTCAACGAGGGCACCGAATTCCAGCGCGACGGCAGTCAGTTCGACCGGCTGTTCAAGGACGGCGACACCTATCAGATCGGCGGGATGACGGCCTTTGCCATGTACACCCCGGGACATACGCCAGCATGCATGGTGCATGTGATCGGCGATGCCTCCTTGGCCGGCGACACCCTGTTCATGCCGGATGGCGGTTCGGCCCGTGCCGACTTCCCGGGCGGCGATGCGGCCACCCTTTACGATTCCATTCAGAAGGTGCTTGCCCTGCCGGACGAGATGCGCCTGTTCATGTGCCATGACTATGGCCCCAACGGCCGGGACATTGCCTGGGAGACCACGGTCGGCGCCGAGAAGGCCCATAATATCCACGTTGGGGGCGGCAAGACGAAGGAAGATTTCGTCAAGTTCCGTACGGAACGCGACGCCCAGCTTGATATGCCGAGGCTGATCATTCCCTCGCTGCAGGTGAACATGCGCGCAGGCAAGATGCCGCCTGCCGACGAAGACGGCAATACCTTTCTGAAGGTGCCGGTCAACGCGCTCTGACGCAGATACGCCCTGAACATCCCTCAGGATCAGAACGAAGGCTGACCCGCTCCACGCCGCAAGACGCGGAGGCGGGTAAGACCGGGACGCGATCCGGAACCTGCACGCGCCGGGAGGAAACGGCTGTGACTATGAAGCCTATCAACACACAGATTTTCGTCTCCCCGCAGATACGCCCGGAAGATCTGGCTGAAATCGCCCAGCAGGGCTTCCGCTCCATCATCTGCAACCGGCCGGACGGGGAAGGCGCAGACCAGCCCACCTTCGAGGAAATGGAAGCAGCGGCCAAGAAGTTCGACATTGACATCCGCTATCTGCCTATTGTTGCCGGCAAGGTTCGGGACGAGGACGCCACGGACTTCGGCGCGCTTATGGAAAAGCTGCCGAAACCGGTTCTGGCCTACTGCCGGACCGGAACGCGCTCTGCGACCCTGTGGTCCCTTTCCCAGGCGGACAAGCAACCCCTGGCCGATATCCTGTCACAGACCAAGGCGGCCGGCTACGACATGGCGGGTGTGGTGCGCCGCATCGCCAATGGCGGGCGCACACCGACGGAAACAGCCGAAGACGCCAGGTATGACGTGGTCATTGTCGGGGGCGGCGCGGCCGGTATTTCGATCGCTTCCAGTCTCCTGTCACGCAAATCCGATCTGGAAATCGCCATCATCGACCCGGCGGGTGTGCACTATTACCAACCGGGCTGGACCATGGTCGGCGGTGGTATCTTCAATGCCTCGGATACGGCCAAGACCATGGGGTCGCTCATTCCCAAGGGCGTACACTGGCTGAAGTCGGCTGTCGCCGCGTTCGAGCCGAAGGACAATGCCGTCATTCTGGACGGCTGCCGCGTGGTCAAATACGGACGCCTTTTGGTGTGTCCCGGACTGAAGCTGGACTGGCACAGGGTGGAGGGACTTGTTGAAACCCTCGGAAAGAACGGCGTGACGTCCAACTACCGCTACGATCTGGCGCCCTATACCTGGAAACTCGTTCAGGAGATGAAGGGTGGACGGGCACTGTTCACCCAGCCGCCGATGCCGATCAAATGCGCCGGTGCGCCGCAGAAAGCCATGTATCTGTCAGCCGATCACTGGACGAGAACCGGCAGTCTCGGCAATATCGACATCCAGTTCATGAACGCGGGCGGGGTGCTGTTCGGGGTGAAGGACTATGTTCCCGCGCTGATGGACTATGTGAAACGCTACGGTGTCGGCCTGAACTTCTTCCACAACCTGATTTCCATCGACGGACCAGCTAAAAAAGCGGTCTTTGAAGTCAGCGAACCGGAGAAGGACGTCCATCAGGTGGAGGTCGACTTCGACATGATCCACATTACGCCCCCTCAGACCGCGCCCGATTTCATCCGCGTCTCGCCGCTCGCGGACGCCGGCGGCTGGGTCGATGTGGACCAGTCGACGCTGCGCCACAAGACTTATGACAATATCTGGTCACTGGGCGACGTGATGAACGCCCCCAATGCAAAGACTGCGGCCGCCGCGCGCAAGCAGGCGCCTGTTGTTGCTGAAAACATGGTTGCCGACATGCGCGGCCAAAGCGCGACCACGCAGTATGACGGTTACGGATCCTGCCCGCTCACCGTCGAGCGCGGCAAAATCGTTCTTGCTGAATTCGGCTACGGCGGAACGCTGTTGCCGAGCTTCCCGCGTTGGCTGGTGGACGGGACCAAGCCAACGCGGGTGGCATGGCTCCTCAAGGAACGTATCCTGCCCCCCATCTACTGGCGCGGCATGCTGCGCGGCAAGGAATGGCTGGCGAAGCCCGAAAAGATCTCGGCGGGCTGAACACACGGATACCAAAACAGAATGTCCGGGCCGGGAGACCGGCCCGGACAACCGACAGACCCTCCTGCGGTCATCCCGGTCAAACGCAGCGCGAACAGGGATGACGATCAAGAGATCAAATGATACCGATCTTCCGAAGCGGTTTCCCGGTTTGTAATTCGTCGAACAAGACAAAGGTCATGCAATGATCCGGCCTCAGCGCTATCTGCCCATTCTTGCCTGGGGGAAGCAGTACGACAAGGAAACGGCGACCAGCGATCTGGTCGCCGCGATCATCGTCACCATCATGCTGATCCCGCAGTCACTTGCCTATGCGCTGCTTGCAGGATTGCCGCCGGAAGTCGGGCTCTATGCGTCCATCCTGCCGCTGGTGGCCTATACGATTTTCGGGACCAGCCGGGCGCTTGCGGTCGGTCCGGTGGCGGTCGTGTCGTTGCTGACAGCCTCCGCCGTGGGCGAATTCGCCCAGCAGGGCACCCCGGAATATCTGGGGGCGGCCATTGTGCTGGCTTTCCTGTCCGGCCTGATGCTGGTCGCCATGGGGCTGTTCAGGCTCGGCTTTCTCGCCAGCCTGCTCAGCCATCCGGTCATCTCCGGCTTCATCACCGCTTCCGGCCTGCTGATCGCCTCCAGTCAGCTCAAGCATATTCTCGGCGTTCCGGCGCAGGGACACACACTCTATGATATCCTCCTGTCCATCGGCGGCAATCTGACGGAGATAAACTGGATCACCTTCGCCATCGGGGCCTCCGCAACGGTGTTTCTGTTATGGGTACGCAAGGGTCTGAAGAAGTTCCTGCTTAGCCTCGGTTTCAAGCCCTTCTTCGCGGATATCCTGAGCAAGGCCGGACCCGTGGCGGCTGTTGCGGTGACCACCCTCATCGCCGCGTTCTTCGACCTTGGGGCAAAGGGAGTGCGGATCGTCGGTGACATTCCCTCCGGCCTGCCGATGCCGCAATTGCCTTCCTTCGACAGCGAACTGTGGCTGGCGCTGGCCGGTCCCGCGCTGCTGATTTCGGTGATCGGTTTCGTGGAATCCGTTTCCGTTGCCCAGACGCTGGCCGCAAAGAAACGACAGCGGATCGAACCGGATCAAGAATTGATCGGCCTCGGAGCGTCGAACATCGCCTCGGCCATTTCCGGCGGCTATCCCGTTACCGGCGGTTTTGCGCGGTCCGTGGTGAATTTCGACGCCGGTGCGGCTACCCCGGCAGCAGGCGCATTCACGGCCATCGGCATTGCTCTGGCCACGCTTTTTCTCACGCCGCTGCTAACGCATCTGCCGCAGGCGACACTTGCTGCGACGATTATCGTTGCTGTGCTGTCGCTGGTGGACCTGAGCGCGGTCAAGCGCACTTTTCTCTATTCGAAAAGCGATTTCGCCGCCATGGCGGCAACCATCCTGATCACACTGTTTTTCGGGGTCGAACAGGGCGTGGTTTCCGGGGTCGCGCTTTCCATCGCGCTCTATCTTTACCGCAGCAGCCGCCCGCATATGGCGATCGTCGGCATCGTTCCGGGGAGTGAGCACTTCCGCAATATCGACAGGCACACCGTGGTGACAGGCGAGCGTGTGCTCTCGCTTCGCGTGGATGAAAGCCTGTTCTTCGCCAATTCCCGGTTTCTGGAAGACCGGATCTACGCGCTTGTCGCTGACCGGGAAAATATCGAACATGTGGTGCTGATGTGCACGGCGGTGAACGAGATCGACGCCAGCGCGCTGGAAAGCCTTGAGGAAATCAATCACCGCCTGTCGGATTCCGGCGTGACCTTCCATCTCTCGGAGATAAAGGGCCCCGTGATGGACCGGCTGAAGAAGACGGAGTTCCTGAAACACCTGACCGGCCGGATCTTCCTCAGCCAGTATGAAGCCCTGTGTACGCTGGACCCGGAAACAACACATATTTCCGAATCCCGGACACCCAAAAAACCTGCCCGATCCGACATGTGGTCCGGGCCGGAAATCTAGAAATATTCAGGCCGCATCCTGTTCGATCCGGCTCAATCGACGCTCAGTTGCTGGCCGCCTGCAGGATCGGGATGATCTTCTGGCAGAAGCGAAACAGAACCGGGGCGTGTTCCCCTTGCTGCACCATCAGCACATTCGTTCCGCGGGGGCGCACCGTCACCAGTTCGATCGCTTCTCCCCCGTCAGTGAGCAGGCAGTTTATCGCTGCGCGCTGGGTTTTGCCGTCGCTCTGTTCCGCACCGTAGACTTGGCAGATCCGGCCCGGCGTTTCCAGCAGACCGCGATAGATCGCCAGCGTTGTGCCCGGCACGCTCCGGTCGACGCTTGGCGCCGGGCAATAGTCGAGATCCGTCACCCAGATTCCTTGCGCGAATTTGGCAAACCTTAGGTCGAGCGTTCTTCCCTCCAGGAGAGGCGCGGATTTGGGGACCTGGATTTTAAGATCCCCCTTTTGCGCATAAGCAGGCCCGCCGGTCACAGCACACAGTACGGCCAGCAAGACGCATCGCTTCAAAAATTCCAGCCTCATTTTCCCCTCCCGGATCGCCCGGTACAGTTCCTGCCCTGCTCGCTCAAATCTTTGATCGAGCGGCTTCGAGAAAGCATCCCTCATCTAGGCTGTTAACTCATAAATGAAGATGAAATGGCTTCAACCCGTGTCGTCGGCTTATTTGACCGGGCAGGAGACCCGCTCCGCGCATGCTTCCTGACGGTGTTTCAAAATTTCGATACCCATTCGTCTTCATTTATAAGTGCAGATCCTAGAACACGCAATTTCCGGTCCTGCGTCAACTTTTGCATTGAGCACCTTGTCAACAATGAACAAATGTGGAACAAAATTTCAATGACGAACAGGATGCCCCAGCCTTCCGGCCGTCTTCAGTTGGACGATCCTTTGAAAGACCGCAGGCAATCGGAAACCGCGCTCATGGTCTGGCGCGGGACCGCCCGGCTGCTGCGCCAGTTCGATTTCTCCTGCATGCCGGAAATCACGCTCGCCTCCGGCCGCCGAGCGGACCTTCTGGCGCTCGGGCCGAAGCACCAGCTCTGGATTGTCGAGGTAAAATCGTCGATTGCCGATTTTCGGGCGGACACGAAGTGGCCGGACTACCGGCTGCATTGCGACCGGCTTTATTTTGCCACCCATCCGGATGTACCGGTGGATATTTTCCCGGAAGAGGCAGGGCTCATTGTTGCTGACGGGTTCGGTGCGGAAATCCTGCGGGAGGCACCGGAACACAAGCTGGCCGCCGCAACCCGCAAATCAGTCACCCTGCGGTTCGCACGCAGCGCCGCCAACCGGCTGCATGACCTGAGCGATCCCGACGGCCTTCGGTTCTCCGACCGGGTTTGACGTCCCGGCTACAAGCAGCTTTCGATTATGGACGAACCTTCGGGGCCTCCGCACGCCAATGTCTTTTCGCTTTGGACGAACCACTTACGGCTCGCCGCCCCGGCCTTGAGCCGGGGCCACGTGGCAGGTCCCGGCTCAAGGCCGGTACTTCACGGAGTTGCGTCGCCGCCTGGCAACCGGATCACCCGGGCCAGGCGAAAACGCGCCGGTTCACACGAACAGGTTCACACGAACAGGTTCACCAGGCTTTCCAGATATTCCTGCTTGCCGGATTTCGGCTGCGGTTCCAGATCGCTTGCATGAACACGGTTGGCCAGCGCTTCCAGGGAAGAACCACCCTTCAGGATTTCCGCGTTTTCCGGTCGCGACCAGCCGGCATACCGCTCATCGACAAAGCCCTTCAGGCGGCCGTCCTCGATGATCGCGGCAGCGGCCTTGAGACCCTGTGCGATGGCATCCGCAGAACCGACGTGCCCCTGGATCAGGTCGACCGGATCGATGGACTGGCGGCGCAGCTTGGCGTCGAAATTGGTGCCGCCTGTCGTGAAGCCGCCGCCCATCAGGATCTCGTAATAGGCCAGCGCAAGCTCCGGCACGTTCATTGCGAAATGGTCGGTGTCCCAGCCGCACTGATAGTCGTTGCGGTTCATGTCGACGGAACCGAGAATGCCGAGCGAGCGGGCCATGTGCAGTTCGTGCTCGAAGGAATGACCGGCGAGGATGGCATGGCCCTGCTCGATGTTCATCTTGACTTCGTTCTCAAGGCCATAGGCTTTCAGGAAGCCGAAGACGGTGCCGACATCGTAGTCGTACTGGTGCTTGCTGGGCTCCTGTGGCTTCGGCTCGATCAGGATCGTGCCCTTGAAGCCGATCTTGTGCTTGTATTCCACCACCATGTTGAGGAAGCGGCCGAGCTGGTCGAGTTCCTGGCCGATATTGGTGTTGAGCAGTGTCTCGTAGCCCTCACGTCCGCCCCAAAGAACATAGTTCTCGCCGCCGAGACGGAAGGTCGAGTCCATGGCGTTTTTCACCTGCGCCGCTGCGTAGGCGAAAATGTCCGGATCCGGATTGGTTGCCGCACCGCCCATGAACCGGCGGTTGGAGAACATGTTGGCCGTGCCCCAGAGCAGCTTTACGCCGGTGTCGGCCATCTTCTTTTCGAAGATATCGGCAATGGCGTTCACGTTGGCGTTGCTCTCCGCCAGGGTTTTTCCCTCCGGCGCGATATCGCGGTCGTGGAAGGTGAAGAACGGCATTCCCAGAATCTGGAACATTTCGAAAGCGACATCCGCCTTCAGCTTTGCCTGTTCCATCGGGTCGCCGCCGGCGGCCATCCATGCGCGGTTGAAGGTTTCGCCGCCGAACGGATCGGTGCCCGGCCAGCAGAAGCTGTGCCAGTAGCAAACGGCGAGGCGCAGATGATCTTCCATGCGCTTGCCGAGAACGATCTCGTCCTTGTTGTAGTGGCGATAGGTCAGGGGATCGCGGCTGTCGGGGCCGGCGAAAGGAATCGGCTGAAGATCGCCAAAGAACCCAGTGCTCATCTTTTGTCTCCTCAAAAACCGGCTTGTTTGAGCGCCGGATACAGTTTCCGCCACTGGCCGTAGGCCTCGGCGTAGGTTTCGGTAAGGGCCGGATCGGGATCGATGCTGGTCTTGAGTTGCGGCCTTGAGAAGACCCCTTCCGTCGTCCCGAGCGCCGCGGCGTGACCGAGCCTGGCCGCTCCGAGCGAAGCTCCGAAATCGCCGTCCACCGGCACATCCACAGTGACGTCGAGAAGGCTGGCAATGATCTCCAGCCAGACTTGCGACCGCGATCCGCCGCCGACGGCCAGCACCCGGTCGATTTTCGTCCCAGCAACGCTCAAGGCTTCGAGACAATCTTTAAGGGCAAAGGCGACGCCGTCGAGCACCGCATGGGTCAGGTCGGCATCATCGGTTTCATGCGAAATACCCATGAAGCCGGCGCGGATATCGACATCGTTATGCGGCGTGCGCTCGCCGCCGAGATACGGCAGAAAGGAAACCGCAGACGGGCCGGAGACCTTGTCCAGTAGCCCGGTCAGGTCGGCAGGCGATTTCTTCAAGGTCCTGGCAAGCCAGTTCAGGCTGTCGGTGGCCGACAGGATGACGCCCATCTGGTGCCATGTGTCCGGCACGGCGTGGCAGAAGGCATGTACGGCGCCTTCCACATTCGGGGAGAACCTGTCGTTGGTGACAAACAGGACACCGGATGTGCCGAGCGACACGAAGGCCGACCCGGGATCGACCGCACCGACACCGCAGGCGGAAGCGGCGTTGTCACCGCCGCCCCCGGCAACGACGGGCGTTCCATCGATCCCCCAGCGGGCACACAGATCGGGTTTCAAGGTGCCGGAGCTTTCCGAGCCTTCCACGAGGCGCGGCATGTGCTTGCGCGTCAGCCCTGTCGCGACCAGCAGGTCGTCGCTCCAGTCCCGTTTCGCGACATCCATCCAGAGCGTACCGGCGCTGTCGGACATATCGCCCGCATATTCGCCGGTCAGCCTGAAGCGGACATAGTCTTTCGGCAGCAGAACCATCGCCGTCCGGGCAAAGATGTCGGGCTCGTTTTCCCGCACCCACTGCAACTTCGGCGCGGTAAAGCCGGGCATCACCAGATTGCCGCCGAGCGTGAGGAACTTCGGTTCGGCTGCCTGCAGTTCGGCGCATTGTTGGCCGGACCGGCCATCGTTCCACAAAATACACGGACGCAGGGGCCGCCCGGCATCGTCCAGCAAGGTTGCGCCATGCATGTGGCCGGACAGCCCGATGCCCCGAACCGCGGCCATTTCCTTCGGTGCCTGCGCTTTCAGCGCATCAAGGACCGTCTGACACGCCGTCCACCAGCTGTCCGGATCCTGTTCCGACCAGCCTGGATGAGGGCGCTGCACCGTCAATTCGGCCGTAGCCGAAGAAATCAGCGCCTGGTCCTCGTTCAGGAGAATGGCTTTGACCGAACTCGTGCCGATATCGAGACCGATGTACATGAGGTGCGTTCCTCAACTTGGTTGAAAAAGAGTGCCGATCCCCGCGAGAAGACTCGGCACGGTGTCTTTCAAAGTGTCCGGCCAACGCCCGTTGCCTGCTTCCGCACGAACGGGAAACTCCCGCGGGCAATCGCCCGCGGGGCGCGAAGGTCCCTAGCCGGCCGGAACATCTTCCACAAAAGCGCCCGGTCCGGGAACAGCCCCCGGAGGGCATTTTCCGAGGATAATCATGCCGAGCACATCGTCATCGGTCACATCCGACGTGCGTGCCGTCCCGACGAGCTGTCCGTTCTTCATGACCGCGATCCGGTCGCATAGCTGGAAGACATCATGAATATCGTGGCTGATCAGGAAGATGCCGAGGCCCTGTTTCTTCAGCTCCTGGATCAGATCGGCCACCATCTGGGTTTCGTGAACCCCGAGTGCTGCCGTCGGTTCGTCCATGATCAGGATCTTGGCGTTGAAGTAGACCGCGCGGGCAATCGCGACCGACTGCCGCTGCCCGCCAGACAAGGCCTTCACCGGCGCATGGAACTTGCTGAAGTTCGAATTGAGCCGGCCCATGATCTTGCGGGTTTCCGCTTCCATGGCATCGTCGTCGACAAAGCCGAGAGGCGACGTCAGCTCGCGTCCGAGGAACAGGTTGGACGCGGCGTCGAGATTGTCCGCCAGCGCCAGCGTCTGGTAGATGGTCTCGATGTTATGCGCCCGTGCGTCGCGCGGCGAGTGAATGTGGACTTCCTTGCCGTCGATGCGAATCTCGCCGGCGTCGGCCTTGTAAGCGCCGGACAGCATCTTGATCAGCGTCGATTTGCCGGCGCCGTTGTGGCCGAGCAGGCCGACGACTTCGCCGGGGAAAAGATCGACGGAGACGTGATCCACGGCCTGCACACCGCCGAAAGCGATGCACATGTCCTTCAGTTCTACGAGAGGTGTTGCCATCGCTCAGTCTCCTGTGCGCTTGCGGTAGATGATATCGACCAGGACGGCAAGGACCAGAACGGTTCCGACCACGATGTTCTGGAGCGGTGCATCGACACCGACCATCGCCATTCCAGACTGCAGGGACTGCATGATCAGCGCACCGAGGATGGCGCCGTAGATCGTGCCGACGCCGCCAGCGAGTGCTGTTCCCCCGATGACCGCAGCGGCGATGACGCGCAGTTCGTCGAGCGTGCCGATGTCGTTGGTCGAAAATCCGAGCCGGGCCGCGGCCACAGCGGCAGCCAGTGCCGCCAGCCCGCCCATGATTGCGAAGACCTTGACCGTCAGGAGGCGGGTGTTGATGCCGGAAAGCTCAGCCGCGTCCGGATTGCCGCCGGTCGCGAAGATGTAGCGGCCGAGACGGGTGCGCCGGGCAACCATGGTCATGACGATCGCCACGACGATCAGCAGAACCACCGAATAGGGAATACCGTAGCCCATGGTCAGGCCTTCGGGCAGGGTTTCGCCGCTGGCCTCGAAAATGCGCTGCAGCCGTGCCTTGGGAATATCATAGGCGTTGAGGACCCAGACAAATCCGAGAATGGCGCACGTGGAGATCACCGCCATTGTTATCTCGGCCCAGGCCGGCTTTACCGGAAAACCGTGAGAGGCCTTGCGGCGGCGCGAGGCCACCTGCAGCCACAACGCCGCGGCAACGGCCAATATGCCGAAAATCCAGGAACCGGTTTCCCCCATGGTGCCGCCGATGCCGCCGATCATGGTGAAAGTATCGTCGAGCGGACCGATGGTCTGACCTGAGGTGATGAACCAGGCGACGTTTCGCCAGACCAGCAGACCACCCAGCGTCACGATGAACGCCGGAATGCTGAGGTAGCCGATCGTCCAGCCCTGAAACGCCCCGATGAGAACGCCGACGACAATCCCGGCCAGGATCGCCAGGATCCAGGTGGCGGGATGTCCGAGACCCAGAATGTCGGGCAGGAAATCCGTTTGCACGACCGCCATGACCGCCGCGATGGTGGCGAGGACCGAACCGACCGACAGATCGATATGGCGCGTGACGATGACGAACACCATGCCGGTCGCCATGATGGCGACGGATACGGTCTGAATCGTCAGGTTGAAAATGTTGCGCGGTGTCAGGAACCGGCCGTCCGTGAACACATTGAAAACCAGACACAGGACAATGAACGCCCCGATCATTCCCAGAAAGCGGGTATCCAGTTGCAACGCGGAAAAAATACTACGTGCTGTCGGGCTTTTTTGCCCGGCCAGAGCGGTTTCGGACATCAAGGTCACTCCTGCTTGGAGACCGTTTCAGCTCACGCATCGGGAGGCCCGTCCCGGGAACAGCCGGTGCGATCTTCGAAGATACGGAGACCGCATATTCAAAAACCGCTCCGGTGGAATTCCTGCTGAAAGGCCCCGGTCGTCATGACCGGGGCCCAGCATCATGCGTTGTGTTATCAGTTACAAGGCGCCGGGCCGCTTGCAACGCCCTGGCACAGATCATCTTTCGAGATCCAGCCAGCGTCGACAACAGCGGTCAGATTGTCCTTGGTGATCGGCATCGGAGCCAGGAACTTGGCCGTCAGCTCGGTACCGCCCGGAGAGGTCCATGCAGCCGCGCCGTCGACGTCAGCCATCTTGGAACCGCCAGCCAGGGACACGGCGATTTCGCCTGCAGCCTTGCCGAGTTCACGGGCGTCTTTCCAGACGGAAACGGTCTGGGTGCCCTTGGCGACGCGGTTCAGGGCGGCATGATCGCCGTCCTGGCCGGACACCGGAATGCCATCCATGCCCTGAGCCGTCAGAGCCGCGACAACACCGCCGGCTGTACCGTCGTTGGAAGCCACGACCGCATCGACCTTGTTGTCGGTGGCGGTAAGGATCTGTTCCATGTTGCGCTGAGCGTTGGCCGGCAGCCAGCCATCGGTGTAGGCTTCACCGACGATCTCGATGTCGCCCGAGTCGATCGCGGCCTGCAGAACTTCCTGCTGACCACCGCGGAGGAAATCCGCATTCGGGTCGGTCGGGGAGCCCTTGATCATGACGTATTTGCCCTTCGGCGCTGCAGCCTGAACCGCGGCAGCCTGCATGCGGCCGACTTCGACGTTGTCGAAGGTCAGGTAGAACGCACGCGGATCGTCGATCAGGCGGTCATAACCGACAACGGCGATGCCTTCGTCGGCAGCAGCCTGAACAGCCGGGCCGATTGCCTGGGAGTCCTGCGCCAGAATGATCAGGGCGTTGGCGCCTTGAGCGATCAGGGCTTCGACGTCTGAAAGCTGCTTCGCGGAAGAGCTCTGTGCGTCAGCGGAAATGTATTTCGCGCCTGCAGCCTCCAAAGCGCCCTTGATGGCGGCTTCATCGGTTTTCCAGCGCTCTTCCTGGAAGTTGGACCAGCTCACGCCGACAACAAGATCTTCCGCATGGGCGACATGAAGAGCAGTTGCGGACAGCAGAGCGCCCGCCAGCAAAGTGGTGATTTTACGCATTGCGATGTTTCCTCCAGTGGGCGCAGCCTGAATCAAGCGGCTGCACCTGAATATTCGTCTTTCAAGCCGGTGCCTTTTTGCGGCACCTTGAGATTAGGACAACCCTATTGTTATTTTTTTTGGCGTCCGAAAAAAAGTTGCTCTAAAGCGCCGCTCCTGTCAACATGGTTTTACAAAACTCTGCTCCGCGGGATCGAAGAATTCCGAATGAGGGCGGAAAAACCGGGAGAAACCCGGGACAGAGGAAACACCTTGGGAAGAGCTGAGCGCGCATGAAACGCAAGGCGGACCGGGATCAGATCCGGCGGCAAAACAGAAGTATCATACTCCAGGCCCTGCGCCGGAACGGACCGACGGCACGGATCGATCTTGGCCAGACGACACGTCTGAGCCCGGCAACCGTGACGGCGATCACCTCCGATTTGCTGGACCAGGGGCTGATCCTCAGTCTGGAGAGCGAGGAGCCGAAAGCTCCCCAGGCGCGCGGACGGCCGCGCACCTTGCTGAAGCTCAATCCGGATGCGGTCTTCACGCTCTGCATCCGGCTTTCGGTCAACAACATCGACCTATCGCTGGTGGATTTCGCCGGCGACGTCACGCGAGAAACGCGTATCCATTTCGACAGTTCCACCGCCGACGCGGATAGCTTTCCCGAGACGCTTGTCGAGGCCATCCGGCAATTCCTGCACGAAGCGGGCGTCGAGCCGTCCCAGGTCCGGGAAATCGGCGTCGCGGCACAGGGAGTCGTGGAGACAGAAACCGGCCTAGTCGCCTGGAGCCCGGCCTTTGCGGGGCGCAAGATTCCGGTCGTCGGTCCGTTGCAGTCAGCTTTCGGCGCGGACTGTTACATCTCCAACGACACCAACATGATCACCGAAGCACTGCACTGGTCCGATCCGACCCGCTACAGCGGCACCTTCGCCGTGGTCATGCTTGACTACGGGGTCGGCATGGGGCTCTACCTGAACAACAGGCTGTTTTCCGGCGCCAGCGGAACGGCAGCCGAATTCGGCCACGCCAATCACATTCCAGGCGGCGCGCTTTGCCGTTGCGGCAAGAAGGGTTGTCTGGAAGCCTATCTTTCCGACTATGCCCTTGTGCGGGCCGCCACACATCAGCCGGAGGACACCGACCCCGGCACGATCAAGGCCGGCGTGAGCGGTCTCGGCCGGCTGATCGAGCTTGCCGGCTCCGGTGACGACGACGCGCGCAAGGCCTTTCATGAGGCCGGGCGCGTCCTCGGATACGGGATCGCGCGGGTGATCGCCATGATCGACCCGAAACGGCTGGTGCTGACGGGCGCGGCCGTGCGGGCCTTCGACTTCATGAAAAAAGGCATGTGGGAAGGCCTGGACGACGCGCTGGTCGCGGACCTGCGCAACAATTTCACCCTCGACGTGATGCCCTGGAACGAGGATTTCATCCGCAGCGGCCTGATTGCCCAATCGATGGAACGTCTCGACAAGGATTTCCTCGGCAATGCAACACCGAAAGCAAGCCACAGCGCGCGGCCCGGAACGTCGGAGGCGACGGCATGATCCGCACGTTCAAACCAGCGGGTATTCCGATTGCGTTGACACTCCTCGTGGCAACTGCCCTGCCGGTGGCCGTCTTCGCCGATCCGGATCCGGAGCCGTGGAGCGAACGCGCCATTCGCGAAGACGTGGATATAAATGCCCTTGCCGCTTCGGGCGAGGATCCGATCACCGTTCTGCAGCCGCTTGGGGAACGCCTGTTTGCCGCCAGGTTCACTACATTGGACGGCGCCGGACGGCCGGACGCGACCGGCGCCGTCGTGCCGACCAAGGCCCGCCGACGGTCCCATTCACCCTTTCAGCGGCTCGCCGGGATGGACGCCAACGCCTGTGCCTCCTGTCACAACGAACCGGTGGTCGGCGGTGCGGGCGCCTTCACCGCCAATGTGTTCGTTTCAGAAGGTTTCGAGAGCGCTGATTTCGATACGATCGACCCGCAATTTTCCAACGAACGCAACACCAACGCGATCCAGGGCGCCGGGCTTATCGAACTGCTGGCCCGGGAAATGACCGCCGACCTGCGCCGGCAGCGGCAGGACGTGCTGGCAAAGGCGCGCCAGAGCGGCAATACCGCAAAGACCAGTCTGGCAAGCAAAGGAGTTTCCTTCGGTTCCCTGACCGCCTATCCGGACGGCACGCTGGATGTTTCCGGGTTAGAGGGGATCGACGACGACCTCACCCTGCGCCCCTTCAGTCAGAAGGGGGTGTTCGCCTCACTGCGCCAGTTCACCGTGAACGCGATGAACGCGCATCACGGTATGCAGGCGCGCGAAAGGTTCGGCACCGCCTGGACCGGTACGGACGATTTCGACGGCGACGGACATGCGGACGAACTGACGTCAGGACACATCTCGGCGCTGGTCGCCTGGCAGGCGACGCTGCCCGCGCCGACCCGGAAACAGGACTTGCCGGACATCTGGCAAAATGCCGCGAAGGCGGGTGAAGCGCTGTTCGGCGAGATCGGCTGCAGCTCGTGCCACATTCCGGAACTTCCTCTGGAGAGCTTGGTTTTTCAGGATCCCGGCCCCTACGACACCGCCGGCACCTTGCGGCAAAGCGATGTTGTCAGCCCTCTGGCCCTTGACCTTGGAACGCTGGACTGGGTGAAGGCGCTGCCGCGCGACGACCAGGGACGGGTTCTGGTGCCTTTGTTCGGCGATCTGAAGCGCCACAAGATCGCAGATGCCGCCAATGACACTTTCGGCAACGAATTGCTGGCCCAGCGGTTCGTCGCCCGGGACGTCTTCATGACCGCCGAACTCTGGGGTATCGGAAGCACGGCGCCCTATGGTCACCGGGGTGACCTGACCACCCTGAACGAAGTGATCCTCGCCCATGGCGGTGAGGCGACCGCGAGCCGCAAGGCCTATTCCGGCCTGGAAGAGCAGGACCGCAAGTCGATCATCGCTTTCCTGCGCAGTCTGGAGATTGCCGAATGAGACAGGCCGGTTTCCTTGCTCTGACCTTGCTGGCGGTGACCACCTCCGCCTGCCCCGCATTTGCCGACGACATTTCCGGCAATACCTCCGGGCAGAGCTCGCTCGCACCGGTGCCGGCCTTCGCCGAAGAGGCGCAATCGGCCGGGGTCAGCCACGTCTATGACGGCGCCTGGGAGTTCTTCGTCGGGGGCGGCACCGCCATTTTCGACTGCGACGGCGACCGGCGGCCGGATCTTTTTCTGGCCGGCGGGAAAAACCCGGCGCAACTCTTCCGCAATGCCAGCCCGACGGCGGGACTGCTGAAATTCGAGCCCATGGACACCGGGTTGAGCGACAGGCTATCGGCAAACGTTCTCGGCGCCTACCCGCTCGATTTCAACAATGACGACGTGCTGGATCTTGTCCTGCTGCGCCTCGGCGAAAACCTTCTTCTTGAAGGCAAGGGCTCCTGCCGCTTTGACGTGGCCAACCGTGCGCTTGCCTTTGACGGCGGGCGGGAATGGACGACCGCCTTTTCCGCGACTTTCGAACCGGACCTGGAATTTCCGACGCTGGCGTTCGGAAACTATGTCGACCGGTCCGCTCCCGGCGCGCCCTGGGGCACCTGCCACGACAACTTTCTGTTCCGGCCAGAGACGACCGGGGATGGCGACGTCAGCTATTCCGAGGCCACCCGTCTTTCGCCCGGTTACTGCAGCCTGTCGATGCTGTTCACCGACTGGAACCGCTCCGGCGAACCGGCACTGCGGGTTTCCAACGACCGGCAGTATTACCGCGGTGGCGAGGAGCAGCTCTGGGCGGTGCCTCCGGGCCGTCCGCCGCGCCCCTACCGCAAGGCCGACGGCTGGCAGCATCTGAAGATCTGGGGCATGGGCATTGCGTCCATCGACCTCGATGTCGACGGGTTCCCGGAATACGCGCTGACCAGCATGGGTGACACGAAACTGCAGAAGCTGGCCGAAGATTCCGACGAGACGGTCCCCGTCTATCAGGACATTGCCTTCGATCTCGGGGTCACCGCCCACCGTCCCTATGCGGGCGAGGACCTGAAGCCTTCCACAGGCTGGCACTCCGAATTCCAGGACGTCAACAATGACGGCCTGTGGGACCTCTACATCGCCAAGGGCAATGTGGAAGCCATGCCGGATTTTGCCGCCTACGACCCGGACAACCTGCTGCTCGGCCAGTGGGACGGCCGTTTTACCGAAGCCGGTGGCGAGGCCGGAATAGGCCTCGACCGGCGCGGCCGCGGCGCGGGCCTTGCGGACTTCAACGCCGACGGGCTGCTGGACATCGTCGTGGTCAACAGGGGTGCTCCCGCGAGCCTGTTCCGCAATCTAGGTCAGGGCACGGCAGAGGACCCGAAACCCCTCGGCAACTGGCTCGCCGTCGATATCCGCCAGCCGGGCAAATCCAACCGCCGCGCGGTCGGGGCCAAGATCAGCGTCAGGACGGGCAACCGCTCGACGGTGAAAGACGTCCAGATCGGCGCGGGCCACGCATCCGGCCAATCGGGCTTCGTCCATTTCGGCCTCGGCGTCGCCGAGCGCGCCAATGTGCGCATCAAATGGCCGGACGGAGACTGGAGCCACACTTACCGGGTGTTCGCCAACGGCCATGTGATCATCGATCGCGGCGCCGAAAAAGCCCGGCTCTGGTATCCGGAATAAGCCTCTTGGCGGCAGTCGATTGAACTGCTGTTTTATGCCTTACAGGTGGTGACTTTCCGGACTGTCTACTGAACACTACAGGTCTCGGTACGATCCCCGCGAAATCCGGGTTTCAAGGATTAATCCTCACAGAATTTACCTGTTCTCGACTTGCACGAGATTTGCCGGTTGTACTCGCGATGCCCCCAGGCTGTAGCGTCTTTCGCTGACAGTTTTGCAAACGCGCCTGTGCAAATTCCCTTTGCGTACATCCTGCCCTCAGCAGTATTGTAATTACCTTTCCGCTTGGCTTTCTCGCAAGCACTCAGCTCTGTTTTTGCGATACCTGTAGTAGGAGCGGGAGAACTTGACTGACACCCTGCGAGCACCGACACAAAAACCACTATCAAAAAGCTACGCAAACTTGAATTAAACAAGAATACTACTCCATCTTTTTACTATCTTCACACACCAGCTCGCGTAACCATCGGCCAAGGATACTCTAGCGGCTTCACCGTGACGCTGCTTGCACTGCCTGCACTGACCTTCGCCGACAAAATCCCGCGTTTCTGGTCTCAGCACGGCATTCACGGCTCCGGCATTGCTCCATTTTAGGCGCGCTTTATCGTCCTGCAACCGAACAAGAGCCAGAATCCGCGCCATGACGCATATTTCAGCATCTGCATGTTTTATGTCTAAGCTGCTGTAATATTGGCAATATATTTTCTGACTTTTTTCCTCAAGTTTATAATCATTCTAAAAAATATTTGACTAACTGTTCAAATTTTCTTCCAATGGTTTTCGAGCTTCCTCGCCAAACGAAGGACGCCACCCCAAAAATGATCGCCAACCTTCCGGAGATCTCCATGACCCAGACCACAGCCGGTCCGGATATTGCCGCCGGGCGTTTGTCCGACGACGCGTACGCAGAGAATTTCAGCGACCTGCATCCACTGCTGGACCCGCATGAAGCCCTGGTGGAAGCCGACCGCTGCTACTTCTGCTACGACGCGCCGTGCATGCAGGCCTGCCCGACCAGTATCGACATTCCGCAATTCATCCGCCAGATTTCGACGGGCAACCCCACCGGATCGGCAAAGACCATCTTCGAGCAGAATATCCTCGGCGGCATGTGTGCCCGTGTGTGTCCGACCGAGACCCTGTGCGAAGAGGTGTGTGTGCGGGAAGTTGCGGAAGGCAAGCCGGTGAAGATCGGCCAGCTGCAGCGTTATGCCACCGACCACTACATGACCGAGAACGACACGACGCCGTTCACACGCGGCGCACCGACAGGCCGGAAGGTCGCTGTGGTCGGGGCAGGTCCGGCCGGTCTTGCCTGCGCCCACCGCCTCGCGGTTCACGGCCACGACGTGACGCTGTTCGACGCAAGGGAAAAAGCCGGCGGGCTCAACGAGTTCGGAATCGCTTCCTATAAGTCGGTCCACGATTTTGCCGCCCATGAGGCGGAATTCGTCCTGTCGATCGGCGGTATCGAGCTGAAGACCGGAATGCGTCTTGGCGCCAATCTGGACCTGGCTAAACTGCGGGCCGGTTTTGACGCTGTGTTTCTCGGAATCGGCCTTGGCAGCGTCAACGCGCTCGGTATCGAGGGCGAGGACAAGAGCGGCTCCCTGGATGCGGTCGACTATATTGCCGACCTGCGCCAGGCGGACAATCTCTCCACCCTTCCGGTGGGACGCCGCATCGTCGTGATCGGCGGCGGCATGACCGCGGTCGATATCGCCGTTCAGACCAAACTGCTCGGGGCGGAAGATGTCACCATCGCCTATCGGCGCGGCCAGGACCGGATGAATGCCTCCGACTACGAGCAGCATCTGGCACAGACCAGCGGTGTGCGGATAATGACCTGGATGCAGCCGAAGGCGCTTGTCGCGCAGAACGACACGGTTACCGCCATTGAGCTGGAGCGGACCCGGGAGCACAATGGTTCCCTCACCGGCACCGGCGAGATCATCACCCTGCCTGCGGACATGGTGTTCAAGGCGGTCGGCCAGACGCTGGTGCAAACGGATCTGGGCGGTGCCCTGTCCCTCGAGAAGGGCCGTATCGTGGTCGATGTGGCCCGCAAGACGAGCCTTTCCGATGTCTGGGCCGGCGGTGATTGCGTGTTTGGCGGCGAGGACCTGACGGTCGCCGCCGTCGAGGACGGAAAGATTGCCGCTGAAAGCATCAACGCCGCCCTGAGCGCCTGAGGCGCCGGCGTTACGGATTTGAGGGAGAGCCGACATGGCTGATTTGAGAACAGAGTTTATCGGCATCAAATCGCCGAACCCGTTCTGGCTGGCCTCCGCGCCGCCAACCGACAAGGAATACAACGTCGTCAGGGCCTTCAAGGCGGGCTGGGGTGGCGTTGTCTGGAAGACTTTGGGTGAGGACCCGCCTGTCGTCAATGTCAACGGACCGCGCTATGGCGCGATCCACGGCAAGGACCGGCAATTGATCGGCCTCAACAACATCGAACTGATCACCGACCGGCCGCTTGAGGTCAATCTGCGCGAGATCAAACAGGTCAAGCGCGACTGGCCGGACCGCGCGCTCGTTGTTTCGCTGATGGTCCCCTGCGAGGAGCAGAGCTGGATCGACATTCTCCGCAAGGTGGAGGACACCGAAGCGGACGGGGTCGAACTCAATTTCGGCTGTCCCCACGGCATGAGCGAGCGCGGCATGGGCTCGGCGGTCGGACAGGTTCCCGAATATATCGAGATGGTGACGCGCTGGGTGAAACAGCACTCGCGCATGCCCTGCATCGTCAAACTGACACCGAACATCACCGATGTGCGCAAGCCTGCCCAGGCCGCCCTTGCCGGCGGCGCGGATGCGGTCTCGCTGATCAACACCATCAATTCGATCACGGCTGTCGATCTCGACATGATGTCCCCGTCGCCCACGGTCGACGGCAAGGGTGCGCATGGTGGCTATTGCGGCCCTGCCGTCAAGCCTATCGCGCTCAACATGGTCGCCGAGATCGCGCGTGACCCGGCCACCCGGGGCCTGCCGATCTCCGGCATCGGCGGCGTCACCACGTGGCGCGACGCAGCCGAATTCATGGCGCTCGGCTCGGGCACGGTTCAGGTCTGCACCGCAGCCATGACTTACGGTTTCAAGGTCGTCGAGGACATGATCGAAGGGCTCAGCGACTGGATGGACGAGAAGGGTTACACATCCGTCGACCAGTTCGTCGGCTCTGCCGTGCCCAATGTGACCGACTGGCAGTATCTCAACCTCAATTACGTCGCCAAGGCCGTCATCGATCAGGATCTTTGCATCCAGTGCGGCCGTTGCCACATCGCCTGCGAGGACACATCCCACCAGGCGATCACCAGCATGGTCGATGGCGCACGCAAGTTCGAGGTGATCGACGAGGAATGCGTCGGCTGCAATCTCTGCGTCAATGTCTGCCCGGTCGAGAACTGCATCACCCTGGAGCCGATGGCCGCGGACAGTGTCGATCCACGCACCAAGCGGACCGTCGAGAAAGACTACGCCAACTGGACGACCCATCCGAACAACCCGATGGCCGTCAGAGAAGCCGCCGAATAGGCACGGCTGTTCTCCTCAGCACATGCAGCCGCAGGCGGACCGGGATCTGCCTGCGGCTTTTCTGTCGCGACGCTCAGGCGGTGGCGCTTTTCTGGGTTTCCGTGTGGTTCAGTTCATTCAGGGGCGCCGGCTTTCCAAACAGATAGCCCTGCAGATATTCGCAGCCGGCATCGACAAGAAATTCCTTCTGCTCGGTGGTCTCAACCCCCTCGCCGACCGTCTGCATGCCCATAGCCTTTGCAAGCCCCAGCATGGAGCGAACCAGCGTGTCGGCTTCGTCTTCCTGACCGATGCGGGAGACGAAACTGCGATCGATCTTCATCTTGTCAAAGCGGAATTTGTGCAGATAACTCAGACTTGAGTACCCTGTGCCGAAATCGTCAATCGCAAGACCGATTCCGAGATCGCGGAGCGACTGGATCGTTTGAAGCGTTTCGGCGCTTTCTTCCATAAGCAGATCTTCGGTGATTTCCAGTATCAGACGGTCGGCGGGAAATTCGTTTTCCACCAGCAGATCAGCAACCTGTTCGGCAAGACCGGGCTTTCGGATCTGGCTGGTGCAGACATTGATGGACACCCCGGCGGTGTCCCAAGCACGCGCATCAGCGAGGGCGCGCTCAAGCACCCAGGTGCCGATTTCCGGCATCATGTCGGCATCGCGCGCAACAGGCAGGAAGACGGCAGGAGAGATCAGCCCGCGTTTCGGATGACGCCACCTGATCAACGCTTCGTAATAGACGGCTTCTCCGGTCCCGGCCGTGACGATCGGCTGATAGAAAAGCTCGAATTCGTTCCCCCGGATCGCGGCCACCAGATCAATCAGGAGTTCGCGCTGCTCGCGCAGCTGTTCGTCCATGCGATCGTCGTAGTAACGGAAGGAATTTTTCTGTTCCTGTTTGCAGCGGTGGAGGGCGATATCGGCCGCGCGGATCAGGTCGGGCAACTTGTGTCCGTGTTCCGGAAACCGTGCGATGCCTGCGCTGCATGAGGTCTCGATCTGCTTGTCTTCGAAGACGACCGGCAAACTCAGGATCCGGAACAGTTCTTCGATTTCCGACTGCTGCGGCCTCGCGGCGCCCCACTGGTCGGTCAGAATGACGAACTCGTCCCCCCCGATCCGGCCGATCAGTCCGTTCGAACCCAGCATCTTCTGGATACGGCGCGCTTGTTCGACAATCAATTGATCACCCGCCGCGTGACCATGGATATCGTTGACCTGCTTGAGATTATCGAGATCGAGATAAATCACCGAAGCACGATTGTGCAGCGCCGTTCGCACCATCAGCCATTTCGTGGCCAGGGATTGAAAATAGCCCCTGGACGCAAATCCGGTCATGGAATCGTGATTTGCCGTATGCAGAGCTTCCTGGTCCCGCTTGGCAAGGCTTCGCCGGGCGTGCGCATTCTGGCGCATCGTGAGAAGCGCTATCGTCAGTATGATCCCGAGCGAAATCAGCAGGATCGGGATCGAGGACATTATAATCGAGGACGCCCGGCTCATGGGGTACCAGGCCAGGTAGCCAAGAACATTGCCTGCATTGTTGGCAAGCGGTACCGAGATCATGTCTTTCGGCACTTCGGTGACAAATTCCAGATTGTCCAGGGACAGGCTTGCCAGCAGATCGCCGAGATGGATCACGTCGATTTCGAAAAAGGTGAGCAGAATGTTCGGCGAGGCGAACGTCATGTCGATCCCGCCCGGGTCCGGCACGATCGCAAAGGCGGCGGCGATGTTGGGCCTGCCGTCAATTTCGACGATGTCGACGCCTGAAATGTCGCTCAACTGACCTTTAAAACGGACCTCACCGCCGGACCGCACAAGACCCTGCCGGTATTTTTCCCGGATCGCGGACAACGTCACTTCCAGCTGCTCGCCGATCTGACGGGTGTAAACGTGCGGATGCGAGTTCTCGTGGAAATCGATGGCGAATGTGACATCACCGTCCTTGTCCAGAACCGCCGTGTAGGCATGCTTGAAATCCAGTGCCATATCCACGCCAAAGCGGGACTGGATCCATTCCATGGAAAGGTGTGTCTCGATGTTCTCGTAAGCAGCGTTCGAAGCGGCATAGCGCTCCATTTCCCTCAGGAGTTTGTGTTTGTGGTTTTCAAAGACGCGCGAAACCGATTTGATTTCCCGGGCCGCCGCTTCTTGTTCGGCTACCAGGACCTTGAACAGTACGGCCCCGAAAGAGAAAATCACCGCACAGAACATCAGGAAGATGATGTAACCGGATGGAATGCCCAGAATCGCGGGCTTTGGTTGTTTTTGCCCTGCCCGAGCCCGTTCACCTTCCCCATTCGTCAAGTTGAGTATGTCTGTTTTTTCAGACAAAATACGCCTTCCACAATCATATTCACTGCTTAACACAGAATATCTATTCTTGATTGAACCATAAAATGATTTCTGCGAGGTTAAATACGTTATGTCTAAAATAAACCATGCAAGACATCCCTGAGTCACTAAACACTCTTGATTATTTATTGTTAGTAATGACGATAGACATCGACCTGCTGCTCACTGATAAAAACCAGATCCGAACGTCCCTTCCGCCACTTCTTCGGAGGGTCCGGCCATGTATTGCCGGCCATTCCTCAATGCCTTCACGAGAGCGTTCGGATACGCTTCCGGCAAACAGGAGCGGAAGGCAGGGATTGCTTATAGGAAGGCAAGGCGCGACACTCGGACCGACAGAACCAGAAACCCGGGAAACAGTATGCAAGCCTCACGTTCCCTGCTGACGGCCTCAATCAGCCTGTGCGCCCTGATAGGTCTTTGGGGCGTCATCGATCCGGCGGGCCTGCTCGCCATTGCGAGCACAATCGTCGATCAGTATTTCTTGAGCCGCGGCTGGTTCGTGATGCTGTCGGTCACTCTCATGCTGCTGTTCTGCCTCGGCCTCACCTTAACGAAATTCGGCGACATTCGGCTTGGCGCGGACACGGACCGGCCGGAGTATTCGACACCGACCTGGATCGCCATGCTGTTCGCGGCCGGCATGGGGGTCGGTCTCCTGTTCTGGGCCGTCGCGGAACCGCTGACCCATTATCATTTCGCCAGGGAGGTGTTCCCGGCACCGATCGCCGCGGAACAGGCCCTGCTTGCCGCCAATTTCAACTGGGGCATTCATGCCTGGGCGATCTACGGCACGACAGCGCTTGCGATTGCCTATTTCAGTTACCGGCGCGGCACGCCGATGCTTGTCAGCGCCCCTGTCAGGAACCTTTTTCCGGGCGAACGCTGGGCAGATATCGTCGGCTGGTTCTCCGATTTCATGGCGATTGCCGCCATCGCCATCGGTGTGGCCGGATCGGTCGCCATGGGCGTCTTCCAGGTCGCCGATGGAATTTCCGTTCTTTTCGGTGCGCAGACAGCCGGTCCGATCCTTGTCGGAGCCGTGTTCCTTGTGATGATCGCCGCCTACATCCCGCCCCTCCTGGTGGATCTCGGCAGCGGCATGGCCAGGCTTTCGAACATCGCCATGATGCTGGCGATCGCACTTGTGGGTTACACGATCATATTCGGGCCGTCCGAATATCTCATGAACTCGATCATCGGCGGCATCGGCTCTTACATATCGGTGGTGATTCCGCGCGGACTGCAGACATTCACCTTCTTCGGCGACGAAGCCAACCAATGGTTCCACGACTGGACACTGACCTACATGGTCTGGTGGATCGCCTGGGGGCCTTTTGTCGGTGTGTTCGTTGCTCGCATCTCCAAGGGCCGCACCATTCGCGAGTTCGTGCTTGGCGTTCTGATCGGCCCGACACTCTTTTCCACCATCTGGTTCGGCGCCTTCGGTGGTGTCGGTCTCTATGAGACCCTCAACGGGACCGGGGAACTGCTGGCCATGACCCAGACCAACGTTGAACGCATGACGTTCGCCCTGTTCGACAGGCTGCCATTCGCGACGCTGACCACCCTCGTGACAGTGCTGGCGGCGTTCCTGTTCATCGTCACCAGCGTGGTCAGCGCCGCGTTCGTGCTCGGAACGTTTTCCACGGGCGGAAATCCGAACCCGAGCGTCAGGGTCCGGGTGATCTGGGGCGGTCTGCTTGGCGTTCTGGGGGCGGCCATGATCCTGTCCGGCTCGCTGCAGGCGGTCAAAAAGCTGATTGCCCTCGGGGCCCTGCCCTTTGTCTTCATCACCGTTCTTCTTTTCGCCTGCCTGATCCGGGCGCTGTTGCAGGACGCGAACAGAAAGCCATCCCATGCTGATCGGTGACCCCCTCGACACGCTGCTCAACCTCGGCACATTCGCCTTTATCGGCGCCATGATCTGGCTGGTGATGAGGAAAGATCCCGAAGGCGGCGATTGACGCCAACCGCGATCGCCAGGAATCCGTTTGATGGCTTTTCCCGGCTCTCGCTTTGCCCGGCCGAGCCGACAACCAAAACAATTTTCTCCGGCATGCCGTTTCGGCGCCACAACTCCAAACAGGCGAAGTTCCTGCATTTCGGGCTGAGCAATCTTTTCACAGAACACCAATGCCATGCCCGGCGAACAAGACCCTATTTGATCGCTTGGCATAAGGCGGCGGCATCTGAAAGAGATGCCCAAGTCAGCCGAACGGAGCAACGATATTACTGCTCGCGCGCAACGCCAACGTGTAATATCATGACCCCGGTTTATTTTTGTTTTTTATAAAATCGATTTTGATCAGTAGATGGAGGCTTGATATGAGCCATGTCGCCGGTTGGCCATTTATTCGTAAACTTGAAGCAGTTTTAACCCGTTCTCTCGACAAGCTCGGTCCCGAGGCGCGCCGCCAGGTCGAAGCAATTCTGACACCGGAGGCACTCGCGATAGTAGCAGCGGTTTTGGTTGCCTGGGTTGCTTCTCACGCGTTTGGCGTTGGTGAGATCATTGATATTATTCTTGTCGCTGTCGGGGCCGTTGCAATCGGACTGGCGGTTTTTTCCGGGCTCGATCACTTGTACGACTTTGCGTCGGGAACCTACAACGCAAGCTCGGAACGGGATCTCGATAAAGCCGCGGATCACTTCGCAAAAGCGGTGAGCATCCTGGGAATTCAAGCGGTGCTCGCGGTATTGTTCCGAGGCGCGCCACGGACCTACAAGGGAGGCCGGGCACCTGTGGGGTCGGCGCCCCCACGGACGCCGGGCATTCGTTACAAGCCAACCATTCGCCCCTCGGCGACGCGAGCGGCCGGTGAGGGCAGCACCAGCATGTGGGGCAATATCGTCGTCAGTATCCGCGGTACAGCAAACGACCAGCGGATTGTTCTGCTGCATGAAAAAGTGCACCAGTTCCTTACGCCCAAACTCTATCTGCTGCGCCAGTTCCGCGTCGAAAGCCGGGCAGGGTCCTACATGCGTTCCTCCCTCCGTCGATATCTGGAGGAGGCGCTTGCCGAAACGGTGGCACAGCTAGGCGTGAATGGCTTCCGGCAGTTTTTCACCGGGATTAAATTTCCGGTTCAGCAGGGATATGTGTATCTGGTCCGCGGTGGTGGTTATAGTTCCGGGTTCACCGGCTCCGGTATCTTGACTGAAACGGCGGGCTTGATTGCCAGCGGAATTCTGATCGAAAGCATAGAATTCGACATATGGTTCGATCCCGCCAAACCGGTTTTACCAACCGAGGAGCACTGATACCGTGTTGGGAAAATTGGTTCAGTGGCTATGGCGCCGCCCCACACGCCCGGTATTGACGCGCCTGAGTGAAGACGAAGCCCGGGCTCTTGCGCAAGCAGCCCTTGCAGACGACGCCAGTTCGGAAAATCTGGTCCTGCTTTCCGTTGAAACGGCGGAGACCGGTGCGGTGTGGATATTTCAGACGGCGACAATCGGCGCCCAGTGGGAAGTAAAAATCGAGGATCAGACTGGGTCGGTCCTTGGTGCAAAACGGCTTGGCCTCAGATAGGAGCACCGCCAACCGGGATAAATCGGTCAGCACCTTTTGGATGGTCCGGTTTGATTGCCAGTGTATGACAGGGTTGGTCTCTACCGTGTTTGGTCCATCTGGACGATGGATTCCGGTGCCGGTGGACGGTAGCCCAATGCTCTGTGTGGGCGCTTGGTATTGTAATGCTGCCCTAAATCGGGACAAGCCCATGATTTCGCAATAATAAGAAAAATAGATCTACACATTATTACGTTATATTTTTCATTAATCTATAATATTCTGTAATATACAAAATATTACAATAACAACAAAATAAATTCTTCTTCTGAAAAAAAATACATTTTATTAAATGATTTTATCAGAATTATGAATTATGTAATTTTTTTACCGCCTATTTTCACTTCAAAATACGTTGTGAATAAAATGTGCGGAAAATAAACAATTGCTAGTTGCTCCGTCCTGAAATCACTTACCGTCATTAATGACAGTGTGTGTCTATCCAGTCGGAGATTGAATCTTGACCAATTCTGCCCCTATCGCACAAGCCATTTCTGCAATTTCTCCGGAAAACGGGAGCGTTGTCACGGTCACGGCGAGCTACACGGATCTGGATGCGAACGACACGCATACGTTCAGTGTGGATACCACCGGCACGCTTGGAACAGTCATCAACAATAACGATGGCACGTTCAGCTATGACCCGAACGGTCTGTTTGAGAGCCTGGCGGCTGGCGAAACCGCGACGGACACGTTCACCTATACGGTTGATGACGGCAATGGCGGCACATCAACCGAAACAGTAACCGTGACGATCACGGGTCAGAATGATGCGCCTGTGGCCCTGGAGACGTCGGTTTCCCTTACGCAAAATACACTGTCCACGGTGTTCACGCCGGACTTCAGCGATCTGGATATCTCTGACACGCATACGGTGACATTTGACTTTGGAGGGGGTGGCTCCGTATCCGCAACGATGACACCGGTGACGGACAACGGCGATGGCACATACACCTATACTGCCCAGGACACCTATGACTATTTGCTCGCCGGCGAGACAGCGACAGAGACGTTCAGCTACACGGTGACGGACAATCTGGGAGCCAGTTCCACCAACACGGTCACCGTGACAATCATGGGCACCAATCACGCGCCTGTGGCCCTGGAGACGTCGGTTTCCCTGACGCAAAATACACTGTCCACGGTGTTCACGCCGGATTTCAGCGATCTGGACATGTCGGACACGCATACGGTGACATTTGATTTTGGGGGCGGCGGCTCCGTGTCCGCAACGATGACACCGGTGACGGACAACGGCGATGGCACCTACACCTACATTGCCCAGGATACCTATGAATATCTGGCCGCCGGAGAGACGGCGACAGAAACGTTCAGCTACACGGTGACGGACAATCTGGGGGCCAGTTCCACCAACACGGTGACGGTGACCATCACAGGCACCAATGACGCGCCTGTGGCGACAGCCTTGAGCGG
>NZ_JSEP01000039.1 GCF_001624695.1 Labrenzia sp. OB1 | reverse complement strand
ATACCCGCGAAGACGCAGGACAACGCCTTTCTGGGCGGGGACTATCTGGCGCAGCTCAACGCGCAACCGGAACCGCTCCGCACGGCGTTGCTGACTGGCGACTTCATGGCCGCCCGGCAAGATCATGACATGCAGGTTATTCCGTCCGATTGGGTGGATCTGGCATTCGAACGGTATGACGCCGGGATTGATGCCGGATTGCCGATGGATGTGCTGTCCGTGGATGTGGCGCAAGGGGGCAAAGACAAGACAGTCTTGCAGCCAGTCCACGGGCGGCGGTTTGAGGAACAAATCAGCCGTAAGGGTGTCGATACCAAGGACGGTGCTGATGTTGGCTCTCTGGTCATCAGGGAGCGGCGCGACAATGCGTTGATTGTCGTGGACTGCACCGGCGGTTGCCCGGATCGAGCGGTGCAGCCAATGGTACGACGAAATCAAAATGGGCTTCGAAAATGAATAAGCAAGACTTGGTCACCGTGCCTGTTGCTGCCGGCGCAATTGCATGGCCAAATATTCACGGTGTTGTCGAATTCGCGGCAAGGGAAGCGCAATTGATGTTGCCGCTTCTCGGTGCTTTTTGGCTGGTCGTTCAGATTGTCGCGAAAATTCACAGCACATGGATTAAGCCAAGGCGTTAGCGCCTTGGCTGTTGGTTTAGGGCAGCAATGCGGACAAAGCGGTCGTTGACCCATGGTGCTGATTTCCCCACCATGTCGCAATGATTTACGTCTTGGCATACCCACAGTTTGAGCCGAGTGTCGCCGAACGCATTCGTCGGTTTCGGGTCGCGAATGAGCCGGCCAGAGCCATGCTCGTCCCCCCGCACGTCACTCTCGTGTTTGGGCTGATGAAAATCCGCCCGCATGAGTTCTTGGGGCACTGCGAGGCGGTAGCCGACCGGACATCGCAGTTTGACGTGTCTTTCGTTTCAGGTGAGGTAACTCACGATCCCTTTGAAAAAACACACAAACTATTACTTCTCAGCTCGGCCGGAAGTTCCCAATTGGCCGCATTGCATCAACAGCTCTACGAAGGCCCTCAAAGGGCGAAACTAAAAGTCGATATCTCTTTCCATCCACACATTACGGTCGCGACAAACCCTGATCGAACGATCATAGAGCGCTTGGACATTTCCTCCCTCGGAGGCTTTCCACTGTTTGGAACAATCCAGGCGCTGGAGGTGGTTAAGCTTGCGTGCGGGAGGCTACACCACCTCCGAACCATCCCGTTCGCAAAGTTGAGTTAGGGTTCGGAGCTGCCCTCCGCTGCATAGCGTCATCACTAGGCCGAGGTTGCAACCTGCTAAAATGAAATGTGAGAACAAACAGGGGTCAAACTGTCAGTCTGACCAATAGATGCACAGGGTTTCATTGCAATTTCATTGCAGAGAAATTTGCAAAAAAAGCCTAAGTTATTGAAATGTTTGGTCGGGCAGGCCGGATTTGAACCGACGACCCCTTCACCCCCAGTGAGTGAACCGTACTGAAAAACGGCGGATTTCTGCGGTTTTTGATTCCGGAAATGGCCGGTTATTTCTGATATGTTCCGGGGTTTCTGAGCGGTTTCTGAGCGGATGCCATTTCGTTCTCTCTAAAGAGCGCCCGGCCTGCGGCTGATCGCGTCGGACGCTGCCTGCTGGTGTGCGGGATTCAAGTGCCCGTAAACTTCCAAAAGCATCTTGAGGGACATACCCAGAAAGTCTGCAANTAAGTTATTGAAATGTTTGGTCGGGCAGGCCGGATTTGAACCGACGACCCCTTCACCCCCAGTGAGTGAACCGTACTGAAAAACGGCGGATTTCTGCGGTTTTTGATTCCGGAAATGGCCGGTTATTTCTGATATGTTCCGGGGTTTCTGAGCGGTTTCTGAGCGGATGCCATTTCGTTCTCTCTAAAGAGCGCCCGGCCTGCGGCTGATCGCGTCGGACGCTGCCTGCTGGTGTGCGGGATTCAAGTGCCCGTAAACTTCCAAAAGCATCTTGAGGGACATACCCAGAAAGTCTGCAAGCGACTGCAAGTCCTGTGTCGTTTCAACGTTCTGGATACCCCAGCTTGCGGCAGTATGGCGAAGTGTGTGGGGAATGACATCATCACCTAGACCGGCATCAACCCGACTGTTTTTCCAAGCGCGCTTTGTGCTGGTGAGCGGCTGACCATCCCAATGAATGACGTGTGTGCAGATACCGTCCAGACGCTGCCAGCGTTCAAGGTGAGGAAGAAGGCGGGAAGGGATACGGATGCTCGGGCGGCGCTTGGTCGTGGTCTTTTCTGTGGAGCCTTTGCGATACATGACACCGTGGTCAAGGTCGAAGTATCCAGCATCCAAACTCGTGCACCAGCGCATTGAGCGGATGGCCGTTGCGCGCGTGCCGGTGTAGACCCCGATAAGTACCATGCGGGCAATATGGTGATTACCTCTGCGCCGCGCTGCGTGGATGAATGCAGCGGCTTCAGATCTGGTCAGCCAGCGCAATCTGCTCTCGCCAGCAGCAGGCATCTCCATGCGGCACATGAACTGGATTTTACGGTCCTTCATGTACATGTTGACCGCGCTTTGCAGCAGCTTCAATTCCCGCCGGGCTGTGCCACTCTTCACGCCTTGCTCAAGTCGCCGCGTCGTGTAGCGCTTGCTGTTCGAATCCATCACATCGGCGACACACAGAGTCCCCCAGAACGGGATCAGAGCGGAGAGAATGTAGGCTTCGTTTTTCGGGTTCGCCAATCTTGGAATATGGTGGGTAGCATAGAAGTTCAGCGCGTCCGCGATTGGGATAAGTCGAGGATCGAGGCTGTTGGTCGGTTGGTACTTTTCCGTAAGGTATTCTTGGAGCCGCTTTTCAGCTCCTTCAAAGTCTGATTCAGCGCAGCCTGTGCGAACGTATTTTGTCCCGTCCCGGATGACCCATTGTTTTCCTGATGTGTCTTTTCTAAGTGCGAGCCTTGGGGCTTTTCTTGGACGCGGCATTGCTCTCTCATTTCGCGAATTGCTTTGGGTGTAGTGAAATACGCGCGGCCGATTTTTTCCAGCACAAGTTTTCCACGCTCTGCCTCTGCCTTCAGAGTTGCGGGCTTGATGGCCCCGCGAAACAGCACCTTGCAGGCCTCTGCAAGCGTGATTGGAGTGTCTTCGTCCCAATTTTCCGGTAGTGCCATTAGTCAGTTTCTCTAAGTGCTAGATCGATACCTTCGTTGAAGGAAGCGGCAAGGCGTTGAGCAAGGAGTGGGTCTGTCTTCAGCGCACGCTTGATGGCAGTCCTGGCACACACAATAAGTGCACCTTGAAAGACCTCCCGACGTTCGGATGTGTCCAAGACCATTGTGACGAGATCCAATTGATCGATCATTTTTGCGGCTAGGCGCTCGCACTTTGGAAGGAACTGCATCTCTTGATCGTTCATTTGGTTTGATTCCTGGCTTTCATGATAATTTCCCGCCCCGCCTCGATGTCTCCCGAGACGGCATAGAGCTGAATGGCAACCTCAAGCGGGTCGATCCCAACGCTCTGCCAATGCGCCTGTTCGTTCATGCTGTGCTGGAGGCGGTGTTCCTCTGGCGTCAATGGCACCGTCCACGCATCATCCGGCTTTACCCCTTTGCCTGTTCTCGGTTTGCGGTGGCGCGGATCGCCGTAGCGGACGTGGCAGGCCTCACAGCCCTGAATGCCTGATATCAGGCTTGGCAGTTGCCGGATGAATGCCAGATGCTCTTCATCTTTGATCCGTTTGTGGGCCTTGCCGCTCGGGTCCAGCGTGAACGCGGTCCGGGCATGGGGATTGAAGAACTGGAACCCCATCAGCCTTGCTTTCCCTTCAATGCATCGATGCGGGGCAGGGTGATTGTGATCCGCTGACCGCCTTGCGGGTTCTTCCACGATGCCTTTTTGCAGCGGTGGTCAAGAGCCGTTCTTGTCTCGGTTTTGATCACGATGGGCCGGGAGCGCTTGGTGCCAGAGCACAGAACGATGTCGTGATTCATGATTTGTTCTCCGTGTTGTCGCTGTCCTTCGCTGCTTCTGAGGCGACCCATTCCACCAAATCCAGATTGAAGCCTTCTTCCGGCTCGGCTGGCTGTTGTTCTGTCTCCTGCTTTTCAGCCAGCTCAGCGCGTTTGGCTGCAAGGCGTTGCGCACCGCTCGGGGTGACATCCACCGCGTTATCAGGCCCCTGGAAGCTCTGAACCTCTTCCCGGTCATAAACACCAAGCAGAACCTCGGGCGTGTATCTGCGCGCCCATGCTCGGGCGGAGTAGTAGCCAAGCTGTTGGTGCGGGTCGGTCTTCCACAGGGGTGAGTTCTTGGTGGTGATCGCGCCGACTGGCGGGGACTGGTAGCTGTACTCTTCCCCGTCCAGTGTTCCGGTCACAGTGCATGTTAGCTTGTCGCCTTCACCTTCGAAGGCATAGCGCAAGCGGCCCTGAATGCCGGATCGTGTGTTGACCACGGCGGCGATGAGCTGCGCCTCATAGGCAATCTGTCCGTTTACCGCATAGGACTTGGAGGCGACCGCAAAGGGCGACATGTCCCATTCCATGGCCTGAAGGGCGACAGCCATGCAGGCACCGGCATTGCCGCGAAGGTGCTTCGGCAGGGCGATATCAGCCCGGCACATGACCTCGGCGAACCGGACAACCTCGGAAAGGTTCTGCGGGGCGATCTTCGCGCCCTGGTCGGAGGCAATGCCGACCTGCGCTGCGGATGTGCTGTATTGCTGTAGCTGTGAAGTCTGGCTCATGCGGCTTGCTCCAGTTGCGGGGTTTGAAGGTCTTGCTCAATGGCTTCCCGGTCCCAATCACCGATGCGGACGGGGCGGGCCTCAAAGGGGCGGGCTCCCGGCCAGAAGCCGGACGCCATGCACCGGGCAATCGTGTCGAGGCCCTTGCGAATGACAGCTTCGCCAAGCTCCAGATCTTCCGGGGCCAACTCGACGGACTGCGTGTCCGGTGTGTCGCCGGTGGAGACGTAGACATTCCAGAAGCTGTCAAAGGGCAGGCCAAGCTCGCGGGCCGCGCGCCTTACGCCGCCGCCCTGAACGAAATAGCCATTGTCCTTGATCTGACGGCGGATGAACCGCTCATCCATGGAAGAGGTTGTTTTGAGGTCGGCGTAAAAGCCGTCTATCGCCACGTTGTCCGGGCGGGACTTGAACCAAAGGCCGGTCTTGGCGTCCTTAAAGAACATCGAGCGCTCAACAGAGCCGTTCAGAATGCCCTGCTGCACCATAGGATCGCGGGCAGCGTCTTCCGCCATCCGCTTGATCTTCTCGATCTGCTCAAGGGTGACAACAGCCTTGCCGGCCGCTTCCTGTGCCTCCGTCCATGCCTTGCAGACCTTGGCGTTGTTGCTCCAAGGCTTTTCCGCACCGGTCTTGATGTCCTCATAGGTCTCCGGCTGAACTGAAAAGTTGTCCGCAAAGACCTCGTCGTTGAGCATGAGCGAATGAACGGCCCGGCCCATGTTGAGCGCCTTGGTGGGCTTGAGCGTGATGTGGTTCGGATTGTGCTTCCAAAGATGCCAGAATTGCTTCGGGCTGCCGCCAAGGGCTGGAAACAGATGCTTCAGGGATGACTTGGAAACGCTCGGCGCATCCAGAAGGTCCAGCTTGCCGTGATAGTCGGCCAGATCGATGCCGGTATAGACGCCGGGCTCGGTGATTGTTGAACCATCCCACTCAATCGCTTCAATCATGGGATCGCTCGCAGCGCTGTGCATGCTCATTCAGGATCTTGCAGACCCGTTCAGCGTCGGCCCGGTTCTCGGCGAACACAGCCGCAACAACGCGAGAGACAAAGCCGTTCTCGCAATAGAAGCGGCGCTGCTCGCCGTCGTCTGTCATCAAGACCATATTGAAATCCATTTGGGGGTCTCCGGAGTCGCCTTGTTGAAACCGCCATCGGCAGTTTGAAAAAGGGGCCGGAAGATCCGGCCAGTTGGTGGGAGGATGGTCAGTGCCCGGTATCGGGCTTTTCGTTGCCCCCGGCTGGCGCCGCATGATCCAGCCGGGGGAGGGTATGCAGCGGGGAGGAAAACCCGCTGCAATTCGGTCAGTGTCGGAAGTGGCTCAAGATGGTGAGGGCCAGAAGGAGCATTGCAGCCAATCCGGCATGGGAAAGTGCGGAAGACAGCAGGCTAAAACCCCTATAGGACACGCCGCGAAGTTGCGGCGGCAAGGGGAGGCGGCTCAAGCCGCCATCCGATGCTCAACACCAGCCACAGCGCCGGTAATCCGCTCAGCACGGTAGTCGCTGTAACCGTCGTCTTCGTCCTGTTCGGGGAATGCAGCCGCCATCACGTCGGCGGTGATGTCGTTTGACCAGCCCTCAGCGGGATTGAATTCAAAGACCGCTTTCACGTTCTCAATCTGGCCGTCCCGGATGTCCTCAACGATCTTGTTGAACCGCATCTCTTCAACGTCGAGTTCCTGCGCATAGACCGTCTGGCCGAGGTCGCAGATGATTGAATAGAAGGTGGTGTCGGCGTTGAGAGACATGGGCGTTTTTCCTCTTGAAGCTTTGCGGAAGATCTAGCGGGGTGCCGTCTTCGTTTCGCTGTTGATGAATTGGAATTTAAATCCAATAAAAAGAGGTGTCAACATAAAATGGAAATTAAATCCAATTATATTTGGCGGAAGAATTTCGGGACAGCTATGTTTTGCCCGCGGAGACGGGGCGCAATTCCCTGCCGGATGAAAACCACGAGCGCGGGGGCCGAAAGCTCTACGGTGCTGCTGGAAACTGAGGACGGATTAGCCGAAAGGCGTCCTAGCGTACGTGTCCCATTCCCGGCTCCGGTCGACAAGACACAGGCCATTGTCTTCCTGCCTTCTGGGGTTCCTAAGGGGGAGGGGGGCTATGGCTTGGAACCCTTCCCCCCCTCTAATCGACAGAACATAATTTACTACAGAGGAGAGAGAGTTAGGGATAGCTCAGCAGGACAACGGATTTGATCTTCCATCCCAGTCGATGAAACAATCTGAACCACCGCCGACAAGGTTTCCCGTTAGATACAGAACAAGCAAAGTAACGGCTACTACTGCATAAAATGCTAAGATAAATTTTCCACTCGAAAAGTCATATTTGTACCAGAAGGAGCCTTTTAGTATTCCTTGGTCTTGGAGTGCGCCAAGGGTGATGAACACAGCTGGCAAAAGTGCAATAATAATTCCAATAGCAAGCACGTCTTACCTATTCGATTGGTCTGATTACACTCAAAATTTTCGCAAGTATCCTGACTTCTGAGGCTTCCTCGCTGTGTTCGTCGTAGATTACTGGCTCTTGAAAACGCGGATCATTTGATTCCGGGCGCAATTCGATTTCCCCATTGTGCCGGATGATGCGCTTTGCTGTGCGTTCAAGTGTGTGCCCACCATCTCGGGACCGCTCCACGACGATCAAGTCACCTGCTTTGATTTCAAATCCGGCCTGAAGGTAGTCGACGCACAAAATCAAATCGCCATCCTGGGCGATCCGATTGAGGCTCTCGCCCTTGATGCGAAGCAGGTATTGAGCGTCGGCTGAATAGCGCTTATCGCCGCCAAAAAGGGTTGATCGCTCTTCCTTTTCGCCTTCGAAAAGGTCAGCCTCAAGCCAAAGTCCGGCAGCTACTTCGCCGCGGACAACCAGACCTCTCGGGGTGATCTTTGTCTGATCTCCGCCGCCTTCGCTGCCATATCGCAGGAACTGTTCGGTAGTACCGAGGGCCTGGGCAATCCGTGCAAGGAAGTCACCGCGCGGCTGCTCAACCTCTCCACGTTCCGACTTGTTGAGCGCGTCGTAATTCACATCGGCTCGCCGTGCCAGCTCGGCGCGAGAGAGCTTTTTCTCTTTCCGAAGTTCAACAATTCGGTTGTTCCAAGTCATTTCCAAAAGATATTCCAATTCGGAATTGACAGGTTGGAAAAAATCGCCAATACCAATATTGGAATTTAAATCCATATTTAAGGCTGTTTGCCCGATGTTAGAAGAAAGAACCATCGCTGAACTTATCGATAGCGCAGGCGGCGCAGAGAAGATCGTCGAGGAAGCGAATGCCCGCGAGTTGAAGCTGTCGAAGTGGGGCCCGTACAAGTGGCCGTCTGCAGGCATCCCGGAAAAATACTGGGACATCTTTGCGGATCTGGCTGGCACAGAGCCCAACGAGATTTATGCCGCGAACGTCGCCGCTCGGCAGGATACCGAAGGCAATGTCGCCGCCTAGAAGGGCGCGAAGTCATCACCGCTTGCCCTTCGTTCGGGTGAGCTTTCGGAGCCACATGGTTCTGCGTCGCAGCTCCACACCAACGTGATCCGGCGCCTTCTTAGCCTCTCCGCAAGGCCATCGGGGCGCCGGGTTCCAGAAGCAACAAGCCAAAGCCTATGGGGCGTTTGTTTCTCATCCATGCCCCGGATTTAGCAACTCCAGAAAAGACCTTCACGGTTGTGAGGATGGAATAACAGCACCATGGACTATCTGAGCCGCGAAGAATACGACCGCCTGTCTCTTGCCAGCAAAGACCTTGTGAAACTGGCAGGAGGGCCGGTGAGGGCGCTTGAAATCACCGGTTACAAGCAGGCCTACCAAATCCAGCGCTGCACGACGATTGAGGGCCAGGACAGACGCTTTCTGCCGGTCAAGGCGATTGCGGAGCTTGAAGCTGACGTTGTCGAGAGCGGGCGGGTTCCGCCGGTCACCAAAGTTCTGGCCGACATGGCAGGGTTTGATCTGGTCCGCAGGACTGCATGCCGAGGCGATACCAGCACACTCTCGTCTCTCTCAGACCTGATGAAATCCTTCGGTGAGGCAACCGGCTCAGTCATGGATGCCTATGCGGATGGAAAGCTTACAGCGGAAGAGCAGGAAGAATGCATCAAGCGGCTTGATGCACTGCTGGATCAGGCTTCCCGAACTCTCGTGATCCTTCGCGGGGAGAGGGTGGAGGGATGAGTGAGGAGGATTGTCTGCCAAAGCGACGGTGTGGCGTGAGTTTACATGTCTGGAGTTTTGATTTCAGACACAGCAAGAATATCGTCACCGTAGAGGTTCCGAATTTTCTGTTTCTTTTCGATAGCAGACTGAAGCCTTTCGGCCTCTGCCTCAAAAAACTCGAAGACTGGTTTGCACAAATCAGCGCACCCTTGTGCCGCGAAGATCGCAACGCGCGGTTCAGCATTCAATTTCGCCACCAAATGTTCCATTATTCCTTTGGCGGTTGCGAGACTGTTGGCCAAAGCAGGAGTCAAATCCTCCCTGTGGGATTCAATTCGGGGAAGATAGACGCGTTCGAAGAGTTCTCGAAGGGCTGTTTGTCCCGGAGGCGTTTGGTGCTTGGGATCGCCTATATCCCGAATCCATTCGATGGCATCAGACAAGGCCTCGGAACTCGCTTTGACCGCTTTTTGTTGACGAATCAAATCGTCCAGTTGTTGTTCGACATTTGCGAACACAAACTGATTTGCTTGTTTCTTGGTCTGCCTTTTCGTCTCGGTTACCGCCCACCAAGCCGCGAAAATAGCGCCGGCCGCTGCGCCCCACCCACTCCAAGAACCAACCCATCCACGCCAACACTCGCTTACGACTTTGTCACTTCCCAATCCGTCGCAGGCGTTGTCCAAAAGCATCCAGGCAACGATAAAAGATATCGGTATTGCGGCTCCGACTGCGAGCCAAACAGCAGGCTTTTTCATAGTGAAACAAATACCACTCTCTGGTTGAGTCGTGGAGTCGCCGCGTGAACGGCCTTCCATATTACAAAGCCTATCCGCGTGACTTCATCGAAGGCACCATTGGCATGGAGTTCGAGGTCAAGTGCACCTACCGGGTGATACTGGATCTGATCTACATGCAGGGTGGCGATCTACCGGATGATGCAAGATACATTTCCGGGCTTCTCGGCTGCTCAATTCGCAAGTGGAAGAGCATCCGCGAGAAGCTGATTGCGGCAGATAAAATCGTCGTTTCAGGCGAGTTTCTGACGAATTATCGCGCGCTAAAACAGCTCGAAACTCTGTCGAAACTGCGGGATAAAAACCGTGAAAACGGCTCTCGATCTAATAAAAACAACAGCTTAACAAAAGCGACCGCTGAACTAACGCGCGTTAAACCAGAACCAGAACCAGATAAAAAGGAACCTAAAGGTTCCCAAAAAAGGGGAACCCGGCTCCCCCCTGACTGGACCCTTTCAAATCGAAACATCCAAGACGCTCAGGCTTGCGGCCTGACAACGGACGAGGTGCGGCATGAGGCCAACAAATTCCGAGACTACTGGATTTCAGCAACTGGAGCCAAAGCTTCCAAGCTCGATTGGGATGCGACATGGCGCAATTGGTGCCGCAATGCAGCGGAGCGAAAACCCGCAGGCCGTGGCCGACCGGTGGGCAATCGATCAAACGGCGAGAAGCTTGCAAACGCTTTTGACGAGCTGCAGCGGGAGATCCGGGCTGCTGAGGATGGCCCGCACCCTTGGGGCGACGATGGTTCCTCCCACGCCGGAGCAGTTCTTGACCTTGAGAGCTCTTTCGGCCGCTCTAAAGGGCGAGGGTAGGCCAATGGCTGAACAGGCCTCGTGGATGGCACGGGGATTGATCGGGCTCTACCGGGCCTCGGACCTGCACGACCCGAAGACGTTTGCGGCTGGCATGTCGGCAGTGTTCCAGAGCTATCCGGTTGAAGCCGGGCTTATCGCGGCTTGCCCGGTCAACGGCATTCCGAAGGGCCGCAAGTTCGCCCCGGCTATCGCTGAGGTTCACGAGTTCCTGCAAGAGCTGATCGACGAGGCGGGGGAGTTTCAGCGGCGGCTGATGGCCTTCGGCGTCTGCGGCCCGCGGATCGTGTTCAAAGCCCAAGACCCGGTGAAATACGACGCGGTTTTGAAGCTCCACCAGCAACGGCGGAAAGGGTTCCAGGACTTGGAACTGCCGTTCATCTGCTACGCGCCGGACATGGAAGATCGGATTAGCCAGACCATCGCATTCTGGAAGTCGATAGGGCAGGCGTAAAGCGCCGCCAGAACAAAACAAAAACAAGAATGGGGCAAAGACAATGGATCACCTCAAAGAGCAGATAGAAGAAGCCCAGAGGCAGGTTGAAATCCGCAAGAGAGCGGCAGCCAGGCCGAATGCGACGATTGAAGATGAGTTGCGCCTGCAGTGCGCGAGAAACTGGCTCCTGACGCTGGAAAATCGCGTCCTGAACAAGATCGTGCGGTTGCAGAAGAAACCCGCGAGAGGACAGGTGCCGCAGCCAAAGCCAAAATCCGCAAAAGACAGAGCAGAAGCAGCCTTCGCATCGCTGCAGAAAGTAGGTTCCTGATGGCCTCCGGAGGGCATGTAGACCGTATCGCCGCCGAGTTCGGTGTGCACTTCGTGGACCACACGATTAAACCGCGTGGAAGGCACGAAAGCCGCGCCCGGCGAACCTGCCAAACGATCCTGAAGAAACACGGGCCAGAGCACTTGCGGCTTGTGTTCGGGCTGATCAACACGACGAAGAACCGGGGGAATTGGCAAGCGGCCTGCTTCACGGCTGTGTCCAGACTGGTCCTGAACAAGCCCGATCTTTTGAAGCGAGCGGACTTTCTGGACCTGTTCGACCGGATCGATCTGGATGCTCTTTTGAAGAGCGCCAAACAGGCAAACGCCTCGGCCCCGACCGTTACCACGGCAGTCCTGCTATCCTATGAAGTCAACCGGCTGATTGCCGAACAGGAGGCGAAGGAGGCTGCGTGAGGGCTGGCACGGTCCTACAATGTCGATCTCGCCTCATGGTTGAATTACATTCCTGCTCTCACTACATTTTCTGCAGGCATAACAGGCGGGGGAGAGCGCCGATGATTCCCTACACGATGGTTGCTGGCTGGATGGGGTTCCCAAGACTGACCATTAACACCGGACTGACTTATTCTTACGCAATTGGCTATAAACTCAAAGATAAGACAGGTGAGCATTGGACTGCTCGATTTATACGCTTCAAAGAAAAGGACAAAAAAGCAGAATGGGGCGGGGCGTCTGTCTTTTACGAAGCTGTCCCTGCCCTCATGAAGGAACTCGGTGTTGATCCGAATAGGTCAGCATTTATTCCGGCTCTTTCATCTAGCGAAACCAAGGCTGATCCGGGGAGGTCCGTGCCCTGGATTGCCAAGGAAAGCGCTCGAATTTGCGGAGCGCAATACACTGACGCCGCACTCTCCAAACAGGTTCACGGAAAGATTCATAATATTTATTCAGCAGAAGGGCGCACTGCTGAACTCGATAAAGCAAAATACCAGTCCGTAAAAATAGATGCGGATCATGTTTTTGTTTTTGATGATATTATCACTCGCGGTGATACACTATCACGTATTGCTCAAGCGGTTCTTGCTATAAATCCGGATAGCAAAGTCTACGGCGTAGGGTTTGCAAAGGCTGAAAGTGTCGACTACTGCCCTAATCCTGACAACGATCAAGTTCCTTCCCAATGGGACGATCTCTGGAAGCAGGGCGAACAGGAGCACGATGAAAAATTTAAAAAGGGCTAGGCCATGGCTACATCGTCCATATCATCGACCTCTCTGGCCCTTACGGCCCTAATGAAGCTCAAGGGAGTAGGAAGGCGCGCTGCCCTGCGTATCGTACATGGTCCTGTTCCCGATAGCGAAGCCAAGGAAATCATCGTAGACCGAGTAAAGCGCGCGAAACTACCGGAAATCGAACTCCGCAACGCATGGGATCGCGCCGAGGCCGAGCTTGAGAATACGGAAGCGAGCGGCATTAAGTTCTACTCCTTCCATGACGAAGGGTACCCAACGCGGCTGCGAAAAATTCCTGATCCTCCGGCTGTTTTGTACGTGAAAGGTGATACGTCGGGCTTGCACTCCTCAAAATGCCTTGCTGTCGTCGGGACTAGAGAGCCGACCCCCTATGGTGAGGCGGTTGCACGGAAATCCGCCGCTACCGCTGCCGAAGCTGGTTTCATCATCGTCAGCGGTTTGGCGCATGGGTGCGACACTCTTGGGCATGAAGGCTGCTTGGACGCTCACGGGGTAGGGGTCGCAGTGATGGCGCACGGTCTGGATAAGGTCTATCCCGCTGCCAATCGTGGGCTAGCTTCACGTCTGCTGGAAAACGGCGGTTGTCTCGTCAGCGAATATCCGCTGGGCTTCAAACCAATGCGAACGGCATTTGCCGAGCGTGATCGCATCCAGAGCGGCCTATCGGACGCTGTTCTTGTTGTAGAAACTGACGTGAAGGGCGGCACCATGCACACAGTCCGCTTTTCCCGTGAGCAAAAACGCATTCTGGCGTGCATCGACCACCCTGCGAAGTGGAAAGGCGAGGATAAGACTAAGGGCAATCAAATGATGATTGCTGAACGATGGGCGCGTGGCATCGCTGATGGTGCTGCCCTCACTCAGTTACTCGCAGATATCGAAAATCTGGAACCTTCTATCGAGCCTGCTCCGGAGCAGCCAAGTAGCACCGGCGCTCAAACTTCGATGGCATTCTAAATGATCATTTTCGATTTCGACCAGACCCTTGTCGATACATCTTCAGTCGAGCACCTCCGTGCAACTCGGAACTGGAAAGCTGTAATGGCGCGGGCGTCACAGCTTCCCGTATACGAGGGGGTCAACAATCTGATCCAAGAGCTGCACGACGCGGGCCAAACGATAGCTATCGTTACAAAAAGCCCGGACATGGTGCCGAAAGCGTTCATCAAGGCGCATAGCTGGCCGATAGCCATCGTTGTCGGCTATCATCACGTGAAGAACCGGAAGCCTCATCCTGAGGGTTTGCTGCTCGCTATGTCTAAGGCAGGCGCATCACCGAGTGAAACTTATCATGTCGGTGATCAGCCGCAGGACACTGAAGCCTCGCGCGCTGCGGATGTGATCGCGGTAGGTTCAGCATGGGGTTGCACCGATACGTCAGAGCTGGAAGTCTCAAAACCAGACGTTCTGTTTTCGTCAGTTGCAGAGCTGCGGGAATATTTCGTCGCTGAGCTTGGCTTAGAAGACTAGCTTTGCTAGGGCATGTTCGCGCCCAGATACACTGAGACCGATTGGGCTCAAGACGACCCGCATTCCAGCGGTTTGAATGGTCGCTAGATCTGTAGATACCTTCTTTGCGAATTTTGAGGCAAGGAGGCCGTGATGGGCACGAGCAATTTCAGTGACTATTTCAAACGGGACGGTTCGCTGTTGCGTGCAGAGCAGGCGAATTGGGCAGCGACGACGATTACGATGGCGGTGCTGCTGTTCGTATGAGTGGGATCGGCTGATAGCACAGCAAGAGGCGAAGGAGGCTGCGTGAGAGGACGAGGCCATGAGGTAAGGGGGCAATGCCGAAGTGCGAAGCTGACATTTGCCGATAGTGCTCACGTTGGCGCTTCCGACCCATTGCCGACCTTGAAGCGGTTCGACCCGGATGAGTAGCTCAACCCAAAGCGGCCTTCGGACTTGAAAGGTAACAGACAACTCTATTTTTTTGAACGTTGCAGCGTTACTAGCGAACAGGCAGTTATGTCGCTAATCTCCATGCTCATGAGGAAATCAGGCCAACCGCATTGACCTTGGGGTTCGATCAGCAATGGACGCAAGACTAAAGTTTACCGATGAACAGGCTGAAACGTCGTTTGCAGATACCGTGTCTGGGGACAGTGTTCTAACAATCCCACTGTTCCAAAGACCCTACCGCTGGACCAAACAGAATCTTGATTGGTTCTGGCAGGACATCGAAGAGATTCGTGAAGGTGCTGCGCAATCAGAGTTCATGGGCGTCGTCGTAGCTGTTCAGCGTGGGGTCCGCGCCGGACGTCCGATCCCATTTGAAATCGTAGATGGTCAGCAGAGACTTTCCACGATTTACCTCTTCGTTACCGCAGCCGTGGAAGCAATTGCGCGTTCCGGAGAAACGACTGCTGCAGCTAACTTAGTTGGCACCTACCTCCTGGTTCGACGGATGGCGGACAATCCCATCAACACCAAATTGATCCCATCGTATGCAGATCGGCGTCAATTCAAGAACATCTGGGACCGGGTTTTGTCGATCCCCGGATTTTCTACCCACCCTGACATTCAGTCCAATCCTCCTAAGCCTCCTACTGCGTCGGGTGCAGAGAATGGACGTATGACGGCCCAGTACAACAGAATGAGGACGCTGTTGGCTCGTGAGCTACAAGAACGCGGTTTGGAAGAATTGCAGGAACTCATTGAGCTAGTTGTTGGCCGTTTGAGTTTTGTGAATATTTCTCTCAAAGACCCTACGGTAGCACCAAAGATATTCGAGAGACTGAACGCTCGCGCTGAACCTATTACCATTGCTGATCTTGTTCGGAACGAGGTTTTTTCGAGGATTGATGACGAACCTGAAGAGGCGCATCGAATATTTGAGCAGCACTGGGAGCCTTTCGCGGCGCGCTTTTCTTCATCCAACTCGAACGACCTGCTCGAGAAGTTCCTTTTTCCGTACGGGCTCGTCTTCGACCACAATATCACTAAACGCGAGCTATTCGTGAGCTTGAGAGAGAGATGGGCCGACATGGTCGGACCGATCGACATCATAACCGACATGTCGCGTTTCGCAGACACCTACATGGCGCTTGAGTCAGGCCAACAGTTCAATCATTTCGACGGCAAGTTGATGGACGCATTAAATCGCATTCATCGTCTCAACAAGCCTTCGTCCACCTACTCATTCATACTTCGACTTATTGATGCGCATCGGGATGAAGAAGTATCGTTGGAGAGAGTAGTTGCCATATTGAAAGTGATTGAGGACTTTCTTTTCCGACGTGCGATATGTGGGTTTGAGCCAACGGGTCTTCATGCGGTCTTTAAAGGCATGTGGGCAGATTTGACCCAAAGCACGGAAGAAGCTGAAGAACAAATCCCGGTAGAGCCTAGCGCAGTTATCGCCTACATTAGTGGGAAGCCTACGATCTCTTGGCCACATGATGAAGACTTCGAGTTGGCTATAAGGACTGGTGATTTGTATCATCGAAAGGTCAATAAATTTGCTCTTTCGGAGCTAGAAATCGCGAGCGTAGGCGAAACCCCCCAAGACAATTTCCAGATCGAGCACGTGCTTCCTCAGACACCTACCGAGTCATGGGATCAAGAGTTCGGAGAGAACTGGGAGAGTGTTGTCAACAGTTGGGCAAATCTGTTGCCCGTTACCGAGAAGATGAATCCGCAGGTTGCTCGATCTGGTTACAGTGTTAAGCGCCAGGCCTTCGCCGGTTCTGTCTTTGCGACTACTCGTAATTTTGCAGAGCAAATTGAGGAGTGGAATCCGGACCAACTTGCGGCAAGAGCAGACGAGATTGCGAGATGGGCCGTGGCTCGATGGCCGACCAACCGGCAACGATAAGCAAGCATGATTTTGGCACCAGGCCAAGTATCTGGGCGACTTTTGGACGTTGATTAGCTCGCCTGTGTCGCCCTGCCTTCACATTCTAAGAGTCCGATTCAAAAGTTCATGAGACAAGACAATAGGTTGCGAGCCTGCGTGTCATGACCCTGATACTAGCGATGTTGAATGAACGCTCTTGAAACGCTGATCACGCAGATAGAGCGGATGTCGGCGGAGGATCGGGTTGCGCTTCAAAAGCAACTGGACGAAGCCGGGGTGCTTGAGCAGTTCAACGTGTGGCGTCCGCAAGAGGGACCGCAAACTGAGGGTTACTTCAGCACCGCGGATTTGACGCTCTATGGCGGTGCGGCTGGCGGCGGGAAAACGGACCTGATTGCCGGGCTTTCGCTGTTCGCTCACCACAAGGTGGCGATCTTCCGGGACAGTCTGAAATCCCTCAAGGGCCTGATAGAGCGTATGAACGCGATCATGCGGGATGCGGGGCTTGGCCGGATTGTCGGCAATCCGCCCCGCTGGATCGGACCCGATGGCCGGATGATTGAATTCGGTCACTTGGGTGTGCCGGGTGCCGAGGAAGACTGGCAGGGCCGTGACCATGACCTGAAAGCGTTCGATGAGGGCGCACAGATGGACCCGCGCAAGGTTCTGTTCGTCATGGGCTGGCTGCGCTCCACGCGACCCGGCCAACGCTGCCGAGCGCTGATTGCGACCAACCCACCCGTTGGTGGGCAGGGGGACTATCTGGTTGACTGGTTCGCTCCCTGGCTCGATCCGCTGCATGAGCTGTTCGGTACGGTCGCGCCCGGTCAATTGCTGTGGGGCAACTTCATCACGGACGGCACTGAAATCCGCACCGAGTGGTTTACGGAGCCCACACAGATTGAAATCGAAGGCGAGCTTGTCGATGTGCCCTCCCGGACCTTCATACCCGCGAAGACGCAGGACAACGCCTTTCTGGGCGGGGACTATCTGGCGCAGCTCAACGCGCAACCGGAACCGCTCCGCACGGCGTTGCTGACTGGCGACTTCATGGCCGCCCGGCAAGATCATGACATGCAGGTTATTCCGTCCGATTGGGTGGATCTGGCATTCGAACGGTATGACGCCGGG
>NZ_JSEP01000038.1 GCF_001624695.1 Labrenzia sp. OB1 | reverse complement strand
CGCAATGTGTTCAGCCACGTTCCCTCCACCAAGGTGCGCGAGGTCACGCATATGCTGAAGGCCATCCATGCCCAGAACCGCAAGGCGGCCCAGGAAAAGGCTGACTCTGTTATCGCAGACCTGCGGGCGCGGCGACTGACACGGGCCGCCGACCTGATTGAAGAGAGCATCGGCGAAACGCTGACCTATTACGGCTTTCCGGACAGCCATTGGCGCAAGATCAGAACCAGCAATCCGCTGGAGCGGATCATGAAGGAGATCCGGCGACGAACTCGGGTCGTCGGGGCGTTCGCGGACGACCAATCCTGCCTCAACCTGGCCGCGGCCAGGCTCAGACATATCGCGGCCGGAGAATGGTCCAGCCGCAAATACATGAACATGGCACCGCTCTACCAGGAGCAACACAAAACCCAAGAAACCGTCGCCTGAAAACAAAAGTGCGAAAGATCTTTGACACTATCCCAGCGTCTGGCAGTTCGCTCGTTTTCCCAATGCCGAAGCATATTGAGGGGGCACCCCGACTGAGTGGTTTCCCTTTTTGGGCAGTGCGGTGTCATCGATGATCAGCCAGGCATCGTTCCCACCAACCTGCCGGTCAGCTTCGCTTGGCAATGCGGCTTCAAGTGGTTCGGGATCCCAAGTGCTGCTCGCAGTGAAATGGTGCAACTGATCGTAACTGGCTGCGCCTGTCCTCTCAGCCATCGGCTGAATGCTCTTGCGATTTCCCGGACCGATCAAGCCCTCAATGTAGGCCGGGCACATCCGCGCACGCGTCTTGTGACGAAGCGCTGCCAAAAACGGCGCGAGCCAACGTTCAAGATCACCTTGCCAATTCTCATCAATGACCGGCACCTCCATAGGCCGGTCTCCTATGAAACACCGAAAACTCTTCCAGGGAATCCTCTAAAATCAAGACACACATACACCTGCCAAAGTAGTGCTAGGAGCGCAGCTTGTCTACTGCCCGCCAGAGCGAGCATTTGACACTGCCAATGACGATCACCACCTCATCCAGATACCACTTGCCGTTGGGTTTTGGCCAGTCCCGTCGCGAAGAGCCTACCAAACCGGTTCACCCAATTACGGATCATTTCCCGGCTGACCCCAGTGCCGCCGCAGCTTCCCGCTTACACCGTGCGGCATAATTTTTTTTGAAGCACAGCCTTTAACGAAGCATTGTCGCTCATGGCTTCCGCCAGCTGCTTTTTCAGCTTAGCGTTCTCGTCTTTCAGAACCCTCAGTTTGCGAGCATCGGATACAGCCATACCGCCAGACTTGATCAAGGCCTCTTGCTTGTACTTGTACAAGTCGGCTTTGTATTTGTAAAAGGTGGCTTCAGAGATGCCATGCCGCTTGCAAACATCGGCTGTCTTCTGTCCGCTTTCCTGCTCCCGCAAAATACTGACGAACTCTCGTTCCGTTAACCGTGAACGCCTAATTTTGTCCGTCTTCTGATCGCGACGGCCTCTCCTGCACCAATCCGGAGGTGTTCTGGTGCCCCCGGTCATTGCTCCCGATCCCAAGGTTGCGCAGGTCCCTCGTACCGGGGCGCTGCCAGAGTCTTAAATGGGGTTTCTTGTCTGTCTTCCCAATATTGTATTGGCTTCTCGCCCTTTTGAAGGCAAGTCACCAGTTCGCGAAATATCTGTTTACACTGGCCTTCAAATTCGTTTTGTTGAAATTTATTGTATTTATTCGTTTGCGTTTCAATACGCGAAGAAAAGAAGTTGGAGATTCGTTTCTGGAACCCCTGACGGTTTTGGGTTTTTGAGATATGTTCAAATAGATTATTTTCGAAATCTTCTTTATTTGGAATGGAAATATCATTTCGATCAATTCGAAGGATGTCTTTAGCGGGTTCGCCGACAAGTCTTTTAACGGTGCCTTGATCAATTTCACCCCCAATATTTGTTGCCAATCGCCTGATTTTGAGAATTTCTTTGAAAATACCGCTAGAACTAGAATTATTGAGGCTACGATACATTTTAATTCTAACGTTTTCAAATTTTTTATCGAGATTATTGAATGAGTACTTGACGCCTGTTTTGCTCCCTCTATTTAAAGAAGTCGCGACTCGCTTCAATTTACTGTGCAAAGCACTAGTAGATACACTCGAAAGTCTGGTATTTGTTTTTTGGGAAAAAATGCGAGAAGTCGAATTCTCGGCGCGGGAAAGCCCGGCAGGGACAGACGTATTAAACCCGCCGGAACCGAGCCGATGCGGTAAATGATTTCCGGGTATGGAAGGTCGCATGTTATGTTCCTATTGCTTTTCTTTCTGCGAAAGTTATCCAAAGGCGCTCCAGTCCTGTGTCTTAGATGAGACAGCCCGCACGAAAAACTTTTCCGGATTCGCGCAATGCCTTGCAAATCGCCAAATGCGCCATGTCCCCGAAGGTGGAAATGGCAATGTCGAGAGGCCTTGTGGCATCGGGCTTTGCCCTGACCTTGCCGAACTGCACGGTCCAGCGGGCGTTCACGTTCTTCTGTCGCGCACCTTGTTCGGCTTGTCTGGCCAGATTTGCTGAGCGGTCTTGACGGACTTGATGGCCTGTACACTCTTCGGGAGAGTGCTCTCTGGATATCTCTCAGTGACCATATTGGACCTGTCACCGATTTGTGCCGCTCCTTTGACCTGGTATTTTGCCACAAAGGAGAATATTCATGGCATCACGTCACGGCGCGGAGTTTCGCGCAGAAGCAGTGCGGATTGCGCTGACCGGCGGCTTGTTTCGCAAGCAGGTCACCCAAGATCCTGGTTTTGGTTTCTCGACGCTGAACCGTTGGATCCAGCAGGACCGGCTCGCTCCTGAGAAACCGGCCACACAATCAGACCTTGAAAAGGAGATAGCGGAGCTTCGCCGAGAGAACCGCCTGCTCCGGGAGGAGAGGGAGGTAATAAAAAACCGTTCCGGGCTGCAGCCCGTCTGTGCGCGGTACAAACAGCTTATGCTACGCTGACCGCGAAGGGCAGTTGCCGATGGCTTATTGGTGGGCTGGACCCCGTTAAAAAACGTGGCACATTGGCCGATGCGCACTTGAGAGTGGTGACGCCGCCATTGCGGTGATCCCGGTTAGGAAGATGACGAACTTGCATGGCCCACGCCCTTCGCCTTGAACGGAGGAAATGCCATAACGACGCGTGAAACCGGCGGCCACCCGGATTTGAATTTGATCACCCCCAATGCGGCTGCGATCGATATCGGCTCGACGATGCACGAGGCGGCTGTGAACCCTGACACCGACATCATGCCAGTGCGCGCCTTTGGGACATTCACTCAGGATCTGCACGCACTCAGGATCTGCACGACCTTGCCGACTGGTTCCGGTCGTGCGGTGCCACCAGCGTAGCGATGGAGTCGACCGGCGTTTACTGGATCCCGGCCTTCGAATTCCTGGAGGCACATGGCTTCGAGCCCATTCTGGTGAATGCCCGCTATGCCAAGAATGGGCCGGGTCGCAAAACCGATGTCAGCGATGCCGGATGCCGAAACTGCTGGCGGTGCCGGCATGAGCCTTTTGGGCAAAGGGCGCATCGTGGCCATGCCGGACTATTTCGAGGACTATCCGGACATGCTCAAACCTGCCTACATCCTGTTTGACGGCAAAGGCGCTGGCGAATTCGTCTTTGGGTGCGTTACCGGCCAAATTTTTGCCGGCGGCGCAGGCCTAGCCGTTGAGTTCTCCTGGCGGGGCAATGACGAGATGGACGAAGTGCAGGGCCAAGGCTGGACCGAACTCCAGCCCGACGGCTCCCTAAACGGCGCAGTCTGCCTCCAAGGCGAAGATGAAGCCAACTTTTCCGCTCGCCGATGGACTTCTTCAACAACCTGCTAGAGCGAGGTGTTGCGACGAGCGGTTGAATCTGCCCAATATTGCTCTCATGACTATCAGAAGCTTCTGCGCCGGCATGGCTTCCAGGTGTCAATGAACGGAACTGGAAACTGCTTGGATAACGCAGCCGTGGCAACCTTCTTCAAAACGATGAAGGCCGAGTTGCTGTGGCAGAAAGCATGGGCCTGTCACCGCGAAGCTGAAATGGCCATCTTCGAATACCTCAATGGTTTCTGCAATCCACGCCGAAGGCACTCGGCGCTGGGATGGAAAAGCCCCTTGGCATTCGAAGCAAAGGCCGCGTAAATGAGAACCTGGGGCGGCAACAAACCGGGACAGGTCCACTCCACTTTCCGAAGGCAAGTTCAAAGTCTCCGACAGGTCCTTCCGGGCAAATCCAAAACACAAGCAAAATTCTGCCAAAGGAGTGTTATAGTGCCACGAAGCCCTCGTGCAGCGAGATCAGCCGGGTCAGGCATTGGTCTATGATTTGAGGCGAAAGTTCAGATGTGGCAATGTCTGCCACAAGCATCAGGCCACCGCCTGCATTCATCCCGGCATTGAAGGATACGCCGAGGTGGAAGTCGAAGTGTGACAAGCCAAGAAACCGCGCGAGAACGCCGGTTTGGAGACTTTCAGGAGGTCGGCTCAGGCTTACGAGCACCCGTGACCCGTCGGTTGATGCCGTCAGGCACAGCGTGCCTGCGTGTTCCAGTTCGAAGGTTACGCTACCATCGCTGGCGGGCGTAATTCTGTCGATTTCCATGATTTTCGCAAATTGCGTGATGATGCTGAAAGTCTGATTTGAAAAGCCAGTCATGCGTAAACTTCCGGATTGTTTTACTGGTGCGTTCTACTGGGCGTTGGAGGCCTCAAAGGCATTTTCCTCGATCTCAACAAACGAGTCGCAGACAGTGACCAGCCGGCTTAGCTGCATTAAACGGGATTGATCCGAAGAAAAAACCCGATCAGGTAGGTCCCGATGGAGGGCCAGCAGCCCATTTCCCAAGGCAACATTGGCCGCAGGCGGGGCTTCGCTTGTTTCGAATTGCGTAAAAAGCTCGCGGGCGTCTTCTACGTTTGGCACTTGCTTGGAGCAATAGCCCAGCAATTTGGCCATCAGTTCCTCTGGGCCACCTGCATGGCCTCCACTACTGAAGCCAGGAAACATGCGCTGTAGGGTATCGAAAAGACCAGCACTGGCTTCATACACTGATCGAAGTGTCTTGAGAATGCCGAGCTGCTTGAGAAGACCACCGAGATACGACTTGTCTGTTTCGAATGAGGTTGCAGCAAGATCGTCACCTGCGGCTTCCAGAAACAGTTCGACTATCTTCCGGAAATCGCTCCGCTTTCTATAGTTGGACAGCAACGTGAACAATTGTGCGAGACCCTTGCCGCTGAGCAGCATTTGCAGGTACTGGTCACGTAAGGTTTGCGGCCTGACGCCTATGGTTGAAAGGGCGTTCTTGGCACGCGGCAGCATTGCAAAGTCGGCCCGAACGTTTTGCGCGATGCCACTTTCACTGAAAAAGTGTTCAGCCGCGTCCAACGCTGCTATTGTTTCCTGCGTAGCGGCCGTTTTTTCAAAATGTAGGCGTGCCCCTTGCAGTAACATATACTGACGACGCGTATTGCCGTCGGTATCGCGAAGCGCCTTGAGGATGTCCTCCGCCGAAAGGCTTCTCTCCCCACCACCCCTGTCGGACATAAACGCTTCGAGCTTTCTGACCAGATCGCGCAGCTTGTCATCCCCGGGTACGTCGGGCAGCTTGTCATAGTAATCCGCAATGCGCTTCAGCGCTTCCTTGTTGACACCAGCTCCTTGACGAAGCTTCGACTGGCCAAGTGTACGCTTGTCCGCCAACATTCCGACGGAGTTTCCGATTTCCTCCAGCAGGTCGGAAATGTCGGACTGTTTGTTGATGGCGACAACCGAGCTGTTCTGGCGTCTGCCCTGAACCTGAGCCATCAGCTCCGCACCGACCGGAGACTGAACGTTCGCAGACGCTACCTGTTGCCGTATTATGTTGTGTTCAGACAAACTTGTGCCTCCTGAGGCTTGCCCGTATCGGGCGGCAAAACGGACCCGCACAGACCCACGAGGCTGCGCCGTAGCCCCGTCTTTCGGGAGCTGGTTTCAGGCCCCCTCGCTGAATGTCAACCGGAGTGTAAGCGACGCATCGAGCCGCCAGTGTATCGAATGATACAGTTCAGATCTTGGTGTTGCCTAAGTTGGAGGTGTCGCAACACAGACAAGGAGGGCGCGGCATGGACAGACATCGCCGAAACGGAGCCGAGCAAGGCGTGGCTACGTTTGCCGACTATGACCATGTTCAGAAGAGACTGGACAGCTTTCACCGTGATGCCAGGAGGCGCGAAGAGCGGTTAGCTCAGGTCTGGTCGAAGATTGAGCGTGTCCTTGGAAAGCTTCTTGCGACACCCCTGCTTCAAAACGACATGCAATGCCAGGCTCTTGTGCGACGGCTGGCGCGGGCAGGAGATCCACAAAATTTCTCTGATCGCCTCACCGATCTTCAGATCCATGTCGTGGGCCAAGCGGCACAGAAGTCCGGAGCACGGGAGCCTGCTTCAGGAAGCACGGACGGTGTCGCCCGGATCGTCGCGAGCAGAGGCGTAAAGACCCGGTTGGGCATTTTGCCGGATGCTAACCGGCCTGCACAGGAGTCGCGCTTTGAGGCGCGACGGCGACACCTTCAACTTTAGCGGAGAAGCAATTCATGACTTCCTTTTGGAATGCAAACGTCGGAATTTCAGCGCAACCTGCCATTCCGACAGCTAATATAACTGGAACGAGCGACGGAAACTCCGAGCAGAACCTTGAAGACGTTCATGCGTTTCATCCAATACTTCCTTATCTCGACGAAAACGCCGAGGTGGTAAGTTTTCTGCCGTCGCCGATTGTTGGCGAGGAGGGCGAGCTGATCGACTTGGCGGAAGTCGATCTGCAGACGATGACGCCGGACACGTTTCTCGGCTTGCATTTGGCCCATCAGCTGGAACTGCTTCTCAGGAACGGCGGCTCATTGACACTGGACGAGGGAGGCGATGGGCGGCTGGATGTGGTGGCCGGTCCCGACGGCAGTTCGGTGTTTGTGTTGCAGCAGCTCTCGACAACCGAGATCACGCTTCTGAACGGAGAAGAACAGTCAAGGATTAAGGCCCATCTGGACCACGAAACCTTTCCTGCCGATTACCGCGCATACCTCGCAAACGCCTGGGGTGTTTCCATGTCGGGTTCGGAGTTGGCCGACCTGTCAGATGCCGCAGCCTTGATCACTGCCGCGATTGGCGAAGTGAACGAAACAGATTTAGGTCTATATGGCACTGCTAAAGATTTGTATATCGATCAGCTTGAACTGCTGCAGGCGGCGGCGTCCGAGAAAAGCTTGTTTTCCCTTTCCGGCCTAAATGATGAAATCGCCGCGCTCATGGAACGTTTCGAGCGTGTGGAGGCCTACGCCATTTATCTTAGCGACAACAACCAGAGAAGTATTACATTAGCTGAATCAAATTCTAGCTACGGGTGGTCTCGCTATCATTATAGCGGTCAAAGCAGTCTAGACAGCAACAAGGTGATAGTTGATGGCCTGGAGAGTTTCATCGCCCAGGAGGAACGCATCCTGCTGGTGAAGCAACAGCGATGGTCGCTGGTTCAGAACAGCGCCGGCATGGATTTGGGGACCCTGATTGCCGCCCTGCAAATGACCTACAATATCCAAAAAGAAGCCGAAGTAACGATTTTGACCGAAGAACTGCAACAGCAAAATGCCTTGTTGCGAGACTATGCCGAGATCCAACGTATGGTGAACGACGTTCTGAAAGAGTTTAAGGGCGATAATGTAAACGAACAGACGCGCAATTATATCGGTACACAACAGCTAGTGGCCGATACTATCGACAACGAAACAGGAGAATCGGAAAGCGGATTAAGCATGCGGGAAGTCAGAGCCGTAAGGATGTTCAGCACCGACAAATCCGGCGCGGCTCTTGGGAGCAGTCATCCGATTGAGGTGCTGCGGGGTATTGAACGCCCTCTCCAAAACCAGGCCGTTGTCTTTAAATTTGAGGATGAGTCGGATCCTGAGAATTCCAAGGCAATTTACGCCACAGAGTATGAAACCTTCACTCAATCTGCCTGGAACATCTTTTCAACGCAGCTTGCCGACGCCGTTACAATGATCAATCAGGAGAGCCAGATCCTGACCAACGAGATCTCATCAATGAATCAGCAGCAGAACCGCCATTTCGACATTTCAAACAGTTCCTTGCGACGAATGAGCGATTTGGTGACCCAAATTGGTCGGTCCTGACGCATTGTGGCCTGGCCAGAAAGCTGCGACCGAAATGTACTGGAGGGGTGAGAAGTCATGAGCGTGGAGTTCCGCCAGGATATTGGCCTTGTCGGTATCTCGCGCCAAAGGATTGGCGATGAAGACCATCTGCCTATCGAAGGCAAAAGTGCTCCCAAGTTTCAACCAAGGCATGGAGAGCTTGAAGACGTCCTGCGCCGTCCGACACTTGACGAGCGCCTGACAAATCATCTGCAACCGCGCCAGATTGATCCATATCTACTTAACCCGCAAACGCTGTCTCAGACGCGGCGTGACGTTTTGGAGATCTTCGAAAGTGCCGCGGAAGGCGTCTATGGACCAGCGGGTGCAGCGTTGGCTGCGGCTGCGGTTCTTGTTTTCGGCGAAGTGGAGGCTGAAATCGACATCCACTCTGGCCTGGCCGCTTTGTTTAAGGGTTAAAATCATGGAATCGGAGGCCATTGACCGCAAGTTGACAGCGAGGCAGCGTGATTATCTGCTGCTCACGGTTTTTGTTCTGGCGAGACATCACTATATTGATCGCGCCCTCACACTTGTAGAGGGATTGCTGGCGCTTGGTGAAGACGATGAGGATATTCTCTTCGCCCAGGTGATCTTGAATTTTCTTCAAGGTGAGTGCAGCGACGCCCTCTCGGGGCTGGACAAGCTCATGCAACGTGATGCGAACGCGACATCAGCAGGCAGGCCTCAGGAAAAGCAGGTTGTCCAACTTTACTTGCGCGCCCGATGCTATTGTGCAACTGGCCGCAGGCATGAGGGGGAGGCGATAGCTCGCAGGCTGACTTCCTATCACACAAAAGAGCCAGCCTAGCAGGCTGTTGAAGAAGTCAGTCGCGCTCGCAGACGAAGCCTGAATCGTCGCCGTTGTGGATGTAGAAGTGCCCGACGAGACGGCCAGCGGAGCCGGTTGCGGCCCATCCGCGACCGCAGGCGGGCTCATTCTCGTCTTGTCCTTCCCACGAGAACTCCGCGCAGGCTGATCCGTCGCGTGCGCCGTAGCGAACGTCGAGAAAGCCCTTGAGCGCGCCGAAGGCGATCTCGCCATCCGCCGCGCCGTCAAAGGTGAGATGCGCTTCTTCTACAAGGTCGAGGAAGTCATTGTCCCAGTTGTCCATCTCGACGATGCGCCAGCGGCCGGCGAAGGCCTTCGCGAAGGCGGGAACTCTGACCATTAGCCGGTCTCCGCGATGAGCCTGGGCAGCCGCACCAGATTGTAGGCGGCTGCGGCGAAGGTGAAGGCCCATCCGACACGGTCGCGGCCACGGAACTTCGTCTTGTCCTGCCCGGCGACCGTCTTGATCCAGCCGAACGTCTCCTCGATGCGCTTGCGGATGCGTTGGCTGACAGCATAGCCGTCATGGCGCGTCGTGCGCCCGTCGATTGCCGAACGGCGCCCACTCATGTTCTGCGCCACGTGCGGCGTTACATTCATCGCGCGCAATTCATTGACGAAGTCCTGTGTGTCGTAGGCCTTGTCAGCCCCCAGCGTGACCGCTCGCGGCCGGTCGGCGCGGGGCTCGATCATGTGCAATGCGGCCACTCGTTCACCATGACCGTCGGCCAGTGTCAGGCAGGCATCGACCAAAAGGCCGTTGCGGTTCTCCATCAGCCCATGCCCGAGGAAGCAGAGCTTCGCCTCCTTGCCTTTGCCCTTCTTGTAGAGCCTTGCTTGCGGATCGGTGGTCGAGGCATGCGTATCGTTCGACCGCTTCTGGCCATGGAAATCCGCCTCGATGTTGCGCCCGCCGCCAGCAGCCGGCGGTTCACCCGAACCGTCTTTGGGGCCCTCTTTCGGCCTGACGCTCTTCATCGACGCCCAGGCTTCGATCAGCGTGCCGTCGACCGAGAAGTGATCGGTCGACAAAAGCTTCTTCACCCTGGGCTGGGCCAGCACTGCGCCTAAGAATTTCGCGGCAATGTAACCTTCCAGAAGCCGGGCGCGGTTCTTCGAGAAGGTCGAGTGGTCCCACGCTGGATCATCAACGCCGATGCCGACGAACCAGCGGAACAGAAAATCGTACTCCAGCCGCTCCATCAGAAGCCGCTCCGACCGGATAGAATAGAACGTCTGCAGCAGCATCGCCCGCAAAAGCTTCTCCGGCGGGATCGACGGGCGCCCAATCGGTGAATACAGAGCAGCGAACTCCGGCTCCACAATAGTCAGGGCCGCGCTCACGATCTCTCGGATCGAACGCAGCGGATGATCCCGCCGAACCCGCGCCTCAAGATCGACATAGCTGAAAAGCTCACCCGTCTGTTCGTCTCCGCCACGCATCCATCACCTTCCAAATCATCTTCGGGAACAATGAATCACGGCAACGCGTTCGAAACGAGCCCTTTTTCAACAGTCTGCTAAATCGTTGCAGATGTACCATACGTTACACTGGCCCGCTTCTCACCCAAATATGATCACTTTAGTTTCCTCAAGTGGAGAGTAATTGTGTCCATATTGGATCTGGGATTTACGACCGGTGAGGAGCTGGTCGCGATGGTTGAAAAAGGCTCACTCGCTCTTGAAGGTGTGATCGACTTGCAAGGGTTTGCCGACAGCAACATGGGCAAGCTTATTCAAGCAGGCTATTCGGGCAAGGAAATCTACGACCTCTCTGATAGTGAGATGGACGCCCTTTTTCAGACCGGGTACCAAGCGCTGGGCGCTGGCGACTATACTGGTGCGCGTGCCATTTTTACCAAGCTTGCTCAGCTGGATCAGCTCGATGCCCGCTTTCCGTTTGCCTTGGGTGCAACGCTGCGATTGCAGGGTGAACTCGGCAAGGCGGCCAAGTGTTACCTCCTTGCCATCAGCCTCAATGCGATCTGGCCAGAGGCCTTTGTCCGGCTCGGAGAATGCCTGATGCTGGCTGGCGAACTGGATTACGCACGCGATGCACTTGAAGAGGCTATCGAGCAGGCCGGCGAGCACAAACACGGTGCAACGGCACGGAGCGAAGCAAAGGCTCTGCTTGCAAAGATTGCAAAATCTGAAGACGTCCACTGAACGCGAACTCAAGATCGAGTTTTATCAAAATTCATGAACTGGAGTGATCATGACTGATGTCAGAGCAAGCGACGCAAATATTGGCTACCGGCAAACACAGCAACTAAACAAAAGCGACAAGCAACTTTTCGGCGACTACGGTCACGACGGGGCGGCAAGACATGGCCTCGTAGGGCAAATCTCCGAAGACATGCCTGACGGCGAACGCAAATCTGTTACGCGGACCTATGAGTCGGTTATGGGTGGGCTGTCTACTCTTTTCCCGAAACGCAGCGGCGACGAACTGGACGCCGAATTGGCAAGCGCGATAAATAAGCTGCAGGAAATCATGGGAGATTTGCTGGCCAGCAAGCTGCTCAATGATATGGTAAAAAAGCGTGCTTTACTTGAATTAAAAGAAGAAAATTATGAACAAATTCAAGAAAAGACAACGCAAATCGCTGAGAAGTCCGAAAAAAAGAGCCTCTGGGGCAAAATAACGTCGATTTTCTCTGCAATCGGGGCGGTTGCGCAGATAGCGCTCGGAGCGGTCATGTGTGTCGCCAATCCTGCGGCGGGAATTCCGATGATTGCGGCAGGCGCCATTGGTGTTGTCCTGGCAGCAGACTCAATTGCCGAAGCGTTTACCGACAAGGGATTTTTGCCGGACGCAGCCAAATATACACTCATGGGGAGTATGCTGCTTTTGTCAGCCGTCTCCATGCTCCGCAACTTTGTGGGCACATTATTTTCGAAGGGAGCCGCCTTATTTTCCAAGGGAGCTGAGGCCGCGCAAGGCGCTGCCAAGGGAGCTCAGGTCGCCGCGCAAGGCGCTGCCAAGGGAGCTCAGGCCGCGCAAGGTGCTGCCAAGGCTGCTGAGACCACGCAAAATATAAACCACGCGAGCACAGTGGCGCAATCCTCAGGCAATGTTGTGTCCGGTATCACTCAAGCGGGAGAAATAGCCGGGACCGTCGCGACGGCCATCTACACAGAGCAAATCGGCGAAATTCAGCAAAAAGCAGGTCACCTGCGGGCGGAGGATAGAACCCTTCAAGCGTATATCATGGTTTTTGACGATTTCATTGAGGTGCTTTTGAACCAGATCTCGGGTGAAGATTCCAAATGGGCCGCAATGCTAGAGGCGGCGAGCGCTTCCATGGCAGATCGAGGCGCTTCGATGGCCAAAGCTCAGTTCACCGGATAACGCAGGCTTTCAATGCCTGTATAGAAAAAGGAGCTTATCTATGCCGATTGACACTTATCACAATGATGCGAAATCACTGCACACGCAATTAGACAACCCAAATACAACTGAAAAGGCAAGATCGTCACAGTTCGACTTCCTTTCGGAAGGTATTTTCCGCGAAATGACTCTAAATTCAGAATACGATATTGACGACGTCAGGACTTTTATTTCTGAATACAAGAAGCAGTTTCCGGATTTTGTTGACGAGGCGGATGCTCTCTTGGACAACGTCGAGGAAAAGCAAAATAGGTTCGAAAACGCCGTGCAAAAGCTTTCTGGGCAGGATGCGAAGGACAGGCTGACTGGCAATGAGCTGAGCAGCTTGCTCGCTAGCGTGATCATCGAGTTGCTCACACAGCAACGCAGTGTCGCACTGGATAGCAGGCTTAACGCACGCACGGCCGCCAGGGGAGAAATGCTTGCCCAGGCTGACGATATGCGTACCTCCGCGGACAAGACAAAGGGCGCTGCTTTAAGCCAGTCCGTCACAAGTCTTATATTCGCAGCCGTATCATTAGGCTGCGTGGGCGTTTCTGTCGGTGGGGCCGGAAAAACCACCAAGTCGCTCCACGGAATGCAAAACGCGGACGTACCACAAAATCCGGGGGCCAAGTTGAATCTGCCGGAGGGGAATATGAAGTCCCCATCAACGCTGAATTCACCAGGGAATAGCCCTTCTACAAAGGGGGCGAAGCTGGATGCCGATTCGCTGGCCAACGAGGGGGGCAAGCTAGAGCCCGGCGGAAAAGGCGTAAACACAGACAAAGCCGCACCGCAGAAGACGACAGCGGACCTTGATGTAAAGATCAAGGAGAAGCCGCCAGAGGTGCAAAAACCGTTAAACGACGCCAATGGCAAGAAATCGCTCGACAAGGACGAAACCGTTCCTGAAAAAACCGGTGCCGACAACGTGGAAGAGGGAACGGCGGGAGAAATTGATCAAATACAGATGGAATTGTACAAGGCCGCAAACAATAGATATCAAGCAATTGGCGGGCTTGGGCAAACATCTACGGCAATTGGAGGTGGTATCGCCGGCTTGATCGCTATGGATGACACACAAGACGCAAAGATTTATGACTCATATTCTGCAGAGCATGCGGCAGAAGCGGAAGAAATCAAAGGTGAAGGGGATGTGGTCCGAGATATCCAAGGTGGGCTTACGGAAAGCATGAAGGCCCTTATCGACTTCTTGAAAAGAGAGGGCGAAGCCGAAGCCGAAGATTACAGAGCGTTAACGAGGAATGCGTGATGTTGGCCGGCCGACCGAAGAAGTATGGTTGCCGCCGCCCCTTTCAGGAATTGGCAAATCAAGGTCTGTGTGATGGACCGAAAGACATTTGAAGTCAGTGTTCTTGAGTTCTGGGCATATCTGGGCCTCAAAGAGCCGGTTTTCAGTCCCGAGCCGGAAGTCACTCTTGTGGTGGACAGTTACGATGTGTTGTTGCGCCATGGAAAGGACGGCAAGACAATGGTCATCCAGTCCGACGCAGGAGCAGTGAAGAACGATCATGCGCGAGCACAATCTGTACTTGAAACCATTCTGAAAACGAATGTTGCTTTGTGCGCCGAACGGCAAACAATTGCCGTGCTGGAGGAGTTTGACGAAACCGGCAGACAGAGACTGATCGTTCGCGCCTTTTACAGATACAACGTCGAGGATCAGGAACAACTTTCAGATCTGGTCTCGGATGTGATTTCGAGTGTGCAAACACTGCGGGGACTTACAACTGGCTTCCAGGATACGGACCGCATTCCCGTAACGACAAAAGGGGCCGCTGCAATGCGGCCGGACAATGAGCTGCTGGTCCTGGTGCCATGACAGTTCAAGTTTGAACCAAGCAGAAGAGATCATGAACATGCAAATGATGCGAGTAGATGCGGCCCCAGATAGCGACGTCCTGAAGCAACTCTTGGACGCTGATGTCCTAAAGGCACTTGGGCTCAAAAAAGATGACCTTGATGTCGGTTTGAAGCTTGCAGGTATCAAGGTGAGGTCTGGCAACTATGAAGAGGCAATGAAGCTATACAGTTCGTTGCTCATGTTCAATCCCTGCGACTTCAGGATCTATAAAGGGCTTGCAAGTCTGTGCCTTGAGACTGGAGATCATGACGAGGCTCTGCATTTCACGTCTGTAATGATTGCGCTAAAGCCCATGGACCCGCTGGGTTACTATTTATCCGCCAGGGCCTGCCTGTTACTTGGTCATCTCGATGAAGCACGTGAAGATCTGGCGGACGCTATGGCGCGGATTGGAGACGGTGGAGACGCCAGGCTGCTGGAAGGCTGTAGAAAGCTGACTTTGTTACTGGTTCCTGCCAAGTGAACCTAGCATGTTAGCCAAAGAAAAATCATTGCATCGAAGTGTTCATGAACTGCTCGGTGTTGACGCAGCCTCTTTGCCGGTTTTCAGAGAACTGTTTGTGGCAAACGCGGCCGCCTTGGGTTTGGATGGTGCCGTTTTTTTTGAAAGCCTCGAAAAGACAGGAGCTTTTAACAAGGCCCTTGGTGCCGACGAGACGCTTCTTAAATTGCTTTATGCGCATGCCTACCGCATTCTTCAAATAGGAAATTTCGAACGTGCACGTGACCTGTTCTTCGTTTTGTGCGCACTCGACTGCGCCAGAACGGACCATTGGCTTGGCTATGGCATTTGTCTCAAATCGCTCGGGGAAATAGGGCTCGCTGTTATTGCGTTTCGATTCGCGGCAAGACTGGCGCCCGCTTCGCCTGCGTCGCATCTTCACCTGCTCGACCTTTTCATAGGGGAACAAAGCTGGGATGAAGCGCAGCTTGCGCTGAAAAGATTCGACGCAACCGCAGGCGCCGAATGTGACAGCGCGTTTCTGGAAGCTGTTACCCCGCTTCGCACCGCGCTTGAGATGCATATCAAGCGAAAGGAGCATTCCGCGTGACCAATAAGCGCGTTGGATATGTTGAACTTCTTCGCTGGGAGAACGCTCAAGATGACACAATTTGTGCCTGGAAAATCAGCGAGTCCATGAAGCAAGATGCTGCAGCTACGACATTGCCGCGCCCCATACTGGACCCCGTTTCTTCAAAATCCGCAAATACGTGAGCAACACAGATCCTGTGTGCACGGGGTAAGAAACCGGCTTTGTGCGCGCATGAAGGGAACGGCGTGCCTGGCGTTTTGGCGGATAGATTGCCAAGACGCCCGGCTTCCCGGGTCGATGCACGGCAGCCGCTGTTTGCGGGGCTCGGTCACCGACCAGTCCAACCGCATCTCGTCGACCAGCGTTCTCTTCCGGGCAGGCCTCAGAGCTTTCGTTTGACGATGTCCTGGAGCATTTCCTTGTCGAGAGACTAGTCAGCGACGATCTTCTTCAGCCGGGCGTTCTCCTGCTCCAACTCCCGGAGCCGTTTCATCTCCGACGGCATCAGGCCCGCGTATTTCTTCCGCCAGTTGAAACAGGTCGCCTGACTGATCCCAGCCTCACGGCAGATCTCCGCAACAGAAACACCTTCTTCGCCACGCTTCACGATGGACGCTTTCTGCGCATCCGAAAACTTCGATGCCTTCATCAATTCCGCTCCTTCCCAGCCAGGAAAATCGTCGCGGAAAATTCTGACTCAAATCGGGGGCATTTTGCGGGAGCACATCAATACGATGCGCCTTGAAGCCATCGTTCAGGTCTTTCAAATAGACCACTTCCTCCCCCGAGGATCGCGACAGCCGTTCGATGATGCCTTCCATACACCCGCCGCGTCCATCCAGCGAGATATACACCGGGCTTTGATCAGCGTGACGCTTCAAGCCACCCCGGTAAGCAGCCCCCAAACGGCGGTCATAATTTCGGTGAAAATCAGCACCTCTGTATCAAACAGCACAGAAGATCGCCTCTCGAACTGTTTATATAGCTTCAACCGGTCTTCCACTTTGTGGAAGTGGTGGAGGCGCGCAAGTTTAGCCCCAAGTTAGTTTGCGCTCCCTGGTCCTGGGTAAGATCTGAAACTGCCCGCTTTTTTGACGCTCACGGAAGGCGCAGGTCTGTCCTGCTTCTTCCATGGGCGTAATTCGGCAAGGCTGATTGCTGATCTGGACCCGGGGGCGGTACCCGGCAGCTCCACCACAAGTGCACGTTGGAAAGTGCATTTTTGCTGGGGCTGAAATAGGATCGACAGGCAGACAAAAGGCCAAGACGCGCTCCGGCTAGATACCACCGTTATCGGTTCAACGTTTGTAAATGCAAACACCAAAGCAGTCGTTGCTGATAACGACAATGATTGGGTAGCTGCGAAAGCAGTAGCCTAAACGGAGCCCGGCCGGGGCTTGGCAACAGAACCCGGCCACCCTCCCTTTTTCAAACCAAGTTCGATTACATTCACTTGGCAATCCATATGACACATTATGCAAATCCGGCCCCGAGCGGTCGTTTGTCCGGTTCCGATAACGTACAAAATCTTCCGCACATTTTCCGGTTGAGACGGCTTCCCTTATTGTGATTGAAGGGAGCAAGACATGACTGACGATATTGACGGCAAAGAGATTGGCAACGTGATCTGGATCGATGAGGCACGGATCAAGGATCAGCTAACAAGTCATAAGCAGCCGATATTGGTATGACATGCAGGCGCGTAATCTATTGCGTACAATTGTGAAATTTAGAGGATGTCCCCGGACGTGGTGTAGGTGGCGGGGCTTTTGTGCCTTCCGGCATCGGCCGAGAAGGGATCAGCTTGCCGTGTCGGGCAGGCTGACGAGAGGATCATCGCTCATGGAGGCGATGGTCTCAAGTGTCATGTATCGGGAGCGCTGGACCGCCCACTCGTCGTTCTGTTCCAGCAGCAATGCGCCGACCAGGCTGACGATGGCATCGTCGTTTGGGAAGATGCCGACAACCTCGGTTCGCCGCTTGATCTCGCCGTTCAGGCGTCCGATCGGATTTGTGCTGTGCAGCTTGGTCCAATGCTGCCTGGGAGAGGTCATGTAGGCGAGCACGTCTTCCCCGGCGTTGTCCATCAGGGTTGAGAGCCTGGGCACCTTCGGCCTGATCTGGTCGGCGACATTGCGCCACCGAGCGCTTGCCGCCTCCGGCGTGTCCTGGGCGAAGGCCGTGGCGATGAAGGCGGAAACCACGCGCCGCCCGCTCTTTCCGGCGTGCGCCAGAGCGTTGCGCATGAAGTGGCCCCGGCACCTCTGCCAGGTGGCTGACAGAACCTTGGAAACGGACGCCTTGATGCCTTCATGGGCATCGGAGACGACGGGCTTGACGCCGCGCACTCCCCGTCGCGTCAGCTTGCGCAGGAACTCGGTCCAGATCGGCTCGGCCTCGCAGGTGCCGACCTCCATGCCCAGAACCTCGCGGCGGCCGTCGGCATTGACGCCTACCGCGATAATGACCGCGACAGAGACGATGCAGCCGCCGCGCCGAACCTTCAGATAGGTGCCGTCGATCCACAGATGGGCCAGTCTTCTTCGATGGGCCGGTCCAGAAAGGCCTTCACCCGGTCGTCGATCTCCCCGCAAAGCCGGGACACCTGGCTCTTGGAGATACCCGACATGCCCATTGCCTTGACCAGGCCATCCACAGACCGGGGCCAGAAGCCTTGGATATAGGCTTCCTGGATCACCGCCGTCAGTGTTTTTTCCGCCATGCGGCGCGGCTCAAGGAAGCTCGGGAAATAGCTGCCTGTGCGCAGCTTCGGGATACGAAGCTCCACGGTCCCCGCCCGTGTTTCCCAGTCGCGCTCGCGATAGCCGTTGCGTTGCGCAAGACGTGCCACGCTCTTCTCGCCATAGCCCGCGCCCGTCTTCGCGCCCGCCTCCAGCGCCATCAGCTTTTCGGCCGCAAAGCCGATCATCTCGCGAAGCAAATCTGCATCCGCGCTCTTCTCAACGAGCGAGCGCAGGTTCATCATGTCGCCGGTCATCGGTGTTCTTTCCATCAGGTTGAGCTTGAACAACCCGACCTTACCGGAAAACACTGATGACCACCGTGTGGCCCACCTACACCACCCGAGGGGACATCACCGAAATTTACAATTCGGCTTTGATAAGCGTCCTGTATCTCCTGACTTGAACAACTGTATCGTTCTGTATCAAACGACACAGCTGCTGGCCAGGGCTTTGCTAGGGTCTGCTTGTCAGGTGAGTGCCATTTAGAGCGCACGGCGGATGTCATCGTTTGCTTTGCGTTTGAATGTAGGCGCTGTCTCTGACGCAATAAGCCCTATGCAGCAAATGGGTTCTTCCGTGCCTCTTACACTGAATAGCGATTTTCGATCGTTTAGCGGATGGGGTGACACAAAAGCAACAGCGACAGACAGGAAGCAGATGACCCAGGATGCACACGAAGCTCAAAGCCACGCCAACCGGTTGATTGACGGCCTTGCAAGAACGACAGGACTTGACAATCTCGTCTTTGACGAGATCGGTTGCTGCAACCTTATGATCGATGAACAGGAGATGACTATCGGCTTTGACGATGCAGCCTTAGACATGTTTCTGATGGCGCCTGTCATGACCGTTCCCGTATCTCCATCTCAGGATTTCTATGTGTCGGTTCTCGAGGACAATTTCACAGCCTATTTCAACAGCGCCGGCTGTATTGCGTTGGATGGCGATGAAAACCACATTGTTTGGCTCGACCGGCGCACGCTGGGGAAGCTGGATCAGAGAAGCTTTGAAGCATGGCTCTTGGAAGGCGTTGGGTGCGCCGAATTCTGGGCACGGGAACTGCAGCAGCGCGTCAATTCAGCCGAACTGGCGTCTGCAGCGCCTGCGCTGGCGGAAGCTTCGAATGACGAAAAAGTGTTCCGCGTATAGCGGGCTGAAGTGGTCCCTGTTTTCTGGACAGATCAACGGCTGATTTAATACCAAGCGACGAATTTGACGACTCTTTTGGATTCCCAAAGTTTCGCGAATATGATTCCTGATGGGGAACATGAGGAGTTTGCCATGTCCGCCCCTATCCGTCTTCGAGATGACTTTGATGCTCCAACCCTTCGTCATCTAGCCCGTGGCTCGGTGAATGCCGATCAAACACGGCGCCTTTTGGCGCTTGCAGTGATCTATGACGGCGGCTTGCGCAGCGATGCGGGTGCGGTCGGCGGCGTGACGGTCCAGGTGATCCGCGACTGGGTCTTGCGTTTCAATGCAAAAGGCCCCGAA
>NZ_JSEP01000037.1 GCF_001624695.1 Labrenzia sp. OB1 | reverse complement strand
GGAAACCTACCGGTCGGCATGATCTAAAAGTTCGCTTTCCGTGGAACCAACGGTTCCGCGGAGTAGAATGCAAGAGCAATCCAAGTGATGATGATCAAGCTAGCCGCTGCTGGAACACCCCGTGGTATTGCCAGGGCACCATAGCCCGATAAGTTGATAGGGATCCGGCGCGCGGACTTCATCAGGGCCAGCGGACAAGCGTGCCGCGAAAACAGGCCGGACAAATGACCGCTCGCAACAAGATCTGAATCACAAAAAGAAAACTCTTGCAAAACAGGGGCTGTCCACAAATGGCAATGCCAGGGCGTATTCCTAACCTTGAAGCCGAGGTAAACGACAACCCGTCTCTTTTCTGCGAGGCCATTCGCATGGCCTACAGGGGCAAAAATGAGTCCAGAGATGTGGAACCTAGCGATGAGCAGAAGACGGCCGCCGGAAACGCGAATACCTTTATTTATGCACTTTCTTCAGTACCTGGGGTCGATGAACACGGTGTCATCCAGGCCGAGAAGCTGAAGGAATGGATTATCGAGGCAAGGCGCATTAGCGAGCCGACAGGTCATCGCGCCATGCTTGACTATCAGATAGGGGAAATTCTCGCACACGCCCCTTTGGCAGAAGATGGATCATGGCCTTGTGAACCTGTGCGGGAGGCTGTCAATGATCTGTATAGCGTCGAGATTGAGCGCGGCATCACAATCGGGCGCTACAATGCTCGCGGTGCGACTTGGCGAGGTGAAGGCGGAGCGCAAGAGCGAGAGTTGGCGGATCAGTACGAGGGCTGGGCTAAAGCTTGCGAGTTCGAGCATCCACGCATGGCGAGAATTCTGCGTGAGATGGTTCGCAAGTACATCGCGGAGGCCGAGTGGCAGGACAATGAGGCAATGATCCGTAGGCGGATGCGATACTAACATCCGAACGGAAGTCTGTTCTCAAGCGCGCTTGTCAGGTGAATGGGGGCGACGAGCTTGCGATCACCAGTTTTGGATGACTTGGCGGCGCTTCTTGCGTGAGCGGAAAGGGCACTCCCTGCACCACCCTTCGCGAGCCAAAGCGGTTGAATTCAGGGAGTAATCCCGTCAAAAAAGAAGCACCAGGTGGGGGCTCGCCCGACCTGGTGCTCTAATCTGATGTCGACGGCGCGTAGCAAGAGCCAGTGGGGCCAGTTCGACTGCTCTGGAAAGGTATGTACCGCCGCGATGGCCGAGAGTCAAGTTCCATACCCGTACGATGCGGCAACGATCGCTTCACTCAAAGCGTCGCTTTCTGAGCCAAGATTTGCGACCTACCTCGCGAAAGCCCGTGGAAATGAGGCTTTCGCGTTCGCGCTATACCTTTACAACGCAAGGCTTGCGAAATCATTCCTTTTCCCGCTTAGCGTGGCGGAAGTGACCCTGCGCAATGCCGTGGACGGCGTTCTGCTGCAGCTTTTTGGGGCTGCTTGGCATCAGGATGCCAACTTTCGCGATACCGTTCTGACGCCAGAAAGCCTTAGCGCCTTGGATAAGGCAATGCAACGAGCTCGGTCAATCGAGCGCAGCAAGGTGATCGCGGAGCTCACCTTTGATTTCTGGTCAAACCTGTTTCGCAACGAATACGCAGATCTTTGGCGAACCAAGGCCAATGTCGCGTTTCCGGGTCTTGCCCACGGTGAGGGGCGGCATGAAATCCAGTCGCTTGTGAGAGAGATCAACCGCCTGAGAAACAGGGTCGCGCATCATGAGCCAATTCTGGACATGAACGTCCCTGACCTGCATTCGAAAATCATCAAACTGGTGGAGCTTCGGAGCAAAGTCACGGTCGACTGGATGCGGCATCATTCAACCGTGAGTGTCGTGATGCGAACCCGACCAAATCTGGCAGGGTCCGCACCCGTCACCTTGGCGAGTAGAGCTGATCAAAGGTTCGAAATCGTCGAACGGACTTCCACACTGGTCAGATTGGCGAGAGAAAAGGCACAAACATGCGCAGCATTCGTTTGCATCGATGAAGGCGGTGTTGCCGGTGCAATCACGCACCAGCAACTGGCTCATTATATAGCTACTAAAGCCTTGGAAATGGATGGCGTGATCGACTTAGGGGACCACACTGTCTCAGACATCCTGAATAATCCAGCAGTCGCGGATGGCTTTAGGGCAGTGCTGGCAGGATCGTCGTTCTTTGATGCCGTCAAAATACTGAAAGAACCGAAGACGCGCGTCGTCGTCGCCGTGAACCCAGATGATGGAGCGCCAGTTGGAGTGGTATTGCGGGCCCACAGGCGATACTGACTGACAAGATGGTCGAGATTTCGTGTTCCGTTGGAATTCGTCAAGGGTGTCGATCAGCGAACGACTGCTTCTGGGAAGCTGCACTGCAGCGCCGGATACGCAGCCCAAGGTCCCCTCTGTGGGCCGGAAGTGCCAACGTATCCTGGGACTGTCGAATGTCGGCTAAGCCCAAGCTGAGCAAGAAACCCGCCAGTCTGATGTCCGCGCCATTCGGCCCATTTCTTTAACCGCGGGATTTGGTTGGATAGGCATCTATTTGGCTCTGAAAATGTTGATTTTATCCAAAATAGCTAATATAGTGATTTTATCAAAACTCAATGGGAGTCTGCCATGCGTGCATTCAGCTCAACCGAACTGGCCAACAAGACCGGCGATGTTCTCGCCGCCGCCGCGCAGGAGCCCGTCGCTATTCAACGGCACGGAAAATCGCGCTTCGTAATGCTTTCAGCTGAGGAATTCGAACGCCTGCAGCAGAAGAGGGATACCAGAAAGGCTGTCCATGTATCGGAGCTGTCCGATGCCGATGCTGCTGATCTGCTTTCCACTTTGGAAGACAGCATAAAGAATGACTGATCGGCAAGGCAGTCCGAATGTCGGAGACATTTGGGAATATCCCTATCTTTGGGCCTGGCAAGCCGATCACGGTGAAACCGAAGGCCGGAAGGTCAGACCCTGTGCTCTGGCGCTCGTCAACCGCAAGCAAGACAATCTGACGGAAGTGATCCTGGTGCCGGTCACAACCAAGGAACCGGTTGCCGGATCTCACTTCGTTGAAGTGCCGCAAATCGAGAAAAAGCGCGCCGGGCTCGATGAACAATTGAGGCTTTGGGTGATCTGCGACGAGTTTAACTCTGACATGCCTGAGCGCTCATATTATTTTGAGCCGGGCGGCCGGATCGGCGCATTCAGCATCAGGTTTACCAAGCAGGTCCAGGTCGAGCTCGTGAGAGCGATCAAGGCCCGCAAGTCGGTCCGCATTTTTCGAAGATAGGCTGTCATTGCAAAATCAAATTTGACTAGCTGGACAAAAAAATTCCATAATAAACATTACGCGAAATTTGATAAGATATTGAAAATAAACATGTTTTAATTTCTTTTGGCCAGGCGAATTGCTTTTCTATTCAAAGTAGCTGCTGCCAGTTCCACCTGACTGCGCACCGCCCTGTCATGAAACGGCTCTTATGGGCTGGGACCGGACGGGCGCCTAGCGTGCTCCGTTTGATGTTAGCTGACATTCGTCAGCCCTGAATGCGTCGACACTTCCGGCCCATAGCGGACGGCCACTCGGGCAGAGCCATGCTGCAGCGCGGCTCATCAAAGTTGCCGTTTGTGTATCGCGCCGCATTGATCAATTGTAAGCGCTCATTTCTCTGCACGTCAAACCCCATGCTCTAATGGCAGCAGGACCGCAGCGTTGAATGGCACTACATCGCTCCGGGCAAACCGATGCAGACGGATGCCCCTTCTGCTCACAGGGCGGGCTTTTCCACCGCGTTACACACCAACGACAGATTGGCTCCCGGGAACGCGAATTCTCTGGGTAGGATTGGCTGTATCTTTCTGGTAAAAACAACCATAGATTGCTTATTGTTAACTTGATTGTAATCTCAGTGAATCGTTTGAGGAAAAGTCCTATGCAAGAAAACAGTTCATGCCCAATCCGTGACCCATTCCCGAAGGGATCGGTTGAACCTGACCCGAAGTCTATTAACGCGATGCTGGAATTTGCCGGCTACTACTGGTGGACGAACTACGTCTTCAATCTGTCGAACTCGGGATACTGGTTCAATGACCAGCAATGGGACCCGCGCTTGGCAAGCGTCACCCCCGAAGGGCTGAGGCTGCGCATGGCGAAGTCGCAATTGCCGAATGGACCGTTGCAATGGTCTTCTGTCGAGGTGGTGTTGTGGGGCGCGATTGCCGGCAATCCCAACAATCCGGGCAAGCCTCCAACCCGTCATTATGCGACGCCAGGGACTTACCTTGTCGCGGCGACAACGCCCAAGAGCTTCGATGACCTGTCCGTGAACTGCTGCTTTGGCGCGTTCACCTATCAGCTCGATGCCGACCCGAACATTGCCAATCCCCACCGGGAGCTGGACATGGTGGAGGTCAGCCGTTTCGGTAGGCGCGATGATCCGACCAATGCCCAGTTCACGCTGCAGCCTTGGGAAGTGCCCGGAAATGTGATGCGGTTCACGATTGCATCGGACGTTAACGCCATTACGCTGGTGATGAGGTGGTCCGCGGGCTATCCAGTTATTTTCGACCTCTATTATGGACTTTACACACTGGACACTTTGCCCCCGACGGCAAATCATGAAGTGATAACGGCTCCGGATAAAACCCAGTTCTCTCCAGGAGCCGGGTGCCAGTCCATTCACCTGAATCTTTGGCGCCAGCCACCCAATCAGGTGTATCCGGTCACCGATCAGGAAGTCACCGTCACGAATTTTCAGTTCAGGCCTGCCTAGGGCATGTGACAAAGTGGGCTCCCAAATCGGCTTAGCGGTCGTTCAAGATCGTCGCTTGGGAGGCCGCCTTTGCACGTGGCGATTTGGCGAACGCTGGATAGAATTCGATTGAGGCCTTGCTTCTATCGGAGCGAGGCAGAAAGTCCTGCCGGTTCAGGGCAGCCGCCGTTGCTTGAATTGCATGTTGCATGTTCTGCGCGCTGGCTGTGCCTGACGGGACCTGCCCTCTGGGCAAGGCGTTGTTGTCCGGAGCACACGGCTCGCCACCCATGCCCGGAGACCCTCGCCATTGCTAAAAGGCGCTGATAACCTCACGCAGAAATCTGTTATGGAGTGCCTGCATTGGGCGAGTGGAAGCCCCTGACGACCATTGAGGACAGTTCCGGCGAAAGGCGGGTAGTCATCTGCTGCAAGGATGCCCTGTACCGTCACCATGCGGAAATGTGGATGCTTGCCGCCGATGAGGACGAAGGCTGCTACGGGGACGGGTTCTGGATGGAGACGTCCGTCTCCGGCTATTTCAGCACTATAGAAGACTGCCAGAGAGAGGCGAGACTGACCGTTGACTGGCTGCGCTCGCAACCGGAATGGGAAACCTGAGTTCCAATTGAGCGGGAACTGTTTGACGGCTACTCTCTTGCAATGCGTGTTCTTTTCGTCTGCACCGCCAACAAGCTCAGAAGCCCGACAGCCGAAGCGGTGTTTCGGGAGCATCCCGGACTCGAAGTCCTGTCGCACGGAACGGACCCGGACGCGCCGACGCCGCTTACCAGGAAACTGGTGGCGAGCGCCGATCTCGTCATCGCGATGGAAACGCAGCACTGCGAGCGGATCCGGAAGAAATACAAGGAGCGTCCCGCCGACAGCCGCATCGTCACCTTGCATATTTCCGATGCTCCCGGTGCCACAGCAAACAACTTGAAAGTTTGTCGCTCGATCGTGACACGATGAACAATCACCGGACACCTGGCAGCGATCGCTGAGCATCGTCGTTCGTCGGACCGAAAGTGGCGCTCCGAAACCCTCCCTTTCTCCGCCGTCGATTCAACCAAAGGTTCATGTCCGGTTTTTCGAATTGCGGCCCGGCGACCCTTGCTGAGCTCGCGCCAAGTTCACGATTCAAGATTCGTGCGTTTGTCAATATCCTAACACCGGGTGTCTTGAGCGTTCTCGTTTCTAGTATTTATGCGCTTTTTTTACTGTTATCCCCTTTTACAGCCTTTTAACGGCTGATAAGGCCGAAAAATATAATAAAATCAGATGGGTAATGATCCATCATTTTCCACTCGCACACATTGAAAGGTGTTTTTTTGTCACCTTGAATGCTGGTTTCTCTTAAAATCTATTATTTTCCCGTACCGGCTCTTAAGTTCCAACTAAATACGGCAAAGACCAATAACGCCTTTTATTGCGTGTTTATGCAGTTTAACGAACGTAAGAGAATGAGGGCAAGATAGAGGAAGTGGTACCACTTCCTAAGGAACTTCTTGCATGTCGATGCTTCGGAACTCATTCGAATCTCTGGCTTATTCGCACAAGTGCTCAACGTTTCCGCTGATGCGCAGCGGTATTAAGGTTCTGTTGACCGCAAAAATACGAGGTGTGGAAAAGTCGCGGTGAGCAGTATTTAAAGGGATATACAAGCCCAATCATAGGCTGTAGAAATGGACCTGTTAGCGGCTCGGACGATCTTTTTTGGCGATCAGATCGTCCGAGCCTAGCGAACACCAAACCTGTTCTTTGATGCTCGCATAGGGGGTACCAACACTCACCATACCGTTTGTATTGGTCGCATTTCTAGCGTCACGCCTGCGCCTTGTCGTACGTGAATCGCGCATACAAGTGCGACCAATACAGCATCTTATCCACATTCAATAGTTAATATCAGAAGGGCGCTCTGCTTCGCGGGGCGTAGTAATCGCATGTCGTCTGAGAAATCACGACGGGCGCCGAGGGGACAATCGCGCCTTGAATTCAGGTCCAAGAAAGAAACAATCGCCGCAACCGCGAAGGAATGCCCGAACCTTTTGCAGTTGTGGAAGCGTCTCAAGGGCGAAGGTGTAGTCACCATCGGCTATTCCACTTTCTGCAATGTCTATCGCGAAGCCTTTCCCCAGGAATACGCGGCCATGCGATCCGCTCGCAAGCAGGACGAGACGGCGGCGCCCGCGCAGGCAAAGCCACAGCCACAGGCCAAGACCCGTAAGCCGCTCCCGGAAATAAACAAGTTTACCGTTCCGACCGGCTCTGACGCAGTGAGGGACCAGTGGTGAAGACCGTTCATATCGTCATGCAGGGCAAGGGCGGCGCAGGCAAAAGCTTCACGTCTTCAATGCTGGTGCAATATCTGCGTTACGCAGACCACAACGTCCAGGCCATCGACCTCGACCCGACCACGCCGACGCTTTCCGCCATCAAGGGGCTGAAAGCAGTGCCGATCCCGATTATGGACGGCGACGACATCAACCCGCGCCTTTTCGATCATCTGATGACGCGGATTTTCGAAAGCGAGGGCGACACGCACACTGTCATTGACACCGGTACGTCTTCTTTCATTGCCACGTGTTCATACCTGGCTGAAAACAATGCGTTTGAGTTGCTGCAAGGGTTTGATGTCCGGGTCTTCATTCATTGCCCGATCTGCGGCGGTGCGGCCCTGGATGACACATTCAATAGCCTGCTTGCCATTCTCGATCATTTCCCGGGCGTGCCGGTAGTCGTCTGGCTAAACGAGTTTTTCGGGCCGGTTGCCAGCGCTGGCCGAAGCTTTGAAGACAGCAAGCTCTACCAGGAAAACGCCGGACGCATTGCGGCTGTGATGTGCCACCCCAAGGTCCAGCCGGGGACTTTCGGCGAAGATATCCGGGCCATGATGGGCGCGAAGCTGACCTTCGAAGAAGCGATGCAGTCGAGCGATTTCAACGTGATGTCCCGCCAGCGGCTCAAGATCTACTGGACCAAGGCGATTGAGCGCCTGGACAGCGCGACCTTCCTTGAAACAGCACCGCAGGAGGCCGCCGAATGAGCGCCGCAGCGGCTCAGAAGGTTGACGCTGTTTCCGCCGAACAGTGGAAACAGATGACGCTCGATGAGGCCATTGAGGCAGCCCATCGGGAAACCGGGATTTCCTTCCAGAAGGACGATCCGGTGCTTGCCGTGGTCGCGATCCTGAACGCCTTCGGGGAACGTCTCAGGGCCCTCATGGAGGATGAGCGCAATCGCGTGTCGCTCCAATTCAAGAACGACGTGTCCGGGGTGAATGAAGCTATCGACCACAAGGTTGATGACGTTGCCTCGACCATCCAGAAACTTGCCGGTTCTCTCGGCAACGACAGCATCCAGACGGTGATTTCCGCCGTCGCACAACACGCCGTGGAGAGCGACAAGATACGACGCTCGATCCGCTGGAACTTCATGGCCTGCGCTGCGCTGGCCACCTTCAACTGGCTGGCAGTCGCCACCTTCTATCTCATCCTGAAATAAGAGGTTTTTGAAAATGCGCTTCCTCAAGAGACTCGGACTCCGTCCGGAGCTTCCCGCAAAGGTTTTTTCAGCGGAAACCGCAATCAATACGGTCACCGCTGCCGCGATGCTGTTCCCGGCACGCGCCATGGCGCAGGACTGGTCTGCACCGGCGACCAGCATGCTGGAATCTCTCGAAGGTGGCTTGGTCAGCATTGCAGCGCCCGTCATCGGTGTCGGCGTCATCATCTACGGCATCTGGGCCATGGTCACCGGCCGCATCGACATCATGCGGCTTGCTCAGCTCGTCGGCGCCGGCGCGCTCGTGATCTTTGGTCCGACCGCGCTTCGCGCCCTTCTCTCGGCAGCTTGAGGAGGGGCGATGCCATGAAAGCGCAAAGCCCTATCGCACTCCACATTCAGGAGCCGATGAAGATCCTCGGCATGCCTCCGCTCCATGCTGCCCTGGTGATGGTCGGCGAACTTCTGTGTGCTGCCACTGGCGGGTTTCTGGCCGGGAATGCGGCGGGCTTTGCGCTTGTCGTCCTGACGACGCCGCCAGCCATCGCGTGGATCATTCTGCTTCGCCGGCGAGAGCCGCATTGTGAATCTCTGCTGCTGCATCCGGCCACGTTCTTCCAGGCGAAGAAAGTCCGCCGCCTGATCGCTGGCTACCCGCTCAAAATCTCCAAAAAGAAGGCCGCTCAATAATGCTGCTTGGCACCTTTTTGACAGGCGCTGCCGCCCTCTGTGCGGCCAGCCTGGTCAGCTCCAAAGGCAGAAAATATCTGCTGGGAGACGTGGAACAGGACTGGCTTGCAAACGAACTGGAATTTGACCAGCTGCTGGCGGACGGCCAGACGGTTTCCCTGAAAGACGGTTCCTTTGTCCGCGTGTTCTCGCTCTCCGGATTGTCCTATGAGACCCGGAGCGTGCCTGAACAGGAAGTACTTGCCAGAGGCCGCGCCAGCACATTCAACCAATTCCTGTCTTCCGGTTCCAGTCTGCGACTGTTCGGCATTAAACGCCGGCGCGATGTCAGCTTCCGGGCGGAGTGGCCTTCTCCCACCTTGAAGGAAGTCGGTGAAGCAGAACAACGGCTTTACCAGAACGCCTATTCGCTGGTCTGGTACCTGGTTCTCACGACGAAAACGTCGGCGGAACTGGAGAAGACCTCTCGTGGCCTGATAAGCGGGTTCAAGGCTTACAGCATCCGGCCAGTCCCTGCCGCGCAGGAGCATAACCAGCCCTGTGAGCTGACCCGGGTTCTGAATTACCTGGTCTGCGGCGAGCTGAAACCTGAGATCGCGCGTCTTAGCGCCGGGATCAGCGCCAATCTGCCGGCGTCCGACATTCACGTTTCGACGGACGGCGCGATCGATACCTTCACGCCGCACAAGACGTTCAACCGCGTGATTGCGGTCCGCGGCTGGCCGGAAACGGTGTCCGGCATGCTGGTGTCCCGTCTGCTGGCCCTCAGCGGCGAGATCGAGGTGTGCCAGATTGTCAGGCCGCTCGACAACACGAAACAGATCGCGCTTTTTACCCGCCAGATCACTGAGCAGAAGCATAATTATTTCGGGACCGGCGCGGTCCTGGCCGAGCTGGAAGCGGTCAACGAAGACCTGCTCAACAATGCCCAGCAGCTGCAGGAGACCCAATTCCAGATCACGGTCCGGTCTCACAACGAGGCGGAACTCGCTTCGCTGATCGATCAAGTGACCGCCATCCTTGACAATGGACGGATCCGCTACTGCATCGAGACCATTGGCGCGGCGACGGCCTGGTTCAACCGCATGCCCGGCCGGGACAAGCTGCTGCGCCCTCTCAAGATCACCGAGAGCAATGTCGCGGCTCTGTGGCCGTTCCAGTTCTCTCCGATCGGCCTTTGGTCAAGTCCGTTCGGCGACCGGCCGGTGCGTCTGTTCAAGACGCCAACGGGCCAGAACTATGCCTTCCAGTTCCATGTGTCCGACAAACCGCAGTCGCCCGGCAACTATCTGATGTTTGCTCCGACCGGTGGCGGCAAGTCCACCTTGCTCCTTCATTTGCTTGGCGGTCTCGCGAAGTTCCAGGGCGTGCGCAACTACGTCTTCGATTCCAAGGAGGGTGCGCGCTTCATGATCGAAGCCTTTGGCGGCACCTATCAGGGCTATCAGGACTTAGCTCTCAATCCTCTCGATATCGATCTGGACGACAAGTCTGCCCGACACCGGGTGCGGTTGATCCTGCAGGCGATGCTTGGCGAGAGTTTTGATGACAGCATGGATGACGATCTGCATGCCGCGCTCGACATGGCGGGTGAACTGGAGCCGGGCCTCAGAACGCTCAACAACATCTATGGGGCAGCCTTTCCGGCGCAGTCGCTGATCCGCAAGCTCTTTTCCAAATGGGTTTCCACCGACGAAGGCGCTGACGGTCAGTTTTCTCACGTTTTCAACGCGCCGCGCGACCGGATCAGTGGTTTTCTGGAACAGTCTTTCCTGGTCGGCATCAACATGAACGAAGCGCTGAAGGATCCCGTGTTGGGCCCGCCGGTGGTCGCGCATATCTCCGGGGCAATTTCGGCAGCTGCCAAGAGGGGCCAGGGCGGATTCTCGATCTTCATTGATGAAGCGGCCAATCTTCTGCGCAACAACGGATTCCGGGACGTCGTTCAGGAGATGTTTCGTGAATACCGGAAGCTGAACGGGCTTGTCGGCCTTGCATTTCAGGAACCGAGTTCACTGCTCGAGTTCGATGGCGCTTCGGCGATGATCGAAAACGCGCAGACCCTGCTCTTCCTGCCGAACTCGCAGACCAAGGTCCAGAACCTTGAGCCCTTCAACCTCTCTCCCGAGCAGATCGCGTTCATCAAGGGCGAAGGCGACATGAAGGGTGGCCGGCAGGTGCTCGTGGTGAAGCGCTTCGAGGCCAACAACGTCAACGAAAGCACGATCCTGGACGTGGACCTGTCAGGCCTCGGAGACGCCTTGCGTTTCTACCGGGCCGGCGACGAACCCATGGGGATTATCCATCAACTCAAAGATCAATGGGGTGAGCAATGGCTCGCAAAACTCTGATTTCCGCTCTGGCCGGGCTTCTGCTGGCCTCTTCCATCGTTGAGCCGGCGCACGCGGCCATGGCCGTCATCGACGTCAAGGGCATTGGCGAGATGCAGAAGCAACTCGCCAACATGAAGGAACAGCTGGGCACTTTGAAAAGCCAGCTGGATACGGCCAAGGAAAGCCTGTCTGTCGTTACCGACCAGTTGAAGGTGGTGCAGGATGTAAAGGGCATTGCCGACGAAACCCTGTCGTCCATAGGCGAGCTCGGCAATCTCTCCATTCCGTCCCTGAACTTCCAGTCGCTGGCGTCCAGTGTTTCCGGGGACATGGCCTGCCTCATTCCCGATTACAAGCAGCTGATGCCGTCGATCAAGATGGATGACGTGGACTTCGGCTCGATCTGCGAGCGGGGCAATGCCTACAAGTCCGGCCTGGTCGCCACTCCGCAATCGCTCACTGAGGGAACATGGGAAGAAAAGGCCAATGTTCAAAAATCGGTTCATGAGAACCGGATTGCGACGATTACGGATGCTACCGTCAAAGGGCTGGCGCAGTCCGACGAGGCTCATGAGACAGCCGTCAAAACTCTTGAGACTGCTCAGGAATACAAGAGCGCTGGTGAAGGTGCGCAGACGGTCAATGCGCGCCTGCAGGTCTTGATCGAGCTTGAAGTCGCGCAGCTCGTTGCCACGGCACAAACCAATCAGATCCTCGCTCAGATGCTGAAGATCCAGGCATCCGACGCCCTCAACAACGGGGTTCCCGTGATGAGCGAGATCGCCGAAGAGCGCAAATACAATGAAGAGGGAGCCGAATAGCCATGGCAGCTTCCTCCTGCAATATCTGCGAGATTTTCTCTGCGTATCAGGCCCATGCCGATACCACCCTCGGATCCCTCGTTAATGCGGTCCATGGTCCGTTTCAGGCGATCATCTTGAGCCTTGTTGGCGGATGGATCCTCTGGGCTGGCATGCAGGTCTTTCTGGGGACGCTCGACTTCGCGGGCGCGCTCAAACAAGCCATCTTCATGGTGCTCGGATTTGGGGTCTACAAGGGTGTCGATGGTGGCTTGATCAGTGATGTGTTCGACGCGTGCGTCAATGTCATGGGCGGACTTTCCAGCACCATGATGGATGGCGGTGGTGCCGGTCTCAGTGGGCTCGATGCACTGCTGCTGGCCGTTGAGACCGGCATCGGCGGTGTCTTCAACATTGCCACCACAATCATGGGATCGGGAAGCTGGGGCAAGCAAATCGTAAATACGTTTTACGGCGTGGCGCTTCTGCTGCCGTACGTCATTCTGCTGGTTCTGTTTCTCGCGCACACATCGGTCTCCCTTTTCCGCCTCACACTCATCCTGGGCGTCTCGCCATTTCTCATTGGCATGGCTGCGTTCCCGTTCGGTCGCAATCTGATTGGTGCCGGCGTGCGGACAATCATCGGCTCCATCGTCACCATGCTCTGCGTGACAATGGTTTTTTCGCTGGTCATCGCCAGTGTCAAAGGTCTTGGCGTCACCGCTGACGCGGAGGTGGACCCAGAGACTTACATCGACCTGACCAGCGGCAAATTCCTGCTCGCCATGATCATGGGCTGGCTTGGGGCTGCACTGATTTCCGAAGCGGTGAATATCGCCGGTCAGGTGTCCAGTTCGGTGCTGGGAACCGTGTCTGCCGGGATCATGTCGGCCGGGGCCATGCGCGGCGCGGCCTCAGGCGCATCTATGGCAACGGCAGGCGCTCGTTGGGCGGCCCCTCACGCTGCGGATATGGCCGGTAAAGCGTTTTCGGGAATGCGTTCCAAACGATTTTTGCGGCCTGGCGGCATCATCGATTCCGGCAGCTCCTAAGCACCGCCCTCACCTCTCTCTCCCAGATAAACGGTTCATCTCTCATGAAACACCTCAGACTCGCCCTGTGCCTCGGATTCCTCGTCTCTGGCTGTGCCCAAGTGGAAATGCCGATTGAACCGGACGGCATCGACAAGATGCGCAAGTCGCCTTGCGCCTGCGCGGAAATCGAATTCGAGCCCGGTTCCTTCGAGTGGGTGGAGGCCGCCTGATGGCTTTCATTTCTCTTTCCAGGTCGAGTTCGGCGACGGTTCCGGAGGTCAAGCCGGAGCCAAAGCACGCCAACATCCTGCAGGCCGATCCGTTTGCCTACAAAACAGCCCACCGGCGTATGGCCTGGCTGTTGCGCCTGTCGGTTGGAACGAATGTCGCGCTGGCAATCTGTGTGGTTGCAAGCATTCAGGCCCTTGTGTCGCTGGTCCCGCTCAAGGAAACGGAAATCGCGCTCCTGCGTGCGGATCCGAGCGATGACCGGATCTACCGTGTCGAGCCGATCTCCGTGGAGGTCGATGGCTTCGAGCTGATGCTTGAAAAGCTTGCCCGGCGCTATGTGCACCAGATCCTCACGATTGACGACACCACCCAGAACACCCGCTTTAGGGAAGTCCGCACGTACTCCGATCCGGACTTCTTCAATGACTATGTGAAGACCAACAAAACGGTCATCGAAGAAGCGATCAAAGACGGCCTCAACCGCTCGATCACGATCAAGGGCGCCTATCAGGTCGATGCCTATGACGGCGTCTATCTCTATGTCGTCGAGTTTCTTCAGACAGACAGGATCGGCCGCGAACAGCCCAAGCGCCGGCATCTTCGCGCCTTCCTGGAAATGACCCCCCGCCCCCATGACGTGACTGCCGCCGAGCGGTTCGAGAACCCGCTTGGCATCCGCGTCCTCGGTATGTCCATCAAGGAGCAAGCTTCCAAATGATTTTCCGGTTTTCTGTTCTTTTCCTCGTCGTCACCTTGGCGAGCACCGCCCACGCGCAAACGCCTCTCGGACAAGGCCCGGCAACGCCCGGCAGCGCGGCCACGCCCACAACCCCGACGCAGCGGGTTGCGGCAGCCAACTCGGTTGTCAACGCAACGCTTCCTGTCGGTTCCGTGCCGCAGGCCCAGGCCCAGGCGGCCGGAAACTTCGGGCCCCTCGCCCGCCCAGAAAGCATCGGCGGCCAGATTCAGGAAGCCTGGTCGCGTCCGGGCAAGAAACAAGGCATTCACGTCCAGAATTTCTGTGGCGACTGCGTCTACAAGGTCCGCCTGCGGCAATACATGGTCAGCGCCATTCAGTTGCCCAAGGGCGTCAAGATCAAGTCGGCCGATCTGGGTGACGCCTCCCGCTTCGAGGTCAAGAAGCGCTCGGACAATACTCTGGCGGTGAAGCCGACCGGGGCCGGTGTCGATAGTTCGATGCTGGTCTACACCGAAGACGGCGACGTGTATTCCTTCTACCTGCGCGCCGAAGGCATCAACTCGAAGTCCGTCCCCGATGTGTCTTTCCGGATCATTGGTCCGCAGAGCGCGGGCATGTCCTTTGTGGAGTTCGACGCCAGGGGCAACCCCTTGCCGAATGGTAACGCCGCCGTTGCGACCCATGGATCCAGGGACTTCCTGAAGACAGAAAAATTCGATCCGGGCGCGCTGCGCGGATGGAACCAGTACAAGCTCTGGGGCGACAAGAAGCTGCGTCCCGAGCAGGTCTTCCGGGATGATCACTTCACCTACATCCAGTTCGGCGACAAGTGGAACGATCTAGAATTGCCGACCGCCTATGTGGTGGTCGACGGCATTGACGAGCTGGTCAATACCCGCGTCCAGGGCACCACCTTTATTGTCGAAAGCACTCACCGCCTGATCACCCTCAAGTCCGGCCAGTCCTTCATGTGCATCCAGTACAAGGGAGGCAAGTGAGCATGGCTGTCTGCGAGATCCTTTTGGCGCTCGGCCTGACTTTCGGCGGTGCCTGTGGGCCGGAGCCTGTTCATCCTCGCGGTTTGCCCGCCAGTGATCCGGCAGTCTTCTCTTACGAAAAGCCCGCGCCGCCGAAACCGCCAGTTCAGGCGAAGGTGGTCACCATGCCCCCGGTGATCATCGAAAAAGAGGTCATTCGGGAAGTCGAAAAACCTGTTGTCGAGACCAAAGAAGTCGTCCGGACACAGACGGTCACCAAATACATCGAGCCGCCGAAGGCGGTGCCGCGTCAGCCGACCGAATACGAGCTGATGCTGCAAACGGCTCTCAGAGAGCGGGCAGCTCAGCAGTCGCAGCTTGCGGGCGCGGATATCACCGGGGACTTTTCCGACGCCGGTAACCGCCCTGCCCCGATGAATGCCAATCTGCCCGGGTTCCCACCGCCTGAGGGCATTGATCCCGAGAATGACCGCTATTCGGCGCCGCCGCGCTATTCGACCGGCGCAGTCGACAACACCCGCATTCTGACGGCTGACCGCTACATCACCGGCATCCTGGAAAGCGGCATCAACAGCCAGCTTGCCGACAATGGTTCCGTTGTCGTTCAGGTGAGCCGGGACGTCTACGGCTATCACGGTCGGACCAAGCTCGTGCCGAAGGGCTCGCGGATGATCTGCGAATATTCCTCGGTCGATAAGGTTGGTCAGACCCGTGTCGGGTTCTCGTGCAGCCGCATCCTGCTCGGCGAAAGTCGCGCGGAAATCTATCAGCTCAAAGCCCATATTGGCGATGCGCAAGGCTATGCTGGCCTGTCCGGTGAAGTGAACTCCCGTTTTTGGGAGAAATACGGCTCCGCCATCCTGACCACCGGCATCGGCACCGCCGTCGAGGCTGCCGTCTCAGGCTCCCAGCAAATCGATTCCTCGAATTCCAATGTTGTCGCCAATGGCCTGTCCGGTGCCAGCGAGAACATTGGAACCATCACTGCTGCCCTCCTGGAGGACACAGTGGATCTCAAACCAGTCATCCGGATAGCCCAGGGCACCCGCGTACAGGTGCGCCCGAAGTTTGACTGGTACCTCGCCGACCCTCCCCAAAACTAAGGAGATTGGAATGCGATACACTCAAATAGTGTCTTGCGGCCTTATGGCGCTCGTCCTGGCGTCATCTACCGCACTTACCCAGGCACAGACAGTGCCGGCTGTTTCCCCTGTCTCGGTCCAGACATCGGGAACCGCAGAAGGGGAGGTTCTGATCAAAGAGAACCTCTTTACCGTGTCGCCTGCTCTGGAAACGGAATTGTCGTCCGACAACGCCGTGCCGGTCCAGCTGCAGTTCAATGCGCAGCCGAATACGGCAGAGGCGGTCGATATCAGCGGCATCACCGCCGAAGGCTTCACCCGCAAAGTCAGCGTCAATGGCGAGGAAATCGCCCAGGTGGTTGTCACCAGGCTCAAGAAAGACACGGATTTTGTCGATCTGGAGGCCGACAACTTCACAAGTCAGTTTGGTGTTGAAAGCAATCGCCTTCTGCCGACGACTGCGATTTCCGTCAACGGCGACGAGGCCGAGTTCGTTCAGGCGGTTGCCCGCCTGTCCGGCACCGAAGAAACCCAGGAGCCGGAAGAAGAGCTTGAAGACAAGCAAGATACCGCAAGCGAGGACACCAGCGTTGACGAGGCCGGCGGCAGTGAGAATCCGATCGCGGAAGGTTACGAGACGCCTGAACGGCTCGCCCAGGAGGAGGATGAGGAAGAAGAGCGTGATCCGAACATGACGATAAACGTCTCGACGGATGGCTGTGAGCCGGAGATCGATCTTGCAAACGGTATCGTGCGCCAGACCGCCAAGACGGAAACGCTCGAGGACGGTATTGTTACGGAGACGGAGGCTTGCTCGCCAAACGGCGTTGTCTGGAACATCCAGCGCAATTACGAGGCATGCGAGGATCTGGTGGACGAGGCCGCACTTATCGCCCGGCCACAATACACTTCCTTCTACAACGACGATCGCGGTGCGCGCTTCGACCTGGCCGCCTGCCAGCCGGACCAGTCGATCTCCTTTGCCATTTCGGAATCAAGTCACGAGTGCAAACCCGATGTCGATATTGAGGGCGAGCGCGTCACACTTCTGTCCCGCCTGACCTATCGGGACCGGACGGGCAAGGACGTTGCTGTCAGCGAGTGCGTGCCCTCGGAGTTGGTGTTCGAGATGGAGCGGGAATACGGCTCCTGTTCGGATGCGGTCGATCTGGAAGCGGGCATCGCACAGCCGCAATACACGCTTTCCTATATCGACGAGAAGGCAAGCCGGCAGAAGGTCAGCGAATGCATGCCTGACGAAGAACAGGCGTTCAAGATCGAGGAAAAGCAGAACTGCACGTTCGATTTCGACCTCGACAATGGCAGGGCCATCGTCAACACCTCGCTTCTCTACACCAACGATGACGGGGTTGAAGTCAGCGTGCGCGAATGCGCGCCGTCCGAGACCATTGAACCGATCCAGATGAGAGCCGAGCCGAATGGCTGTTCCATGCAGCATGATTTTGGTGCCGGCGTTTCAACTGAAATGGCGATGTGGACTTATGAGCACGAGGGACAGCTCTTCCAGGCGTCTCCTTGTATCACCACGGATACCGTCTACACGCACGAGCGGGTGTTCGATAAAAACGGCATCGATGTTTGTTCTCCGATTGTCGATCTGGCGAACGGCCAAGCCGTGAGACAGTACCGCACGGAGATCAACGTCAATGGCGGGTCGGAAATTATCGCGGGCTGCCAGCCGGACGAAGCCAACATGATTGGCATCTATTCGACCGTTAACGGCTGCGACGATCCCGCATCGTTCGATCACGATCTTGCCGCCGGCGTCTCCTATGGTCTGGAGCGCTACTACTATGATGTTGCGGGCCGGGAAAGAACCTATGTGACCGCTTGCCAAAAGAACGATCAAACGTTCACGCACTCGGTCAGTCCGAACGGCTGGAAATACAATGACTCCGAACTTCGCGCGCAGCAGCTCGTGGACGTTTCGATCAATGTGAACGGCAAGACCTTCGCAATCGCAACGTCCTACCTGCAGCCGGGCACATCGGCGGTTGGCTATTCCTTCGTCGAAAACCAGGACACGCCGGACTACTCGGCTAAGTATTACAACGGTTGCACTGAGATGGTGCCGACCAAGCGCAGCAAGATCTACACCCGTCCGGACGGATCGAGCTATTCAAAACCTTCAGGAAGCGGAGCGACCATCAACAACGGGGACAAATGCACCCGGACGGTCCAGACCCGCAAACTGAACAATATGAAAATCAACCTTTCGGTGAAGGGCTACTCGGCCACCGTCAGGGACGGCTCGGGAAAGACATTCGCCGTCAGCAACGGCTGCGGCAGCGGAGGGAAAACCTACTCCGGAAAAGGCCCCTACTCTCTGGTTGGCCAGAGCGGCCCGGCGGCCGGCTGTAACCACCCGTCCAACAAGGTCATCTACTACCACCAGCACGACGAGCGAACCAAGGTCACCTATCCAACCGGTAGTGTGAGCTACTCGTCCTGGAAGACGGTCAGCTGGAGCACCACCGTTACCGGCAGCTAGCGCGCGTCTCTCCCGGCGGGGCCCCAAGCAGCGGGCCCCGCCTTTTCCCCCTCGCCTATCGTTTTGAGGTTTTGTGGCATCATGTCCAATGTCCTTCTTGAAAAAATTCTCGAACCCTTGTCCCGGCATTACGCCGCTTCACAGGTTGTCGAAATCCGGACCAAGGAACCGGGCAAGCTGATCGTGGAGCGCCGCGATCTGGAAAACCGCATCGTGGAAGTCGAAGAGCCGGCTTTGACCCTTCATCGGGTCAAGACCATCTGCCGGGCGCTGGCGAACATGAAGGGGTTGGAATTCGACCCATCCGCCAAGCCGCAGCTTTCCACGGTCCTTCCGGGCGGTCATCGTTTTGAATGCCTGCTCGGCAATTCCGTTGTGTCCGGCCTGTCGCTGGCGATCCGCTGCAAACATCCTCACAAGATCACCCTTGAGGACATGGGCCTTACCGCCGACATGATCGACTACCTGAAATCGGCTCTCGATCAACAGCGCAATATCGCGATTTCCGGCTCGACCAACACTGGCAAGACGACGCTGTTGAACAATCTGCTTTCCTATCTGCCGGATGACAGGCGCGTGGTCAGCGCGGAGGATACGCCCGAGCTCGAGGTTGGCCGGTTCTTTAACGGCGTTTCGCTGCTGGCCGCTCGTGACACCGCGCAAGGCTCAGGCCTCAGGACCTGGCAGCAGCTTTACGATCACAAGATGCGTATCTCTCCGGACAATATTCTCTTCGGAGAAATCTCGACCCAGAACGCCTTTGCAGCTCTCAATGTTCTTAATACCGGCGCCCGGGGCTGGATGTGCACGGTGCATGCGGAAAGTGCCGAACTTGTTCCCGCCAGGTTCCAGGAGAACATCAATGCTGCCGGTCAGACCTTGCCGGATGCGGAAGGGTTTATGCGCCGACTTGTCGATCTGGTGGTGCACATTAAACGCGATCCGAGAGGCGAGCGATTTATCTCCGATATCTACGAAATGAAAAACAATCGTTATGTGCTGCGTGACAGGGAGGTTGTTCAGTGATGACGTCCACCCCGAAGCACAGTGCCGCGTTGCGGGATTTGGCTGCCAGCATCTTTAAAGAAAAAACGGCACGGGACCTGATCAAGGAAGATGTCGAAGGCGAAGTCGCCGAGCATACGCCAACTCATGCGCAAGAGCCGTCGCAGCCGGCCGAACCGCCCACAGAGTAAAGTCCATGCATATCATGCGGGCCTTCGCCGTTCTGGCCTGTGCCGCACTTGTTGGCGTGACGCTGACAGGGTGGCACTACACGCTCGGCTTCAATCCCTTGCAAGCTGCCTGGTGGCAATGGTTGCTGGATTTCTGGCGGCAGG
>NZ_JSEP01000036.1 GCF_001624695.1 Labrenzia sp. OB1 | reverse complement strand
GCCTTTTGCATTGAAACGCAAGACCCAGTCGCGGATCACCTGGACCGTCACGCCGCCGACCGCACCCGCATCGCTGCGCAAGCCGCCGTCATAGATCACTGCAAGCGCCAAAAGGCGCCGTGTTTGATCGGCATTCACCGAGCCACGGGCTAGATGACGAAGGGTTGGAGCATCAAAGTCATCTCGAAGACGGATAGGGGCGGACATGGCAAACTCCTCATGTTCCCCATCAGGAATCATATTCGCGAAACTTTGGGAATCCAAAAGAGTCGTCAAATTCGTCGCTTGGTATAATGCCGCCGATGGCCATGTTGAGCCGCTCATTGTTGTATGTCCATAGCCAGCGCGTGGTGTGATCCTGTGCCTCCTCAATCGTCTTGAATATATATTGTCCGAGCCATTCATGGCGAACGGTTCGGTTGTAGCGTTCGGCGCAGGCGTTCTGCTGCGGTTTGCCGGGTTGGATATACTCCAAACCGATCTCACGTCTCGAAGCCCATACTTGCAGGGCGGCACTGACGTTTTCCTGGCCATTATCCACCCGGATGTTCAGGGGTTGGCCGCGTCACTCGATGATCCGCTCCAGGGTGCGGATGACACGAAGGGCGGGAATGGAAATGGCCACTTCAATGCCCAGGCCCTCACGGTTGAAGTCGTCCAGAACGTTCAAGGTCCTGAAGCTGCGCCCGTCGGACAGCTTATCCGACATGAAGTCCATAGACCAGGTCATATTGGGACCATCGGGAACAGCCAGCGGTTCCGGTTTTTCCCGAACCAAGCGCTTCTTCGGCTTGCTGCGCAGGTTCAGTTCGAGCGAACGATAGATCCGCCGGACCCGCTTGTGGTTCCAAGCGAAGCCTTTGACATTGCGCAGATAAAGGAAGCACAGGCCGAAGCCCCAGGTTCGGTGAGCCGTCGTCAGCCGGACCAGCCAGTCCGCGATCTCTGCGTTCTCGTTGCTGAGTTTGCGCTCATAGCGATAGCAGCTTTCACTGATCTGGGAAGTCCGGCAGGCAAGCGCGATGCTCACACCACGCAGCCGAACTGCGCTGATGGCCATCCATTGGCCGGCAGGCGATGCTTGCATCGCCGAGAGGCTCTCGACGCTGAGACGGCCTCAAGGCTTTTTTCCCAAGGCATCCTTCAGCAACTCGTTCTGCATCGCCATTTCGGCATACGTTCCAGCGGGAAAACGATTCACTGGATCGTTTTCTTGTCCGCTTTCAATCTTCAGTCGACGGTTCTCTTCGGCCATGGCCTTCATTTCCGCCATCAAGGAAGCGTCCATGCCGCCGTATTTCGAACGCCAGTTGTAGTACGTCGCGTTGCTGGCCCCGTGCTCCCGGCAAGGATCGGCAACCGGCACACCGTTTTCACCCTGCTTCAAAATCGACAGGATCTGGCTCTCTGTAAATCCTGATTTCTTCATGTCGTTCTCCAAGCGCATCAAAGGCCGGAGAAGTCCAATTTTCAACCCAGTGGTTTTCGGGGATGATTACCATCGGCAACAAGGTGCCGATGGACCTGATAAAATCAGAACGCGCAGCCAGCCCGTGTTCCTGATTTGGATGGAATTCGGGTCTCAGGTCATACTTTGCTGTTACGTGTATCATTTAGTACAGTGCAGGTTGACCTGCTCAGGCAGATTTCTGAAATCTGTAACAACCCAATAATTAAAGGGTGCACCGCATGTCTACATCTACTGGTGTGTCAGGAAACGGCGAACCTGTTTCACAGTCTCGATTGGCGCTTGATCGCCAGCACCCGACCTACACAAGACAGAACGCAACGTCGGCAGTTTCATTGTCTGAAACGGGTTTGCAGAGCGAACTCGCGCTCGCTTACCGACCACCACTCAGATGGCAAATCTGACCGGCTTACCGATGCCAGGCAACATGAGTGACGGGGAAGCTGAAGCAATGCGTGATCAGCTTGAAGCCAAACATTCGATGAACTTGCCGTTTGGGTAAAATTCGCGAATTCGAGGACGGTAGGAAAGTAACAAAACAAACTCATTTCCATTGGTGCCCCAACTGTCGTGGCACTTCGACAACGAGAGCTGGCTGGATCTATAGCCATGGTCAACTCCTCTCGAAGAATGGAATCCAGGATTGGAGTTGCAGCGGCCGTCGTAAGACCAAGGCCCATCGGAAGTGAAAAGAAGCGATGTGGAAGGGTGGCGACCATGAAAGCACTGTTTTCTAGCAATCAAGAAAGAGCTTGTCGGACCCATGTAAGACGATTGCATCAAACGTCACATGACGAGGGAGAGCTGTCTGTCAATAATACTTGCGACAAAACCCCTTGTGTGCAAGAATTTGAAGTCGGCGAACACGATCAAAGGCGTCTAAGGAGTGAAAGAATCAAATATTCAAGAGATAGAAATACAAAGAATACAGATTCATGGAAAGATTTTATTATTTCGTTCACCGAATCAAATGAAAAAAATATAAGTAATTGCTCAGACCGTGCAACGATTCGCGCTTATGACTTGCAAGATCTCGTCTATGCGCGCCTCTTCACGAGTTCTCTCATCCTTAAAAGAACAGAAGCTCATCTGAAGTCATCCGACATTGGTCATTGGGCTCTGATTTTGTTGCACAGCGGCAGCATGGTACTCAAAAGCGACAGAGGAACGATGCGAGGTGAGGCTGGCTTTCTCGGTCTTGTTTCCCTTGCGAGTGAATTTTCTTTCCAAACGACAAAGGCCAAATTTTCCGTTGTTCTTATCAGTAGGGAGGAATTTGCAGAACATTCAGATATTCTGGATGCTGGCAGCAACCTGCCACTCGAGGGTACAGTTTCAAGAATATTGTGCGAGTTCATTAAGTTAATAGACTTTAAAGTTCGTTCCCTGACGTATTCAGAACTACCGCTCGTGACGAAATCGCTCAAGGAGCTCCTGAAAACAGCGGTTGTCACCAACCAAACCAAACTCTCCCAAAACGCAACTCAACTGGCTATTTCAACTAGTCTCGTTGAACGCGTCCGAAGCCATATCCGCGACAACCTTCATTCGCCGGAGCTCAGTCTTGGCACTCTGTCTGAGGAACTCAATATTTCTAAGCGAAAACTGCATTATCTTTTCGAAAAGCACGGCGGCATTGCCAACTATATCCGACAAACGCGCTTGCTCGCTTGCCATAAAGCATTGAACAATTCTGGCGACCACAGACTGATAAGTTCCATCGCATATGAACACGGATATACAAACATCGCTCAGTTCACTCGACATTTCCGGATAATGTTTGGATACACTCCAAGCGAGGTTCGTAAAAACATGGGTGTCAGCGGAAATGTGGAAAATCCGCTTGAATGGATTTACCGGATGGTGTCCCCCCGTGTGATGTAAATTGTGTGTGCTGAAACGGTATTGACCTGACACATGCCGCTCTTTTGAAGCGGGTCAGGGGGCTTGTTTGTGGCGTTTGGTTTTCTCCTTTTCTGTTCGGGTTTCGGCAGTCCGTCCTTGAAGGCCTGGGCGGGTGTTCGTCCGTTCATGTTCCGGCCCTGATGCGGGCGCCTGGTATTGTAGTGGACCAGGAAGTCATCGAGAACCGTCTGCATCTCTTCAACCGTCTCAAACCACGTTCTGCGTCCTTCGCCCCTGAAGTGCTCGTCGAGCAAGGTCCGGTGCAACCGTTCGACGATACCGTTTGACTGTGGCCGTTTGACCTTGGTGGTCCGATGCTCGATCTCCTCCAGTTGCAGAAACAGCTCGTAAGGATGCTTGTCGGGCCGGCCGCAGAATTCCCGGCCGTTGTCCGGCAAGACGACATCGATCCTTGCGCCGGCAGCCTCGAACGTTGGCAGGACGTCATTGTTCAGTGTGTGAACGGCGGTGACCGGAAGCTTTGACGTATAGAGCCGGCCCCAGGCATAGCGGGAGTGGCAGTCGATGACGCTTTGCAGATAGATCTTGCCAACGCCCTTGAGCGTGCCGACGAAGAAGGTGTCCACCGTCACAAGACTACCGGTATACGGGGCTTCGATGTGGCGTTCGCGGAACTCGGGGCTGAACCGCTCCAGCAGGCGGATCTGCTCGTCCGACAGCTCGATCTTGCGCTCTGCGGTCGTCTTCTCCAGGCGCAGAAGGCGGTCATGTTTGGTCAGGAGGCCGTGGCGCTGCCAGACGCCGCGTACACCGCCGGAAGAGACCTCTGAACACCCTTCAGGCTCAGCTCTTGTTCCACACGCAGGGCGCCATGGCAGGGATGATCCAGGGCATGGTCGAGAACCGCTGTCTCGATCTCTTCACTGACCCGGTTCGGATGGGGTCCCCTGGCACCGGGCAGGCGATCAATCAGACCCTCGGCTCCATAGGTCTGGAAGTTACGGCGGATCTCGTAGAATTGCTGGCGTGAGTAACCCATCAGCCGGCAGGCCCGGGACACGTTGTCCAAATCCTTGGCAAGATCGAGCAAAGACAGCTTACGGCGTGCTACCTTGTCCTTCGTGGTCATGTTGGTCTCCAAAGTGGTCAGATGAATGTTGTGGTGACACCATCTAACCCGCTTCAGGAGCGGCATGGCCACAGCCAATCCGGAGATCAGCTGAAACGCAAACTGTTAGGGGAATACAATCTCAGGACAGACCATACAACAATGCAACATGGCTCCCGGTGGTATTACGCCCGCAATGAAACTGAAAACGGCTGCTTGAAGTCCAGTTTTCAAACCCCTTAAAAAGGGGATGATTACCAAATTGCTTGGTCAAGTTCACGGTACATTTCACCCACTTTCCCGCTGAACGCCTGAAGATCTACACTTGGCAATGCGGCTAAATCACTGTATAATAAGAGACCATCCGGATCTAAGTCGATAATTTCTTTTGCCATTTTTGCTGCCCAATTCAAATTATCTCTTAGGCAAGACAAGTCTTTCTGTGCTGACTCTTTATTATATTCTTTAGGAGGGCCTGAGATAATTCTGTTAATTTCTTCAATTTCTTTATTTTTCACAGCAAGCGTATTTTTTATATTTTTTTCAATTGATTTTAGTATTTTTATTGTTTCTTTGTGTTGCTCGCTATTTTTTTTCCGGGCGCTCTTTTTTTGTGAGATAAATTTAGGGTCAAGCACAAAATTACTATCTATCTTTTGCTGTGCTTTCAAAGCCAGAATTTGCACTTTTTCGATGTCGGAATTTACATTTCTTTGATGATAATTACTTGCTTGCTCTAGATATTTATTAATAATAATTTTTGTCTCTTTGTTCATTTCCGCTATTTTTTTCATTTGCTCCCTATATGACCCATTGCTTGACAGTAATTTTTTATTTTCATTGAGAAGACAAGCGCTGATAAAGTCGGCCTTATTGACAACTTCTTTTTTGATACTCATATGCTTCGGCATCCGGCCGTCTATTTTTTTCAATTTATTGAAGCCTTGAATTATCATATTTGTATTTTCTTTCTCCAAGCCACCTTTTATAAATTTATTGATTGCTTCTTCCGCTGAATTCCTTAGATTTTTTTCCTTAAAATTCTTCAGTAGATTTGGGGTTTTACTGAAGATGGTTTCGATCTTTTTGGGAAGAGTTGAATATTTCTGGACGTGCCGCTTGAAAGGGTTTTTTGAAAAACGAAATGGCGAGGAGTTTACGCTCCGAGGCACCTTTTTAAAAAGAGTTGATGAAATACTGCCGATAAATGGCACACGGCTGGTGGTTGAAATTGGTCGCATTTTTGTCTCTTAAAAGTGATATTGATGTTTGGGGCACAGGGGCATAAACCTATCCAGCGGCCGCTTTTTAAGGTGTGTTAATTGAGACAGATAATCATCTTTTGAGTAAATTCGACTTGCTCGCAATGCATGCGGCCTGGACGCGTACCGGATTTGTACCGCTCCTTTGACCTGGTATTTTGCCACAAAGCAGAATGTTCATGGCATCATGTCACGGGGTAGAGTTTCGCGCAGATGCAGTCCGTATTGCGCTGACCAAAGCAACAAGAAATTCAAGGCGACAACTGACAGCAATAATAGGTTCAGCATTGCGCCAAATTTTTTGAACCGGCATGGTATACCAGAGACCGCTCGGTTGGTATTCCGGTCAAACTGTCTCAAGCCAAAAAAATGAAAACGAGATTTTTGCTGCAACTGTGCTGTTTGTGACAGCAGTCTGCGCGAAAATCCCTACGCTGCTTTCACAATTTGAAGTGTTTTTTCACTAACTGAGAGTGAAGGTGAAGGCGATGGCCCCTATTACCAATACTGGAAATACTAGCAATACTAGCAATATTTCCGCGACGAAAGGCAGCAACGCTCCTGATACAAGTGACGAAAAGACTGGCAATATTGATGGTCGCATAGTGCGCGAAGGTACCAGCAGCGCGCAAGCCACCACGAGTGATCAACCCGAACGGGGCAGATCGAGAATCCTGTTGGATAGAGGGTTGGCTGGCTTCGTTCGCGGCCTCTCACCAAGAGGGAATCGCAGCGCAACAAGGGGCGGCTTCGGCGCGCGAAGTGTCTCCGCCCGAAGCAAATCAGCAGAGCCGCGTGTCTCCGCCCGAAGCAAATCAGCAGAGCCGAAGAAAGCCCATATGCCTAGCGCACAAAAGCTTCTTAATGCGGCTTTTTCTCAAATGAAAATGAACCGTGAGCTTACTAGCTTTCGCACCCACTCTGAGGACGTGAGAGACGCGCCGGTGCAGGATGCGCACCAACATATCGCACGCCTCAAAAAACTCTTGGACACTAGCATGTTCGAAGGTTTGTTGGAAGCGGAAGAGTTTATTGGAAAAGAGTACTCAGTTATACTTGAATATAGTGACTTAAGGGAAGCTGCTGATCAGCACAAAATCAGCAATGAGGAGCACCTAGCTGCATTCGACGAATTATATTCGAGTAGATCGCTGTTTGGCGTTGGTATACCAAGAGAAATTAGGGATAAGATCTTAGATACAAATATTGCCCAGGATATTGGTAGATTAAGCAGCACCGAGAAAAAAATTTTGTCGGAAAAGTTCGAAGGTTCAGAAAATGTAACTATCAAAATGATACAACAGGCGGCCGTTGAGGAGATAAAACGGACAGGCGTTCAGGTTTTTTCTGAGACGTCGATCGAGTTACTAATGATGCTTAATACTCCAATTAAACCTAGGCCGCTTCCACAGAAACCTCTGCTGGACATGGTCGTTGCGAAATATCCAAAGGACGATATTCCGAAACAAGCAACGAATTTAACAGAACTTTTCGAAGCAAGCCGAGGCCCAATACTTCTTCTGCAGATCCTGCAAGGCAAATTTGACGTTGAAAACGGGGGTGAATTTGACTTGGAAGCTAGCACGGAGGCATTGAAAAATAAGATCAATCACATGGAGACCGAGTACGTAGAAAATGGGAAACAGTACGTGGCAAATCAGATCGAGCAAATAGACATACGGGATGCTTTTTGAAGCGAATGATGAAGGCRTTTGACTGGCWTCTGCAGAAGAAGTGAATAGCCCCGAGTTTTCTAGACACCTTCGGTGTTCGTTCTCTGCTGCAGTTCGACCTCGACGGGGGACAGCACCCCGTTCCTCACATGTTTGCGCGTAGGGGTGTAGAGCATCTCGATTTAATCGAACACATCCTGTTTGGCCTCGTCGCGGGTTTTGTAGGTTCGACGCCGTATCCGTTCCCGCTTGAGCAGATTGAAGAAGCTCTCTGCAACCGCGTTGTCATGACAGTTCCCCCTTCGGCTCATTGAGTGTTCAAGCCTGTGAGCCTTGAGGAAAGCAGCCCAGCCCATGCTGTTATATTGGGTAGATTCAATCGGTCATCGTAACACCTCGCTCTAACACTACTTTGGCAGATTTTTCTCAAAGATACATTTCCCGCAATGAGGGCATGTTTCCGGTGGAGGTTTTTGAATGATTTTCAGGATTTCCGTGCGGACGGCAGGCAGCGTTGGTTGTGGCGGAGGACCGGAGATTCTTTTTTCCCCCTCCCGCCTGCTTAAGACGTCGGGTTTGCAGGAAGGCATAGGCGATCATCGTCATTAATGCGTGCCGGTGAAGGCCAGCCCACGATGGCCCTTCAAAGTGATCCAGACCGAGTTCCTCTTTGAGTTGCTGATGTGCCTGTTCGCAAATCCAGCGCGCCTTGATGGCTCCTGCAAGTTGCTTGAGTGACGCTTCTGCGGGAAGGTTGGACAGGTAATATTTGCGTTCGCCACCGACGACCCAGACGTCCTCTCCCGGCAGGTGTTGGGCACCCATGTCACGAATGCGTTGAGGCGGTCCGTCCGCGATCCGGACCCGCACAGTTGCAAAGCGTGCCGAAAGGGCTCCCTTGGTCCCACGCCGCCAACTAACCATACGGCACTTTGCGGTCTCCAACATGGCCTGCGCCGTGATCGACTTTGTATCGGGAATGTGCCGCTGGCGCGGGCGGCCGCGTTTGACGACAGGGAAGATCATCTCCACATCCGCGGGATAAACCTTCTGCTTGAACGGAATGCGAACGGCCCAGGTCAACCCGCGTGCGCTCAAGGCCTGCCGAAAAGGAGCACTCAAGCCATATCCGGCATCCGCAAGGACGCAACCAAAACGCACACCTGCTGCGCTCACCCGGTCGATTTCCGCCAAAGCGATTTCGGGCTTGGTCCTGTAGTCACGAACATCATCAGGAACTCCGGCGCGATCAAGCCGGGCGAAATCGGAAGTCCAGCTCTCCGGCAGGAAGAACCGCAACCCGACCATCACAGGGACTTCATTCGAAGCGAGTGTTACAGACACCAGCGTCTGGCAGTTCGCTCGTTTTCCCAATGCCGAAGCATATTGAGGGGCCACCCCGACTGAGTGGTTCCCCTTTTTGGGCAGTGCGGTGTCATCGATGATCAGCCAGGCATCGGTCCCACCAACCTGCCGGTCAGCTTCGCTTGGCAATGCGGCTTCAAGTGGTGCGGGATCCCAAGTGCTGCTCGCAATGAAATGGTGCAACTGATCGTAACTGGCTGCGCCTGTCCTCTCAGCCATCGGCTGAATGCCTTGCGATCTCCCGGACCGATCAAGCCCTCAATGTAGGCCGGCCACATCCGCGCACGCGTCTTGTGACGAAGCGCCGACAAAAAAGGCGCGAGCCAACGTTCAAGATCACCTTGCCAATTCTCATCAATGACCGGCACCTCCATAGGCCGGTCTCCTATGAAACACCGAAAACTCTTCCAGGGAATCCTCTAAAATCAAGACACACATACACCTGCCAAAGTAGTGCTAGGAGCGAGGTGTTGCGACTACCGGTTGAATCTACTCAGTATACCAACGAGCAGTTCCAGCGCCTCATGGCCGACCATGGTATCACCTGCTCGATGAGCCGGTCGGGCAATGTTTGGGACAATGCCGCGATGGAAAGCTTCTTCTCATCGCTCAAAACGGAAAGGACGGCACGCAAGGTCTGCAGAACCAGAGACCACGCCAAGGCGGACGTGTTGGACTACATCGAGCGATTGTACAATCCGAAGCGTCGACATTCGACACTGGGCTATCTCAGCCCGATGGAATTTGAAAACAAGGTCGGATTAGCTTAACTCGGTGTCCGAAAAACCAGCAGCAGCTCACGTTCAGGCTTTCAATCAGGATGAACAGCCTTCTCAGAACTCAAAACTAGGAACTGGCAAGGGGCAGCGTGATCCTCTCTAGTGGCTGGATGTTCACATCAGGGGTTAACTCCTGAAAAGAAAGCACCGGTATGTCCGGGAACTCACGTTCGATGATCTTGCAAGTGAAGCGTCGAATATCCATTGGCGCCATGATCACCGGCATCAACGTGTGTTTGCTGAGATCGCCGATCGCCACTTTAACTGCCTTCATCAATTCACGATGCACGTCGGGCGATAGTGCAAGGTAGGATGCGCCACTGGTTTCCCTAATTGCGCTGCGGATCTCATCCTCCACTTCCTTCGACAACAGATAGGCCGGGATGACACTTTGTCCTCCGGAGAATTTATATGTAATGTAACGGCCAAGTGAACATCGCACATGCTCCGTCAGAATGATCGGGTCCTTTTCCTTCTGCCCCCATTCAACAAGACATTGCAGAATTGTTCGCATGTCACGGATCGAAACTCCTTCTCCAACCAGCCTTTGCAAAACGTTAGCGAGTGTCGTCACCGGCAACGTACGGGACACCTCCTTGGTAAGTTCTGCGAAATCCGTCTCCATCTTGTTCATCAGGAACATGGTTTCCTGAATCCCCAAAAACTCGGACGCATGGCTCTTCAGGACATGGGCCAGATGATAGGTCAACATCGAAGAGAGTGTCATGATCTGTATTCCTGCCCGCTCTGCCGCCGCCTTATGTTTCAGTGGCACCCAGCGGCTCTCGGTATTGGGCAGAAAATTGTCACCGGTTTCAAAAGGAATTCCGAACATCTCCAGGTTTTCAACCGTCTCTCTAGCGATGAAATAGCCAAGCCGGGCACAGCCGGAAGCGACTGGGATCTCGTTTACCAAAATCCGGTATTCGCCATCCTTTAGCCCGTCGTTAAGCCGGAGATTGATACCTGGAAAGGGCACCCCAAGATCGAAGTAAAGAGCCCGACGCACGCGAGCAACTTCACTGTCGAGTTTTTCCGGTCTAATGGCCCCGCGCACTGCGGACGCTATGTCAACGATCAACGGGACGGTCAACTGGAAGGTAACGGCCTTAACCTTCTCAATTTCCTCATCCTTCTCGCCGTTTCTCGGAAACGACGGAATGGTTCCGCTCTCAGACAGGGCTGGTGCAAAGCTCGGCATGTCTTTTGACGCGGCTTGGTCGGCGGAAAGCCTCCTGCTTCGCATGATCAGAAAACCACCGATACCGCATATCAGCGCTAGCGGTATGAAAACGCCAGCTGGAAATCCGGGAATCGCGGCGAAAACAAGCAGGATACCCGCAGCAATTATCAGTGCCTTAGGTTCATTGACCAACTGCAAGGCAATGTCGCTACCGAGATCCTCGTTTTCGTCGGAAGACACACGCGTCACGATGAAACCTGCCGTGATCGAGATCAGCAGAGCTGGAATCTGTGACACCAGACCATCACCAATTGTCAAAATTGCATAGATATCCAATGCTTCTGAAGTCGACAGCCCATGCTGGTTCGTTCCGATCAAGACACCGCCGATGATGTTGACCGATATGATGATCAATCCGGCAATCGCATCGCCTTTGACAAATTTCATGGCGCCGTCCATCGCGCCATATAGCTGACTTTCCTTTTCAAGCTTGCCGCGCCGGATTGTCGCCTCCTCCATTTCGATCATGCCGGCCCGCATGTCGGAATCAATCGACATCTGTTTGCCTGGCATGGCATCGAGCGAAAAACGTGCCGCGACCTCCGCCACACGCTCTGATCCTTTGGTGATTACTACAAAGTTGACAATCGTCAGGATCAGAAAGATCACAGTTCCCACGACAAGGTTGCCTGCGACAACGAATTCTCCGAAAGTTTCGACGATACGGCCGGCATCTGCTTGAAGCAGGATAAGGCGAGTGGTCGTAATCGACAGTGCCAGCCGGAACAGGGTCGTCAGCAGGAGAATCGCCGGAAACGCGGAAAAATGAACCACTTCCGTCAAATAAACAGCCACCATCAGCATCACTGCCGATATGCAAAGATTGATGCCGATCAGTGTGTCTACCACGAAAGTCGGAAGCGGGATTATCATCATGAATACGACGCAAATCAGCAAAAAAGCGAAAATTACGTCATTGCGTTTCGAAAGTGCGTTCATGAATTGCATCATTGTGACAAACCAGCCAGTTGAATTTGTTTCGATGCAACCAAGCTTGGATCACACTTCGCGAGTGTCCTATTTAGTACAGCTTCGTTTTTATAATCCCCTTATTCGTTACCCAATCCAAGCGGGCAGTGGCACAAAGCACCAATGAAGCCAAATGTCACCTGAGCCGCGCTTGCCCAACTTTGCCGGGGGGGCAGTATATCCAGATGACAAACATCGACACGCTAATAAAAGCGAAAGAGCTACAGCTTCTTGCTGATATCGGTTTCATCGCCGGATCGCGTGGTTTGCACCGACACGCAAACGTAATTTTCGATGCCATTGAAGCCATGCGCCCGAAACAGGAAATTAGCTTTCTGGGCAAGGCTATTGTGCAAATTCTCGCTGGGCATCCTGAAGCGGCGGTCGAGGGGCTTGCAAAAGCACCTGCAACCCCCGCAACCCAAGCTTTTTACGGTATTGGCCTTGTTCAACTGGGAGACACAAGAAAGGGTAGGGAGATCCTTGAACGCATAGCGAAAACCGCTACGGACACACCCTTCGCGAAGTTGGCAAAAGAAGCTCTGAGCGACTTGGATTCTCGAGTTGCTGTATATGCGAACACACGTGCAATACCTGCAAATAAAGCCAACGAATTCGACCCTATGCGCAATATGGCTTAATCAGGCCGTTCGATTAAATCACATTCAAATCATAAGTTTCCGCGAGTCGAAGGGACGAATACATGAATACAATCGGAAATTCGCTTTCAAGTCTCTCAATTGATGAAAGTGTAGGTATTTCGATACCTGGCCGTATCGGCAATGAGGCTGCCACCACTGCATCTTTCGAAAAATTTCGAGATACACTCCAGCTCGCCCAGATTCCCTCGACCCAAAATGCAGCCGGCGTGCCTCCGATAGGAAGCAACGCACTGCCGGTTCAGCAGCCTGCTGAGTTGGCGGTTGTGCGAACCTACGGCCAAATGGACGCCGCAGCCCTGGCAAGGGAGAATGAGCGCGCGTTGCGTGGCGAAAACGTCGTCGATTCAGTGCGTAACAAAGGGACGAACGGCGAAGTCGGCGATATTTCGCGAAGTCAAGATGGCGATTTGATCCTGAGCGGACTGTCAGCGCTGCGCGATGTATTTGATAAGCAGACGGCGGCTGTAAATGACGCTACATCAAGTTCCTTAGGTGGCACTGAGAAGTTGATCGCGACGCAGATGGAAATAGTGAAGTTTTCGTTGCTGATGGATGTAACTTCGAAGCTCACTGGCAAGTCCACGCAGACATTCGACACACTTATGAAAGGCCAATAATGTGCCAAATGGCATCCTGAAAGGCTGTACGCGTTTGCGTCAATTTAACTTTGTAGTGATCGGCCTCTGCTTTCTGCTTACCGGTTGCAAACTGGATCTTTATACCGGTCTCACGGAACGTGAGGCCAACGAAATGCTTTCGATCCTCATCGTAAACGGCATTAGCGCAAGGAAGGAATACATCGGGGACAGCGGGGTTAGCCTGCTAGTAGAAGAACATGAACTTTCCCACGCAATCGAGGTTCTGAGGGAAAACGGTTTTCCGCGAAAACAGAATACCTCTATCGGGAAAGTCTTCGAAAAAAGCGGCCTCATGTCTTCGCCTTTTGAAGAACACATCCGGTACATCTACGCGCTCAGCGAAGAAGTCTCAAACACATTGAACGAAATTGACGGGGTTCTGATAGCTCGTGTTCATATCGTATTGCCTGAGGACCCCAGTCTAGGCGAAGAACCCAAGCCGTCTTCCGCTGCCGTATTCATCAAACACCGACGGGGAGGCGACCTCGATTTTTTCATACCGCAAATTCGTCGTTTGGTCAGCAATGCCATCGAAGGTGTCGACCACGAGAATGTTACCGTTGTTTTGGTAGAGGCAGAAGCGCCGCGGGTCAGCAGCGAACAAGAGCGCACTCCAATTGCTGAGCTCCTCGCGGGGCTTGGTGTACGGGCAACAGACCTGCAAGCGTTTTGGCAGATCATCCTAGCGGCAGTCGCGTTCCTGTTTCTTCTAGTTTTCTCAAACGCATTCACTTTGTTTGCCTATTTCAAGGTTCGCAGCGAGCGAAAACGCCTTGAAACGGGTAGCTTGCCAGAATCAGCCGAGTAAAGAGGCTGGGTCATGGAGTTCCAAACTTCGCCGCTGGACTTTCAGATTTTCGCACAACTCGCGCGGACTGCCACCTGCGTCATGAATCCGCTTCGCTTCATCCATGACGATCATGTTGAGCTGGCATCGCTGGACTCAAAAGCGGTCAGGCAATTGGCAAGCTGCAGTACGTTCGAGCGGCCCCTGAACCGAGCCCTTTCAAAAAAGCTGTTGTTACGGAATTCGTTTCTGTCGCCCGGATTGTCCGAGAGGCTGAAGACAGACGAGGATCTGAAAACAGCTCTGCATTTGCTTCATTGCGAAGGCCCGGTGTTTCACCGGCTCGCCAAAACCTGCACGGCCGTACAGCTTTATCCGCAGATTAAGTCGTGTGTTTTGAAGTCATGTCGCAAGCAAATGGAGACAATTCTGGGTCCGGATGCGTTTTTGACGTCACTTCGGGAAACCCGCTCATTTTATCCCAGCCTGCCGAAAAGGAGCGAAGAAGTGCGACTTAAGCCATATCTCGACGGGAAGGATGCGCAGATCAAAATGCAAAAGCAGAGGGATGACGCAGCCGACGAGCCCGGCCCAGACATACATCCTTTGGTCTGGGAGGGTTTGACCACACTGATCTTGTTTGCCGAGAGGGTGGACAAAGGCTGGGGTAAACTTCTGGCGCTCCGTCTGCCCAAACCACCCAACAACATTAACCTGACTCAACAGAGCCTGTCCGATGCACAGGCCACCGAGCTTAAATCGCTACTGAAACACCGAGGGTTCGCATGTTGAGTCGCATTTGCCGACCTCGAATTCTAGACTTGGAGTTGTCTGAGGGAACCAGTGTTATCAAGGCTCGGGATTTCGACACGCTTGGCGATGCACAGTCGGTGGTACTCGCAGCCAAGTCGAAGGCGAGACAAATCATCGAAGACGCAGAAAAAACCTACGAACGTGAAAAGGAGCGCGGCTATCAGGATGGTCGCGATCTTGCAGAAAAAGAAGCCTTAGGAAGACTGCTTTCTGAGCAGTCCTATCTAGACGGCAAGCTGAAAGACCTTGAGACTGATCTCGCGAAACTTGTCAAATTCTTGGTAAGGAAGGTAATCGCCGGTTTTGACGATACGGCAATAATCGAGTCGGTCACCGCAAGCGCGCTGCAGAAGATGCGTCGGGAAAACTCGGTGCAGATACACCTGCCTACCAGCCTTGTCGAAGGTTTCGAGCCCATTGTGGGAAGGTTGAAAGAGGCGTTCCCGTCCATCCAGACAGTGGAGATTGTTGAGGATTCCGATCTTGCGCCGCCAAACCTGATCGTGGAATCCCGCACAGGCCGCGTCGAATGCAACTTGGCACTCGAACTCGATGCTCTTGATACAGTTATAAACGAGACTCTGATCAGACTGTCGAGTCGACCTGAAAGCGCGCACCAAGACTCGGAAACGGTCGCATGACCGGGGAGCTTTGCAACACGGCGCGCGCAGTGGATGCCAAGCGTCAGCTCATCGAGCAGCGCTTGGGACGAATGGCGCCGGCGTTGATTGCCGCCGCAAGGGAATTTGAGCCCTATACGATGAGTGGCCGGGTGACCAAAGTTGTTGGCACAATTGTTCATGCTACCGTTGTCAATGTCCAGGTCGGCGAAATCGTCGAGCTCTATACGCGTGACACCGAACAGCGCCTGCAGGCGGAAGTAATTGGCTTCCTGAACAAGGAGGCTCTTTTGTCACCCTTTGGTGAAATCCATGGTATCGCGCCGCGTACAGAGGTCTACGCGACAGGTCAAATAATGAAGGTTCCAGTCGGAGAACAGCTTCTCGGACGCGTTCTGGACGGGCTTGGCAACCTAATTGACGACAGCAACCAAATTTTCCAACCCCACACCTATTACCCGGTTTACAAAAAACCGCCTGACCCTATGAAACGGCGCATGATCGACAGTCCAATTTCTACTGGTGTAAGAGCAATCGACGGTCTGCTCAGCGTCGGTGAAGGCCAGCGCATGGGGATTTTTGCAGCTGCCGGCGGCGGCAAATCCACCTTGCTTTCGATGATTGTAAAGGGGGCAGAAGTCGATGTTGTTGTGATGGCACTGATCGGCGAGCGCGGACGTGAGGTTAGGGAATTCATAGAACGTGATCTCGGTCCCGAAGGGATGAAGAGGGCCGTTCTGGTTGTTGCAACATCCGACAAGAGTTCGATGGAGCGCGCCAAGGCATCATTCGTTGCAACGGCAATTGCGGAGTATTTTCGAGATCAGGGCAAAAAGGTCCTGTTTCTCATGGATTCGGTTACCCGGTTTGCCCGCGCACAGCGCGAGATCGGCCTTGCTGCTGGTGAACCGCCGACGCGACGTGGATTTCCGCCTTCGGTGTTCGCGACTTTGCCGCGGCTTCTGGAACGCGTCGGAATGAATGACAAGGGGTCGATAACAGCAATGTACACTGTCCTTGTCGAAGGTGATGATATGAACGAGCCGGTAGCAGACGAAACACGTTCCATCCTTGATGGACACATCATTCTTTCGGCAAAACTGGCTTCTGCCTATCACTATCCGGCAATCGACATCCTGAATTCCAAGAGCCGTGTCATGGACGCCGTGGTCAGCCCGGAGCACAAGGAACTGGCTGGGAAAACCAATAGTCTCCTTGCAGCATATGCCGATGTCGAACTGCTGGTCAAAATTGGTGAATACGAACGGGGAAGCGATCCAAAATCGGATCTCGCTATCGAGAAAAACGATGCGATCAACGATTTCCTGAAGCAGGGTAGCAACGAATTCGAAGAGTTTGAAACAACGCTTGAAAAACTGCGGAACGTTGTGGGGTGATCGGGAAATTCAAGACACTTCGGAAAGTAAAGGAAACCAAGGAAGATTTGGCGTTGCGTGCCTTGCGAGCGAAACGGAGGGAACTGGCCGAAGCAAATGAAATCCGGCGACACCGCGATACAGCTCTAAAGGAAAGTACCTCATCTTTGAAGTTGCGTGAATCCGATGTCTACCAGGGCATTATGCATAAGTCGGTCAGCTTCGAAGAAATCGACGAAGTCAAGGACAAGGTGTTGATGCTTCACAAGAACCATCAGCAGTTGCGAGATGACTATGAAGTTGCCGCAGAAACCTGCTGCCGCCTCAGCGAAGAATTAAAAAGCAGCCAGGTTGTGTACCACACGGCACAGCGTACGCGCGAAAAATTCGACAACGTGCTCGAAGATCTCCAGCGGGATAAACACGAACAGGACGAACTCAACGAGGAACTTGCCGTTGAGGACAATCTATCCAAAGGCATGCCGAGGCCCTTATGAGCAATTCAATTCGACAAAGCGCGGACCCAAAGTACACCAATCAGGGTCTCGTACACCCCTCGAACGAGTGCTTTGGCAAGGACGGGCGGAATTTCGGCAATGGCAGCCAGCAAGGCTTCCAAAAAGATGCAAGAAGCAGTAGTCAGGACAACCGTCAATCGCAGGCGCGGCAAAAGCCGCTGGACAAGATACTGACAGAACGCTTCGCGCTCTTTGAAGAGAAGCTTCTTGAAACTCTCGGCGATAGTAACTCGGACACCGAACAAGAAAAAGGCGACGACAACAATAAGGAGAATGCGCAAATTGTCTTTGACTCAAGCGTTTCTTCACGGTTTGAGGGGCCCCAAGAGCAAGATGGCGCACGTTCGGAAACTGGACAGCGTGCCGAACGTATCTTCAAATTGATATCACCGCATCTTGACGCTGCCATCCGGCCCGGACCGACCGTTTTGACTGGTCCAATGAGAATCGAAATTCCAATCGGCAACACCTACAGCGGTCTCGACCGTGTCGACGTTGTTCTTTCTGACAGTGATGTGGTCGTCAAACTTTGCCTGCCATCCAAGGCTGGCACCGTGGCATTGGATGAGAGCTTTCTACTTGCTACTGAGCAACTTGGGCAGTTGCTTCAGGTGCATTTCCCCAAGCGCCGTATTAAGATCGAGCGGACGACACTTTTGCAGGAAGATCATGCGGAAGTCGAATCCCGAGAATCAGCAAGCTCTGGTGTCGCCTCGCTATTCCAGCGCACGCGTCTGGAGCTTCCCAGATGACATTCATGCACTGGTCCGCGCCCGAGTTCCGAATTGAGCGAGACAAAATTGCGCTTTGGAACGCTGCGTTATCATTTTCAGACAAGGCACTGCCAATTGGTAGCGGCGAGACCAACCTAATCTTTTCTGCATTGGAAAAGCTGGATCCGTTTCCTGCGATGAGAAGTGTTTTGTTTGACGACAAGGAATGCGGTTTCGTTGGCGTGCAGAGGTTTCCCTTTGAGGCCTACTGTGGAGTCCTGCTCGACATTGAAGACCTTGAAGATGCGCCCGTCGAACTCGCCGACGCGCTTCAGGAAGGTATGTTGTCAGCAGTTTTGTCAGCACTTCCAAGAGACTTTTCGGCGCGGCTAAAGCTTGGTGGGAAGCCGAAGAGTTCAGATCTTGTCGGTCAAACCATCTCAGCTGATCTGCAATGGTTTTCCTGCAAGCTTACGGGCATTTGTGATGAGCCCATCATCTTCAGTTTCGGGGCAAACCGCAATGATATTTGTGCTCAACTTGCGGAAAATACCCCCACGGCTCGGCGCGTGCACTCGGCGCTCGGTCAGTCCATCACCACTTGCGTCACGCGCCTCGTCGGCTCGGCGCGTCTTGCCGCTGCGGAGCTGTACGAGCTTGAAGCTGGGGATTGCGTGTTAATCAGCGACGCCAGCGCTCCAAGTAAACGCGCGATCCTGTCCGAAGACATCGTCTTCCTTTTTGAACAAACCGAAGATGCAGACAAGTGGCTGTGCGTTCAGGCAACGCCGAGATCGGCCTTCACTGGAACTGCAAGCATAGAGGAATTTGCTATGGAGGACAGTCAAGAGGCTGTGCCGGAGGAAGAAATCCAGCAAGAGGCCGCGTTGGAGGAAGAAATCCAGCAAGAGGCTGCGCTGGAGGAAGAAATCCAGCAAGAGGCTGCGCTGGAGGAAGAAATCCAGCAAGAGGCCGCGCTGGAGGAAGAAATCCAGCAAGAGGCCGCGCTGGCGGAAGGAAACGAGCCGACAGACGCTCTCGTGGCAGACGCGTTAGCGTCCCCCGCGATAGGATTGGAAATCAAGGAAGAGGTACTAAACGTTGCCACGCCTTTGGAGGTCACTGTCGATTTTACGCTCGGCGCGACGCGACTTCCCCTCGATGAGATTGCGAGTTGGCAACCCGGCACCATCGTCATGCTGCCTGCTGAACTAAGCGAAGACAGAACGCTTGTAACAGTGGATGCAAACGGCAGTCCGATAGCTCAGGGAGACCTGGTGCAGATAGACAATCGACTAGCCGTGCGACTAAACCGGATCCTGCTATCGGCCGTCGACCGGAAAGCGTGACAGAAATCCATGGATCCGTTTAACCTCATACTGACGCTGGGTGCGGCCGCAATGGTGCCGTTTTTTGCGGTCGTGGCAACATCCTTCATCAAGATAGCCGTCATACTCCTGCTGGTGCGAAACGCGCTCGGCGTACAACAGATACCGCCGAATATGGCCCTCAACGCCCTCGCCATCATATTGTCGGGCTATATCATGGCACCAGTCTTCGTCGAGACGTTCAATATTCTTGACACAGGCAGGTTTACCTTCAGCAATTTGGAAGAAGTGCAAAGCGCTTACAACGCCGCTAAGGGACCTCTGCTGGATTTCCTGGACAAACATGCTGCGGAAAAGGAGCGAAATTTTTTCCTCAAGGCAACCGAGGATCTGTGGCCGGCCGAACTCGCCCGCCAAATCGACGCAAACAGCATAGTCGTCATGTTACCCGCATTCACCGTAAGTCAATTGCGCGAAGCTTTTGAGATTGGGTTTCTTCTGTATCTGCCATTCATTGTAATCGATTTGATCGTTTCGAATATTCTGCTGGCCATGGGTATGATGATGGTCTCTCCACTAACAATTTCACTGCCTTTCAAGCTTTTCCTCTTTGTGATGGCTGACGGGTGGTCGCGTCTCATTCTTGGTCTTGTCAAGACCTATGTTTAAAGGTTCCCTGCAATGTCCCCCGCCGATGCCCTGCATGCCCTGACAGAAGCCATGATGCTGGTTCTCGTCCTTTCAATGCCTCCTATAGCAGTCGCGTCGATCGTTGGCCTTGCGGTCAGTCTGCTTCAGGCACTCACCCAGATTCAGGAACAAACCGTTTCCTTTGCAATTAAACTTATCGCCGTCGCGATTTCTCTGGCAGTTACAGCGGCATTTCTTGGAAGCGAGATGCTTACGTTTACAATCAACTTATTCGACAGTTTCCCTGAACTGACCCGGTAGCCGATATGAACGAGGTTATTGCCGCTGCCCTACAGTTTGAAAAACTTGTTATCGCGCTGCTCATTTCTTTGCCGCGTGTTTACGCCTTTATCGCGATGGCCGGCATCTTGAATGCATCTTCGGTGCCTCGGCTTGCACGCAACGTGGCCATCCTCGTCCTCACCCTGCCTCTCATTCCCCTGAATCTTCCTTACAGTAGCGTGATTGGAACAAGTTTGACGTCTCTAAGCTTCTACTTTGCCAAGGAGTACGCCATCGGCTTCATCTTCGGATACATGATCGGCTGGATATTCTGGGTGGTGGCAGCAGCTGGCGATTTGATTGACAACCAGCGCGGCGCGGCCATCGCGGCCAGTATCGATCCGCTGCAGGGCCATGAGACCTCGCCAATCGGCAAGCTCTTTTCGCAAGGCTTCGTCACATATTTCTTTTCCATTGGCGGAATGCTGATTATTCTGGAAATTCTTTACAAGAGCTTCGCTCTTTGGCCCGTCGACAGCATGCTGCCGATCGTTTCCAGCCGGTTTCCCGAACTGGTGCTCGACATCCTTGATCATGGTATGCGCACGATGTTCGTTCTTGCGGGGCCTGTAGTCGCGCTAATGTTCCTGTCAGAATTTGCGCTGGCTCTTGTAAGCAGGTTCGCGCCACAGATTCAGGTGTTTGTACTTGCGATGCCTATCAAGAGCGCGATCGCAATTTTTGTGCTGATTTTCTATATCAAAGTCTTGTTTCCGTTCGCGGCCGATCAGCGAAGCTTCTTCCCGGAATTTGTGGGTCGGCTCTACTCGGTTCTGGAGCAAGGACAGAACTTGCTTTCCAACCCTGATCGAAGGGAGGGGGATGTTCCATGAGCGGCAAGTCCCCTGGAGAAAAGACTGAGCCGCCTACTCCCAAGAAGGAACGGGATGCACGCAAGAAGGGACAGGTTGCAAGAAGTCAGGAGGTGGTGACGACAGTTTCACTGTCAGCTGTAATTGCCTATATCTGGCTCACTTGGAACTCAACGTTTGAACGCTTAATTGCGATCATGGACTATGTGGCAGCACTGCATGGTCAAGATTTCATGCCAGGCAACGTCATCTTGTTTGCCTACAACGAATTGGTGGCTATTTTGTCACCTCTGCTTCTGATTGCCATCGCGTTCGGAATTGCAGCCAACTACCTTCAGGTAGGTTCTATTTTTGCCTTCGAGAGCCTCAAGGTCAACCTCAATAAAATCAGTCCAGCGCAAGGATTTAAGAAGATTTTTTCCATGAAACAGCTCGTGGAAACACTTAAATCCATTCTCAAGATCGTGTTTTTGTCCTGGCTCTTGTTTTACGTCATCAAGGATTCGATTTCACCTTATCTCAATGCCATTCGTTGCGGGCTCCACTGCCTCTCGCATGTCACTTCAGCATTGCTTATGTCAACTCTCCTATACACGGCTCTTGCCTTTGCGATCGTCGCAGTCGCGGATTTCGTCTATCAGCGCCACCATCACTTCAAGAGTTTGAAAATGACGAAGGACGAAGTAAAGCGTGAATTCAAGGAGAGCGAGGGCGATCCACTGATGAAGAGTGAACGCAAACAAATTGCCCGTGAAATTCTCATGAACGACAGCGTAGAGCGCACCAAAAAATCAACTGCTGTCATCGTGAATCCTACGCATTTTGCTGTTGCAATCGACTACAAGCCTGACATCGCCCCCTTACCCACGGTCGTTGCGAAGGGACGCAATCTCTTTGCGCACGAACTCAGAGCCCAGGCTGAGCTTGCTGGTGTACCAATCTTCAGAAACGTGCCTCTGGCGCGATCCTTGTTTGCCGACACCGACATCGGCATGTTCATTCCTGACGAAAGTTTCAAGGTTATCGCCGAAATTCTCGTATGGGTGGACCGGAACCGAGACAGCCTTTACAAAACCGGGCTAAAACACGGTGTCATCGATATGGAAAGCGGTGACCATAGGGTGAGCGGTCTTTGAACCCGCCCTGCCGCTTTTCGATTTGGTGCGTTAAGTGTCCGCTTATGTAAATGGACACTTAAAGCCGTTGATGAGTAAGCGAAACAAGCGGCGGTGAAGTGGTCCCGGAAATCCGGACAGGTTGCTAAGGTGTATCCCATTGATTTGAAGGGATACGATGATGGCGAAACGCCGGAATTTTCCGGGCGCGTTTAAAGCGAAGGTCGCACTTGAGGCTTTGCGCGGTGACAGGACGATCCGGGAGATCGCAGCCAGGTATCAGGTACGCCCGAACCAGGTGAGCACTTGGAAACGTCTGGCTATCGAGGGCATGTCGGATGTGTTCGCCCGTGGTGGCAAATCCGAGGGGACGACGGAATCGGAGGTCAAGGAGCTGCACGCCAAGATCGGGAGGCTGACCATCGAGAATGATTTTTAAGCGCAAGGGCTCAAGAAGTAAGCCCGGCTAAGAAGAAGGCGATGATCCGCCGGGACCACCCGGATCTGAGCGTCAGCCAGCAGTGCGAATTGGTGAAGCTGAGCCGGTCAGCGGTTTATTACATGCCTGCCGGGATCAGCGCGATTACGCTGGAGTTGATGAAGGCCATCGACCGGGTTTTCACCAAATATCCGTTCTTCGGAAGCCGGCAGATCGCGGCCTATCTGCGCCGGGAGGGGGTTATCGCCGGTCGCCACCGGGTTCGCCGACTGATGGCCAAGATGGGGCTGGAGGCGATCTGTAAACAACCGAGAACAAGTCGGCCGCATCCCCAGCACAAGGTCTATCCCTATCTGCTGCGGGGCATGACGATCAACAGACCGAACCAGGTCTGGTGTTCGGACATCACGTTCATTCCTGTGAAGCACGGTTTTCTGTATCTGGCGCAGTCATGGATTGGGCGACGCGGAAAGTTCTGAGCTGGCGGCTGTCAAACACGATGCACGCCGACTTCTGCGTCGAAGCCTTGAAAGAGGCTGTCGCGCGGTTCGGGCCGCCCGAGATCATGAACACCGATAGTCATACGATTAGTGCCAGTTCTCGGGTGATTTGACTCAAACACCGATCGACCATTCGCTGGGTTGGCGCCGCATGGCATCCCGGTGTGATCTGACCCTCACTCCGATCGACCTGACATGTGTCTTTCCCTGGACCTGTCGATCATCCGGGAACGCCTTGCGGCGAGGCTTTGTCTCAAAGATGCTGCCGTGACCCAAGAAGGGCATGACCATTCGGTCTCATGACTGTCCTGTCCCTGCGTCCTTCCGAGCAAAGATTATTCATGAGCTGCAGGAAAGGATCATCGGATGGCCAAACACCCAGAAGCATCTCACATCGTTGGCGGCATGAAAACCAACCCGGATACACCTTATACCAAACGACAAAATTCAGGACCGATGCGCCCAGTCACGCATTCCGATTGACATGATTTTCCATGGCTGATCGATGAGCGTGTTCCAGGCCCGGCAGCACAGGTCGACGATCTGGTCGTAGTCCTTGAAGACCCGGTTTGAGAGCCAGTTTTCTCGCATGTACTGCCATAGGTTTTCGACAGGATTGAGTTCGGGAGATCGGGGTGGCAAAGGCAAGAGTGTGATGTTGTCCGGGATGGCGAGCTTGTTTGACGTGTGCCATCCGGCCTGATCAAGGATGACCACGCCATGGGC
>NZ_JSEP01000035.1 GCF_001624695.1 Labrenzia sp. OB1 | reverse complement strand
CTCCCTGAGGCTCTGCGCGCCTGCAAGCTGGCCGAACAAAAGGGCCAGAAACTGGGTCTTCGTCGTCAAACGGCGGACGCGGTGGTCCGCTTTATGCTCATCCACAAGGCGATTGAACTCGCCCCAAGGAACATGCTTCAGCACTTGATGAAAAACGCTATTGTGATGGCGCATGACATTGATCCTCTGTTCGTGTCTCAAACGCGGCCAAACGTCTGAAACCGAGTAGAATCAATGTCATGCGCTCTGTCTAGATTTTTAAACCGGACAGCAGTGGGTCAAGCCCTGCAATGACGGAGTGATTTCAATGAATGAGCGGTTCCAAAATCAGCACTGCGCCTAACAGAGCCGCGGAAGCCGAGAAATTGTGTCCGCTCAGGCGGACTGTTTGGTCTCGACACCCTTTTCGGTGAACAGGCCCTGGAGTTCCTGGTTCTGGAACATTTCACGGATGATGTCGCACCCACCGACGAATTCACCCTTCACGTAGAGCTGCGGAATGGTCGGCCAGTTTGAGAATTCCTTGATGCCAGAGCGCAGATCGTCGTCCTCGAGCACGTTGATGCCTTTGTAAGGGCTGCCGACATAGTCGAGGATCTGCACGACCTGACCGGAAAAACCGCACTGCGGAAAGTTCGGCGTGCCTTTCATGAACAGCACGACGTCGTTGCTGTCGACTTCGTTCTTGATCCAGTCCTGAATGCTCATGAGCGTGTGTCCTTGTGTTTGACCGCCGCAAAAAGCGTGCTTGCGGCGCTGTATAGCAGTTTGGAAGCGGCTCGCCATATCCGAAACTCCATGATCAGAAGGACCAGAAGTGTCGCGATAAGAGCAAGCCAGACCATGTTCTGTTTCCCGTCCGGATCAATCCGGAGCCTTTGTCTGCAGGGCGAGGGCGTGTAATGCGCCGCCCATATTGCCTTTCAGGGCTTCATAAACCAGTTGGTGCTGCTGGACGCGGCTCTTGCCCCGGAACGTTTCCGAGACGACATTGGCCGCATAGTGGTCGCCGTCACCAGCCAGATCACGAATCTCCACCTGAGCGTCGGGCAGCGCCTCCTTGATCAGGGTTTCGATCTCATTCGCGTTCATTGGCATCGTGCGTCCGTCCTTTTTGAAAAGTTCCTGAATGGCCAGGCCGTTCAGGCTGTGGCCATGTAGTTCGGGAACCAATCTTCATGCGCTTTGCGCATGTTTGCAACGGATATGGTGAGGATGCCCTCAACAGTCAAATCAGTGCCGCCGGTGGTGCCGATCTGCCGCACGTCAATGCCGGCATCGATAATATCCTCCAGAACGGCTTCCAGCCTGTCCGCTGCGACGGTGAGAACGTAGCGGCCCTGGTCCTCGCCGAAGAGGGCGGCGTGTGCGGGGCCGTCCACCTTGACGGTTGCGCCGATGCCGCCTGCCATCGCCATTTCCGCAAGGGCGACGCCGAGGCCGCCTGAGGAAATGTCATGAACGCCGGTGAGGCGGGCGGCGCCGATCAACTGGCGGACCAGCGTGCCGCGGCGTTTTTCCGCTGCAAGATCGACCGGGGGAGGGGCGCCTTCCTCTCGGCCGAGGACCTCGGCCAGATATTGCGACGCGCCGAGATGAGTGCCGTAGCCTCCGATAACGAGGATCGTGTCACCTTCCTGGGTGAAGGCGGCGTTCGCACGCACGCCGACATCGGGCAGCAGGCCGACGCCGCCGATTGCCGGGGTCGGCAGGATACCTTCGCCATGGGTCTCGTTATAGAGCGACACATTGCCGGAGACGATCGGGAAATCGAGCTCGCGGCAGGCTTCGCCGATGCCTTTGATGCAGAAAACCAGCTGCCCCATGATCTCCGGCTTTTCCGGGTTGCCGAAATTGAGGTTGTCGGTGGCGGCCAGGGGCTCGGAGCCGACGGCGGTCAGGTTGCGCCAGACTTCGGCGACCGCCTGCTTGCCGCCTTCGAAGGGATCGGCCTCGCAATAGCGCGGCGTCACATCGACGGAAAAGGTGAGGCCCTTGCGCGTGCCTTCCACGCGGATGACACCCGCGTCGCCGCCCGGTGTTGCCGCCGTGTTACCCTGGATCAGCGTGTCATACTGCTCGTAGACCCAGCGGCGGGAAGAGCCGTTGGCGCTGCCGATCAGGGTTGTCAGGGCCGCTGCATAGTCTTCCGGCTCGGGAACTTCGTCGGCAGTGAGCTCCGGGAGTTTCTTCGGTTCGATCCACGGACGGTCATATTCGGGTGCCTCGTCACCGAGTTCCTTGATCGGCAGATCGGCGACGATATCACCCTGGTGTCGGACCACGAAGCGCAGCGTGTCGGTGGTGATGCCGACAATCGCAAAGTCGAGACCCCATTTCTTGAAGATGGCCTCGGCTTCCTGTTCCTTTTCGGGCCGCAGAACCATGAGCATGCGCTCCTGGCTTTCCGACAGCATCATTTCATAAGCGCTCATGCGCTCCTCGCGCACCGGCACCTTGTCGAGATCAAGCTCGATGCCGAGGCCGCCGCTGGCGCCCATTTCGACGGCCGAACAGGTGAGACCGGCGGCACCCATGTCCTGAATGGCGATGACGGCGCCCGTCTGCATAAGTTCAAGACAGGCTTCCAGCAGGCATTTCTCGGTGAAGGGGTCGCCGACCTGAACGGTGGGGCGCTTTTCCTCGATGGTGTCGTCGAATTCGGCGGAGGCCATTGTCGCACCGCCCACCCCGTCGCGGCCGGTCTTGGCGCCCAGATAGACGACCGGCAGCCCGACGCCTTCGGCCTTGGCCAGGAAAATCGCATCCGACTGTGCGAGGCCGGCGGCAAAGGCGTTGACGAGGCAGTTGCCGTTGTAGCGGGGATGGAACTCGACCTCGCCACCGACCGTCGGCACGCCGAAGGAGTTGCCGTAGCCGCCGACACCGGCAACGACGCCGGAGACGAGATGCCTGGTGCGCGGATGATCCGGTGCGCCGAAGCGCAGTGCATTCATGGCGGCAACCGGGCGCGCGCCCATTGTGAAGACGTCGCGCAGAATACCGCCGACACCTGTCGCGGCGCCCTGATAGGGCTCGATGTAGGAGGGGTGGTTGTGGCTTTCCATCTTGAAGACCACCGCCTGGCCGTCGCCGATATCGACGACACCGGCGTTCTCGCCAGGTCCCTGCAACACCCTGGGGCCTTCCGTGGGCAGGGTCTTCAGCCATTTCTTCGAGGATTTGTAGGAACAGTGCTCGTTCCACATGGCCGAGAAAATGCCGAGCTCGGTAAAGCTCGGCTCGCGGCCTATCAGTTCCAGAATGCGCTCATATTCGTCCGGCTTGAGGCCGTGGGAAGCGATGAGGTCGGGCGTGATCTTTATGTCGTTCGGGATCATGTCGGTCCGGAGTTCTGCGGCGCTGGCGCCTGTGCCTGTCTGGCGCCGGTTTAGCAGATCAAATCGCGGAAGTGGAGAGGCTAATCACATTCCGGCCACGCGGTTCCACGGGAAGATTCTTTCCGGCGGGGAGGGACCAGCTTCTCTATTCGAAACTGTCGTAACACGCTCCGCTGTCTTCCATGAGGTTGCGGACGATCTGAAGGCCTTCGGCGGTCTCCTCGCGGGTAAGAGGGTTCGTGATGCCGATCCTGACCCGGTGGTAGACCTTGCCGGAGCGGCCGGTCTTGAATTCGTCCTCGTCGTCGACCAGCACATTGGCACTTGCCGCCGCGGCCTTGAAGGTGCCTGAAAGCCAGGGTTCGGGAACCTTCAGCCACAGGAACGGGGCGTCGGGAGCTGCTTCCAGCTCGTAGCTGCCGAGATGCTGCGTGACGAGCGCATGGCGGCCGGCGATTTCGACCAGAATCCTTTCGCGAAAGGTATCGGCCGCGCCGGACAGGATCAGGCGGGCGGAGAGTTCGGACAGAAGGAACGATATGCCGCCGGTCAGCATCTTGTGCGCCATGTAGACCCGCTGTGCGTGGGACATGGGACTGGAGACCCAGCCGCCGCGCACGCCGGCGGTCACCGACTTGGACAGGGAGCCGACATGGAATGTCCGGTCCGGCGCCAGCGCGGCCAGCGGTGGCAGGGATGTTTCCCGTAAGGAGCCATAGACCTCGTCCTCGATGATCCAGAGATTGTTCTGCCGTGCGATTGCCGCTATGTCCCGGCGCCGGGCCTCGCCCATGAGGCCCAATGTCGGATTGTGCATGGTCGGCATCACGAACAGGACCTTGGGATGTTTTTGCGCGCAGACGCGCTCCAGGTCTTCGGGAAGCGGGCCTTCGTCATCCCGTGCGACCTCGACGGGCCGCCGGCCCATCAGCGCGCATCCGCGGGAGATCGAACTGTAGGTGAGTTCCTCGAAGGCGATCTGGTCTCCGGGCGCGGTGGTTGCCGCGATGATCGCCATGATCGCCGCTTGTGCGCCGGTTGTCGGCACGATACTGCCTTCCGCAGGCTCCCAGCCGCTGCGCGCCAGCCACTTGCGGCCCGCCCTGCGCCAGCTGTCCGGCACATCGCGCGTATAGCTGGAGATTTCATGCGGGTGGTCGCGGGTTATGTCCGATGTGAGGCGGCCGATAATCTCCGCCTGACCGATTTCAGGGGCCGATGTGCTGTCGAAGCGGATGGCTCCGGGGGCAGGCACGGAAATCCGTGTGCCGGCGAAAGCGGTATCCATCGGAGCAGCAGTGGCCTCCCGCACCCAGGAGGGGGACTCGCCTGCTCCCTGGCGGGTGTTGGCGACCGGCTGGACGTCGAGGCCGATATCGGGTCTGCCGTATTCCTGAAGCGGAGCGGCGTTCGTGCTGCCGAGAACGAATGTGCCGCGACCGACTTCTCCGCTCACCAGGCCCTGCTGGCGGATCACGGCGTAGGCCCGGCCTATGGTGCCGACCGTGACGCCAAGGTCATAGGCAAGATCGCGCTGCGGCGGGAGTTTGGCGCCCGCGGACAGCGCGCCAGTGGCAATGTCGTCGGCAATCCGATCCGCCAGACGGATGTAAAGCGGGCCCTTGCCTTCGGGGATCTCTGGGTGCCAATTTGTCATGGTGACAATTTTCTATATTGCATCTCAAAAAGAGTCAATTCATATGATTGCAGGGCTACAATGTTCGAAATTGTGGTAATTGTAACCGTATTGAGGTAGTGAAATGAGTTCAATAGAGACAATAGGAGGGCGGCGGATTTCACGTGTGCCGGCCTTCGGATCGCTGATCGGTTTCCTTTTGAGGAAAGTGTCGGGCTGGAGACGGGCGGCGCGGACGCGAGCGCAGTTGCTGGAACTTTCGGACGCGGCGCTCGTGGATCTCGGCCTGACCGCTGAAGACGCACGCCGGGAAGCAGAAAGACCGTTCTGGGATACCAGCAGCGAAACCTGGCGTAGGGTCCGGTAGAAGGTGCGCGAAACCGAGATGTCAGAGACTTCGGATCGGCTACCATCTGGAAACCCGGAGAAACAGTAAAATGCCGGACACGCTGCTATTCGTGCCCGGCATTTCCATTTAACTCACCCAATCATCATCAATGGCAAGGGTTAGACCGCTCCGGTATATTCACCGCGGGCGGGGTAGTCGTTTTTCTGAACGAAATCGAGCGCGCCGACCATTTCCTGGAAATGCGGACGCACGAATGGCATGGTCTGGACGGCGGAGAAATACAGGGTGCCGTCAGCTTTCACCAGGAAAACGCCAGGCTCGGAAAAGAGCGCGGGTTCCTCGATGCCGATCGAGGTTGTTCCGCGGCTGGTGGAGATGAAGAGACCCCAGTCCTTTGCAACGGAGAGCGGTAATCCGTAACCGAAGCGCAGATCCGGGAATCCGACCTTGTCCGCCATCTGTTGGGCGCGGTCCTTGTCGTCGGAAGAGATTGCGACGGTTTTGACACCTTTCTCCGCAAAATCAGGAGTGAGGCGTCCCAGTTCCTTCAGGTAGGTGGCGCAGATCGGGCAATGCAGGCCGCGATAAAACACGACGAGCGTTGCAAATTCCGCGGCGTCTGCGGACAGGTCGAACGGGGCGCCTGAAAGGGTCTCAACAGTTAGGCCGGGAACTGGCTGGCGTGGGATAAGCATCTGTTTCCTCATTCAGCTGGAGAGCAAGGCTTCACATCGCCCTGCGGATAGCTTTAAGGTAGTGAACGAATGAAGAAGGAACATCCTAAAAAGATGATCAGGAGTACGGAAGTGTTGGTCCCTTATCGGACATCGTTTAACGGCAAGCTGGACCGGCTGTCGTCGCTCATCGACCGTCTCAGGGTTCACGTTTCAAATACCCTGACCGAAAGCCGCGATGAAGATTTTGCCAATTTCAGGATTTACACCAATGAAGAGCAGGCGCTCCGGCTGGTCTACAGCCCCCTGAAAAACGATGAGGCCAGGATCTGCCGGGGCATGGAGGCAATGTCCGACGAAAGGCCTCTGGTCGCAGCGCGTATCACGATTTCCGGTGTCGGCGCGCAGCTTGTCAGCGCCCTTCCGGATTGCATTTCCGTGCCGCTGGCTGAAGACCCCTACCTGAACGCGATTGTCTTGCCGTTGATCGAGGAAGTTACGCTGCCAAGGTGCGGCGGGCAGGCCGCGTTTCAGCGGCTGTGCGAGGTCGTGGTCATCCGGCTTTTGCGCCACGCGATGGAAACCGGCAAGGCGGACACTGGCCTGCTGAACGGCCTTGCACATCCTCGCATTGCCGCTGCGCTTGTCGCCATACACGAGGCGCCCGGCGACATCTGGACGCTTGAGAAACTGGCGGAGACCGCCGGGATGTCGCGCACGCAATTCGCCGTCACCTTCAAGGAACGGGTCGGAACCACACCCATGGGGTATCTTTCCAACTGGCGGCTGGACATTGCCAGGTCCGAACTGGAAACCGGCCTTCAGGTCAAATCCGTCGCTTCGCTGTGCGGTTTTACAAGTCCTGCAGCGTTTTCGCGGGCTTTTTCCCGTCGTTTCGGCTATCCGCCCAAGCAAAGACGGAACAATGCGGCCTGAAGCACGGCGGCGTTGGCGCGCAGTTCAACAATGGAGATTTCCGGTGTGACTATCCCCGATCGTCGACCGGCTGCTCCAGGTCGTAGATTTCGTCGTTGATGTCATCCGCCTTGCGGGCAAAAAGCGCCTGGGCGTCCTTGAGACCGAGATTGTAGAAGCGGGCGCCGAGCGAGGTTGAGAGAAAATCGATCAGCCGGTCGGCATCCATATTGCCGATCTCCACGTCCAGTTCCTCGTCCAGAAAACGCTGGATCTGAGAGGCGAGGCGGGTCCGCGCATCCTTTTCGAGTTTCAGCTCTGTCATGTCCACCTCACCATTGACCCCGAGTCGGTCTCTTGAGTGGCAACCTGCCTGAAAACCAAATACTTGGAAAGCCGCGGAGGCCGCAGAAGGTGTTGATGGGAACCGCTGTAGCCCGATGCCGCGAACGTCTTGCAAACCTCATCTTGTCGGCCCCGGACAATCGAAATGCAGATTCGGGATGTTTGCAGCAAGAGTGGGAGTGAATTTGGCGCCCCGGCATCGTAATTCGGGGACACCATCGTGCAGGCTCATGGAGGGCCGGTGGCTTTCCTGCCACTCGGCAGTCCTTCATTGGGAGTTGCAGGTGCACTGATTATAGAAGTGCAACTGGCTTGAGGAGTTGATCGTCTGGGGAACTCCGGGCTGGCATGTGAAGCTTTGGTCCGGTGCACAGCATTTGGTGCCGTTTTTCGCGCCGCTGGCGCTTGCCGGGTACTGACTGCAAGCACCGTCGTTGTAGGTGGGCGCCGATATCGCGCCGCAAAGACTGGCCCGGTCAGCGATCTTTGAAGGCGTGTTCAGGGCTATATCCATCGCACAGGCGTAGTAGACTGGATCGATGAGCTGGATTGTCCAGACGAAGGCTCCGCCTATGCCGAGGGCTGGCTCCGCGTTTCCATGCGAAGGGGTGTAACCGGCAACCATGTCTGCAATTTCCTCAAAGCAGTCCGGATAGCCCCTTTGGTACTGGTACTCGCAGTTGTTCGGCCCGCCGCGGAACGGAAATTCGAATCCCAGCACCGAATAGGGCGACATGCCGACCACGAACTGACTGCTGTGCTGGCAAGGTTCAAAGTTGAGCCGTCAGGGCAGGGATAGTCCGACAGTGTCGCCAGCAGGTTTTGCACGTCGGTGTAAAGGCCGTCCAGGGTCGTGCCTTGGGTGCCGCCGGCGTAATATTGCCTGGCGTCAATATAGCCGGTGATGCCGTATTTCTTGTAGACACAGGCGCCTGCCGTGGTCGAGGCGCTTACGGGATTGGAGGCTTTGTCATAGTAAGGGGCGAAGGACATGCCGAAGGGCGGTTGTATCGTGCCGTTTTCCGTAAGGCTATCCAGCAGAGTTTCGAACGCCTCGCTCGCCTGGGCATCTGTATATTGTCGGGGACTGGACCAGTCGCTTTCAATATCGATATCGAGACCGTCTGTTCCATAGGCCGTGAACGCTTCTGAAAGATAGAAAGCAGCACAGGCACGGGTGTTCACATCCGGCCCTTTCTCTGCGCAGGTGTTCGCTGTGGCGGTGCCCTGGCCGGCATCCAGCGCAATCAGGTAGGGGACGGTATTGCCTCCCACTATCGAGGCGTAGACCGAGGCGCCGCCGAACTTGAGTGCTGCCACGATTTTTGCCGCGTCCGGGCTGGCTGCGGCCCAGGTCGGGTTGCCTTCGCTGTCGTTTGAATAGGTCATGATCGGTTGGCCGCCCCACTGAACCGGATTGTAGGGGGTGCAGCCAGTGTCCGCAGGATCGCAGAAACTCAGTCCCATGATGTTGAAGCGGTTGAATTTCGTGCTGCCATAGGTGGTCGCCATCGTCTCGGTCAGCGACCCGAACGGCGCAGGCTGTGTGTTGATATAGGATGCGTTCAGCAAATCCGCTTGACCGGCCGATATGGAAAATGCGGTCAGCATGGATGCAATGGCGATGCTCTGAAGTGTTTGTCGCATGGTATCCTCCCGGCTTTAGATAAACCTTGAAGTTTCCGTCATCTGACGTTGTTGAAGCGTTCATCCTAGCGGCGAACAAAAGGCATGTAACCATCAGGAGCTGTAATTTCGTTTTTCTAAACCTGCCGTTTTCCGGCGCATTCTGACGGGACTTCCGGCAAGCCCTTCTCAGCGTTCGCTTTCTTCGGGTCCGGGTGTCTCTTTTCTTTAACGTTTCTTGAAATCCGAAAAAATCTACTGCTCGAGTTCGCGCTAGATTTCAGCTTTTTTCCGGATTTTTTCAGGTTGTTTTCAGTATTTTTCACAGTTTTAGATTGCATTTTGTTGAGGTAGCCACGAGCTAAAATTCCCGTGGCTTGAATATTACGGATCATTGAGATCCAAAATCCTGGAAGGAAAGAAAATGTCTGCAACAAAAATGAATATTTTGAAGAGTTCTGCGCTGGCAATGCTTGCTGGTGTCTTGTTTTCCTCTGCTGCGATGGCGCGTAACGTCGAAGCAGGTCCGATCTGGAACGATGAAGACGCGAAGTTCAAGTGCCCCGTTGCTGCTGCCGCTTACGAGGGCAAGTGGAACGGGCAGTGGACGACCACTGTGGAAGGCGAAATGTCCGTCTGCGGCGTTACCGACATTCCGATCAAGACTCTGGAAGCCGGCCCGATCTGGAACCAGGAAGACGCCGACAAGAAATGCCCGGTGGTGGGCTTTTCCGTCCAGGGCAAGTGGAATGGCCAGTGGTGGACCACGGTCCCGAGCCAGATGTCGGTGTGTCAGGTCGATCTGAACAACTGACGAAGCTGCCGCGCGGCCCGCTTTTCGGGCCGCGCGCGATCCGGACAATGCCGGAACGATAGGTTGATTTCAGAAATTTTTCATTTGGATTTCAGTTTTCCGCCGGTGAATCGGTTGACTGTGGATCTATCACGCCTTGAGCCGCCGGTGCGGCAAACTTCTGTCGGGAACGTTACGGATTTGATCTCGTTCAACGTGCAACATCTGCTAGAGGTCTCGGTTTTCCCGTTTTACCGGGGCATACCGATTGAAGTAGAGCCGATTTTGACCAATGGCAACGGAGCGTATGTGTCAGGTCAGTTGATGGGACACAGTTTTCATACGCTTGCCTTCGACAATGCAGATGAGGTCGGCGATCCGGAGATCGGATGTTCCTACAGTTGCATCGGCCGGACGGAGCAGGGAGAGCAGGTCCACACCCACTGGCTCTACTGTACCGACAAAAGGCCGAGCCTTCACTTCGGCGTTGTTCGAAATTGGGCGAGACAGAACACCTACGCGCCTTTGAGTCCCTTGCTCGCAGCCGAAGAGAACGGGGTTCTGGTCAAGCTCGAGGAATTGTTCGACCTTGTCGCGATCCTGCAGATTCCCGGCGCTGTGGACGGCTTGACCCAAGTGCAGATAGGTCATCGGGGATGGCTCGTCATGGCGAAGGTCACGACACCTCAATCGTTCGGAATCCTGGTGGAAAGCCCAACCTTGCCACCAATGTTTCCAGAAGGGGCGGGTGCGATCGCCGTGTCCGCGAAAAGCAAACGTACCCTGCAATCGGTCAGTCTTGACGGTTTGACATGTGTTGCGGCCAGGGATCCAGCGCTGTTGCTGAAGGTGGATTAGGAATTCATTCGTTATGTATTATTCCGGGGATTACGACTATTGCGTGAGTTTGAAAGGTGATACAATTCGCAATGGCGTTCGGGGTGGCTCATCTGCGGGTTTGCGGTCGGCTGCGACGCGCAAAATTCACTACGGGAGCTCTCCCAAAGGTCTAATCCGACAGGTCTGCGCCACAAGGATGAAAAAACACTATTTGGACATTGCCGAAGCGTCTGAAAGAATTTTGTTTGGCGAAGTGGAATATTTTTTCCACTCCCAGCGTCTGGTTTCGGCAAATGGCCAGGAAACGCTGTTGCGTTCTCAATCGGCGAAAGTATTGCATCTTCTTGCCTGCAAGCTGGGCAATCTGGTTACCCGGGATGAGCTTGTTCAGGATGTCTGGGCGGACATCGCCGTCACCGATGACAGCCTGACCCAGTGTATCGCCGATATCCGCAGGGCAATTCAGGACAGTGACCGCAAACTTCTCAAGACCGTTCCCAAGAGGGGTTATATTCTCAACGGCACAGTAGAACCGAAGGTATTGCCTCCAGCGGAGCCGCTGGTTGCTGCGAGAGGTAATCATACCGGTTTTGCCGGTCGAGGTTGTGCGGTCGCGGTTACCGGTCAGTCGGTGCTTTTGCAGGATATCATGGACGCACTGCCCGCGGCTCTGCGCCCGATCAGGACTTCCATCGAGGGCGAAGCCACGCTGGTGCTGATCTACGATGAACCAGGAGCGGCCTTGCGGGCAGCGGTTCATATCGGCAATGAAAACCGCTGTGCGATATCCGTGGAGTCTCTGGCAACCAGAACGGAACATCCCCTGTGCCGGATGTGCGGCGTCGATCAGGGTGAAGTGCGCACGACCAGGGAAATGGCAGCCTTCGCGACCGCGAGCCTGGGGATCGAGTTTTTCGCAACCGGCTCGAAGGAACCGGATCCCGCCGGCAAAGTCGAACCGCAAGGTCAACTGCTGCCGCTCGTTCCGGCCGATACCATTGTTCCCCAGCTCGATCCCAATGACGTGCTGCCAACCCTGGCGATCCTCCCGCTCAAGGCTCAGGCAGGGAGCCAGGACGAGAGCCTGGGGGCATTGTTCGCGAACGATATCACCACCGCGCTTTCCAGGGCTGAGGACGTCAACATCATCTCCTGGCTCTCAACGTCCTCAATGGCGAGTCCGACAGGTGGCCTACGAGACGTCGGCCACCAGTTGCGGGCTGATTTCATCCTCTCCGGATATGTTGTGTCCCGTGGAGGCAAGGTCATTGTTTCTGTGGAGTTTTGCGAGACGGAAACCCAGTTTGTCCTTTGGTCGGACCGGTTTGAACGTCAACTGGATTCATTTCTGGAAGATACCGATAGCGTCCATCAGATCGTGACCCGCATTCGCAAGGCGATCACGTTGAATGAACTGCGCCGCCTGCAGGCGCGCCCCCTGGGCAGCCTCAAGCTGTTCAGCATTCTGCAGGGCGCCGTCGGCTTGATGTACCGGTTGATACCGAAGGAATTCAATCAGGCAAAGACATATCTCGAATATGTCAGCGCACAGGCGCCCAACCACCCGGCTCCCCTGGCATGGATGGCCAGATGGCACGTGTTGCGCACGGTTCAGGGATGGGCCGAGGATCCCGCCATGGAAGCCCGGGCCGCGTTGCACTTTACCGGGCGTGCACTGGAGCTGGAACCCGATCATGGGCTGGCTTTGGTTTGCGAGGGACAGGTGCTTGTCAATCTGGCGCTCAGACTGGACGAAGCCGAGGACCGTTACAGCGCGGCTCTTGCCTCCAACCCCAATGACGCTCAGGCCCGGGCTCTGCGCGGTATGCTCGCCGCCTTTCGCGATCAGGGTGCCGAAGCGAAGCGTGACACCGAACGCGCGCTGCATCTTGCGCCGCTTGATCCGCACCGCTTCATTTTCCTTGTTCAGGCGGCGGGGGCGAATATTTCGGCCGAAGACTATCCCCGTGCGGTGACGCTGGCCAAGGAGTCGTTGCGGCTCAACCGGTCACACAGCTCGACCATGCGGACATTGGCGGTCGCGCAGGCCGGGATGGGGGATATCGATGACGCCAGACAGACCGCCAAGGAACTCCTGCGGCTTCAGCCAGGCATGAGGGTAAGCACGTGGCTGCGCGCTTCACCGAGCGCGGACTATGAGATGGGGCGAAAAGCAGCCGAGCTGATGCGTTTGGCAGGAATTCCCGATTGATCGGGGTGGAGTGAAAAAGGGGGCGACATATGAGTTTGTTTGCAGAAGGAGCCATGAACGGTCTTAACGGCCTGAACGGGCTGAATGGCCTTAACGGACTGAATGGTCTCAACGGTCTTAATGGCCTCAATGGTCTCAACGGGCTTGTCGCCAACAGCGCTTTCGCAGGTGAGAGCCCGCTATTGGCTGATGCGCTTCTTTCAAACCGTGACGGGATCGTAGGCACCCATCTTGAGGACATTGGTCCGGTTGAACCCGGCGTGCCCGACAGCGTCAAGAATCTGGTTCGTCTGTCCGCCAGCGAACGCGCCGCGATTTATCAGTCTCTCCTTGGTCCAAGTGTTGATGTTACGGTAAAAAAGGGCAAGGGGCAGCCGACTGCAATCTTGTGGCGACGCGGTGTGGAGAAGACCGGAAAAGAAAGATCGTTCAAATTTGAAAAGATGGTGTCCCTGACGGCACCGAAAGTCGAACAGTTCCGGATACAGTTGAACCAGGTCTCCGGATATGCGCGCATTCGTCCGGATCGGGCGGCGGAGATCTTGGCGCAGGTGGGGGTGCCGACACCCTTCTATGCCTCCGTCAACTTTCTCAATGCGGCGCGGACCCCCTACACGCTGGAGTTTCTTTTCGCTGCGCTGAGTTTTTCGTTGCCGGTGATCCAGCGCATGAAGTACGCCTTGGCGATCAAACGTCCGATCGAGTTCTCGCCGCAGATCCAACCGATGATCCCGACACCGACCCATGGCTCGCTTCCCAGCGGACATGCGACGGAAGCGTTTCTGATGGCAAGGCTGCTTTGGAAAATCCTGATTGACAGCAAAGTGCCGCAGTACAACGACAAGGCGTATTGGGGAGACATGTTGATGCGGCTTGCAGCGCGTATCGCGATCAACCGTACGGTGGCCGGCGTTCATTTTCCTGTCGATAGTGTTGCGGGCGCCGTGCTCGGATTGACCCTGGCGGATCATGTCAGCGCGATGAGTGGCGGCAAACACTGGACGAGCGCCACATTCGAAGGACCGCGTTTCGAAGCGGGCGAGGACTTTGACTGGCATCTACTCTATTCCGCCTTGAATGATTTTCAGAAAAAAGAATCCAGGACCGGCAGAAGCATCTGGGCGACGGCCAAGCAGATTCCGGTCCCCGAGGCACATGCCAAATCGGAAATTCTCGGGTGGCTGCGGTGGAAGGCCATTGGCGAATGGGTCGACCTTTGACATTTGATACCCGTTTGAATTCGGGCTCGTATTCACATGTCAAAATCAGAAGAACCCAGTAAAAACAGATACTTTCCGGTAGTTCTTGAAGAGGCGGAATTTGCATCAGAAGCTGCGGCACGGGATGCAAATGCCGGAAGCAAATCACTGGCTCACAGGTGCACATGAACCGGCGCGAGGAAGAGTGATCTCTCGCGCGTGAGAGCGGGCTTTTACCGTCTCTGGTGGGTGCTGTGCGCCATTTTAAATATGATCGACATCCCGGATGTTCTGTCGAGACCGGTAGAACATCCGCCGACCTGGATGAGGAACGCACGAATGGCAGACTGTACCGAACAATCAGGGAGCGACGGGTCGCAGGTGCTGGACCATGTCACCGACTACCGGCTGACCCGCCAGCCCCATTTCTATCCCGAGGGCCAAAAGAAAACCTGGTGGTCCGTTCTCATCGAACTGGAAGGGGTGAGCATCAACGAGTTCGCAGAGGCAGTGTCCCTTTATGCCGAGGATCTGCTGATTCCGGTTGTCTATGATGCGGCCGACAGGAAGGTGGAACGCCCGCGCCAACCGGTTGCGATCTTCGCGCGTTCTCCGCTGATCTCGGTACTGAACCAGAAGGACAATCCGTTTCATGTCGCCTCCATTCATCTGGGGGCCGCCATTCCGGAGAAGTATCTGGATGGCGGCGCGGTTTCGCCAGAGACACGCGAGATTGTCGTGCCCGACGGCACGGTGGTACAGGCGATGGTCGACGATTCAATCGCGATCGGTCATGATCTGTTTCGCACCGAAGAGAGCAAAAGCCGGGTGGAACATGCCTGGCTCATGGGAACCCTGCCGACGAAACAGGCATCGCATAGTTCCCTTGGGCGGATTCTCGCTCGCGAGGAAACCGACCATCTCCTGAAAAGCTCCATTTTCGGGGGCTATCTGGATGAAGACCTGTTTTATAGGAAATCCGGGCAAGTGGACCCGGGAAAACAGGTGATCTCGAATGTGGCGTTGAGAAGGTCCCATGGCACGCATGTGGGCGCGCTGGCTGCCGGCTACGCCATGACGGACCAGTGCCATACGAGGCCGATCATCTGCGTCGCGCTGCCGATTTTCGTTGTCGAGGACACCACAGGTTCCGACAGCCTGCCGCTTCTCTATATGGCGTTTCATGACCTGGTGAAACAGGCCCGGCGCTTCCGAACCAAGAGTGGCTCACTCGCGCCGGTGGTCATCAGTTTTTCCTATGGCAACACGGCCGGACCGCACGATGGCACGGGCCAGTTTGCACTGCTGTTTGAATATTATCTGGGGGAGGCCGCCCATGGCTGCGGCCGTGAACGTCAGAAGATCTGGCTGACACTCCCTGCCGGCAACAGCAACCTGCTGCGCATGCATGCCGTGGACACGGGAGAAAAGCCGAGAAAGGACACCAGGCTGGACCTGACCGTGCTGCCGGACGACCGAACGGTGTCGCAGGTTCAGATCTGGCTGCCCAACAGCCTGCCTGACCATCAGCCTGATTTTGCCAGAATCTCCGTGACGCCGCCCTTCGGCGGACGGAAAATCAGTATTCGAACCCAGCCCGGGCAACAAGCAAGTCTGTTCAACAGTGTGGGGCAAGAGATTGCGCGGCTGGCTTACCAGTTCGAGGGGGGCCTGACGTCGCGCGGCCTAGTCACCTTGTCGCTCAATCCCACCGGAAGTCTTGTTGCCGATTGCGCTCTGGCGAGCGCAGGCATCTGGAAGATCAGAATCCGGCGTAACAAAGACGCGCCTGCCGAGCCTTTCCACATCTGGGTCCGCCGCGATGAAACCCTGCCGGGTTTTCAAACCGGCGCAAGACAGGCCTTCTTCAGCAACCCGGACTATCGGCGCTTTGACTGTTTCGGGGCGCCTCTTCCCGTCGATCCGCCAGATTCCGATTGTCCGGTGCGCCGTGCCGGGACCCTCAGCGGGTTCGCCTGCGGTGTGTCTCCGGTTGTCGTTGGCGCCTATACCCTCAAGAACGCGGAGATGTCGCCGTATTCGTCGGCAGGGCCGATCCCGGAGAACTGGTTTGAAGGTTTTGCAGACCGGGTTGGCCCGGATGTGAGCGCTGAGGGCGATACAAGCGTGGTGCTGCGAGGGGTCTACAGCGCGGGTTCCAGATGCGGAAGCTGGGTGCGGATGTCGGGCACCAGCGTAGCGTCGCCCCGGTTGGCGTGGCTGGCAGCCGATGCCATCGGGGAATACGGTGGAAGCGCCCGGAGCTGGAGCCACTTCATTGCCGCACAACGCTCGTTTCCGTTTCGGGAAAACCCGGGCGAGACACGCACGGGTGCCGGTGGCGTCAAGATAGACAGGTTTGGCTGGGACTAAACATCTAGAGCTTTTGGAGACGACCTGAAACGCCGGGCCTGTGGCGCCAGAGTGTGTCGCGCCCAAGCGGAATCACGGGTTCAGGAAGACGCTCGAAACAGCGTCTGCCTTGCAAATGCGTCCGGAGGATTTCCTGAATTCAATTCAACGCGACATGCTCTGGTGACCCGGCTGGTGTCAGGCAGCCTTGTCGAGCAGGCTTTCAAACAGGATTCTGCCGTCCAGGCCGCCATGGAGCGGTTCGATCAGGTTTTCGGGATGCGGCATCATGCCGAGGACGTTGCCTTTTGCATTGGTGATGCCGGCAATGTCGTTGATCGAGCCGTTGGGGTTGGTGCCGTCCGCGTAACGGAACACCACCTGGCCGTTATCCTCGATGCGCTTGAGCGTATCGGCGTCGGCGAAATAGTTGCCGTCGTGATGGGAGACCGGGCAGCGCCAGATCTGGTCCTTGCTGAATCTGGAAGAGAACCGGGTCGCCGTGTTGACGGTCTCGATCCTAACTTCCTTGCAGACATAGGTCAGTCCCGCATTGCGCATCAGCGCGCCAGGCAGTAGTCCGGCTTCCGTCAGGATCTGGAAGCCGTTGCACACGCCGAAGACCGACACGCCGCTGTCCGCCTTGGTGACCAGATCCTTCAGGATCGGCGAACGGGCGGCGATCGCACCGGAGCGCAGGTAATCGCCATAGGAAAAGCCTCCCGGAACGATCACCAGATCGACGTCGGGCAGGGTGCTTTCCGTGTGCCAGACACTGAGCGGGCGCGTGCCGGTGATGTGTTCCAGCGCATGGAACATGTCACGGTCGCGGTTGGAGCCGGGGAAAACGATGACGGCGGTTTTCATTGGGCAATCCCACTAGTAGTTCAGAGCAACACGATAACGGCGATCAAGGCCGCGAGTGTGGGCACGAGGATGAAGATCGCCGCCTTGGCGGCCATGAAGATTACGGCCCTGCGCGTGTCTTCATCCATGACTTCACGCTCAATCAATCTCGATGGCGTAGTTCTCGATCACTGTGTTGGCAAGCAGCTTTTCGCACATCTTCGTCAGCTCGGCCCGTGCGGCGTCCTTGTCGGAGCCGGTCAGTTCGACGTCGAAGACCTTGCCCTGGCGGACGGATCTGACATCGGCGAAGCCGAGGCCGCCAAGCGCACCTTCAATGGCTTTTCCCTGAGGATCGAGAACACCGTTTTTCAAGGTGACGATCACACGTGCTTTCATGAGGTCTTGTCTCCATCAACATCCTGCAGGATCTTGCTGGCTCTTACACCAGCTTGGACGGTTCTGAAAGGGAAGAAGGGGCGCGAAAGGAAAAACCCCCGCCAAACTTCTGCTTGGCAGGGGTTTGCATCGTTACTGCACCAGAGTCGGGCCGGACCCGGCGGGCCGTTCGTTGACATTCATGATGCCGAGGCGCTTGGCGACCTCCTGATAGGCCTCCAGCATGCCGCCCAGATCGCGGCGGAACCGGTCCTTGTCCATCTTGTCGTTGGTTTCGATATCCCACAGACGGCAACTGTCGGGAGAAATCTCGTCCGCAACGACAATGCGCATCATGTCGCCTTCGAAAAGGCGGCCACATTCGATCTTGAAGTCGACAAGGCGGATACCGACGCCGAGAAACAGGCCGGAGAGGAAATCGTTGACGCGGATCGCCAGCGCCATGATGTCGTCCAGCTCCTGCGGGGTGGCCCAGCCGAATGCGGTGATATGCTCTTCGGCGACCATCGGGTCGTCAAGCTCGTCGTTCTTGTAATAGAACTCGATGATGGAGCGTGGCAACTGCGTGCCTTCTTCCAGGCCAAGGCGCTTGGCGATGGACCCGGCGGCGACATTGCGCACGACCACTTCCAGCGGAATGATCTCGACTTCGCGGATCAGCTGTTCGCGCATGTTCATGCGGCGGATGAAATGGGTCGGTATGCCGATGGCGTTCAGCTGGTTGAAGATGAATTCGGAAATACGGTTGTTGAGCACGCCCTTGCCGTCAACAATCTCGTGTTTCTTGTTGTTGAAGGCTGTCGCGTCATCCTTGAAGTGCTGGACCAGTGTTCCCGGTTCCGGACCTTCATAGAGAATCTTGCCCTTACCTTCGTAAATGCGGCGGCGGCGGTTCATTGGCTATACCGTATCTTTTAAAAGAGAATCCTTCGGAAGGGTCCTTGCGCATCCTGGTCTGATTTCCACCGGGACGTCCATGTCAAACCGGCAGGCGCCTTCAGGCGGCAATCCCTATTTTGCGGCGCGGAACTTACCCGAAGCGGAACGAAAGTACAATCTTATGTTTTCCGCCATTTTATGGATGGGGTTATGCTTTTGACGCAAGGAAGCAGTATCTGCGTTGATTTGCTGGGCTTGCGGGGATATGCAAGAGACCAAATCGACCCCATATAGGGGTGTATGCATCAGTGCGGTTCAGGAGACGATGAGTTATGAGCACATTCGACAAGCGCGAACAAGGGTTCGAAAACAAATTCGCGCATGACGAGGAGCTGCGGTTCAAGGCAACAGCACGGCGCAACAAGCTGTTGGGACTTTGGGCGGCCGAACTTCTGGGTCATGCGGGCGACAAGGCCGAGGATTATGCCAAGGAAGTTGTGCGGGCTGACTTCGAGGAGCCGGGCGACGAAGACGTGTTCCGCAAGATCCGTGCGGATTTCGATGCCAAGAACGTCGAGCAGTCCGACCATCAGATTCGCCGCACCATGGACGAGCTGATGCATACGGCCATCGAACAGGTCCAAAACCAGGGTTGAGCGCACCGCTAACCCGATGACGAGACTGCAAAACGCCTGCCGCTTGCGGCAGGCGTTTTTTGTCGGGGCCGCTGCATTTGTGCGGGTTTGCGGCAATAGGACTTGCAGGCGGGGTCATTCGTCCGTTCTATGACTGATCTGACCGAGGAGGCTGCCCGTGAGCGAACAATCCAATCTTGCCGACAAATTACGATCCGGAAAGCCGGTTATCACCGGCTGGTCCGTGCTGAACGTGCCGATGTTCACCGAAATGATGGCGCGCGGCGGCTATGAGGCAGTGACGGTCGATCTTCAGCACGGCATGTATGATTTCACCTCCGCCTGCGAAGCGATGGCGGCGACCGCTCTCGGCGGCGCGCACCGCATCGTGCGTATTCCCATCGGCGACAATGCGCTGGCAGGCCGTCTGGCCGATATGGGTGCTGAGTGCCTGATCGCGCCGATGATCAATTCCCGCGATGAAGCGGTATCGTTTGCCAGAGCCGTCAAATATCCCCCGGACGGGGACCGGAGCTGGTCGCCCTTCCGGGCGGCGATGCTCAGCGGCCAGACGCTGGAAGAGTACCGTGAGGGCGCGAATTCGCAGACGCTTTCCCTGGCGATGATCGAAACCCGGGAAGCGATCGACGCGCTGGACGACATTCTCTCGGTTGCCGAGCTTGACGGCGTTTTTGTCGGGCCGAGCGATCTGTCGATTTCTCTGTCGAACGGTGCACGGCTCGACCCGAATGGAGAGGAGAACGCCAGGGTTTGTGCGGGGCTCGCCGAAAAGGCGGTAAAGGCCGGCAAGATCGCCGGTATTTTCTGCACGCATGCCGAAAAGGTGAAGGAAGCCATTGAGCAGGGTTTCTGCCTGATCAGCCACGGCATCGACCGGTCGCTCGTCGACGATTCCATCACCAGCGCCCGGCGCGAATTGGACGAGATTACCTCAGCCTAAGGTATGGAGCTGTCGCCCGTTCAGCCGAGCCGCTTCATGAAATGGGCGAAGGACATCATGCCTTCCGGCCAGGGGCCGTGGCCACTTTCCAGGTTGATATGCCCGGCCTGGCCTGCGTCCTGGATCGTCGCGCCCCAGGCCTGTGCGAATTCCCGCGCCCGCTCATAGTCGCAGTAGGGATCGTTTCGGCTGGCGACGAGATGAGACTGGAAGGGCAGGGGATTGAGCGGCACGGGGCGGAAATCGCCACCGTCGAATTCCTTCACCAGACCCTCCCGGTCCCAGTCCGAGGGGGCGACCAGAAAGGCGCCGGCGATCCTGTCCTTTAGCGCATGGGCGGCGTGGGCGACAAGGATGCAGCCGAGAGAATGTGCCACGAGTACGACGGGTTTTTCGCAGGCGTCCACTTCACCGATCAGCGTTTCCAGCCATTGTTTTCTGGCAGGCACCTGCAGCTCCGTCTGCTTGACGACGCGCGCGGTCGCCATCTTGTCGCGCCAGCGCAGCAGCCAGTGGCCAGGCAGTGTTTTTCCATAGCCGGGGAGGAGCAGAATGTCGGTCTCGGAAATTTTCAAGGGGCACCTGTTCTCAGCATCTGAAACGTCCGGCGCTCTCTGACAGATCACCGGGGGGCTTGTCAAACCGGGCCGTTCGCGCGATGGCAGAACCTGCCCCGGTTCAGGAGAGCGGGCCGTAAAATCCGTGTTTCAACGCCCGCGCCCAGCCGGGACGGCCGTTTTCCAGTGCCGCGCGGCTGGCGGCATCCCAGTCGTAGGAGAGCATCTTCTGCTGGAAGTTCCAGGCGCCGCTGTTGTTTGTCATCAGCGCATATCGGGCGTGCGGACTGCCCGCCTCCATGACGTGCCGCAAGGGGTGATCGTCCTCATAGGACGGCAGGCCGACGCTGCCGGGATTGAGGACGATCTGACCGGTTTCCTGAAGCTGGATGAGCCGCGGAATATGGGTGTGGCCGCAGCAGACGATGGGCGACTTCTCACCCTTGAGTTCATGCAGAAGCGTGTCCTCGTCCGGCAGATGGCCTTTCGGTCCCTCGACCTTTTCGCTCAGATAGCGGTCGTCGTTGTCGGGTGTTCCGTGGCACAGAAAGATATTGTCGTCGAGCCGGATGGTCGGCTGCGTGGTTTGCAACCAGTCGATGCTTGCCTGCGACAGGCGTTCGGCGGCGAAAACGTCGGTGGGGCCCAGCTTTTCGAGGGGATCCTCCAGCACGAACCGGTCATGGTTGCCGCGCACGGTCGGCCAGCCGGCTTCCCTGAGGATCGCTGCGGTTTCCTCCGGCCAGAGCGGACCGGAAACGCAGTCGCCCAGATTGACGATCAGGTCCGGCGCCTCCGCCTTGAGATCGGCGATCACAGCCTCAAGCGCCAGCACATTGCCGTGAATGTCGGAAATGACCGCAATTTTCATGTTTCGCTATCCTTGCGGCCGATGGGGCCGAGATGGGTGACCCCGAAGCCCTCCGGGCTTTTCAGTCCGTAGCCCAGAAGCCGGTCGAAGGCGATATGGGAGGCCCAGATGACGGCAAGCGGGGCGAAGTCCCAAAGTGCGGAGGGCGCCCAAAGGAGATCCGTGAGGAGTACAACCGCACCAAGCAACAGTGCCGGACCGATATATGCGTGCGCAAGATTATAGGCAAAGGCTCCCAACCGTGGACCGGCGAGATAGCCCAGCATCGACAGATCGGGGACCAGAAACAACAGGAGGAATATCCACCAGGGAGCCCCGCTCCAGTAGTAGAGGACAAGCATCGCCAGGAACACGAACAGCGCCTCGATTCGCTGCCATGCCAGGAGAGACTTTTTGCTGCTCACCGGTCCCTCTCCTGCTGCTCAGGGGAAAGCGCTCAGGCCTCCCCGAATACCCGCTTGAAAATCACATCAACATTCTTGGTGTGATAGCCGAGGTCGAAGCGGTCGCGGATTTCGTCTTCGGAGAGATACTTGCGCACGTCGGCATCGTTCAGGAGTTCTGTGAGGAAGTCCACGGATGCGGCGCCGGCGACCTGGTAGCTGTCCCAGACCTTCATGGCGTTGCGCTGAACCAGCCGGTAGGCATCCTCGCGCGACGAGCCTGCCTGTGTGAGCGCCAGCAGGATGCGTTGGGAGTGCACGAGGCCGCCGAGACGGTCCATGTTGCCGACCATCCGCTCGGGATACACCATCAGCTTGTCGATGACGCCGGTAAGCCGGACCAGGGCGAAGTCGAGGGTGACGGTCGCGTCCGGGCCGATCATGCGTTCCACGGAGGAGTGCGAGATATCGCGTTCGTGCCAGAGGGCGACGTTTTCCATGGCCGGGATGGAGAAACCGCGCACGATACGCGCCAGGCCGGTGAGGTTTTCGGTCAGCACCGGATTGCGCTTGTGCGGCATCGCCGAGGAGCCCTTCTGGCCCTTGGAGAAGAATTCTTCGGCTTCCAGAACCTCGGTGCGCTGCAGGTGGCGCACTTCGGTGGCGACGCGCTCGATAGAAGAGGCGATGACGCCGAGCGTGGCGAAATACATGGCGTGGCGGTCGCGCGGGATCACCTGCGTGGAGACCGGCTCTGCCTGCAGGCCCATGGCCCTGGCGACATGTTCCTCGACGGCAGGGTCGATGTTGGCGAAGGTGCCGACGGCGCCGGAAATGGCGCAGGTGGCGATTTCCTCACGGGCGGCCAGAAGACGCTTCTTGCAGCGGTCGAATTCCGCGTAAGCCTCGGCCATCTTCAGGCCGAAGGTGACCGGCTCGGCGTGGATGCCGTGGGAGCGGCCGATGCAGACGGTGTCCTTGTGCTCCATCGCCCGGCGCTTGATCGCCGCAAGCAGCGCGTCCATGTCGGCAAGCAGAAGGTCGGTGGCCTTGACCAGCTGCACGTTGAAGCAGGTGTCCAGAACGTCCGAGGAGGTCATGCCCTGGTGGACGAAGCGTGCATCCGGGCCGACGATCTCGGACAGATGGGTCAGAAAGGCGATGACGTCGTGCTTGGTTTCACGCTCGATTTCATCGATGCGGTCGATGTCGAAGGTCGCGTTGCCGCCTTTGTCCCAGATGGTCTTCGCTGCTTCCTTTGGAATGACGCCGAGGTCCGCCAGCGCGTCGCAGGCATGGGCCTCGATCTCGAACCAGATGCGGAATTTCGTTTCCGGCGACCAGATGGAGACCATGTCAGGGCGGGAGTAGCGCGGGATCATCTGAGAAAGCACCTTATCGTATGTTCTTTTCTGGGGGCGGAATAGCAGAGGGGGCGGGCCCCTTCAATGCGCACTGAACGGTTTTTCCTTGCGGATAGGTCCTGCAAGGTGAATTTTATGACAAGTCCTGCACCCAAGTCCGTCCAGTGGAGACCGCGATGAAGCTCTGGCGCCCTGCAAACACCATAACGGTGAAAGCGCTTGCCCTGATCTGGCAGGACGATGCCCTGCTTCTCACAGATATTCACGATGACAGCGGCCGTGTGACCGGCATGCGCCCGCTGGGTGGAACGGTCGAATTCGCGGAGCCCTGGCGCGACGCCCTGCAGCGGGAATTCCTGGAAGAACTCGGTGCCCGCATATCTTTGCTCGACAGCCATTTCGTGATGGAAAACATCTACGAGCATCATGGCGTCACGGGGCATGAAGTCGTGTTTTTCTGCCACGCTCATTTCACGGATTCCAGCTTCTATAAAAGGGAGAGTTTCGCTTTCAAGGACAGCGATGAAACGGACGGTACGGCGAAATGGATTTCGCTGGACGAGCTCGCCGCCAGGGGGCTCGAACTCTATCCGGCCGGATTGGCGGATCGGCTTGACCGCCGGGAGAGCGCCGGTAATCCCGGACGCATTCTCAGCTGATGTTGCGGGCTGCACCGGGTTCATTCTTTATTGAATTCTGGTACGCAGATTTGACCGCGACGATTACGGTTCACATTCACTAGTTGGAGTTTAATATGATTTGTAAATCAACCTCTTGTTCAGCACTGTTGATGGTTTTGTTTAATACGGCGCCTGTTCTCGCGGCGGACGTCGATTTCGAGAGATTCATGGCCTCACCCTCAGGTGCTGCCGGGCTCAGCGCCACCATTTCCAGCCTGGGTGCGTGTGATACAAAACCGGTCTGGTCTCTCAGCTACGATCCGGATATCGACAAGGACAATCCGAACCATGTCTATGTGGGCTGCCAGTATGACCCGGAATGGGAAGAGGGGGACGATCTTTACGACAAGGGCATTCTGGCAAAATTCTTCGAGCTGGAGGGCGTCCTGACCCTGGACAGTCTGACCCAGTTGCCGTGATTGTTTCCACGGTGGCCACCCGGCTCAATCGGCATTGCGGTCACCGTGGCAGGTGCCAGAGTTGCGCGGCGGTCTTTTGAAGCTTGTCGCGTGGAATTGAATTCCGGAAAGCCCCGAAAGCATTTGCGATGAAAATGCTGCCTCCGGCGTGTTCCCGAATCCGTGGATCCGCTTAAACGCGGCACGGTTCTAAACCGGGCGGTCGTTGCCGTTGGAGCCATATTCCATCTGCTCGTCCATCTTTTCCTCGGCCATGTAACGGTCGAATTTTTCTTTCTTCAGACGGAGACGGACGGCGAACACATAGACGCCTGTCGCCAGCGCCGCGACGATGGGAATATCGGGCCCAACGGGGATAACGCCGGCCCCGCCGCCGAAAGACCCGAGCCAGGACAGAAGCACGATCCCGGCAAGAAAGGGCACGAGCCAGGTTGCCTCGCGCCAATCGAGACTGTCAAAGCCGCCCTGCCAGTTGCGGTAAAGCATCAGTGCGAAGCCGGCCGCGAGGCAAAGGCCCAGATGCAGCATGGTATCCCAGCCGCTCCAGTAGATGATCAGCGTGGCGACGATGAAGGCGAAGCAACCGGTGACGGGGGCGGCCGGCAAGACAAAGGCGCGCTTGGCGTCGGGAAGCAATCGCCGGAAGGCCAGAACCGCGATCGGGCCGACAATGAACGACATGACGATAGAGGACGTGTTGAGGGCGATCACTTCCTTGAAGGGCAGCACCACGAAGAACAGGGCCGCGACGACGAAGTTCACGATCAGGGAAAAAAGCGGCACGCCCCGGGCCGACAGGGTTTCTATAAATTTCGGGAACAGTCCGTTCTGGGCCATGGCGAGACCGAGACGGGCATTGGAGCCCACAGACACCAGGCCGGAGGCGAAGCTGGAGATACGGGCGCTGGTGTCGAGAATGCTGACGATCCAGAGCGCCCCGACAGCGGTCGCCAAAGCTGCCATGGGCCCGAGTTCGCCGGAAAAATGCAGTTGCGGCCAGCCGTTCTTGAGTTCGTCTTCATTGAGCGCGCCAAGAAAGGCGAGTTGCAGGGCGCCATAGATCACCAGGCAGACCACCAGGCTCATCACCAGGGCAAGCGGCACGTTGATCTTGGGATTGCGGGCTTCTCCGGCCATGTCGATGACATGGCGGAAGCCGATCAGTGCGAAGATCACGCCGCCCGTGGATATCGCCGACAGGATACCCTTCAGACCCTCCGGCGCGAAGCCGCCATACTCACTGAAATTGGTGAAGCGGAATTCCGAGGTCAGGATGACGACGGCCAGCAGTCCCGGGACCAGGATCTTTATCCAGGTGAGCGCCGTATTGATCCGCGCGAAGAATTTCACGCCGAAGGCATTGAACACCGTGAAAACCGCCAGAAGGATGCAGGCGACACCGAGCCCGGCCGTGCTCAGATGGTCGGCATCGCTGTAGAGCCAGGGCGCCAGGCTTTTCGAATAGCGCAACACCGCCTCCACCTCGATGGTGGCGGTGGTGTTGTAGCCGATCCAGGCAGTCCAGCCCATGGCCATGGAAACCACCGACCCATGGGAGAAATGCGGCACCCGGCCGATGCCACCGGCAACCGGCAGGATGGCGGCGATTTCGGCGAAAGTCGCCGCAAGCAGCAATATGGCAAAGCCGCCGATCGCCCAGGCGATCAATGCGGAGGGGCCGGCAGCCTGCGCCGCCAGCAGAGGGGCGAACAGCCAGCCCGACCCAAGAATGCCGCTGATGGCAATGAAGGTAAGACCCAGCAGTCCGATACTGCGTTGCATATGCGCCAAGACGAATCCCCCCGGTATATGTCGCAATGACCCTAACCGAAGGAATGTCTTCTGGGAAATATTGAACACATGCGCGTTCGGGGAAACGCTCAGCATGAGGGACGCGGAAAGAACCCTGGGCGTCAGAAACGAACCGCTATCTTGGCAAGCGTGAATACGCAGCTTCGAAGGATTGGCGGCGGACGCCGGTCAGGCGTTTTCTGCGGCCTGCCGGATCGCCGAGATGTTGGTTTTGTAGCTCTCGATGGTTCCGCCCTTGAAGATCGCCGAACCGGCGACGAGCACATTGGCGCCTGCTGCGGCAACCAGGGGGGCGGTGTCCGGGGTGACGCCGCCGTCGATCTGCAGGTCGATCGGGCGGTCGCCGATCATGGCCTTGATGCGGCGGGTCTTTTCCACCATGGCGTGGATGAACTTCTGGCCGCCGAAGCCCGGATTGACGGTCATCACCAGGATCAGATCCAGCCGGTCGAGCACGTATTCGATGACGTTTTCCGGCGTCGACGGGTTCAGGGAGACGCCGGCCTTCTTGCCCAGATTGCGGATGGCCTGCAGCGAGCGGTCCAGATGCGGCCCGGCTTCGGCATGCACCGTGATGATGTCGGACCCGGCCTTGGCGAAGGCTTCCAGATAGGGGTCGCAAGGCGCGATCATCAAATGGGTGTCGAAGATCCGGTCGGTATGCGGGCGCAGCCTTGCGATGACATCCGGGCCGAAGGTGATGTTGGGGACGAAATGCCCGTCCATGACGTCCAGATGGATCCAGTCCGCACCGGCCTCCACCACATCACGGACTTCCTGGCCAAGCTTTGAAAAGTCGGAGGCAAGGATGGACGGGGCGATGGCGAGCGGGCGGGTCATCTGGGGCTCCGGAAGGTCTTGAAAGAGTAACCGCCCGCTAACATGCCTGACATAAAGGCGCAAGAAAAAGGCACTGAGACAAATGACCCATACCCCAGCCTCGACTGAATTCTCATTTGACTTCGGATAGCCTGCAATTGGTGAGGTCCGGTTTGTAGAGGCCGCAGCCAACTCCGGCTCCTGGGTCACTTTCGGAGTTTACGCCCTAGCTGTGAGTTCTGATACCAAACGACAAAATTCAGGACCGATGCGCCCAGTCACGCATTCCGATTGACATGATTTTCCATGGCTGATCGATGAGCGTGTTCCAGGCCCGGCAGCACAGGTCGACGATCTGGTCGTAGTCCTTGAAGACCCGGTTTGAGAGCCAGTTTTCTCGCATGTACTGCCATAGGTTTTCGACAGGATTGAGTTCGGGAGATCGGGGTGGCAAAGGCAAGAGTGTGATGTTGTCCGGGATGGCGAGCTTGTTTGACGTGTGCCATCCGGCCTGATCAAGGATGACCACGCCATGGGCA
>NZ_JSEP01000034.1 GCF_001624695.1 Labrenzia sp. OB1 | reverse complement strand
CCTGGGCGCACGTACGCGGGACACTGCTGCGATGGACGAGCCCCTGAGGCCCTTCCTCACGATACCGGCGCAGCCACTTGTGGACAGTGCGCACCGAGATCCCGAAAGCCGCCGCAATAGTCGCTGCAGCCTCTCCGTTCTGGTGACGCAGAACAATTTGCTCTCGACTGTAAAAACACGTGCGGGCATTCTTGTGCGGGTTGTTCATTCCATCGATCCTGAAACTGATTGTGTTTGGTCACCAACCAGTCTCAGACCTTCAATGCGAATGAACAACCTTCTTGGAACTCACACCTAGGTAGCAACCGCCTTTCAGGCTGAATTTTCCTTCAAAGCGTACATCAGGTCAGGGAGGGCAGCTTCCGCAAGAGCGCATGGAGCGTTTCAATTGTCGACTGATCGACAACTCCATCCACTTTTCCGGGACGAAAATGTCTCTGAAAAGCTTTCACGCAGAGCCGGGTCTTCTCGTCGAACTCACCCGAAATGCCGACGTCATATCCAAAGAGAGCCAACATGGACTGGACAGCCTCCACCGGCTGACCGCTTTCCCCGGCCTGCATGAACAATCCGGAACCGATTGGAAAAGGCTGCACGTAAAGACCGATTCCCGCCTTCGCCAACCGCTCCCAGGGAAACAGTTCACCCGGATCCTCCTTGCGGCCGGGAGCGATGTCGGAGTGACCAAGCACCATCCATGGCTGGATACCGTGCCGGTGACAAATATCCTTCGTCAGCGCCATCACGGCCTCGATCTGCCTGTCCGGAAAAGCTCTGTATCCGTATTCATGCCCCGGATTGACGATTTCAATGCCGATCGAACGGGAGTTGATGTCATTCCGCCCTTTCCAGAAACTGCGCCCTGCATGCCAGGCGCGTCTGGATTCCGGGACGCACTGAAGAATGCTGCCGTCTTCGTCAACGAAGTAGTGGGCCGAAACTTCGGCTTCCGGATTGCAAAGCCTGCTCAACGCGGCCTCGGCGGTCTCCATGCCGGTATAATGCAGTATCACCATGTCGACCGGTACGCCTGTTATCCTGGGACCGTGATTTGGCGACGGATGGACCCTGGCTTTCAGCCCGGTATCGGTTGCGACTGTCATAGCCCTCTTTCCGCGCAGATTTTCGCCCAGGCATCATTGAGCGCGGCGAGCCGGTCGTTGGCGATGCGGACGAATTCCTCCGGAACGCCTCTGGCAATCAGTCGGTCCGGATGCGTTTCCTGTACTTCCCGTCTGTATTGCGCCTTCAACTCGGTATCGCTGGCCTCCGGCCCGAGCCCCAGGATCTCGTAAGGATTTCCATCCTTGCGGACATGCCGGGCCATGACCTTGGAGAATTCCCGGTCGTCCAGCCCGAACACTTCGGCGACTTTGGAAAGATACCCAAGTTCGCTTTCATGGATGACACCGTCGGCCTTGGCTATGTGAAAAAGCCCGTCAAGAATGTCGAACAGCGTCTTGCGGTCATAGGGGAACAGGTCGGCAAGTTTCTGGGCATAGACCTCAAATCCCGCCACATCCTCCTTGGCCAGATTAAACAGTCTGGCAACGTTGCGTTCTTCATTCGAGGGAACTTCGAACAAATCCCGGAATGCCAGGACTTCATCGGTTGTAACGACCCCGTCGGCTTTCGCCATCTTCGCGGACAGAGCAATCATCGCCACGGTGAAGGCAACGCTGCCCGTACCTTCCGGGCGCGCCAGAACAAGCTGAACGATGCGGTCGACCAGCTGGGCCCCGCCAGTCCCGATCGCCCCAACGATGCTTCCAATGCTGTTCCAGACGCTCACAAATCAGCTCCTGCCGGGCACCGATGCCGGAAATAGACACTTTCGGCCCGCACCTTCCACCACGAATCAATTGCGTCTCCCAGTCATATCGGCAGCGCGGTTGTTTGACCAGATCAAGCTGAGGCTCGTTTCAACCGCTCCCAAGCGGAAAAGTTGATCGATCTGAGAGTGTTAGGGTTTCTGCCAATGCAATATCAAGCGTTTCTAAAGGCGGGATCACATGCGTTTCCGAAACGTGAAGCTGACCTCACAACTCACAAGGGAGAAAGCAACAGGTCCGAATGCGCCTTGCCGGAACAACTCATGGCCATTAAAGGGAAAAACCGGAATGGATTCATGTTGGTGTAAGAAATTCGGCTTAATTTCAACCAGTACGTTCAAAAAAGATGGTGCCTCTCTGGATGGCCAACCCCCTGGCAAGAAATAGCATTGTAATATTTTTCATATCCATGTCGCTGGTCATGACATTGGCGCTGGGTGTCTATGCCAGCAATCGGCTTCTGACTCACTGGCTTCTTGTCCGCGGACTTGAACAGGCTTTTCTTACGCAGGAAAAGGCAATCGACACGTTGCTCAGGACACTTGCCAAGGAGCTTGGCGAGGCCCGACCAGAGGAGGTGTCGGGTCTTCGGCTTTCAACCGCATCTGGTTCTGCTTCCGCGCCCGGTCTAACTCCGAAACAGATTAATGACATCAAGACACTCTTTCAGCACAAGAGTGGTGCTTCGGACGTTCTCGACGCAGCTATCGTATTTCCCGCGGCCACGCAAAAAACGGAACTGCAACAGATCCTCTGGCACAGGGACAGGTTCCTTCTGACGCCGGACACCCTGGTCAAGGCAGAAGCAAAATTGGAGTTCGCCCCCCTGGCTGCGGTCCCGGATATGACCTGGGAAGGCAGGTTTGGCCGCAATGCCGTGATCGCCTACCGGCCGCAAGGGTCAAATCCGGCCATGCCGAGCCTCCTGCTCCTGACCAGGCAGGCCGACCTTCTGTCCAGTCTGAGGCCTCTGATCAGGACCATCAGCGCAGCGATTGGTGGCCTGTGTCTGACATCGTTCATTTTCGCAGGCATCCTGCTGTGGATGCGCTTTCACGATCAGGTGACAACCAATCGCGACATACAGTATCTCGCTCATCATGACGCGTTGACGGGCTTGCCCAATCGCGCGGTTTTCAACGCCAGGCTTACGGAAGCCTTGCGACTGGCTCAGGCAAAGGCATCGAATATCGGTGTCATGCTCATCGACGTGGACAAGTTCAAGGAGGTCAACGACACCCACGGACACGGCACCGGCGATGTGTTCCTGCAAATTGTCAGCGAACGCCTGAAAGCCGTCTTCGACACCCATCTGGTATCGCGGTTGTCCGGTGACGAATTCGCCGTTCTGCTCACCTCCGTTTCCGATCCGGCCCGCATGACAAAGCTTGCCGCCAACATGAACGCGGCGACAAAAGTCCCGTGCATTATCGACGGCAAGGAAATCAGAATATCGCTGTCGATCGGCATAGCCCGTGCCACCGACGGTTCCTGGCGGGCGTCCCGTCTTCTACATTGCGCGGATCTTGCGCTCTACCGCGCCAAGCATGGCGGCCGATCCACCTTTTCCTGGTACACACCGGAACTGGACGCTGATGCACAGAAACGCAAGGAAGTGGAAGCTGGCCTCATCAAGGCGATCAAGTTCGACCAGTTCAAACTCCTGTACCAGCCACAGTATTCTCTGCGAGACGGAGCACTGAAAGGCTATGAGGCGCTGATCCGCTGGGATCATCCTGCCAAGGGAACCATCAAGCCCGACATCTTTATCCCGATCGCCGAAGACACCGGGCTGATTGTGGAAATCGGAACCTGGGTCCTGAACAACGCCTGCATGGAAGCTGCAAACTGGGAAGACAAGACCCGCCGCGTGGCGGTGAATGTATCGCCTGCGCAATTCAACGCCGGAGAAACCCAGAAACGCGTTGCCGCAGCCCTTCGCAAGTCCGGTCTCGATCCCAGCCGCCTGGAGATCGAGGTGACAGAAAGTCTTCTGATCTCGGACACGGACGCAGTGATTGCAACACTCCGTGAAATCCGTGACATGGGTGTCTCAATCGCGATGGATGACTTCGGGACCGGCTATTCGTCCCTGAGCTACCTCAGCCTCTTTCCCTTCGACAAGATCAAGATCGACAAGGCTTTCATTCAGAACCTCGGCAAGGATATGAGTACGGACGCCATAGTCACGTCCATTGTCGGTCTGGGCCGTTCTCTCGACGTGATCATCACTGCTGAAGGTGTCGAAACCGAAGAACAGGCAATCCTGCTGAGCACGGCCGGTTGCGATCTCGTTCAGGGGTTCATGTTCGGAAAACCGGACAGCGTCGATAGTCATGAAGCCAATTTCCCGGTCTTCCCAATGAACACGTCAGGCGGACTGTGGTTTCCGCAAAAGAAGTCCGGCAACGCTCCCGCGCCTGATACCGTGAATGCAGAACCGCTACGGCCTGCAACTTCCAAGTCGTAGGATTACCTTGCCGATTCAGCGGACAACACCAAGCGCCGCCGTTTCCGCAGCGGACTGCTTTTCCCGTTCCGCTTTTCTTTCAGAATACCTGTCGACAAGGTAGTCGGATTGCCCGCGTGTCAGCAGCGTAAACTTCACCAGTTCCTCCATCACATCCACCACACGGTCATACAAGGGGGAAGGTTTCATCCGCCCCTCTTCATCGAATTCCTGATAAGCTCTGGGAACCGAGGACTGATTTGGGATCGTGATCATGCGCATCCAGCGGCCCAGAACACGCATCTGGTTGAGAGCGTTGAAAGACTGAGATCCGCCTGATACCTGCATCAAGGCCAGCGTTTTGCCCTGTGTCGGACGAATTGCACCAACGCTCAACGGCACCCAGTCGATCTGGGACTTCAGTATTCCCGTCATGGCACCGTGCCGTTCCGGTGAACACCAGACCTGCGCCTCTGACCAGGCGCAAAGGTCCCTGAGTTCCGCGACCTTCGGATGGCTGGTTTCCGCTTCATCCGGCAACGGCAGGCCGGCTGGATTGAAGACCCTGGTTTCCGCACCAAACGTCTTCAGCAATCGTTCGGCTTCGAGAACGAGAAACCGGCTGTAGGAACGTTCACGCAGGGACCCGTAGAGCAGCAGGACACGCGGCGGATGCGCCGGCAAGTCAGAAACCTGAAGCCTTTCCTTCAAGACCGGTTTCAGATCTCCAGCGGCAACATTCCGCAGTCCGTGTTCCGCAAGATCGAGTTCACTCATTGACCGCTCCGGATGCCACCACTTCGCCGTCTTCCTTGGTGAACGTTCCGATATCTCTCGGCAACAGGTCCATCACCTTCTCCGATGGGCGGCACAGCCGAACGCCCTTCTCTGAGACAACAATCGGACGATTGATCAAAATGGGATGCTCCATCATGAAATCAATCAACTCGTCATCCGTCCATTTCTCTTCGCCAAGACCCAGGTCATCATAAGGCGTGCCCTTCTGGCGCAGAAGAGCACGGACGGGTATCCCCATTCTCGCAATCAGACCGACAAGTTCATCGCGGCTCGGCGGGGTTTTGAGATATTCGACAATCTCGGGGTCCACGCCGGAGTTCCTGATCATTTCCAGCGTATTGCGGGACGTTCCGCACTTCGGGTTGTGATAGATTGTGATGGTCATGAAGTTGGTCCTGTCAGGTCCCTGTTGGCTTTGTGAACTCATTGACGGAGAAACCACAGACGGCAGGATTGTTGCCGCAGCAGTCTTCCATCAAAAAGGACAGAAGGTTTCGCATCCGGTCATAGTTGACGGCATAGTGGATATGACGTCCGTCCCGCCGCGCGGTCAGCAGCCCTGCCCGCTCAAGCGTTGTCAGATGGAACGACATGCGGGTCGGCTGAATATCCAGGCGCTCGGCGACGGATCCCGAGGGAAGCCCCCTCGGCCCCTCCGCCATCAAAAGCCGGAAGGCCGCCAGACGGTCCTCCTGAGCAAGCGCGCCGAGCGCTGAAACGGCATCCGGATTCTCCATAATTCGACCTTACAAGAAATTTTGGAACATTCAATAAAAAGACGTCGTGTGACGCAATCTGACTGGTTCACATGGCGGCGGCGGCCCGGGCTGCCTGGTCATAGTTACCCGATACCAGGCGAAGCATCGCGGCCAGCCGGGAGAGTTCGCTCTCATCCAGGCCCAGCGCTTTCATCGGTTCAACCAGCAATGCTTCGCGCAGACGCCTGTATTCCATACAGGCCGCTTCTCCCGATGGCGTAATCTCCGCTGTCTTTTCCTTGCCCCTCCGGCCGGAAGAAACGAGCCCGGCTTTTTGAAGTTTTTTGAGAGCGTAGGTCACCGTGTGGGTGTCTTCTATGTTCAACACCAGGCAGATGTCGGAGAGGGTTTTCGCCCGGCCGCGGTGATTTACGGAGTGCAGCACCAGAACATCCAGAGGACCCAGCCCCTCCAACCCGCTGGCCGCCATGCAGCGGACCATCCAGCGATGATAGGCATTGACCATCATTGTGACGGCAAATTCGATCTCCGAAAGAGCCGGCATCGCCCCGGAAGCAAGATGCGCCGAGGAGACAACAGGTCCAATCGACCTTTCGGATTTCGGTTCGGTATTGGGCTCAGGTTTCTCCGGCAACGCTTTGGACCTCCCGCACGGACTGTTCGTTAATTGCTCAACATCGTCTGTGGCAGCCAAAGAGCCAAGCCCGGGAAGGCTACAATCAGAACCACAGCCAGGATCATCAACAGGAAGAACGGCAATGCCATCCGGGCAACCTTGAAGATATTGTAGCCGGTCATCCCCTGAAGCACGAACAGGTTGAACCCGACCGGTGGAGTTATCTGGCTCATCTCCACGACCAGGACCAGATAAATACCGAACCAGATAAGATCGAGACCTGCTTGCTCCACCATCGGCAGGATCACGGATGTGGTGAGGACCACCACCGATATGCCATCAAGAAAACAGCCCAGCACAACGAAGAACAGCGTGAGCGCCACGAGCAGCGCATAGGGCGACAGTTCGAGCGAACCTATCCACGCCGCCAACTCACGCGGAATACCTGTGTACCCCATGGCGACGGTCAAAAACGATGCCCCGGCAAGAATGAAGGCGATCATGCAGGATGTTCTGGTGGCCCCCATCAACGCATCGGCAAAGCTCTTCCGGTTCAAGGTTCCACTAGCCCGTGAAAGCAGCAAAGACAGCATCACACCGATGGCGGCCGCTTCCGTCGGCGAGGCCAGGCCCGCATAGATCGAGCCGATGACACCGGCTATCAGCCCGATGACCGGAAACAACCTGCGGGTGGCGACGAGCCGCCGTGTAAAGGGAACCGGCTCTTCCTTCGGGGGCATCTTCTGCCGGTTGGCAAGTGCCCAAAGCACTATGTATCCCATGAACAGGAGACACAGCATGGCGCCCGGAAGAACACCTGCCATGAACAGGCGGGCAATCGACTGTTCGGTCGCCGCGCCATAGACGATCAGGATGATCGATGGTGGGATGAGAAGTCCGAGCGTACCCGATCCGGCCAGCGTACCGATGGCCACGCGCTCGTCATACCCGCGCTGCTTGAGTTCCGGCAGGGACATGCGCCCGATTGTTGCGGTGGTCGCCGCGGAGGAACCGGACACCGCCGCGAAGATGCCACAGCCGAGAATGTTCACATGCAGCAGTCTGCCCGGCAGATTGCGCATCCAGGGTGAAAGACCTGCGAACATGTCCTCCGACAGACGCGAACGGAAAAGGATTTCACCCATCCAGATGAACATCGGCAGAGCCGTCAGGTCCCAGGAATTCGATGCGCCCCAGACGGTGGTCGCCATGACGGCACCGGCAGGCACCGAAACAAGCGCCATTATGGCGGCAAGAGCTACAGCAAAAAGAGCAACCGCGACCCAAATGCCGGTCGCCAGGGCAGCCAGCATGCCGAAACCGAGGAAAAAAGCGATCAGGGACAGGTCCATTATTCTTTTCCCTCGATCAGGTCGCCCTTGCTCACCGTCTCGAAGCTTGGTGCGCGGCCGGTAAGTGCGGTAATAAGATCGTCCAGCAAGGCGACTGAAAACACGAGAAGCCCCGCAGTCATGACGGTTTGCGGAATGACCAGCGGGATCGGGACGATGCCGAAGGACACTTCCCCGTAGGTGTAACTGTCATGGGCGAGCCCGCCCGCATGCCAGGTAAAGAACCCGGCGAGGCCCAAGGCGACTGCTACGGCCCAGATATTCAGGAGATGTGCGACCGGGGACGGAACCGCCTGAAGCAGTATGTTCACCCTGATATGGTCGCTGTTGCGGAGCGTCCCGGCAAGCGCCAGGAAGGATGCCCCTACGAGCAGGAAACCCGCGATCTCGGCAAGCGAAGGAACCAGCAAACCGATCGGATCCATGCCGGCCAGGCCCAGAACGCCATCCAGCAGACGCCCGAGCACCTGGAGGACCACCATGGAGGCGATGATTACGAGACAACACGCAGCCAGTATCGTTGACGCCCGATAGAGCGCATTCAGAGCTATTCGCATCGGTTTCCCCCAACCAGATGTGCAGCTGAACAAGAAAACGCCGGGCTGAACTGCCCGGCGTTTTTTGAATTTAGTTTTTGTAGGTTTCCAGAATGGCAGTGCCGGTTTCACCGGCTTCCGCCAGCCATTCGGCGGACATTGTCTCGCCAATGGCGGCCATCCCCTGGATCAGTTGCTTGCTCGGCTCCACCACGGTGATGCCGTTTTCCACCAGAATAGCGGTCTTGCCGTTTGTCTCCACCTTGGAGGCTTCCCATCCGCGTTTTTCAGCTTCCGCAGCAGCGTCCATCACGGCAGCCTTTTCGGCATCGGAGAGCGCATCGAACGCCCCCTTGTTGACGAAGACCATATTCTTGGGCAACCACGCCTGCGTGTCGTGATAATGGCTCAGGAAGTCCCATGCTTTGGAGTTCGCACCGGTGGAGGGCGAAGTGATCATGGCTTCCACGCGGCCGGTGGAAAACGCGGTCGGAATATCAGGAACTTCAACCTGTGTTGGCACCGCGCCCGCCAACTGTGCCAGACGTTCGGTCGCCGCATTGTAGGCGCGGAACTTGAGGCCCTTCATGTCATCGACACTGGAGATTTCCTTTTCCGCATAGACACCCTGCGGCGGCCACGGCACAGTATAAAGCAGGACAAGCCCCTGAGCGTCCAGCTTCTCTTCCATGGCAGGCTTCGCGGCCTGATAGAGTTTCCATGCCTTGTCGTAGGACGGTGCCAGGAAAGGCACTGAATCTACGCCGAAAACGGCATCTTCGTTCGACAGGCGTGACACCAGAACTTCACCGATAGGCGCAAGACCCTTGCGAACGGCATTCTTGATTTCCGGATGCTTGAAGAGTGATCCGGCGGAGTGGATCTGGATGACCAGAGATCCATCGGTTTTCTCTTTGATATCCTCGGCGAAGGCAGCGATGTTCTGCGTATGGAAGTTGCTGTCGCCATAAGGGGTCGGCATGTCCCACTTGGTTTCGGCGGAAACGGCGGCGACACCGGCAAGACCAAAAGCGGCGGCGGCGGCCAAACGGACACCGGCCCGTGTCAGAAAACGTGATTGCAGCATGAATATACTCCTCTTGGAAGCGGGACAGATCCCGTTGCAATGCAGCTCCCGGTGCATTCTGTGCACACCTGTCAAAAGCGCATCTGACCGCAGCCTAAGCTCAAAAATTGAAAACATCAACAATTTATCGATAAATTGTCACCGTAACTCTCGTTGTCCGCATATGCCTTCCTTCATCGGAAGGGCCACTCTATCAAGCTGCTTTCATGTGAACGCGGTATGTTCTAGCGTGCCGCAACCACGCCTGCGGGAGGACGCCAAGACGTGCGACAGAACTTAGGTCACGGCAGGCTCGGCAACTTCACCGGGCCGCTGTTGCTCATTGTCATATTGGTCGTTGCGGCAGCACTGCGCATGTACGATCTGGACAGAACCAGCCTCTGGTACGACGAGGCGGTGACCTGGGCGCAGTCCAGGGGAGCATTTTCCGAACTGCTCTCATCCGTCGCCGCGGATAATTACCCGCCTTTTCACAACGTGATCTTGTGGCTGACCATGCCGGTCTTCGGCGACAGCGAGATTGCACTTCGCCTGCCCTCTGTCATTCTCGGGGTTTTGGCCGTCTGGCTGATCTATCTGTCAGGAAGATCTCTGGCCGGCGACGCATCAGATGGACCATATTCCGCACTGCTTGCCGCCGCGCTTCTGGCAACCTCGCCGTTTCACATCTGGTATTCCACCGAGGCACGTATGTATGCGCTTCTCGCGGCCGGGGGACTTGCCTTCCTGTTGTCGGTCATGAAAGTGCTGAACCGCCCTTCTATCGGCTGGTTCACTACTCTCAGCCTCAGCGGCGCTGCCTTTCTCTACAGCCATATCTATGCCCTGCTCGGATTTGCCGCTGTCGGTCTGGTTTGCGCACTCTACGCCCTCAATGACACGCTTCGAGCCGGACGGCTCACGCTGTCACCTGCGACAATCGCCTGCCTCGGCATGGGTTTCAGTGCCCTTGCCTTTCTACCCTGGCTGTTCATCCTGGCGAACCGTGCCAGATCAGTCGCCGAAGCAGGTTTCTGGATTGCCTATCCGGACATTCAGTTCTTGAAATCCATGGTTTTCAGTATCGCCGGCTCAATTGTGTTTTTCTGGATACTGTCGGCTTTGGCACTCATCTATTGCCTGCGCGTGTTTTTCGTTGATACCGTTTCTTCACAAGATGAGGGAAACAAAAGGAAGTTCGCGGGAATCTGCCTTGCCTTCACGGCTGGCCCGCTGATTCTGGCCTATCTCTATTCCCTGCTTGTGCAGCCGATCCTGTTCGACCGATATCTGATTGCAGCCTGGCCCGGACTGTTGTTGCTTGCATCCGCAGGCGCCAACCAGTTCATCCCCCGTTTAGGCCCCGCCGCACTCCTCGTTGCGGCGTTGACGTTGACATTCCCGGAACTCAGATTCGCCTTGTTTGACAAAGTGCGGCCCGACTGGCGCGGCATTACCCAGGATTACAAGGCCAATCGTTCCAAGGACCGGCAGCTTGTGCTTTACAAGGGCTTCGCGGCGCCTGCCCTTGAGTATTATCTGAGGTCACCGGACAGTTTTGTAGCAGCAGGAGAAATTGGTGACCTGAAAAACCAATCGTCAGGCGCAATCGAAAATGAACGCTGGCTTTTGCTGGTTCACAGCACCCCCGACGAAATGAGCCAAGCGCTTGAGGCTTTCAGCGCCTCCGAACCGGAGCCGGTGGCGCAACGCTTCGGATGGGGGGCAAGCGGATTGAAACTGCTGCGATTTGCTCCACACAACTGAGGACCGAGCAGTCTGGCTGGATCAACCGTTTCTTGACTGGGCACCAAGGCTGGCGCCCTGAATTTCAAAACCCGCTTGAACCCAAGCAGAAGGCAAATGCGAGAAAGAGCAAATTTCTCATCGACAATTTATCGATAAAATGTAAACATAAAATCACAAAACATCAGAGTACGGATCGACTGCCGAAAATCGCGTGGTCGCTCGCGATGGCGGAATTATTAGGAAATCGGAGGAGTGCACATGACGGCCAAGTGGGATTTCTGGATCGACCGGGGCGGAACTTTCACCGACATTGTCGGACGGGCCCCGGACGGAACATTGCATCCGCACAAAGTCCTGTCGGAGAATCCCGAAGCCTATCGGGACGCGGCCATTCAGGGGATCCGCGAGTTGCTCGGCATCGTTCAGGGCGCACAGATCCCCCCGGACATGATCGCGACCGTGAAAATGGGAACGACCGTCGCCACCAATGCCCTTCTGGAACGCAAGGGAGAACGCACCGCTCTCCTGATCACCCGGGGGTTCCGGGACGCTCTGGAAATCGGTTATCAGGCACGTCCGAATATTTTCGCCAAGGAGATCATCAAGCCGGAACTGCTCTATGAGCGCGTCCATGAGATTTCCGAGCGCATCCGCGCGGACGGTACGCTGGAAATGGCACTTGATGAAGCCGAAGCCCGCCGCGAAATGCAGGCAGTCTGGGATGCAGGCATCCGCTCCATCGCCATCGTGCTGATGCATGCCTATGCCTATCCGGCCCATGAGCAGGCCTTGAAGAAAATCGCACAGGACGTCGGCTTCCCTCAAATTTCAGTATCCCACGAAGTGTCCCCGCTCATGAAGCTGGTTGGACGCGGCGATACCACCGTCGTCGACGCCTATCTCTCACCGATCCTGCGCCGCTACGTGGACCAGGTTCGCGAAGAGCTTGGTAAGGGACCGAGACTGATGTTCATGCAGTCTTCCGGCGGCCTCACGGCCGCAGAGCTCTTCCAGGGCAAGGATGCGATCCTCTCAGGTCCGGCGGGAGGTGTCGTCGGCGCGGTGGAAACTTCGCGCATGGCCGGTTTCGAGAAGATTATCGGCTTCGACATGGGCGGCACGTCCACCGATGTCTGCCACTACGACGGCGACTACGAAAGGGCCTTCGAAACGGAAGTTGCCGGTGTGCGAATGCGCGCACCGATGATGATGATCCACACCGTGGCCGCAGGCGGTGGCTCAATCCTGCACTATTCGGACGGCCGCTTCCAGGTCGGTCCCGATTCCGCCGGAGCAAATCCGGGCCCGGCCTGTTACCGCCGAGGCGGACCGCTGACGGTCACTGACGCCAACCTGATGACCGGCAAACTTTCGCCCGAGTTTTTCCCGAAGATTTTCGGACCCAACCGGGACGAGCCGCTGGACGCGGAAATCGTTTCGAAAAAATTCGCGGAATTGGCTGAAAAGATCGGTGACGGCCGCACACCATCTGAGGTCGCCGACGGCTTCCTGAAGATTGCCGTCGAGAACATGGCCAACGCAATCAAGAAAATATCCGTTCAGCGCGGCTATGATGTGACCGAATATGCGCTGACCTGTTTTGGTGGTGCGGGCGGTCAGACCGGTTGCCGGGTCGCCGACAGTCTCGGCATGAAAACCGTCATTCTGCACCCGTTCTCCGGTATTCTCTCAGCGTATGGAATGGGCCTTGCCGAAATCAGGGCCGACCGTCAGCAGGCCGTGGTCAAGACGCTGAACGAAGATCTGCTCACGGAGCTGTCCACCCTTCGGGACCATCTGGCGAACCAGACAGAAGCAGAACTCGAAAAACAGGAGATTCCGTCCAACGCCAGATCCACGACCGCCACAGCACATCTTCGCTATGAGGGGACGGACACACCGCTCCCCGTTCCTCTCGGCGGCGTTGCCGACATGCGTGCCACCTTCGAACGCGCCCACCATAGTCAATTCGGTTTCGCCTATGACAACAAACCTGTTGTTGTCGAAGCGCTTGAAGTCGAGACGGCCGGCGGTGGCGCGGGTCTCGTGGAGCCCGATCTGAGCCTGTCTTCAGACACCGCCAAGGAGGCCTCCACGACGCGCCTTTATTCTGAGAACGCCTGGCATGACGCCGCGATATTCAAACGTGAAGTCCTCAAACCGGGTATGAAGGTATCCGGACCCGCAGTGATCATTGAGCCGCATGCGACAATTGCCGTTGAAAACGGTTGGCAGGCGGAAATCAACACCAAGGACCACGTCATCCTGAAGCGGGTTGTGCCTCTGAAACAGACCAAGGCCATTGGCACCAAGGCCGATCCTGTCATGCTGGAGGTGTTCAACAACCTGTTCATGTCGATCGCCGAACAGATGGGCGTGACGCTTCAAAACACGGCCTATTCGGTCAACATCAAGGAGCGGCTGGACTTTTCCTGTGCCGTCTTCAACGCCGATGGCGCGCTAGTTGCCAACGCTCCGCACATGCCGGTGCATCTCGGCTCGATGGACCGATCGGTAGAAACAGTCATCAAGCTCAACAAGGGAAAGATCAGACCGGGGGACGTATTTGCCTTGAACGCCCCTTATAATGGCGGAACGCACCTCCCCGACATCACGGTGGTTTCCCCGATGTTCGATGACGAGGGAAAAAAGATACTGTTCTGGGCTGCTTCGCGTGGGCACCATGCAGATGTCGGAGGTTCCGCGCCCGGCTCCATGACACCCCGCGCCACCATCGTAGATGAAGAAGGTGTCCTTTTCGACAATTTCAAGATTGTCGATCAGGGGCATTTCCGGGAAACCGAACTTGTCGAACTTCTTACCGATCACGCCTATCCAGCCAGAAATCCGCACCAGAATGTCGCCGATCTCTCGGCGCAGATTGCAGCCAATGAAAAGGGTATTCAGGAACTCAGGAAGATGGTGACCCATTTCGGACTGGATGTAGTCCAGGCCTATATGAGGCACGTCCAGGACAACGCCGAAGAAAGCGTGCGCCGGGTCATTGAGGCTCTCAAGGATTCCGAATACGAATATCCAACGGATCAGGGCGCGGTGATCAAGGTCAAGATCACGGTCGACAAGGAAAAGCGCGAAGCAACCGTGGATTTCACTGGCACTTCGGACGTGAAGCCCAACAACTTCAATGCGCCTGAGCCGGTAACACGTGCCGCAATCCTCTATTGTTTCCGCGTTATGGTGGACGGTGATATCCCCATGAATGCCGGTTGCCTGAAACCGATCCATATCGTCATTCCCGACGGCTGCATGCTGCGGCCGACCTACCCGGCTGCGGTTGTCGCCGGTAATGTGGAGACCTCGCAGCATGTCACCAACGCGGTCTTCGCGGCACTTGGTGCCATGGCCAACGCCCAGGGAACGATGAACAATCTGACTTTCGGCAACGAGACCTATCAGTATTACGAAACCATCTGCTCAGGCTCGCCGGCAGGGCCCGGCTTCAATGGCACAGATGGTGTTCACACTCATATGACCAATTCCCGTCTGACGGATCCGGAAGTGCTGGAATTCCGCTTCCCGGTGCTTCTGGAAGACTTTCACATCCGCAAGGGGTCTGGCGGTAAGGGCAAGTGGCCGGCCGGGGACGGCACCCGGCGGACCTTGCGGTTCCTGGAAAGGATGGACTGCGCCATCCTGGCGTCCCATCGAACCGTACCGCCCAAAGGTCTCAAAGGCGGATCAGACGGGCAACTCGGCCGGACAGAGGTCCGGCGGACTGGCGGGACGATCGAGAAACTTGAAGGTTGTGACCAGACCGTTCTGGAAGCCGGTGAAGCGGTGACCGTCGTTACACCGACGGCAGGTGGCTGGGGACAATTCTGAGCACTGTCCGATCACTGCTCACAAGGCTAACGGCAAGCCGCACCACAAGGTGCGGCTTGCATAATTTTTACCGAGCGACTCAACTTTAAGCTGGGAATTGCACCTCTGCGCAGGCAGTTGCACTGATTATGAGCAGATGCTCAAGAGAAACGCGCAATCTTGTCGCTGTAAATACTACTTATACGAGTGTTTTTCCGCAATCTGAGCAAAGTCTTTACCATTTCTTCAACCCGATACTACTTAAGATTGGGGTCATCGAGATCCGAACTCAGTAGAACCCCTGGACGGTTGAGGTTTCCCGAATGCAAGTTTCAAATCCGGTTTTAAATACTGTCGCTGGCAAAATTCTCGTACTTGTTGCGCTACTTTGCTCCGGCCTCGTAGTTGTGGCCGCGGTTGCCATTTACCAGATGAATGCAATCGGGAAGGAACTCGCCAACATCGCCGAAAAGGACATCCCGCTGACGGAGGCGATCAGTCATGTGACCAGTCATCAGTTGGAGCAGGCAGCGCTTGTTGAACGGATCGTACGTATCGCAGGGATTCATTCCGAGAATGAAGCAACGGCACTCCATTCGCTGAAAGAAACATTGCATAAACTGGAAATCCAGGTGGGTGAAGAGATCCTGAAAGCCGAAAAATTGGCTCAACACGCCCTGGACCACTCAACCACCGAAGTGGAGCGCAAGGAGTTTCAGCTAGCCGTCGAGCAATTGAAGCGCATCGAGGCCGAATACGCACAGTACAAGGCCCATGTTGACGAAATCCTGCATCTTATAGAAATAAACGAACTCGCGGAGGCGGGCAATCTGCTCATGGTCATGGAAGAGGAACAGGATCGGCTTGATCATGAACTCGTCGCACTGCTGGAGGAAATCGAGCGTTTCACGCATGCTGCGGCAATCGCCGCCGAGAAACACGAAAAACAGGCACTCAGGCAAATCATCTTCACCGCCGTGGCGACTTTCGTCTTGTGCGGCCTGGGAGCATTGCTTTTTGCGCGGTTCATGATCTCGAAACCGCTCGGCCGGGTCTCCAACGGCCTGCTCGAACTTGCCAAGGGCAACACAGAAGTGGAGGTCCATGTCCGGTCCAGGGACGAAATCGGCAAAGTTGCCGAAGCGTTTGAGACGTTCCGCGTGAACACGATCGAAATGAAACGTCTCCAGGAGCAGGCGCGTGACGAGGAAATACAGGCCGAGACCGATCGCAGAGAAACGCGCCTCAGGTTAGCGGACCAGTTGGAAAACCTGCTGATGTCGAGTTGCGACACGGTGACCAGCGCCCTGCAGGAACTTGCAGACAGGGCGGACCAGCTTGCAAGAAACAGCCAGGAAACCGAGGAACGCGCCAATACGGTTTCCGCAGCAGCGCACCAGGCAACAACGAGCGCTCAGTCCGTCGCTTCGGCGTCAGAGGAACTGGCCAGCTCTATTCAGGAAATCAGCCGCCAGATCTCCTTGGCCAATACGTCTACATCACAAACGTCTGAACAGGCACAAACGTCCAGTGCCACGGTCGGAAGCCTTTCCGCCTCGGCTGACGAGATCAACGAAGTCCTGAAACTCATCAGCGACATCGCCGCTCAAACCAATCTACTGGCACTGAATGCAACCATCGAGGCGGCCAGAGCAGGCGAAGCAGGCAAGGGGTTTGCCGTCGTGGCATCAGAAGTAAAGGCGCTCGCGAACCAGACCGGCCAGGCGACCGGTCAAATAGGGTCGCAGTTGAGTGGCGTCCAGTCCGGCGCCGCCTCCTGTTCCCAGTCCATTACGACTGTCGTCAATTCCATGACTGACATCAGGAACCAGATATCCGGCATCGCTTCAGCAATCGAGGAACAGAATGCGGTCACTTCGGAAATAGCGATGAATGTGAATCATGTGGCCAGTGGTAGCGAAGACATTTCCCAGAACATTTCCGAAGTGAACCGGGCTGCCCGGACCTCGGGCCAACAGGTGAAAGAAGTGGTTGGCCGGATACAGGAGGTCTCCAATCAGATCGGCACCATCCGTGAAGGCCTCGGCGACTTCCTCGGGCACCTGCGCGCTGCCTGAAGCTTTCCCATAAGGCCGAGCAAGGATAGATCGAAACAGCTGTCGCGGCTATCGGATTGAGACTGAGCAATGGCCGCCGTTTTGGCGGCCATTTTCAGAGCGTCTCTTATTCAGGCCCTCTATGCGTTGCGCGCCTGCAGAGCAAGAGCAACCAGCGTTGGCCGCAGGTCCTTCGGATCGCTAAGCGGTTCGGTGTACCAGAGCCGCGCAGTCCGGTCTCCCGCGACAAGATCCAACCCTTCCGGATCGAGACACGCCAGCCGCCAATTGGCGGCTTCCGCTTTGCACAGCACTTCGGCATAAAGCTTAATGGCATCCCGGTGATCATCGTTCATATGGGCGACCGCGCCGGCTTCAAATGCCGCCCATTGCTCAGGATCGTCCATCGATGTCTGCAGGTCCTCTTGCTCCAACTCGAAAGCCTTACCGAAACCACCGTTCAAGCTGGCGCGCAAAAGCTCCAGCCTGAAGAACGAAAAGTCCCCGAAATCGACATAAAGCTGAGACTTGGGATGACGTGCCAGGTAGCGCGCGCGCAAACGTTCGTGGACACGGCTTCCCCGTTCAACAGGTAGTGCATTGCAGAAAAGTGAAGTCCGCGGGTGTGCCACGGGGTCGCCCTTGCCGGGTTCGCCAACAAGCAGCGAACAGGCAGGTGTCTGCAAAATCGCTGCGGTATGACCGGACAATGTACTTGTGAGAATAACCGGCGTTCCATCGAGATCCGTCGCGACGGAAACCCGGCTGGCCATCGGATGCCCCGATTCGGCTTCTATCGCCGCAAGAGCGCCGAACCTCGCAGAGCGGATCAGCCCCTTGGCCAGCAGACGAGCATCGTCATTTGTCGGACGGATAACGGATTTTGTTTCTTTGTCCACGTCGTTCCGATTCTCCATTAGTCCTTCTGATTGCCGGCGTTAACAGCAACGGTTATTCAACGGAGCATTAGACGGCAATTCCCTCGGCGGGAATCTGAACACCAGATGAACGAGCATCTCAGAACGCGTTCAGACCGCATGTGCAAATCTCTCAATATCAGCTACGGCGCCATTCACAAACAAGCGCGGGCCATTGGAGAAAGACGATGAACAACACAAGCAAACGCATTATCGCCGCCGCCCTGACAGGCGTACTTGTTCTGCCGACAATCGCAACCGCAGAAGCAGGACCAAGAAACGGTTGGAATGACAACCGCGGCGGCCACAACCAGCACAATCGGTCGCACAGAGAGCAAAAAGGACACAAGAATCGCTCGAACAAACACAACAATCAGGGACACAAGAAACACGGAAACAACGGCAATCTGGGTGCAGCCGTCGCCGCTGGTGTCATCGGCCTTGCCGCTGGTGCTATCCTGCTAGGTGCGACCAGCCAGCCGAGCTACGCCGCTCCCCCGCCCGTCAACTACTATCCGTCCACGCCACATCCCGGTCGAGTACACGGAGCTGCAGGATACCAGCCGTGGAGCCCCGCCTGGTATCAGTATTGTTCCTCAAAATTCCGGTCCTTCAATTCGTCGACCGGTACCTATACCACCTATGGCGGCGAACAGCGTTTCTGCCAATAGGCTGGAAGGGCAGCAAAGCCCATAGCCCGCGAGGTTGCGGCAACAAGCGACAGGCCAGCCAACTGGCCAAGCGCTTGTTGCCGCATTTTCTCTGGTTCAGCACCCATCTAGTCGGCCATCGTCTCGATGGAGGCAAAGCTCTCGGGCGCTTCGCCCGCATCGAACGGCGTGCTGACTTCGATCACCTTGTCCGGATAAAACCCGTTGAACCGCGTCCTCAATGACAGGCTGTACGCGCCGATATGGCCAATCTCGATCCAGTCTCCCGTATCGACCGTTTCCGGTAGCCAGAACGGCCGGGACAGAATATCCACACTGTCACAGGTCGCACCACAGACCTTGAACGGTACTATCTTGTCCGCTTGGCCTGACCGCGTTTTCCGGGCTGGATCCGGGATAAACCGCGCCGGCAATGTGATTTTGCCGGTCCAACTGTCCGAGAGGGAAGCCCAGATGCCATCATTGATGTAAAGGCGGCGTCCCTTTTTCAGAAGAACACGAACGATCAGGGAAATCGACCTTGCAACGATGACCCTCCCGGGTTCGGCCACGAGCGGCAGATCGTCAAATTGCCAATCGGTAATATCCGACTTTAACTGCGCCATGAGCTCATCGAGCGATGGCATTTCCCGAAACTTTCGTCGCGGATCGTGGCCGTAGACAGCCGGAAAGCCGCCGCCGACGTCCAGCGCAACGATTGGCACCCCTGACCGTGATCTGATCCAGTCTGCCGAAGCCAGGGCTCGTTCATAGGTCTCGGGTTCTTCAATCTGGCTGCCGACATGAAAACACAGACCGCATTTGAATCCGATGCGGTCGATGCGTTGCAAGAGTTCGACCGCATGACCAGGTGCTGCACCGAATTTCTTCGACAGCTCATAGGCAGCATGGCCTTTGGTGGCGATGCGCACAAACAGCGTGATTGTGCCCGGATCTATATCGAGAGCCCGCACAATCCGCAGAATCTTGGCTACTTCGTCTTCGTGATCCAGGGAGAGTGTACGGATGCCGAATTGTTCAAGGGCGAGCCGGATATCTGATTGGGCCTTGATCGGATGCATGTAGAGCAATTCGGCCTTGGGAGCGGCCTTGCGGACGGCGGCAAATTCAGCCGGAGAAGCGACATCAAAACAATCGATGCCGGATTTGGCGATCGCGTCCAGCACGAATGGTTCCCCGTTGGTTTTCACCGCATATGCGGTCTTGCCGGGAAAAAGCTCCTGAAACTGCCTCGCGTCCTGTCGCAAAACCTCAGGCCGAAAACAGTAAATCGGCTGATCTGGCCGGAGATCCAGTGCGGCTTCAACGGCACTCGTATATCGTTCCATCAAGGTTTCCGGCGTTTGCGGTCGTTGTCTCGAATGGAACAAGCTTGCAGATGATTTGCAAGCCATGATTGAGTTCATTGGCAGATAATATAAGTACAGTCCTGACCGTGGCAGCCGGTATCCAGATGGAAATGAGAACGATGGTCGGGGTCGGCGTCCGGACCGAGTACTGTCGTGAAGCGTTTGCAGGCCTTGGCATGAATTGCCTTCAGGAACCTCCCCTTTTCGGTCTTGGCACCCCAGTCCTTTTCAACGGAAACGTCTGATCTGTCAGCCAGCTGAAACTGAGCGATGTCAATGGCCATACCCAACGCGTGCTCCGACAGTTTTCCGTCCGGCCGGTTGTTCCGCCGGCGGCACTGGTACCCCGGACCGCTCGCCACGACGGCGACCGGACTGTCGAATGCGCGTTCAGCTTCGGGAAGAACATCCTGTCTCAGCCAGCCAGTCAGAACCTTGGCGAACTCGCACGAGACTGTTACTGGAGCAGAAAACTTCGCCACATCCCCCCCCCTCACAACACCGGAAAGTCTGACCGGATCCGCAATCCCGCAGCCGTCATGTCTACCGCCGGCGACCGGTTCGGCCACATCCAGCAAAGCTCCTGGAATGACACATGCTGCAAGTGCTTTGGACCGGACACCTGGAGTTTTTCCGGGGCTATCCGGAGCCTGTGGCTTGGTGGGGGGCGTGTCGACCCCCTCCAGAAACGGTTCCTGTTGCATTGTCGCCAACGGTTTGGCTTCCGGGACAGCTTCCCCCACCGCTAGCGCGGGGAGACCAAAGAATGTCCCTGCCAGAACGACACAGCGGAGCTTAGAGACAAGCCGCATATTCCACCATCTTCCAACCATTGAACCCCAGCTTCGCTTGCTTGTATAATCCTCAACAGCAGACCAAATTTCGCCAACTAAACCTGCGGGATCCCCATGACGCTAGAATTATATTCCGCCTATATTGTTGCAACACTGATCCTGTTGGCCATTCCCGGACCAACTGTGATGCTTGTTGTAAGCTATGCCCTGACCCAGGGTCGGAAATCGGCCCTCGCAAGCGTGTTGGGTGTAGGATTGGGCGATGCGACGGCGGCAACCGCATCTCTCCTCGGTCTGGGTGCCATTTTGGCTGCCTCCACCACTGCATTTGCAGCGCTCAAATGGATCGGGGCAATTTATCTTATCTGGCTCGGCATCAGAATGTGGCGTAGCCGCCCCGTCGCACTTGGCGCGCATAAAGTTGCAGATATACCTGCCTGGAAGATCTTCTGGCATGCCTACTTTGTTACCGCGCTCAACCCGAAGGGCATAGTATTTTTCATGGCGTTTCTGCCGCACTTCATCGCACCCCAGGCCCCTGTCGTTCCCCAACTGACACTACTGGGAGTTACATTCGTGATCTTGGGTATTTTCAATGCTGCGATTTATGCTCTTGCAGCGGCGGCCGTTGGCCGAAAGCTGCGAAGTCCGTCTCTTCTGCGGATGGTCAACAAGGTGGGGGGCGGATTTCTGATTTCCGCGGCGGCCATGACCGCTACGTTGCAGCGAACGGCGGGATAGGCATCACTCGGAGGAGGAATTTCGGCTGGACGCGAAAGGGATCTTTTTCTTGGCAACTGCTTCACCTGGCTCTGCCTTCTCATCGCCGATTTTAAGGCCGAACGAGGCACCGGACTGCTTCAGAACCTCAAGCGATCTCTTTGCACCTTCCTCGCCAAGGGCTGCATAGCGCTGGATGGCAGCGTTCAGTTCAAGACCACCAATACGAAGTCGCCTGGCACGCATCGTGAGGATTTCTTTGTAAGCCTCCGCAGGGACTCCGTTTGCCTTGCAGAGTATGATCAATGGCTTGTCACTTGTACTAAACAACAGCTGAGACACCGCTGCGGGCGGAAGTTGACTGACTTTAGCCAGCAACATTCCCAATTCCGCCGTTCGGTCGGACCGAGAGAAAAGGATCACGGCATCACCGATTTTCGCTTTTTTGCTGACAACATCCTGAATCAGGGTGTTGGATTGCTCCCGCGCTTCTTCAAGCTTCTGGGAACGAGCAGCCACTTCGTTGGCGGCCCTCCGCGCCAGCAACTGGACAAGCGTGTTGTCGGCACCGAGCGCGGCGACCCGCTCTTTCAGTTCTTCCGTCAGAAACGGCAGCAAGGCATCGGCAGCTTCTTCAGTCAAATCCGAACGGTCAATGAGCGTAGCTTGGATTTTTGTGTTGGTTCTGGCTTTTTCAATCAGTTTCAGAAAGGAAGCATCGGAAAAGTGAGCTCCCTTGTTTTCAGTAACCTTGTTCAGAACACTTTCATCACCCCGATCGACCAACACGGATGTAGTTGACTTGTCGATGGAGGTTCGGCCCGCGATGACGCCAAGATGTTCCATAGAGACTGTCTTGGCTATGTTCGTCAGGTCCTCGGAGGTTAGTACGGGAGACTTTTCCAGAACTGGCTCGGCAACGACCAGGGTATCCTGGGCCAATTTAATCATCAGTTCATGCGGCGCGCCTTTTTCCGCGCACATCCTCTTGGACAGGATGATTCGGGTTTCCTCCTCCAACTGCCCAAGAACCTTAAGGACGATATCACCGAAAAGCAGACTGATTTGTTCATCTCTGTCATCGCCTGCGCTTACAAACAGATCCGTCAGCATGCAGATCAGGCTTTTTCGGCCTGCAGCGCTGTGATCTCTTGCCAAAGCAGCGAGTTTGCTAAGATTGAACATTAACACTCCAACGCGTTCATCGCGTATGAGCGGGAACTATAGCAACACCCTGTTAATATTAGGCTACCGCCAAATTCACCGATTTTCTGAGGATTTCTTTCGTTCTACGGGCTCAAAAAGATTGCGAACGCGGTCGCAGACAAATCGATGGTCAGAAAAACCTTAACCTGTCTGAACCAGAAATGCGTGCTCTTCAAAAGCGCAGGGACTGTTTTCTATCAATGCCTTAATTAACAAATCTTGAAGGAGCGCAACTCAAGAGCGCATAGTACGCTTTGCACTGCAGCATCTTTTTTTCTTCGTTTCCCGGAATGGCTGCCTTAATATCGGTCCGTCAAACAGAGGTAATCGGGAGCGCGCAGATGATCCTTTCACGGAACCTGAATATGATTGCCTTCCTTGCAGCCCTTGCTTTTCTGGCTGCCATTGTGGTGGGCGTGATCTGACCCAATCTGAAAATAGATAAACAATTCAAGTCGATACCAGTTTTTCGGCTAAAAAAATCCGCAACAAACAGAATAATAAAAAACGATCCCGGCCCGGTGCACCAGAAGGTGCAGGCGGGAAGCGGAAGCGATTTATCGGTCGACCAAGAACCTTGACCGTTCCCCATCATCCCAACAGTCTGTGCCCTGGTGTTGATATTCCAACTCTCGTTCCGCAACAGCAACCGCAATCATAGATTGAATTCACAACAATACGGCAAGCGGCGCTGGGACATGGCAGAAACAGACAATTGCCTTGATCCGAGAACGCGCACCCAGATCAACAGCCGTTTGTTCGCCAGTGGGATGCTCTGAAGACTGGGAACATCAGAAATAAGCCCCAACAAGTTGACCTTGTTGAGGCTCAACAATTAGGCTGCAAGTTCACGCGTTTGCGCCAGTGCAGCGTCCTGATTGGCAGGATCCATCATCAGCTGATCGGCGGCAATCACGGTGACATCAGTTACGCCGACAAATCCGAGCATATGTTTCAGGTAATTAATGGCGAAGTCGATTTCCGAGCCTACTTTGGTCCCTCCGGAAGCGACTGCCAGGTAAGCTTTCTTGCCTTCAAGAAGCCCAACCGGACCGCTCTCTGTGTACTTGAATGTTTCTTTTGCCCGCGCGATCAGATCAACCCAGGCTTTGAGAGCGGCAGGGATCGAAAAGTTATAAATGGGCACACCAATCACTATGGTGTCCGCAGCTTTCAGCTCTGCAACAAGTGTGTCGGACAGCGCCAGCTTAAGCCTTTGCTCCGTCGTTCGCTCAGAAGGGTCGGTGAAGTTTGCACCAACCCATTCTTCGTCCAGAAAAGGCAGATTTTGCGAAACGTCACGGATCAGAACTTTCGCAGTCGGAGAGCTTGTCAAAAGCTGCGTTGCAATGGCACCTGTCAGCTCGCGCGTTACCGAGCCTGATTTTCTGGCCGAAGCATCAATTTGAAGGATTACAGGATTGCTCATGGGTATCTCCAAAAATGGCAACCGTTTCCGGTTATTTCGTATGTGAATTGGAGATAGTCGCGCCAAATGCGACGCACTAGTTGTATTCTAGTGAACAGTGTGTAGCCACCGACTGCATCTTTCTCTGGTTGACCGTACGAACAGACCTGATCACCGCGGCAGGGAAAGTCGGCTCTCAACAATACCATCGAAGTTGATGAAAACCTGAGAGCAAAGGCGCGGGTGCCAGAAAATCAAATTGGTAAAAACATCTATTGACTCCGTCTCTCCACTCGGTTGAGCGTATCTGCGAAATCTGTTTTGAATTCGCCTAAATCACCCGAGACCGGCCCTTGAAAATATCGAGAACTCTCGCTCATGGTTCCCACATCACACCGGAAAAAATCTTGTAAAGACCGGCCAAAGCAAAGGCGCCTATTACAGTATTTATGAACTTCACCTTGACGCTGGAGGTTCCTTTTCGGAGGTCGCGTAGGAAGTGCATGTCCTTCTGTGCCTCCAGTGGGTGTTCAGTATCGACACCGAGCGCACGAAGAACTTCCCACGCTCCTTCCCGTCCGCCTTCCTTGCCGCCCAAACGGGCGATCTCTCGCATCTCGTCCTCAGTCACCACGATCTCCTGCGAAGCCGGCGTTGATTTCATCATACCAGCCGGCGCAACGCAGCACGCGGGCATTTGCCCGGCCCAAGGCTCGATCGCTTCGAAGCAGCGCCACGTCCAGTGGGTCTCCTGTCCGGGTGCCGGAACGCTCTTCTTTCCGGCAATCGGACGGATAATTCGGCAGCCTCTTTTCCACCTCAAGGCGGCCAGTTTGTTCTCCCAGCACCTTCACACGTCCGTCAACGGTTCCGCAGGCGCTCAGCAAGGCCAGGCTTAACAACGCAGTTATCCTCAACGGTCGAGACATAGTGCTCAAGCTCCTGTTCGGCGGCCTCCGCTTCGGCGAGGGCCTTTTCGATTTCGGTATGCAATTGGCGCCGGGCCGTGTCGGCAATCGCTTGCCGGTGTGCGAGCACCTCCAACTGCTTCTGTGCTGCGATCAGCTCGATCTGCCTCACATAGCCTTCACGCGCGGCCCTCACCGCATTGGATCTGTCAGCCTTGTGCCACACAAAAAAGCCGCCCGAGACGGCGGCCAGTATGATGAGCATTCGGAGTGCTCGGCTCTGGAGCACACCTCCAAAAATCATGGCTATCATCCCCGGGCCCCTTCACGGCAAAGCTCATGCTCCGCCGCCCTGCGATTCACCAGACCCACAATCTTTCGTCCACCGGCCTTGTTGAACCACGTCGCCGCATCACAGGCACCCTCGACATCGCCCCTGTTCAGCCGCCTCACTGCGGTGGATTGGCAGAAAGCCCTGACGCCAATGTTGTATGTCAGGCTGACAAACGCAACATAGGAACGGTCAGGAATGCTGTCCGGCCTCTTCAGGCACTTGCGCATCCCTGCTTCGTGTACCTTGAGCGAAGCCAGCAGCATGGCACCGCATTCGCCCTTCGTGTGCCGATCCCCAAGCTTGACCCCGAGGGTTTCACCGTAACAAATCGTGGGTACACCAACGATATCGCGGTAGGCAGTCAGCCGCAGGCCTTCCCAGACCCCGACCAGCGCAATGGCGGCCGCACCAACAGCACCCGCCAAACGAGTCTTACGTCCCATATTTCATGTCCTTCTGCGCGAGGATGCGGGCGAAGATCGCACCCGCTGTTGCAAGAGCCGACAGCGCGGCCATTCTTCCCGGCGAGATGAAATCACCCAAGAAGGGCAGCGCCACCTCCGCGCTTGAAAACAGCGCTGCAAACACGATCAGTCGAACGCTCCACGCCCGTTTCAGGACGCAGCGCCAGTCAGAAACAATTGTCATTAAGCATCTTTCATGCACAAAAAAACCGCCTAATGGCGAGATAAACATAGAGATCGTCGCGAGATTCCGGACAAGTTGCTAAGCTGTAGCAGCTAATACCAAGCGCCTTATAGTGTGACTCATTTTAGGCTTTGAACCGCACCGGGTTTGCCGGAGGCCAATTGGTTTAAGTTATGCGGCCACGGCCGGTTGATCCAGCGCGGCGTAGTATTGTTCCTCTGCTTCAGCCGGAGGGATGTTTCCTATCGGCTCCAGAAGACGGCGGTAGTTGAACCAGTCGACCCATTCCAGGGTGGCAAACTCGACGGATTCGAAGTTTCGCCACGGCCCCCGGCGATGAATGACCTCGGCCTTGTAAAGCCCGTTGATCGTTTCTGCGAGAGCGTTGTCATAGCTATCGCCGACGCTTCCGACAGAAGGCTCGATACCAGCCTCGGTCAGCCGCTCCGAATACCTGATCGATACGTATTGGACGCCCCTGTCCGAGTGGTGTACGAGGCCGCCGTCATGAACGGGACGTCGATCATGAAGTGCTTGCTCCAGGGCATCGAGAACGAAGGACGCATGCGCTGTTCGGCTGACACGCCAGCCGACGATACGCCGGGCAAACGCGTCGATAACGAAGGCGACATAGACAAAACCTTGCCAGGTGGCCAGTGGAGTAAGAAGCGCAGAAGCGCTTCTCCTCCCCGAACCGTACGTGCACCTTTCAGCGCATACGGCTCTCCATTCAAGCTTGGCCCATGGCCATAGCAACGTCATGGTAGTGCGACGTGACGGTACTGCGGTCTTCGATCCGGAAGATGTATGGGTTTTCCCACCGGAATTGCGCCTTGGGGCTTGAGACAAGCCGTTTCAACGCTTTTCCGACGGGGTCACCGCGTTCATTGCGACCAAACACGAGCCAGGTTTTCGCCTTGCCCGGTTCCGGGGCCCTGAACCATTTCCGCATCAAGGGTTTGATGCGGGATCGGTATTTGTGCCCCAGCCAATGCGCCATTTTCCAGAACACGACATGATCGATGCGCCGGAAGACGTACGCCGTGAAGTCGGTGAACTTGTAGAACGCCGCCCATCCCACCAATTGGCGGTTCAGGCCAGCGATCATGTCGACCGTACTGACACTATGATTGCCGGATAAGGTTTCGGTCAGTCTGCGAACAAACCCCTTGGCCTTTTCCTTGGGTATCGTCGTGACGACGGACATCCGTCCGTGTGCCCCTCGCTTGCGAATGATCCGGTGCCCCAGAAAGACGAAGCCGTCATTGACGTGTGTGACATGGGTCTTCTCCATGTTCAGCGTCAACTTCAACTCACCTTCCAGAAACGCCCGGCACTCCTCGCGGATTTCCTCTGCCTGGGCTCTGGTTCCCTTTACGATCACGACAAAGTCGTCAGCGTATCGTCAATAGGCAACAGCCGGTTTCCATTGCCGGTTCTCACGAACCGTAATGGGGCGGCCCTGCTGGATGCCGAAGTTCCATGCCCAGCGATCCTTGCGGGCCTTCTTGTTCAGGTATTTCGCCTCCAGCCACATATCAAACTCGTGGAGCATGATGTTGGACAGGAGCGGTGACAGAACGCCACCTTGCGGAACACCCTCGCTTGAGGCCATAAACAGGCCACGGTCAATGTGCCCTGCTTTCAAGAACCGATAGAGAAGATCGACGAACCGTCCGTCCTGCACCCGTCGCCGCACACATCTCAGAAGCAGCCGATGATGGACCGTGTCGAAGTAGCTGGCCAGATCACCTTCGATGATCCAGCGGCCCTTCGTTCCACCTCCATCCTGTAGCTGTATCCTCACGGTGCGGACGGCATGATGCACGCTGCGTTCCGGCCGGAAGCCATAGGACAAACGATGGAAATCGCTCTCCCAGACCGGCTCCATGGCCATCAGCATGGCGCGTTGAACGATGCGATCCGTCAGGGTCGGAATACCCAGTGGTCGTAGCTTGCCGTTGGATTTCGGGATATAGATGCGCTTGACCGGCTGGGGGCGATAACTATCCTCCAGCAGGCTTGTCCGCAGGCCGTCCAGATGCTCATCCAGCTTGACCTGCAGTCGTTGCTTGTCCATTCCGTCGATGCCCGGTGTTCGTGCGCCACTCGACGCAAGAACCATCCGAGCGGCCTCGGCAAGCCATTCCCGATTGGCAATCAGCCGAAGAAGCCGATCAAACCTTCGGTTCGGATCGCTCTCGGCCCATGTTGCGAGCTTGTGCTGCATTTCACTGATTATCAAAGGTCTTCACCTCGCTTGGTCAGATAGTTTGCACTTCAAGCAGTTTGAACTGTTCCCCTTCGCCATGTGATGGGCTTTCCCCATCCCGGACTACTACGGGAACTCCGCCAGCATGATGGACATCAGGGTCAACTCCCTTGCGACGCAATACTTCGTTGTCATTCCATCATGCCTTCCCTCGTTCATATGCTGGACGTCAGCGTATTGGTGAGGTTGCCGGTCGCAGTCTTTTCCCTTGCGTTCCGCAAGTCGATGCCGATGTCATGGTCTGGCTGCCTTCTCCCCATGACCCCATACGGGCGACCTACATATACGACCGTATTCGGATGCCGCCGACTTACGTGTCCGGCAGCTTCATCAGCATTCCGCCTGTTAAGCCGTGTAGGCGAAGGCGACATTCCAGCCCTCAGA
>NZ_JSEP01000033.1 GCF_001624695.1 Labrenzia sp. OB1 | reverse complement strand
TCTCGATGGACGGCAAGGGCGCTTGGCGGGACAATGTCTTCGTCGAGCGGCTTTGGCGGTCTATCAAATACGAGGAAGTCTACCTCCACGCTTACAAGACGGTGTCCGAGGCCCGCGCTGGCATCGGCCGCTATCTGACCTTTTACAATACCCGACGCCCTCACTCATCCCTTGACCGGCAGACGCCGGATCAGGCTTACTTCAAAGCGCTGGCGCCGATGATGGTGGCGGCATAATTGAGGCGGAAATCCACTTAGCAAAACGCCCGAAACTGTTCAGACAAACCGAACCACCTCTGTTGCAGGGCGCACTCAATTGCGCGCCAGTAGGGAATTAGCAAAGTTATCGTTGGTCAGCCAGCATATGCGCAAAACTTGCCGGCTTTCTCGAATGCGTGATAAGCTCAGGCAGTCAAAACACAGGAATCTCCGGCCCATGCCAGAACCGCAACTTTCCATCCGCTCCGCCAAGGCTCGGCAACTTGCTCACGCACTGGCGCGCCGCACCGGCCAAACCATGAGCCATCTCGTTGAACAGGCGCTGGAGCATTATGACAGGGAGCTGCGGCAGAAAAAGCATGGCCATCCGATTGATGCGGTCTGGGATCTGGCATGTGAGGACCGGCAGGGTGTCAAGACAGGCGCCACCGGCGATCATCGCGACCTGTATGATGAGGCCGGTCTGCCCAGATGATCGCCGTGGATACGTCAGCCATTTTAGCCATCGCTCTGGGTGAGCCGGAAGAAGAGCGGTTCAAGGACGTTTTGCGCCAGAATGACCTGGTGATCGGCTGGCCAACCCTGTTCGAGACACGAATTGTCCTGACCGCAAAAGGGTTCTCGAAAGCCGATATCATTGTCGCCCGGCTCTGCGAAGCGCCAAATGTCACACCGGTTGCCTTCGACGGAAAGCATTATCAGTCCGCCCAGGCTGCCTATGAAACCTTTGGAAAGGGCCGGCATCCCGCCGCGCTCAACATGGGCGATTGTTTTGCTTATGCAGTGGCCGCGATCAGCAAGGCGCGCCTTCTCTTCAAAGGTAACGACTTCTCGAAAACGGACCTGAAATGCCATCCGGCGTCGCCAGGGACGGATCCCGCCTGATGAAGGATAAGGCCATGCCGCCAGCTCTTGCTCGCAACCTTTCCCTCGCGGGAGAGGCCGAAACGCTGGAACAACGAGTAGAAAATCTCGATGCGCTCTCCGCCATCCTGCCGGCGCTCGCCGGGCCGGAGCGCACCGACCAACTGGCTGCTCTCCTTACCCAGGACGATATCTCGACCCTGCGCCACCTGGCGCAGGAAGGCATTGGTGAGAATTCCCTCAGGGCCCTTACCTCCGATTGTTCCTATCTGGAAGGCTGGTGCGTTGCGGCAACCGGTGAGCACCTCCCCTGGCCTGCCCCGGTGCCGTTGATCCTGAAGTTCATTGCCCATCACCTGTGGGACCCCGACAAAAAAAGGTGTGACCCGTCTCACGGCATGCCCGAGGATGTTGCCGGCACCCTGGAAGACCAAAAGCTCCTCAGAGTTCCAAAAAACACGGCGGGCCTTCGGCCCCCGCATGCTGTCTCAACGGTGCAGCGGCGTCTGGCCTCCTGGTCGACGCTGCATCGCTGGCGCGGGGTTCTGGGAGACTTCTCCGCGCCCGACGTGCGCTCGGCCCTGCGCCTTGCCGTCCGCGTTGCCGACCGGCCCAAAGCCAGAAAAAGCCGACAGGCACTGACGGCCGATCTTCTGGAACGCCTTGTGGCGACGTGCAACGGCACGGACTATGGTGCGCCCTGCCTCGTCGATCTCCGCGACAAGGCACTGCTGCTCGTCGGCTTTGCCTCCGGCGGCCGGCGTCGTTCGGAATTGTCCGGCTTGCGCTTTAACCAGATAACCCGGGAAGATCCCCTGCCCGCGGATCCGAACGATCCGGGCAGCGACCTGCTGCCGGCCGCCAGCCTGCGGCTCGGCCGCACCAAGACGGAGGATTCTTCCCACGACAATGCTGTGCTGTTGATCGGCCGGTCCGTCGAGGCCCTCGAGATCTGGCTGGAGGCGGCGCGAATTTCCGAAGGCCCCGTGTTCAGGGCCATCGATCGCTGGGGCAACGTCAAGACCAGAAGCCTGACGCCCCAGTCGGTCAATGCGATCGTCAAGGCCCGCTGTATCCGCGCCGGGCTGAACCCTGATGACTTCAGTGCCCATGGCTTGCGGTCCGGCTTTCTGACCGAGGCGGCGAACCGCGATATTCCCATTCAGGATGCCATGCAGCAGTCCCGGCATCGGTCCCTCGCCCAGGCCTCGTCCTATTACAACGATGCCGGCCGAAGCCGAAGGCGGTCCGCCAGAATGCTCGGATGAGCGGGCGCGGGTCTGCAGAGGATTGGCGGTCAGTCAGACAGCAGGCGGGTCAGCATTTTCCTGACGTTGTCCTGAGCACCGAAGAAAATGGCGGCGATAAAGATCCTGTTGTTGGATGGTTCGGCAAGAAACCACACTGCGGCCTGATCGCGGCGCACGAAACGCAGGCCCGGCAGGATGTCCGGCCGAAGCGTGCCTATGAACGGGGTTTCCGTGAGTTGATCGATGGCGGACCGGATGGATCTGACGCGCTCGGCCGCGCGTTCGAAGGCCGCCGCACGGTCTTCCCCGAGATCGCAATAGGTTGCAAGCAGGTGATCGAAGATCAGCTCAAAGTCGCGCTCAGCGGCGGTCGAATACTCAAGGGTCCACACGCAGGCCACGCCGCTTTCGCTCGATCATGGCTTCTACGCGCGTTCCCATTTCTGCAGCAGACACAGCAGGACCACTCATTCTCTGCCCGACGAGCTCGCGCAGAGCCTGTGTTTCGAGAGACGCGAGCTCGGTTTTCTGGCGCAAAAGCTCCAGACCCTGTTGCAGAACCGAACTCAGGCTTGAATATTGGCCGGATTCCACAAGAGCGCGCGCAAAGGCATCCTGCTGTTCGGTCAACGAAATGGAGGATTTAATGCTCACGGGTGTTCTCCTTTAACAAGAAGGTGCTACCCAGTAGCATTAATGTCAAGATCCTCGACGCATCCATTGTTTGACCTAACCTGGATCGAGTTCATGCACCTGGTTCGAAACCTTGTCTTTAGAAGCTATTTTTTTGCCGGTTTCCTGGCTTTTTGAGATCTTTGCTGACCCAGTCCCATTTTCTTGGCCAGCTCTGAACGAGCTGCAGCATAGTTGGGGGCGACCATCGGATAGTCTGCCGGAAGGTTCCATTTGGCCCGGTAGTCTTCTGGCGTCAGGTCGTAGCGGGTCCGAAGATGCCGTTTCAGCGATTTGAATTTCTCGCCGTCTTCCAGGCAGACAATGAAATCGTCTCCGACGGATTTCTTGATCGGCACCGCGGGGACGAGTGCGACAACTTCGGGCTCCTGTGCCTTCTGGGCGGTCGAGACCAGCGAATTATGCACGGACGCTATCARMCCCGCCAAATCGGGAGCGGCAACMGTGTTGTTGGCCACATAGGCCGAAACGATATCGCTTGTGAGTTCAATRAAGGCTGCATCCKGAGCGATGTCGTTCTCTGGTGTATTGGTCATTRTTTTCCCTATGCGCTGGCCTTCTCTTGAGGAAAGGCGAGAATAGTTATTCTGGAAGGAAKRTGCTGAGACGCCTTACAGCCAATTYATTATTTGTGCAATGTGACAAAAATAGAGATTATAGTTCGATTTTATCTTCCAAGTGCGTCGTGTGAGCTTCAGGTCTCAAAATCTTGATGCAGAGGAGGCCGCGTCCTACCGGACCACGCTCTCTTCCGGCCGCAGTGCGGCCTCCACCGAGCCAAAGACGATTTCTGCCGGGACTTGTCTAACGCCGGCAGAAGTCTCGAAGAGCCTTCCTTCGGCGAGAGAGTCCATCGGCCAAAACCGCCTTAGTCTCGGCCCGTTCGGGGAACGATCGTTCGCGCTGGATCTGCTTTGCAGATATCCGCCTGGCTGCGCCAGTCATTGGTTTGTTGAAGGGGCTCCGCCCCCGGCCGGTCAAGGATGCACCGCTGCGCGGCCGGAACGGCGGTCTCCCCATGCTCCGCGGCTCTCGCCTTGTGCGCACGGGGACACCCCTCCGCCTTTCCGGTCCCTGACCGCCCTCCCCGGTTTCCGACGACGCGGAAAATGAAACGAGCCAGCCCGGCCAAGTTTCATGGAAACAGGAGCAAACCAAATGACCAAGACCGACACAAACCGCCTTGAAATTTCTTTCTCTAAGCTGGTGCTTGACCCGAAGAACGTCCGCAAGACCTACACGCAGGCAGGCATCGTTGAGCTTGCTGAAAGCATCTCCTCGGTGGGCGTGCTGCAAAACCTCGTCGTTCGCGAAGGCGAGAAAAAGGGAACCTACCTTGTGACCGCAGGCGGGCGTCGGTTCCGGGCAATCGAGCACCTGATTTCCAACAAAAGAATGCCCGCATCCGTCAAGGTGACGTGCGTTCTCAGCGACGAGGCTGACGCAACCGAGATCAGCCTTGCCGAAAACATCATGCGCGAAGGCATGTCCCCGGCAGACGAGTTCCGCGCTTTCAAACAGATGGCCGACGATGGCAAGACGGTCAGCGAAATCGCAACCCGCTTTGGCGCAAGCGAACTTGTCGTGACGAAGCGCCTCAAGCTCGCCCGCGTTTCCCCTCGCCTGTTCGAGATGTTCGAAAAGGGGGAAATGGAACTAGCGCAGCTGCAGGCGTTCACCGTCAGCGATGACCATGAAGCTCAGGAACGGGCCTGGGATAATCTGTCGCCGTATTATCGCAACAGCCGCGATATTCGTCAGGCGTTGACCGATGGCAAAATTCCCGCGTCCGACAAACGCATCAAGTTCCTTGGTGGCCTCGATGCTGTCCGCGAGGCGGGCGGCACGGTGATCTGTGACCTCTTTAATTCAGATGGCGGATATGCCGAAGACGCGGCGTTGATCGATAAACTCGTGGCCGAGAAGATCGACGCGCTCACCCTTGAAATTGCTGGCGAAGGCTGGAAGTGGTGCCGCTACCAGCCAGAAATCGACTACACGGACATGCAGAAATACGGTCGGGTCTATCCCATGGCCCGCGATCTGTCCGACGAAGAACAGAAGCACCTTGAAACGCTAGAAAACGCGGTTGAGACGACTGGCGAAGTTTACGACCAGTCCGGAGCCGAAGATGACCGTCGCGCCTTTGAAGAGGCGGAAAACGCTCTTGAGGACTTCCGCGCCGCGTGGAAACCGGAGTTCAGCGACGAGCAGAGGACAGAGGCCGGGGTAATCCTGTCGCTTGGTTATCACGGCGATCTGCGCATTGAGCACGGCTTGATCGACCCGAAGGATGTGAAGGTGGCAGCGCAAGCCTGTTCTGATACAGAGTCAGACGAAAAGGCCGGTTCCGATCACTCCAAAGCACTGGTCGCCGAGCTGACGGCTCGCAAGACCGCTGCGCTCCGCCTTGAGCTTGTCCAGAACCCTAACCTTGCCCTTGTTGTTGGCGTTCACTCCATGGCGATCAAGACGCTGTACGAGCACCGGGCAGCTTGGACCCATGGGGCGGTTGAAGTCTCGCTCGACAGCGCTTGCCTTGAAACACACATCAAGGAGGCAGGCCAGTGCGCCGACCTCGATGCAATTGAACGCGTTCGCGAAAGCTGGAAATCGGTTCTGCCGGTTGATCCGGCTGACCTTTGGGACTGGTGCATGGGTGTTTCGCAGGATGAATTGCTTCGGCTGCAGGCCTTTCTTGTGGCCCAGGCAATCAACGCTATCAGCCATGGCGACGGCTTCAACGGCGCGGGCGTGGATCATGGCAACAGGATCGGCGCTGCCCTCGACCTCGACATGGCCGATCACTTCCAGCCGACCGCCAAAACCTACTTTGCCCGCGTCAAGCTCGATGTCATCCATGACAGTCTTGTGCAGGCCTGCGGCGAGGAAGCTGCCGCGCCCGTTCTCAAGATGAAGAAAAAGGAAGCCGCAGCCTATGCAGCCGAAAAAGTCGCCGGGACGCGTTGGGTGCCAAACATCATGACGTTCACAGACGAAGCTCCTGCGTCCGAGGAAGTCATTCAAGAGGCAGCGTAACGCTGCCCATTGAAAGGCTGTCCTGCGAAGCTCCCGCAGGGCAGCCTTTCCCCTTCGGGGCAACCCCACCATCGAATACGGAGCCCCTTGCCTCCCGATCAAACAAACGCCGGTTGCGGACCCCTCTAAAGGAGCCGGTTGAAGTTTGAGAAGGGCTTAATTCTGGTCCGGTCAGTTAAAGACCCCACCCGACCGGGCCAGCGCGTCACCGGAGCGGACCAGCCCTGACGGGCAGGGCTGATCCCTTGTTATTTTATGCCGTCTGTTGAAATGTGGTCTGATGTGCAACCTCTACTCCCACACCTCGGCGCGGCAAGCTGTGCTGGATTTCACCCGAGCGATGAAAGTTGCCGACACTATCGGCAATCTGGCACCGCAGCCGGGTATCTATCCGGATTATTCCGCTCCCATCGTCCGCAATGTCGGTGATGACCGGGAATTGACTTTGGCACGTTGGGGGATGCCTTCACCGGCGTTTGCACTGAAAGGCAAGTCGGCCGACAAGGGCGTGACGAACGTTCGCAACACCAAAAGCCCGCACTGGCGCCGCTGGCTCAGCATCGACCACCGTTGTGTTGTCCCGTTCAATTCCTTTTCCGAGTTTGATTCAAAGGCGCGTGAGCCGGTCTGGTTCGCCTTCAACGAAGAGCGCCCTCTTGCTGTCTTTGCCGGTATCTGGACGAACTGGACCAGCGTTCGAAAGGTGAAGGAAGGCGAAGTGACCGCCGACCTGTTCGCGTTTTTGACGTGCGAGCCAAACAAGGAAGTCGGTGCGATCCACCCGAAGGCCATGCCTGTTATTTTGACGGAACAGGATGAAATCGAAACCTGGCTGTCCGCGCCCTGGGATGAAGCGAAAGAGCTTCAGCGACCTCTTGCGGATGACACGCTCTATATTGTTGCGCGTGGCTCGCGTCAGGATGGCAACGATTGACACGCGGACCGGCCCTGCCGGGCCGGGCTGATCCCCGGCAGGGCGTTGCCCCTAGAACAATGACCGGCCAGGGCCGGAACCTTGCTTGCTGAAAAGGGGCTCCGCCCCCGCCAGGTCAAGGCTGAACCGCTGCGCGGCCATGACAGGGGTATCCCCACGCTCCGCGGCTGCGCCTTGTGCGCGCGGGTGATCCCCCTCCCCTGCCATGGTCCTTGACCCGGCTCCCCCGTTTCCGACGACGCGGAAAGTGAAAGGCGATACGCCGCGAACGAGGAGCGCAAAATGAACCGCACCGACTGGATGAAACTCTATCGGCAAATCAGGGCAAGAGAGGAACCGGAGGCCGTCAACGCCAACGGGCGGAAGTACTATGTCGGAAAAACGGGTGTGAAGCCGGTTACTGGCCGGGCCGTTCTGTTCTCCCTGTTCGGCTCTTGCCGGATGCTTGAGCGGCATTCGTCGCGCCGTGGGCTACTGCGGTGCGCTCGTAAGTACCGGCTGGAACTGGAAGAGGCTGTTCAGCTCGAAATCTCAGTTTTCGGACAAGCCGATCAACCCGGCTTGCGGCTAGCAGCCGAGCGCTTTGATAACATTCGCGTGGGACGGATCTATGAGGTGCAGGAGTCCCTGTACGGCGGCACGAGAGGTTAACCTCTCGTTAACCTATTGACCGCCAGATGTGCTGTCGGTGAGCGATCAGGACGTGAAACTGAACAAGGCCCTTTGGACGCTTTCTGAAAGGATGGCGGAACTGAAAGGCTTGAAAGCCGCAGCCTAACGCGTGAAGCACTGGCGGGCCGGGCTGATCCTCAGCAGGGGCGTTGCCCCTACGGCGCGCGGCCCAAGTCCTCCAAAGCAACAGGATCGTGCCGGCACACCGGCCCGATCGCGTTCCTTCTGCGCACCCGACCCGCGCGCCTACCCCATGAAAAATCGTCCGGCTCAGAGCCGGGCTTTTCTCTTGATAGAAGGGGCTCCGCCCCCCGGCAGATCAAGGATAGACCGCTGCGCAGGCCTCCTGCGGGGTGTCCCCACGCTCCGCGGCTTCGTCTTGTGCGCGTGGGTGATCCCCCTCCCCGCATCCGGTCCTTGACCCGCCGCCCCCGTTTCCGACGACGCGGAAAATGAAACGAGCCAACCCGGCCAAGTTCAGGAAACAGGAGCAAACCAATGACCGCAACCTTTACCGCCACCTACAGCCCGGAAGACAACAAGCTGCGCCTCTACGCGGACCGCAGGCTTGACGCTGAGACATACGCCCGGATCAAAGACGTGGGCTTTAAATGGGCTCCGAAACAGGAGCTTTTCGTTGCGCCGCGCTGGACGCCCGACCGCGAGGATTTGTGCGTTGAGCTTGCCGGTGAGATTGAGCCGGAATTTACGACGCTGGCCGAACGCGCAGAGGCGAAGGCCGAGCGCCTGGATGCTCTCGCGGACAAGCGACAGGCTCAGTCGAGTGCATTCTTGCGCGCCGCCGACGATCTTTCGCAGGCGTTCCACATGGGCCAACCCATCCTTGTCGGTCACCACTCAGAACGGAAAGCCCGCAAGACACAAGAGCGGATGCACAACGCCATGGACAAGTCGGTTAAGGCTGCAAAGTCCGTTCAGTATTGGCAATGGAAAGCGGCTGGCGTGGAAAGCTTCGCCAACATGAAGAGCAGCCCACGCGTTCGTGCCAATCGCATCAAGACACTTCTTGCCGAGCTGCGTGACCTTCAGCGCAGCGTCAATCATGCACAAGTGTGTTTGTCAGTCTGGGAGCGGGCGGAAACTGAAGACCAGATCAGGAAGCTCAGCCGTGCCCATGTAAACGGTAATGCCCTCGTCAGTTGGGAGCGAGCGAAGGAGCTTGAAGACGGCGAAATCAGCCCCCAGGACTTCCGCACACGCTGCATTGAGAGCGCCAAGAGGTCTATCAATAGTCCAAAGCGCCGCCGCTGGATTGACCACACTCTCAACCGGCTTGCGTATGAACGGGACTTGTTGGGGGCGGTGGCGCGATATGAAGGCGAGCTTTCGCCGGTCATCCTCCAAGCTTTTGCCCGTGAACACGGCGCCATGAAACCGACCGCGAAGGCAGTGCCGGAAGGCTTTTCCCTGGAAAGCGCTGTTCCGCTGCCGCTTCACATTGCGAGCGAAAAGGCGGTGACGCGTTCGGCCGACGAATGGCGCGACCTGATGCAGTCGGTCGGGTACACAGTGCCGGAGAAGAAAGACGCTAAACCGCCGATTCTGAATTTCAGGGCAGGGGAGCTTGTTGCGCCGAACCGCTTCCATGCCGGTGAAACGCAGACGTTCCGGCAGATCGAATTGACCAAGGCCGAGTATGCCAAGGTCTGGGTTGACCAGCGTGGAACCAGAACCAGTGTTTGCGGTACCTACCGTTTCAAGATCTGCCTCGATCCGACCGCGCCCGGAGCATATTTTTCGCGCCCCTGGGTGGCTGTGTTCCTGACGGACTCCAAAGAGCACCCGGCGCCGGAGAGCTTCACGGCGCAGGCCAACGCCGCTTGAACAACCGAGCACTTGAGGGGTGTGTGTCCCCCTCAATATCCCCCGACCTTCCGCGTATGCAGGCCAGTCATGAAGAAGTCAGTCTATAGCCGCCCCAACAGACCCATGTTTATTCCCGTCCAGCGTCGCAACAGCTGGGCAATTCCAGAAGTCCGGGAAATCCAAGAACCGCTTATGATTGACCGGGCCAGCGAATGCCACGTGACGCCCGCAGATGTCGCTGCCCGCATGGTCGACTATCTCGGTCGGCCTGGCGACTTCAACACGCTTGAGCCGAGTGCAGGCACGGGGGCGCTCGTATCTGCGTTGCTGGAAAGGGGCCATAGTCCGAATGAGATCTGCGCAGTGGAGCGCCACCATAAACTTGCCCGCACTGTTCGCCGCTTGGGTGTTGCCGTATTTGAGGAATGCTCTCTGGAACATGCGGAGCGCGTCAGGGGCCGGGTTGAGTTTCCGCGCATCATCATGAACCCGCCTTTTTCCCAGGTGCGGAGGCACATGAAGGCAGCGCTCTCGCTGCTTGGCAGGAACGGTCATCATGCCCCGGCGAGACTCGTCGCACTCGTGCCGGTCACCTTTGAACACAAGGATGCGGAAACGATTGAGGTTCTGCCGGAGGACACGTTTTCGACGTGCCGGGTGAGGACGAAGGTAGTGAGAATCGCTGCGTGCTAGGCATGGCAGGCCGGTGCACAGCCTGTTTTGGCCAAGTTTTTTGGAACAAAAATCACGATCTTGCATGTGTAAAACGCAAAACCTTTTAGTATGTCTCATGTGCACATTTTCCGAGAGGGGGGGCGAAGCCTATCTGGGAAGCGATGATCGAGGAAAACTTGCGCATAGTTAGGTGGAGGAAAAATGTGTTGTTGTTCAGCCTTTTAGGCCCGTGACATCTGTCACGCCGTGCGATCAGACTGCCGAAGAACGAAATTTGCCACTCGTCAGCGTGCCTGTGAATCCCCCTTCGTTTCTACGACGCAAGTTGTAACTGGTTGAATTGACTCAAAAAGTTAATAAGCGTTAACCAAAAACGCATTGACAGGAATCGTTATTTCATTCTTTTTCGTAATCGACACTTTTTTCCAGAAAACGCACTTTTTTGCGTCGGAGCTTAAAGACATGACCGAAACCGTCGAGGTTGAGGAGACTTTGGACCCCAACAGCACGCGAGGGCAAATCTCTCGTTTCTCAGCGTTGCTCAGCACGCAAATCAAAAATAATTGGCAACTTAACTATCCACCGGAAGCGCGAAAGCAGCTTCGCTCGTTTTCATCGTCCGAAGTTGCCGATCTTGTCGGTATTTCGCCTGCGACGCTACGACAAATGTCGTTGGATGGGGAGGGGCCAATGCCGGACCGCTCCGAAGGCAACAGGCGGATTTACTCGCTCGAGCAAATCAATGAGTTGCGAAAATTTCTGGCTGAGCGGCGACCCTCGCAAGCGACTGCCTTTGATCCCCAGCGCCGCGAAGGCGACAAGATGCAGGTTATTGCCATCGCTAACTTCAAAGGCGGATGTGCGAAGACCACGACCGCCTTGCATTTGGGCCAGTTTCTCGCGTTACAGGGCCTTCGAGTATTGGCGATCGATTTAGATACACAAGCCAGCCTGACCGAAATGCTTGGCGTTCAGCCAGTTCTGGAGGTCGGCGATAACGAAACGGTTTTTGCGGTACTGCGATATGATGAAGACCGCCGTTCTCTGCCTGAGGTGATACGCCCGACCTATTTCGCGGGATTGGATATTGTGCCTGGTCAGAGCGAGCTCCAGTACTTTGACTATGAGACCCCGGCCGCAATCATCAGCAACAATTACCTTGGTGATGAGTACTTCATTCGCCGTCTTGCAACATCCCTTCGAAGCGTTGAGGACAAGTATGACGTTGTGGTGATCGATGCTCCGCCGCAGCTGTCTTACTTGACGTTAAATGCGGTGTACGCTGCTACCGGTCTTATCATACCAGTTCAGTCGGCGATGATCGATGTCGCGAGCATGAACCAGTTTCTCTATATGCTGGACGAAATGCTCGAACAGATGGCGCACTTCGGTGCCTCTGTCGACCATGATTTTCTCCGCTTTCTTCTGACTCGACACGTTCCTCACGACGTGCCTCAGGTTAACATTGCCGCCATGCTTCGTTCACTATTTGGCGAAAGCGTTTTGACGTCTGCGGTGTTGGAGACGACCGCGATCACGAATGCAGGTCTTGAAAACAAGACGCTGTATGAATTGGAGCGAGGAGCTGTCAGTCGAGATACGTACATTCGCGCGACGGAAGCGGTAAATGCGGCGAACAAAGAGATTTACGGTGAAATCCTGAAGGTCTGGGGCCGAAGATGAACAATTCAAAAGCATCCACTAGGGCCAAGAAGCTCGCTGGTATGTTCGGCCAGGTCGACCCCGAAGCGCTTGCCAAGCAAGCTGCAAGTGAAAAATTGATCGAGAAATCGATGACGACTGCTCCTACCAAGGCGCTGCAGGCAAGCTTTGCGAGCATCGAAAAGGATAATCTCAACCTCAGGGAAGAGCTCAAGAAGTCAAAGATACATGAGTTAGACCCTGGTCTTGTACTGCCGTCTTTGATTCCGGATCGAATGGAATGGACAGAGGATGATCCTCAGTTTCAAAGTTTGGTTGCTTCAATGGAGGCCTCCGGACAGAAACTGCCAATCCTGGTTCGGCCGCATCCCGAAGTGGACGGTGCCTATCAGCTTGCATACGGAGCAAGAAGGAACGAAGCAGCTAGAGTTCTGGGCCGCAAGGTCAGGGCGTTTGTTGAAGACCTTACGGACGAGCAGCTCATCGTTGCTCAGGGGCTGGAAAACAATGAGCGAAAGAACCTCAGCTTTATTGAACAAGCGATGTATGCGCAGGCACTGACGCAAGCTGGTTACAGCCGCAAAGTGATTGCAGAATCTGTTGGCGTGGGCAACGAGACGATTATCTCCAAGATGACAGCGATCGCTGGACAAATTCCGAGAGATATCTGCATTTACATCGGACCGGCGCCAAAAATCGGGCGAACAAGATGGGAGGCTTTCGGGCAGCTTATTGAGAAAGGGACCCGAAAGGCATCAATTGTGGAAGCTGTCCGGGGATTGCCTGGTCATGAAATCTGGACGAACGCAGACTCGAACAAGCGCTTCGATTTGGCTATGCGTGCTGCAGAAAAGGCGGACAAAGCTAGAACAGCTAATCCCAGACCATCGAAAACGCCGATCCAGTCGACTACCCGTTCCTACGGGAATATCGAGCGATCTTCGAGTGCAATGAAAATCACGATCAACGTCAAGAGCGAACCGAAATTCGCGAATTTCGTCGAGGAGCGAATTTCGACGTTGATAACCGAATTCGAGGATCTGGAAAGGGGAGGGGAAAGCAACGAAGAAGCCTAAGACGAAAAGAACCCGCCACAAGGGCGGGTCCTAATTGAGATTGGCACAAGTGCCTAAAACCTCGGTTCAGCGACTAAGATTTTAGAATCACTTGTGACGCAAGGCAAGTTCTGTCTCGTAACAGAGCACGATTTATTGCGTCTTTTTGCCTGTCTCCCATCCAAACTCAATAGGTCCGGTTGCGTTGGTTCGTTTCCGGAGAAGGGGGACTTATGTCCACTGCTCAGCAGATCGCGAGCTTTCGCAAGGTTTCTGCAGGGGTTCTTGCGAGCGCGCATTTGGCCGCCCAGGAAGACAGACCTGCAGTTTTGAAGAAGGATGTTTCGCTGGTTCTCAAGCGCGTTGCGCCGGCGCTTGGCATCGACGGCACAGCCTACCACGTGCTCGATATCCTTTTGGGGCTCGTCCAGGGCGACGACTTCAAGGCGGGTCGGCGTCCGGTCGTGGCGATCTCCAACCAGCGTCTTGCAGACTACACCCGCAAGACCACGCGCACGGTTACACGTTGCCTGAAAAAACTCGTTGAGGCGGGGATTCTCGCTTACCGTGACAGTCCTACAGGGCGACGTTTCGTATATCGCGGCCGGGCAGGGGAGGCCGAACAAGCCTATGGCCTGGACTTCACCCCCGCGTGTTTCAATCTTGAGGTCTTCAAGCAGCAGGCAGATGCCTTTCAGCGTCGCCTCAAAGCCGAGCAGGAAGCCAAACGCACAATCACGCGCTGTTCTCGCGCCGTAGTGGATATGTTAGCAGCCTTTGGTTCTGAGTTCGAAATTTTCCTGACGCGCATCAAAGCCATTCATGACGGGGCTGAGGGAGACGTGTTCGAGCGAGCAGGTCGTATCGAGAAAATCTATCTGGATGCTGTTGCCGCTCAACAGGCTCTCAATGAAACAGAAATGTCATCCGCGGGTGACATTGGTGTCAGCCCTTTATCTATTACAACCCCAACAGACTCATTTGAACGTAATAGAACCCGGACTTGCTCTAACGAGCAAGAAATCAAAAACTATCCTGACAACGGCTACGCCGCTGAAGAGGCTCTTGAAAAGGAGCCTGGCGGAGCCGCCAGTCGAAAACAACACCCAAAGCGCCAAGCAGTCAGGGCTGCGGGAGGCAAATCCGCGGAAACAAACCTCGACGGCGTTTCAATTGGCCTCATCAAATCAGCCTGCTCCAACGTCCAGGACGATCTGGGCTTGTCATTTTCAAACTGGACAATGCTTTGCCATGCGGCAGACCAGTTGCGGATGTTGATCGGCCTAAGTCCAGCCGGATACCGGAATGCCGTAGAACGCCAAGGCAGATATCTCGCCGTCGCATGTCTCGCCGTCGTTGCTGAAAAAGCCCTCCGAAATCCCGAGCAAATTACATCGCCGGGAGGATATTTCCGCGCAATGATCGACAGGGCAGCGGACGGAAAACTCCACCTCCATAAGTCACTGCATGGCCTCGTCTGACCCTCGCGAGGGCGGAGACAGAGTTCTTGGGCCATGGTGACGGGTTGACTGTATCTCAAATGAGAGACAAACTCTCTTCAGAAACGGGAGAACTGCCATGCCTGTCAAAACCTCGATGCTACACGTCCGCGTGGATGATCAACTCAAGGCGCAAGCAACTGATGCTCTGTCCGGTGTCGGTCTGACATTGTCGGACGCCGTGCGCATCCTGCTGACACGCGTTGCTGCTGAAGGCGGTCTACCCGCCGGGCTGACCGCAGATCCAGATGCCTATGACGCCTGGTTCCGTAGCAAAGTGCAGGAGGCTTTGGCCGACCCGCGCAAGCCTACACCGCACGACCAGGTGATGCAGGAGGCACGCGCCATGATCGACGGCAAGCGGCGTGCCTGAATTACAGTGGAAGGCTTCAGCAATCGCGGACCTAATGGCGATTGTCGATTATATCTCGGACGACAACCCGAGTGCCGCTCTTGCCTTGATTGAGGAAATTCAGAGTAAAGTGGCCAAACTCCCGGCTCACCCCAAACGCTGCCGCCCTGGCAGGGTTGGGGGTACACGCGAGCTGGTTGTTCGGCCTAACTACGTCGTGGTCTATGCTGAAACCCCAGCGGGGGTCACTGTGCTGCGCGTTCTTCATGCCGCCCGGATGTGGCCTTGACAGGTTTTAGAGCGCATGGTGCTGATAACGCCATGCCGAATTGAGCACCAACTGGTTGATCTCAGCTTGACGCCTTCGTCAGTTCGTCGTGTCGGAGCTCGCTCGGCGGATGGGTGCGCATGAGCCAGTCGGAGAACGTGTCGCCCGGCAGTTCGCTCACGTTCGAAATGTCATCCAGAAACTCCGATATTCCGACGCCGTTCATCAGCTTTCCCGCAAACCTGTCGGCCTGGTACTCCCGAAGCTGGGACGTGGATCCGTTCAGGAAATGCGCGATGTTGCACGGAAGCCTGAAGAGGACAGTCGCCAGTGTGAAGATCAGGCCAATGATCGGAATGCGGTTGATGGTGGTGTTGGCGAGGCCAATGCCGAGAGTCACCGGCAAAGTCAGGTAATGCAGGAGCATGTTGATCCTGGTATCCCAATTTCGCAGGTGCCCGATCTCATGGGCCGCAACGCCGGCCAGGCGCTCGATGCCTGCCTGGGTGTCGCCATACTTGTGCAGGATGCCCTTGGTGAAGCACACCCGGTTACCCGTCGCATCCGGATTGGATTGACGCTGCAGAAGCCGCAAAACACCGCCGCGCGTTTTCATCGGGGATCCTCGTCCCCTCGATCGGTCTGCCAAAAGGCAAGACCAAAATCGACGTGATCAAGGCTCTTAAACGGGCGCGTCGCGCGCTCGACATCAAGCCAGCTGTTCTCGCTTACCTTGAGCATCAGATTTGCATGACCCAGGCCGAGGACTGGGAGCAGGGGAGGGCACCGGTCGCCTACTCCCGGGTCAAGACCCTTGCCGCGCACTTCGATGTCGAGGACCGCACGATCCGAAACTACGAGGCCAGTCTTGCCCGGAAAGGCCTGATCCTCTGGAACGATTCCGGAAACCATCGGCGATATGCCAAGCGCGACGAGACCGGGAAACTCGTCGATGCTTACGGCATCGTGCTGACGCCGCTCATCGAACGGTTTGCGGACATCGAAAAGATGGGCGAGGCGGATGCTGCTGACCTTCAATTGCGCAGCTCCGAAATCGGCCGCATCAGATCCTTGCGCCGTGTGCTGAGCTATCTGGCGGAGCACGCTCATGCCCATGACCTCAGCGCAGACGTAACCTGCTCGGCAGAAAAGCTCTTACAACGGATCCCTGGCCGGAGCTTCAGCAAGAAGGCCTGGCCGACGATTGCAGTGTGTTCACTCCGGTTGGATTTGGAGAGCGCGATTGCGCGCCTGAAACAAGCTTTGACCTGCGTTCTCGATCAAGAAATTTCCGCCCAGGCGGAACAGGGTTTCCGGCACCAATATACGGAAGATACAAGGCAAAATCCCGTAGGGACTTGTAGTCGCGAACGGACATTACCGGACGGCGATGAAGTTATCGGGCAAACGGAGCCCGCTAACGCGGGCGGCATGGAAAAGGGCAGTAGGGGGCGGGCACAAGGCCCCGATGTTCCCACTGGTGCGCAGGACAGCCAGGATACCGAAAGGTCCGGCGGCGCGACCGGGATCGAACATATACGCTTCGATCAGGTGACCGATGTTGCCAGCGAACTCATGCGCGAGCTGATTGCGGGAGAGGCCGGGCAGGGGAGGGGAAATTGGTCCTCCCTGGACAGCGCCGCCGCCACCGCCGCTGCCTGGATCGGCGTCAGCCCGAGCCTGTGGGCGAAGTTGCGGGGGGAGATCGGCTCGGCCGCGGCCGCCGTCTCAATCGTCCTCGTGGAACGACGCATGACCGACCCCGACAATCCCATCTCCAGTCCAGGCGCTTATCTGCGCGGCATGCTCGCCAGGGCGGGCAGGGGACAGCTCCACCTTCACAGATCCGTCTTCGGGCTCTTGAAGCAGGCCCAGCCGGAAAGCGGTCTGACCTGATGGTCAGGCTGATACGCGGCGCGCGGCGGACTGGCGTTCCGCCAGACAAATTCAAAGGGCAGGGGGCTCGTCCCCACGGTCTGTCAAGGCTCCCCGGTGCCGGCGGCCGGGAACCCGGCCGACCTTGACAGGCCGTTCCCCCGTTCCGGCGACGGAACAAAGGAAATCCAGCTCCCAAAACACGAGGACCGTGAACTTATGAGAAAATTCCTGATTGCATCATGCGCGGCTGCCTTCCTGGCGGCATGTCAGACCACCGATGGCGGGACCACATTCTCCCAGGCAAACAAGCCCACCGTCGTAACATCCAAGAACGTGGCGGCCGCCAGAGCCGCCTCAAAGGCCATTTTCACGAGGCCGACGCTTGGCTTCAAGGTTGCCCGTGAAGCGGACAGCAGGTTGCTCTTCGACAAAACGCTCCCGGCCAACGTCAACGACAACAACCCGCTGAAGGACCGGACCAAGGGGGCGCCGGTTTCCTTCCTTGAACTCACGTTCCAGGCCGAGGGCGGCAAAACCCGGGTGACGGGCGACTACTGGCTTGTGCTGAACCCGAAGGAGGCAAACAAGGACGTGTTCAATTTGCTCGCGACGCCGGACGGTGCCCGCTTGCAGAACAAGCTCAACGAGTTGCGTTGACCGCCAGGCGCTGCAAACCCAGAATTTGCGTTGGTAATCCTGGACCAATAACCCCGCGAGCGCCTACGGACGCTGGCGGGGTTTCATTTTGTTCAACCGCCTAGTGATGTTCCTGTTTTTGCGCGTCGTTTTCGTATTCTTCCAACATGCTCTTGTGCACGTCGATGATGTCGAGCAGCGGCAAGTCAATCAGCGCGATATTGGCGGATGGGAAGAACGATTCAAACTCGCCGAATTGATGCGACAGTTCAAATGCGGCCGGGGGCTCTCCCAGGTCCTCGTCAATCGCGTCAAACGCATCGTAGGCATTGTGCTCCTCCACCCAATAGGTGGTTTCGTTGCCGTCGATGTCGAAGATGCGGGTGCTATGGACAAGGTCTAATGCACTCTCTCGGTCCAGATCTTTTTCAGAGACAAAGGCAGCGATGGCAGACCGGTACTTTTCGGAAGTGCCCGTGTGCCAGGCCGTCTCGTCGTCGCAAGAAGCCCATTCCCTAAGGCCGCGGTAAAGCTCAAGAGGCCACCCCGTGATAGCATGGGCGTGTCGCAATTTTCGTCAGCAGGCAGATCTCTCCCGATTTGAGATCGTTTTTCAGGCTTTGTTAACCCTTTCAATTCCCAAGAGCATTGCAATCAGATCGTTCTGTTCACGAACGCTCCACTGACCGGTAGCGCCGAAGCCCTTCTTGAGCCACCGCATGGCTTCAAAGCCAGCGATGGATTTTCTGGCTGAGTTGAACGAGCGGAACCCGCCGACCTTCGGCATGTTCTTCTTCACCCTGAAATGATCACTCTCGATGCCTTGTTGCAAATGTTTGGTCACATAATGCACCGGACGCGAAGCAAGCAGACCAACGTTAACCGCGTCCCCGATGGTCGGAGGAAAAGTGCCGGCACCGTCGGTGCCGATTTTACCCGGTGACAGCAGTGGGGCATCCCGCAACATTTTTCGAAAGAACCGCTTGGCCGCATTCAGATCGCGCTTTGCCGTGAGCAGGAAATCGACCGGATTTCCATGCTTGTCGATGGCCCGATACAAATAGCGCCATTGACCCTTGATACGCACATAGGTCTCATCGATACGGACCGAGCCGCAATGTGGTTTGCGGAAACGCCGCAACCGTTTCTCCATCAGAGGAGCGTAGGTCAGAACCCAACGGTTGATGGTGCTGTGATCGACTTCAAAGCCGCGTTCCAGGAACATCTCCTCCAAGTCCCGATAGCTCAGCGGATAACGCAAGTACCAGGACACTGCCTGGATGATCAGCCAGGCCTCAAACTGTCTGCCTTTGAAGTCATCCTTCGATTGGCGTTTCAGTTTTTCGACGATGGCACTGAGAATCATGACGTGGAACTCCAATTACAGAAGCGCCCTTTCAACAGCCAAATCTCAAGACACGGTTAACTCGACAATCTTTGCGACACGCCCGCTTCTTGCATGTCGATCCTTCGGAACTCATTCGAATCCCTGGCTTATTCGCACAAGTGCTCAACGTTCCCGCTGATACGCAGCGGTATTAAGGTTCTGTTGACCGCAAAAATACGAGGTGTGGAAAAATCGCGGTGAGCAGTATTTAAAGGGATATTCAATTTGTTACCGCAGTACACGGTTCAACTGGTGTTTCAGACCTTGTTGGTGTTTTTCGCCCAGTACTCTCAAGCCTCCAAGCTGCTCTCTGAATTCTTCAGTCACATCGTTCGCTTCTTGGAAATCGCGTATGACATGAGGCGTGATCAGAATCAGAAGCTCGGTCCGCCGTTCCGTGTCCTCCTTGTGCTTGAAGAGATTGCCGATCACGGGGACATCGCCCAATACAGGCACTTGAGACTTGCTCACATCGTCGCGCTTTTGAATTAGGCCGCCAAGGGCGAGGCTATCGCCATCATTGACCACTACCGTCGTTGTCACCTTACGCTGACGGATGGTTGGTGAATCAATGCCCGAAGTAGTCGTGCGGACCACATCACTGACCTCCTGCGTAATATCCAGTATGACTCGGCCACTATCATTCACCCTGGGCGTTACCGTCAGGATGATACCGGTATCCTTTAACTCAATGGAATTGACAACCGTGTTGTCGCTGCTGGTGTCGACGGCAGATTCCGTAGCGATCGGTACCTGGTCACCGATTTGAAGAACCGCTTTACGATTGTCGAGCACCATGAGATTGGGAGAGGAAATGACGTTGACATCGGTAATGCTGGAGAGAGCGTTGAGCGCAATCTTGGTTTGGCCTGCCGAGAATAACAGTGAAAAGCTGGGATTTGTCGCGCCGACCGCGCCGGTGACGGCATCTGACAGTTTAAAGGCGAAGTTACCTGTTTCGAAAAACCAGCGCAGACCGAATTTCAATTCGTCCGTAAGCGTAACTTCAGCGATGGTCGCTTCGATCAGCACCTGGTTGGGTAAGGAATCCAGACGCTTGATCATAGGCAAGACCGACTCGTATTCGGTCTGGGTCGCATAAACCAGGATAGCATTGTTAGATGCGTCGGAGACAATCCGCATCTTCCCCGCGCTGAAAGTCGGATTTGAGGCAGCAAGACCATTTTGCGTCACTCCGCGATCCGCGGATGCCGCCGAAAACGTGGAATCGAACCGGCCTTCCTGTGAGCCGTTTACTGTGCTCGAAGTGGATGTGGTTCCGCTTTCTGAATCGGTCAGGTTCTTGTTGTTCTTCTCTCCGGTCAAAACGCCTTGAAGAAGTTCGGCCAACTCCTCCGCCTCGCGGTTCTGGACGGGATATACGAACAGACGCTGGTTCGCCCCGGCGGCAGCGCGGTCGAGCCGCAGGATCCAGGTGCGCGCCTCCTGAAGGTAATGCGGCCTTGAAGAGATCGCCAGAATGGAAGACAGCCTGTTGTTGGGCACAAATTTGACGAGGCCCGCCAAGGCGCCACCTTCTTCCGTCGCGAACACCGTCTGCAGCTCCTTTGCGATGACGTCGGCTTCGGCGTTCTTGACAGGGATGAGGGCAAAAGACTGACCGCGCATCACATCAATGTCGAACAAGTTGATGGCATCAAGCGCGGCGGAAATCTCGCGCGGATTTCCGGTCAGGAAGATGAGGTTCTGTCGGGGGTTGATGTGGAGAATCTTGTCTTCGCCCACCAGCGGCTTCAGAAGTTCTGCAATTTCGGCGGCAGCGACAAAGTCAAGCGGCACGATCTTGATCGATCGGCCTATCTCGCCGTTCATTCCACTCCATTTAGACTGCAACTCGGGCGAGACGCCATCCAGTTTACCTAGAGGTTCGATATAAACAATATCGCCGCGCTCCACTAGGCCTGCACCGTTGAACGCCAAAATGGTATTGAAAGCGTCCAGAAGTGCCTTGACCGGCAACGCGTTTGTTGTCTGCAGGGTCACTTCACCCTTCAGGCCGGGTGAGATAATGAAGTTTTTTCCGAGGATTTCGCCCACAATGGCTTTTGCGGCCGCGCCGATCGACGCCTGCTGCAAATTCAAATTGACCCGTTCGTCGGAGGCATAGCTAAAGGTCTTCACCCCACCGGGAAATTGTTCCTGGCTGATTTGCTGAAATCCGGCTCCGCCTTGGACCTCGCCTGGCGCCGGGGCTGTTCCATTTACAAGAAACGTTTTGTTGAAACCGCTCGGCGACGACCCGATACCGCTTTTGCCGCCAGAAAGATCATATTCACTGTTGGATATGGCAGCAGCGCAGCCGGCAAGCGCTATCCAAACACCAGCTAATAGGAATAATTTTTTCCGAAAGGGCAGCGCAACGCGCACGACCTTAGGAATGATTTTACACACAAACAAGAAACATTCCAAACGTACGAGCACTCCAGGAAATTCAGAATGTTCTAGAAACAATTGATTATATTAGCAATGATATTTTCTACGATCTATGAGTGGGACGACGACTGTCATTTGGAGCTATGATCTTCAGTTTAGGGACAATTGCGAGCAGCGCAGCCCAAGTGTGTCGGCACTCGCCAACATGGCTGACAAATCTTTTCCTGGTGACGACCGGCGCAGCCATCGTTTTTCAAATAGTCTGGTAAATGCCAAACCGTTTGAGTAGTCGAAGCTGTAGAGCGATGAGCTGTATGCATCCCGTCCGGATTGGCTTTTTGAAAAGGTTTCGAGCTTGAATGTGGCGTTGGATGGACTGGCTCCAAAGTTGCCTGCATTGTCCTGCCCGGCACTGGCCATCAAGGCCACAAGCTCTTTCGGGGTTACGTCCCGAGCCAGCCTGTGATCTCGTCCATGTACCGTACTATAGGCACCTATCCATTCGGCGGAGTCTGGCTGGATCCCGGAGGTGAGTAACACGTCTTCGGCACTGAGAAACCGGCCGGAGTTGGCGTTTTCACGGATCCTCGTCAAAAGTGAGTGAGTGGCATCTTGCGGGGTAAACTCTCTCAACAAAACCGTCAGTAGCTCGTCTGAAGAAAATCTCAGGTCGACAAGACCCGCAACGTCCTGGATTTTCAAGATGCTGGCAAACTCCGCGCCGAGCGTACAGGCGATTGGCGCACCGTCGAACGGCACCCGGGCCTTGTCGGTCGCGGACAGCGTGATGTTGCCCAGAATGATAGCTTGGCCAAGTTCCAGCGAACTGTCCAGGGCAAGATCCGCGGAAAGGTTCGCCCGTGAAGCCGCGCTGTTGCGGATGGAGCCGGACACCAAAGTGTTCAGCCCGACCACCAGCCCGGAAATCAAAATCATTAGACCGAGTGTCGTCACTAGGGTATAGCCGGATCTCATTTGGGAACCATCCGACATCCGATCATGGCCACACCTTTGGCATTTTTCCTTCCAGCACTTGTGACGTTGCTCATTCCGCTTGCCTATTTCCCGCTTACCGTCAAAATATTCTCAGTGCTTCTGTTCGCCGCACTCTGTTATGCGTCCTATATCGACCTGCAGCGAATGGAAATCCCGGATAGCGTGAGCATCGGCATGTTTCCTCTCGGCGCGCTTTTTGTCTTGATCGAGACCCCGGATTTCCTGCTTCAGCGACTGATGGGCGGAATCTTGGTTCTGCTGCTACTGGCTGTTTTCAGCCGGCTGTTCTTTCTGTTGCGCGGCAAGGAGGGGCTTGGTTTTGGCGATGTCAAACTGGCAGCCTCCGCGACAGTATGGATAGGCCTGCCTCTATTCGCTGTTATGATTTTCCTTGCCGCAACCTCGGGCCTTATTGCAAGTTTTTACAGGTTTGCTATGAGGAGGCAACGACAACCTGATGCTCGGATTGCCTTTGGCCCTCACTTGGCGGCGTCGATTTGGATTGTTTGGATTTCAACAGCTCTCGGCCTGCCCGAGGCCGGCTTTTAAGAATTGCCCCGATGGTGAACAAGATGACGGTCAAACGAAAACACAAAGTTAATCGGAAGGCAGGCTACTCCCTTGTGGAAATGCTGGTTGCTTTGGCCATCCTGGCCCTGATAGCGGGCATTGCCGGGCCGAAAGCGATCGCTTTTCTGGGCCGTTCGAAAACCAAGACCGCAGAACTGCAAATCCAGGAACTCGGCACATCCCTCGAACTCTATTACCTTGACGTCGGGCGCTATCCCGCCGAATCCGATGGGTTGAACGCGCTGATATCTGCGCCCTCCTCCGCAAGCCAGTGGAATGGCCCCTATCTGGAAAACGAAGCCTCGCTGATCGACCCCTGGGACCGACCTTATCTTTACCGTTCGCCGGGACAGAAAGGCGAATACGACATCTATTCGCTCGGGCGTGACGGTGCCAAGGGCGGATCAGGCGAGGATCGAGATCTTGAGAAGATCTGATACGGCGGCGCCGGCGGGTGGCTAAGGCAATTTCAGGATCAACGTTTCAGGCTCCTCTCCTTCCGCCGAGGCGAATGTAAGCCGAACCAGAGCCGGTGCCGGATCGGTTGCCGGCCAATCCGTAACCCATTGTTCCGTTGGCAATCTTGCCTGATAGCCGAAACCGGCCACGCTGACATACTTGAGGGTCACGCTCTTCGAAGCACCTTCCCATTCAGTTGAAACCTCAAGCCCCCCCTCCGTCACGTGCAGGGAAACCTGTGCCTTTTCGAAAATTCCGTCTTCGGTCTGGCTGAGACCTGAAAAACTAAGCTTGCTTACACTCCCCGTCACCCCGCCGCCGGTTCCATCATTCTTGGCAATCCTGAGCGCCACGGCCCGGCGCAAATGATTGAGCTCGGCATCGGTGAGCGTCACGTCTGGCGCTGCTTCCACCTTGGCCCAGATGCGCTTGCCGACGGACAGTGCCGATGTCGCTGCCATGGAGATCAGTCCTAGGATAAGAAGAGACACCAGCAGTTCGGTCAGGCTGAAACCGGCATTGGCGGATGCATCGGGCATCACGGCACCTCCGGTGTCATCAGTCTCCGCATTTCGAGCGCATTGCCTCCGGAACCGTCATGAACGCGGATCCGGACAAGTTTCAATGTTCCGGAGTGCATCGGTACATCCCCGAAATTGTCCGGCGCTGGCGAAATCCGCACCTCCATCGTGTAGCGCTCGAAAAGGTCCTTGTCATAGAACGGTCCCGGCACGAGGCCTGCCTCGATCCGCGCGAATTCGGAGCGCATCGCCTGGCCGATCTCGTTTGACCACTCCGCCTTTGCCTCGCTTTTCACGCCGGTAACGAAGGATTTGTGAACGGCAATCAGAAACAGGCTGAAGACCGTGAAGGCGATCAGCGTTTCCAGTAGCGTGAAGCCGGATTTTGCTGGGTCAGTAGATCGCATCGTTCAGGCTCATGATCGTGTCGACGATGATCAGGACGAAGGTGCCAACAAACCCGCCCACAAGCAGTGTCAGCACCGGGGGAAGAAGTTTGACTGCCGTTTCGATCTGTTTCTCCAAGATGGCCCGCTGCACATCGGCGATCTGGCCGAGCGCCGCCGGCAAAGCCCTCGTTTCGCTGCCCGCGCGCGCAAGCGCGTTGAAGGTTTTGGGAAAGCGGCCATAGGGGGCAAAGGCCTGGTTCAGGGATTGGCCTTCCTTCAGCGCAGGCGCGGCAGATTCAATGGCCTTGCGGAAGTAACTCGTGCGCGCGACTTCGCGTGATATATCGAGCGCGCGCACCAGGGCAACATGGTTCGACAGCATCAGGCCGAGGCTGGAACAGAACCGAACCGTCTCGGAGCTGGCCAGCATGGTGCCGATCACCGGCAGGCGGAACCAGAGTTCCTCCAGCACTCCTCGTGTCCCCGGGTTCTTGTAAACAAACACAATGCCCGCGACCGCGCCGACGAGACCCAGCAATACTCCCAAGCTGTTGTCGCCGAAAAACGTGGACATGTCGTTCATGAAGCCGATCACGCCGGGGACGCCGTCCCGGCTCTGCTCCAGGAGCGGCATCAGCGCGGGAACCATATAAAGCGAGATGAAGATGAGCATGCCGATGCTGGCAATGATCAGGATCAGCGGATAGGCCAGCGCGCCCTTGATCTTGCGTTTGAGTTCCTGGTCCTTGTCGAGTTGGTCCGCGACCCGTTCTAGGACGGTGCCGAGTGTTGCGGTGTTCTCGCCGGCCGAGACCATGCTCAAGATATAGGGCGAGGCAAAGCCGTAGACCTCCGACATGGCCGCCGACAGGCTGCGTCCCTCCGCGACCTTGCGGCTCATCGACTGAAGCTGTTTTCTGCCCGCGCGCGAGGTTTCGGCATCCGCCGTCAGCGCCAGCGCATCGGGCACTGGCACCTGGCGCGACACCAGGATCGCCAGCATGCGCATCGTACGCACGATCAACTGCGGATCGTAAAAGAACGGCTTGCGCAGCGAGGTCTCGGCCTGGCCGCTTTGTGCCGCCCGGCCTTCGTCAAGGTCGATCGGCGTCAGGCCCAAGGCGCGCAGAGCGGCAAAAGCCGTTTCCGGAGACAGGGCCTCAATGTCGCCGGTTTGCCATTTTCCGTCTGCTCGATAGGCGGAATAGCGGAAGTGTTTCATGAAGGCCCCTCCCGCTTCATGCCGGTTCCACATTGCCCAGGATTTCATCGACTGACGTGATGCCGTCCCGGATCAGGTGCAGCCCGTGTTCGAACTGGGTCAGGAAGCCTTCCGAGCGGGTCGCCGCACGAATGTCGTGCCAGCTTGCCCCCTCCGAGATCAGCTGACGGATGTGCCGCGACAGCACCAGCAACTCGCTCACAAGCGTGCGGCCCTTGTAGCCGGTGCCGTTGCACTCGCGGCAGCCGCGCGCCAGCTTGTGACTGATGTCGCCCCAGTCCTGCAATTCGCCTTCCCGGCCATAGGGCTGATACGGCAGGTCGGCGGATTCGCAGCATGCCTGACACAATTTGCGCACCAGGCGCTGCGACATGATTGCGTTGATATGAGCGCCGAGCAGATAGCGCGGCACCCCCATGTCAGCCAGGCGGTTGATCGACGAGATCGCGCCGTCCGTATGCAGGGTCGAGAACACCTGGTGGCCGGTCATCGAGGCGCGCAGCGCCATCTGCGCCGTCTCCGTGTCGCGGATCTCACCGATCATGATCGTATTCGGGTTGTGGCGCATGGTTGTGCGTAGCACATTGGCAAAGTCGAGCCCGAGTTCCTGGTGCACCTGAACCTGCATCACACCACTGAGACGGTATTCGACCGGATCCTCGACCGAGATGATCTTCTTTTCCTTGCGGTCGAGCTTGCCAAGCGCAGTGTAGAGCGTGGTCGTCTTGCCGCTGCCGGTCGGCCCGGTGACCAGGAACATGCCGACCGGGCGGCGGATGATTTCATCCAGACGCGCCTGCGTCCCAGCATCGAAACCGAGCGCGTCCCAGGTCAGCGTCGACGCGTCCTGGACCAGCAGGCGGATGACGATGCTTTCACCGTCCACCGTCGGCAGCGTCGACAGGCGGAGATCGATTTTCTGACCACCGGCAACCACCGACGAGCGGCCGTCCTGCGGCAGACGCCGTTCGGTGATGTCCATGCCGCCGATGATCTTCAAGCGGGAGATCGCCGCCGTTGCCATGGATGGATCGAAATAGCGGGCGTCGATCAGCTGGCCGTCGATGCGGAAGCGCGCGGTCAGGCCGTCACCCTGCGGCTCCAGGTGGATGTCTGAGACCCGGCGCTCGAAGGCTTCTGAGAACAGGCCATTGACCTGCTGCACCACCGGCCCCTCGTTGGCAAGCGCGGTCAGCCGGTCCGCGTCGGAGGAAAAGAACGCGCTTGCCTCGACCCGGCCCGCAGCCGCCTGATCCTGACCGCCGGTGTCGAGCGCGGCCGCCAGCAGCGCATCGATCTGGCGCGGCGCGGCCCCGACCGGGATCACCTCGGCATTGACCAGATAGGAAATCGTCTGGAAGGTCGCCGTGTCTATCGGGTTGGAGGTTGCGATCCTGATACCGGTATCGTCCTGTCCTAGCGGCACGGCTCGGGCGTTTTTGAGGAATTGTGGCGTCAGCAGGTCGACCAGTTCGGCATCGGCCACCGCATCTTCGCCAACGAGGTCGATTTCCAGCCAGTCTTCCCAGAAGTGCAGCAGACGATCCTGGCTGAGCAGGCCCAGTTCCGTGAGGGCAACGTGAAACGGCGTGCCGGTGCGCTCATGGGCGGCCCAGGCCCGTTCCAGCGAATGATCTTCCAGAAAGCCCAGCTCCCTGAGCGCATCATGCATGGCACGGTCGTCATTCAGGCGGGGAAATGTACTCTCGGTCAAAAACTCTACTCGCAGACGGGACGCAGTTTCGATATTGTCAATTTATACAGGATTTTTGCAGTTTGGCATGTCGAGTTTAAGTAACCGCGTACGATATTCACCGGCCGTGAAAGAGCTCCAGACCCTTAGCCGGTGGTGGCTGGGCGAGCTGGCGCATCAGGGAGTCGATCTCAGGAGCCGTTTACCGCAAAAGGTCACGGACGACATCCGCGCTGTCTATCAGCCGGGCGAAGCAGAAATAACGGCTGCGCTACCGGAACCGGACGCCCTGACCCGCCTAACCGACAGTGCGGACAGCTGGGCCGGCGTTGCCGCCGGCGCGCGCGATGGCGACGGCAACAAGCGGCCGCTGATCGTCACCGTCCCCGAGGCGCTTTGCCTAGTGCGCAACGCCACCTATCCGAATGTGCCGGCGAGCGAACTCAGGACCATCATCGGTCTGGAACTTGCCGCGACAACCCCCTTTTCCGCGGCCAATGCCAGCTGGACGTTCCGGCGGCGCGACAACGGAGAAACAGACGTCATCATCGTCAAGCGCGCGCTGATCGACCGGATCCGAGACCATGCCGAGACCGCCGGCCTGATCCTGAAGGAAATCCGTCCGGCGTCCGCCGGCGCCAAGACGCCGCCCTTCGAGCGCTTCGAAACGCCGGCAACGCGCCGGGCCCGGTTATGGCGCAAGCTCAATATTGGCCTTGCCGCCGCCCTCGGCCTTCTTATAATCGCTACCTATGGGGTCAGCTATGCTCGCAAGTCCGCTGCCCTGGAAGACCTTCAAAGCCGGATCGCGGCCAGCACCGCCGAAGCGCGGGACCTGCGCGCGGCGCTGACCCAGAAGGAACAGGCCGCCGAGGCGGTGCAGCAGCTGCAGGCGCTGAAAAACGACCGCAGTTCGGTGGTCGAAAGCTGGGCTCGGATCACCCGGCTACTGCCGGAGAGCGCCTGGGTGTCGGAGCTGATGCTGACCCGTGAGGGCGGCTCGATCGTCGGTTTCACCGCTACTGCCGCCGCCCTGATCGCACTCTTGGAACAAGATCCGGCTCTGAAAGACGTCAGCTTTGCGACCGCAATCCGCATCGACCCGATCAGCAAGGCTGAACGCTTCGATATCCGCTTTGCCCATGAGGGCGCGGAGGCGGCCGAATGAGTTGGCTGACCAAGCTTTCCGCCCGAGACCGGCGCATCGCCGCGCTGGCCCTTCTCGCCGTAATCGTCTGGGTGGCCTATGCGTTTGTGCTGTCGCCGCTTGTGACGGCGCAAGCCACGCTAACCAATGACATTGACATCGCGCGCAAGCAGCTCGGCCGGCTGGAGGCCGTGATCGCACGCACAAGGGGCACCGGCGGCACGGAGGGTGCGGCGCCGGCGCCAAATGCCTCCTGGCATGGCACCAGTCCGTCGGTGATTGCCGCAAATGTACAAAGCCTCGTGCAGTCGCTGGCTTCCTCGAACGGCGTCACCATCGTCAGCATTTCACAGACCCAGTCTCGTTTTGCCGAAGGCATCGAGACCGCCGGTCTGGTGATTGAGGGGTATGGCGAGATCGCCGCTTTTGTCGGTCTTCTGACCGCGCTTGAACGCAACCAGCCGATGCTCTTTGTCGACAATCTGATGCTGCGCCGCTATCAGGCGCCGAGCGGCGGCGGCGCGGCTAGCCGGCTGCCCATGGCCGCGCGCTTCGAGGTCCATGCGCCGCATCAGCTGGAGAGCGCCGGATGATCAAGCCTTTTTTGCGGCCATTGCCTTCCCTTCCTCTGCCGCCTTTGCCGACGCTCGGTCTGGCCGCCGCGCTCGGGGCTGCAGCGGTCTGCACGCCGTTCCTCATGGCGGTGTCTGAGACAAGCGGTCTTGCCCCCGGCGGCGCGCCCCAGGACAGTACCGGCACGGCGATGGCCGCCGCCGACATCTGGGCCGGGCCGCGCGCGGAGGCCAAACGCGAAATCCTGATCGCGCCGCTTTTCACCGAAAACCGCAAATTGCCCGATCTTTTCAACGACAGTCAGCCGGAACCAGCGGTCGTCGAAGAACCGGTTGCTTTTGAGCCCCCGCCGGACGAGCTGATCGGGATGAACCCGCCTAGCGAGACTCCGCCGGAACCAGCCGCCGAGGAACTGCCGATGGAAGATCTGGCCGAGGCCGAAGATCTGTCGACAGAACCGGTTGCTGAACCCGCCGAGCCGTTGGATCTGCCAGAGCTGCGTCTGGTCGGCACCTTCATCCTGGAAAGCAAGGGCATCGCCCGCGCGCTCCTGATCGAAGAGAAGGAAGGCGCCGAGGAGACCTGGGTCGACGAGGACGGCAAATACGAAGACTGGGTCCTTACCATCGTCAGCTCGGAAGCCGTGCGGCTCGTTGGCGGCGAAGAAAGCCTGACGCTGGAGCTTTGGGTGGAAGAGCACTACGAGGACGGGAAGACCGAGGATGGCACGGTCCGCGGCAGTGGTCTAGGGCTTGAACTGAGTAGTGGAAACTGAAGGGATAGTTGCTGCAGGAGACCGTAAATGAGCTATGTCGGAAGTTGGGTGATTGACGGTGCCGGGTAGGTGGAGAAAACCAAACGCCATAAACAAGCCGTCTGCCCCGCTTCAAAAGAGCGGCATGTGTCAGGTCAATACTGTTTCAGTACATAGTAGAATTAATCATTTCTCACAGACACCTTGACGCACGGTGTCTCCTAGAAATTCCCGCTTGAATTGTTTAACTATATCGCGGCTGGCAGCACGATGAAGTTGGAAAAGCGCTCCAGATAAGTGAGATTATATATTTCGCAGTTTGTAATTATCTATTTGATACTCAGAAGGAAACGCGAGAGTTTCCCCTTTATCAATAGAAAACGTCAATGTATAAGGATTATCCCCACATACTACCATAAATTCTTGTTCATTTGAAAACTTCAGTATTATGCCCGAGTAAAACTCAAATTCCGCATAAGAGTAAACAAGGACTAATACCTCAATAGTTTCAAGTACCACACTGTCTTGGAAAATAGAGATATCTTTTGCATCATCATTCGAACTGGGACCTATAGAAAAAACTAAGGTCCCTACTTCTAGACGTTCCTCGATATCGCGCATTTTGGACCTAATTTGAATAGCAACCCCATCAGATCGGACTAAATCAATCGATATTGGGCGTTGGGCTTTGCCAAAATGAGCTGTAATAGAAGTAATTGGTTTCATCAATTCTTCAACCAGCTTGCCATTCTCATTCCACTCAAAGGAATACGTATTCATTTTGTGATCCTAGTAGTGAAGTGTTTCATGTGGTTTATCGCCATCGGAAGGAATATCTATTCGTCCACCTTTCCCATTCTTGCCTGGCCGAAATGAAATGCCATTCGGACCAATTCGTGTCCCTTCTGGATAGTTACTGTTTTCGTCAGCGGGTCCACTTCAAAGCCCCGTTCCAGGAACATCTCCTCCAGGTCCCGATAGCTCAGCGGATAGCGCAAATACCAGGAGACTGCCTAGCTAATCATTCAGGCAGTCTTCGAACTGCCGCCCTTTGAAATCGGCTTTCGATTGGCGTTTCAATTTTTCAAAGATGGCAGAGAGAATCATGACGCAAAATTCCAAAACAGGCGCCTTCTTTCAACAGCCAAATCTCAAGACACGGTAAACTCGACAAACTTTACGACACGCCCAGTTGGCTACAACCTCCACAACCGGAATTCCCCGGTTCCGGAGTGTCTGAAGGCAAGCGAGGGCTCGGGATTACAGGGTCTCGGCGGTCCTGCAGTACGGCTGATGGCATTGTAAACGTCCCTGACGGAGAAAACAGCTCATCGGGACATCCCTTTCGATTTCCGGGATCTAATTTGACGGGTGCGGATTTTTTGAGGGGTCTTTCCGGTGATGATCTGGAGGTATGATTTCTGCAGCTCGAGCGCTTCGCGCGCCTCCGCATCGACGCCGGCCTGTTGCTCCAGAAACCGGCGCCAGGACAACCGCTTTCCGTTCTGGCCGCCTGTCATGCGCTTCCAGGCTGGATGACGTTCAAGGCGCGGATCGAGCGGACGGCGGCGGTATTGTTGCTTGGGTTTTCGTTTGCCGCCGTGCTTGTCCGGTTCGAACGGGCCGTATTTCTCTTCCAGCCTTTTCCGGGAGAGTTCGCGGTCAACGCTGCTGGCTTTTTCCATCGTGCCGGTTTTCTTATCCCGAAAGACGAAGCCGTTGCCGCGTTTGCGGAGCTCTACATCATAGAGCGCGAACCCTTCATGCAGCTCCTCCCAGGAGCTGGACCGTCGGTGGATCTGCAGCATGGCGTCACGGTGCTCCTTGAGGTATCCGGAGAACGATTGCTCCCAGGAATTGGCCTCCTTGTCCCGGGCCT
>NZ_JSEP01000032.1 GCF_001624695.1 Labrenzia sp. OB1 | reverse complement strand
CGCGCCGTCGTCCGGCGACCACAATCCTTTCTTCTTCAGCTCACGCCGCCAAGTATAGATCTGCTGTCGGCTCACATCGTGGCGCTGCGCAACCTGGGTCACCGTCGCGCCATCAACCCCGACCGACATCACGATCCCGAGCTTGTCCTCATCTCGCCACCGCCTTCGCCGCTCAACTCCAAGAATTTCACCACGCATCGACAACCCCGCATAAGACACGTCGCAAACGACGTCGTTATGCACGTCTCTTACAATAATCGGTTCAAGTCAGGCAGGCGGTGGCAATCGGGTGGTTACCCATAACCTCCTGGTGACCGTCTCCTGTAAGCCGAGTCACGTCTTTCAGCCCGACGACCTCTCACGCGGTTGCACTTCATCCGTATTACTCATCAGTCGACCGATTGCAGGCGTCATCAAATGAACCGGCGACACTTTCCATACTGGTCGCGGCACCCCTTGGGGAACTAGCCCCCGGAGCCCTCCTGTCGCGTAAACGACTTGCCGTGTCGCATTGGAGATATCGCCTAATCCGGCTTGCAGCATAAGGTTTTATCACGATTGCCGGCCCTCGCGCCCCTTGGAGCTGCCCATGTCTGACGAAGACGATATCGATCTCGCCTCCCTGTCCGACGACGAACTCGTCGAACAGATGCATGACGACCTTTACGACGGTCTCAAGGAGGAAATCGAAGAAGGTGTCAATCTCCTGCTGGGCCGCGGCTGGACTCCCTATGACGTTCTGACCAAGGCTCTTGTGGAAGGCATGCGCATTGTCGGGATCGACTTCCGGGACGGCATCCTGTTCGTGCCCGAAGTTCTGCTGTCGGCCAATGCCATGAAGGCGGGCATGGGCATCCTGCGCCCCCTGCTGGTCGAAACCGGCGCCCCGAAGGTCGGCAAGATGGTGATCGGCACCGTCAAGGGTGATATCCACGACATCGGCAAGAACCTGGTGTCGATGATGATGGAAGGCGCCGGCTTCGAAGTGATCGACATCGGCATCAACAATCCGGTCGAAAACTATCTCGCAGCCATCGAGGAACATCAACCGGACATCCTCGGCATGTCCGCCCTGCTGACCACGACGATGCCCTACATGAAGGTCGTCATCGACGAGATGAAGGCCAAGGGCATCCGGGACGATTATATCGTGCTCGTCGGCGGCGCACCGCTGAACCAGGAATTTGGTGACGCTGTCGGTGCTGACGGCTACTGCCGGGATGCCGCGGTCGCGGTGGAGATGGCGAAGGACCTGATTGCCCGCCGCCACAACCAGCTTGCCAACAAGGGCTGACAGCCATGTTCCAGGAGGCTGCCGACATGCGTGCGGGTGAGCCTCTCTTTCCACTGGAGAACGACGACATCGCGGACGACAGGATCGGCCGTGTGCTGGTTATTGCCTGCGGTGCCCTGGCACGGGAAATCGTCGCCATCCGCGACATCAACGGCCTCGACCATGTCGATCTCACTTGCCTGCCCGCGCAGTTGCACAATTCACCAGAGAAAATCCCCGACGAGGTGCGCCGCGTCATCCTCATGAACCGGGATATCTATTCGGACATACTGGTCGCTTATGGCGATTGCGGTACCGGCGGACTTCTGGACAGGGTTCTTGAGGAAACCGGCACGCGCCGGATCGAGGGCGCCCACTGCTATGCCTTCTTTTCCGGGCCGGACACTTTCGATCGCATGGAGGAGGACCAGCTCGGGACCTTCTACCTGACGGATTTCCTCGCCCGGCATTTTCAGACCATGGTCATCGAACCGCTCGGTCTCGACTGGCACCCGCATCTCAGGGACATGTACTTCGCCCATTATACGCGGGTTCTGTACCTCGCGCAGACCGATGACCCGGCTCTGGAAGAGGCCGCACGACGGGCCGCGGAACGGCTGTCGCTGCCGTTTGAAATGCGCCGCACCGGATACGGCTTGCTGGCGCCGTTTCTCGGTCCCCGGTCCGGAACATGAAACATCCTGAAAACACCTTGGGACAAGTCGTTTTTTCATGTGTTTCTGACGCTATCGAGCGAACCGGAAACCGGGGTTTCCTGCATTCATGTTCCCAAGAGGAATGAATGACCATGGCGCAGAAGATCATTGTCTATTGGCGGGACATTCCGGCACAGATCCTGGTGAAAAAGGGCCGGAAATCCGCCCGTCGGGAAATGCCCCCCGTTTTCATGGAAGCGATCGACGCCTGCGCCATGCGCATCGGCGCGAAGGACAGCGAGGCCTATATGGCCGAGTGGCGCCGCGCCGCCCCCGTCGACGTCTCGGACGATCTTGAAACGGAAGCGGAAACGGCCCTGAGCGAGCTCACCGCAGCCTATCCGAAAGAGCGATTGAAAACCCTGCTTGCAAGCGGAGGCACGGAAAATGAGTGATCAGCGCCCGTCAGCGACCGGGCGGCTTGCCGCCTCCACCGAAATGTCACCCAGGCAGGTGGTCGAAAAGACCGAACTGCTTGCATATATTCCTGCAGGCACTCAGGTCTATGTGACCGATCTGGGCAACGCTCCGGAAGACATGATCGTCGCCGCCGCCCGCACGTTGAGCGAAAACAACCTTATCGCCGTGCCGCATATGGCCGCGCGCCGGTATCCGAGTTTCGAGGCATTCGAGACGCGGATCAAGCGTCTCACCCGGGAGGCCGGCGTCACCGAAGTGCTGGCAATCGCCGGCGAGGCGGAAACTCCCGGTCCCCTCACCTCATCGGTCGACCTGCTGGAATCCGGGCTTTTCGACAGGCTGGGGATTCGGAAAATCGCTGTTGCGGGCCATCCCGAGGGAGCACCGGATATCAGTCCCGAGGTGATCAGATCCTTCCTCAGCCGCAAGCATGAAATCGCCGCGAACAGCGACGCGGAGTTCCGGATCGTCACACAGTTCGGCTTCGATCCGCACCGCGTCAGCCTGTGGCTGGACGAACTTCGCGCCTGGGGCAACAGGTTCCCGATTCATGTCGGTGTCGCCGGACCTGCCAAAATGACCACCTTGCTCAAATACGCGGCCTTCGCCGGCGTCGAGAACTCGCTGAACTTTTTGAAAAAGCGAGGCGGGGCTGTCGTCTCCATGCTGGCTGGCTACGATCCGGAAACGATGGTCGATCCGCTCGAAACCCGCCTCATCAGCCAGCCGGAATGCCAACTCGCACAGATCCATGTCTATCCGTTCGGCGGCATCGAAAAGACCTCCAACTGGCTTTGTGACCGCAAGAGCTGGTCCTTTCAAACGCCTTCCTCCTCCCTGACCGCCACCGAAAGCGCCTAAATGACCCGCACCGTCGTCGCCTCCGCCACCAGGGAAGTCGTTATCGGCTTCGATCAGCCGTTCTGCGTCATCGGCGAACGGATCAATCCAACCGGCCGCAAGAAACTTGCCGCTGAAATGGTTGAAGGCAACTTCGACACAGTCAGATCCGACGCGCTGGCCCAGGTCGCCGCCGGCGCCACCATGCTTGATATCAACGCGGGAGTGACGGCGGTCAATCCGAACGAGACCGAACCGCCGCTTCTGGTCAAGACTCTTGAGATTGTTCAAGAGCTTACGGATGTTCCCTTATCCATCGATTCATCCGTCACCGCCGCGATCAAGGCGGGGCTTGAAGTCGCCAAGGGCCGTCCGCTTGTCAATTCGGTCACCGGCGAAGAGGAAAAGCTGGAAGCGATCCTGCCCCTGATCAAGAAATACAACGTGCCTGTTGTCGCGATTTCCAATGACGAGACCGGCATTTCCGAAGATCCGGACGTGCGTTTCGCGGTTGCCAAAAAGATCGTCGAACACGCCGCCGACTATGGCATCCCCGCGCATGACATCGTCGTCGATCCGCTGGTCATGCCGATCGGTGCCATGGGAACGGCAGGCAAGCAGGTCTTCCATCTGCTGCGCCGCCTGCGCGAGGAGCTGAAGGTCAACACGACCTGTGGCCTGTCCAACATCTCCTTCGGCCTGCCGCACCGCCACGGCATCAATGCGGGCTTCATACCTATGGTGATCGGCGCCGGCATGACCTCTGCCATCATGAACCCCTGCCGCCCGCAGGAAATGGAAGCGGTGCGCGCCGCGAACGTGCTGAACGGCACCGATCCGAACTGCCAGACCTGGATCCGGACTTACCGGGATCATCAGCCGGCAGCTTCAGGGGCGAGCGCCGCGCCACAGGACACTCCCGCAGCCGCGGGGGGCCGCCGCAGGGGCGGACGTGCAGGGCGACGGGCGACGGAGTGAGCTACCGGAAATGGAAAGTGCACTGTGAGCTGTTGCGGTGAAGGAAGAGACACCCACCCCAATCCCCTCCCCACAATGGGAGGGGATTTGCGCGTTGAAAGACGGTGCTTCAAATGTATTCAGAATGTTGGGTGAGACTGTTGAGGTTGAGACCAACACCGACCGTATCCCCTTCCCCCTTGTGGGGCGGGATTGGGATGGGGGTAACACTCCGAAAAAACTTATGACTACGCCGGGACAGACAAAATCGCAGCCATGACCGAAACCGCCAAACTCGCCAAAGTCGTCTTCCAGCCCAGTGGCCGCCGGGGAACGTTTCCGCTGGGCACGCCGCTGCTCGACGCGGCGCGGTCGCTCGGGGTTTACGTGGAATCGGTGTGCGGTGGGCGCGGGATTTGCGGGCGCTGCCAGATCTCCGTGTCCGAGGGCACCTTTGCCAAGGAGAACCTGACCAGTTCGGCGGAAAACCTTGAAGGCGCGAGCGAGGCGGAGAACCGCTATGCCAGTCTGCGCAACCTGGCCGCCGACCGGCGTCTGTCCTGTCAGGCGAAGATCCTGGGCGACCTGGTGGTGGATGTTCCCACCGATGCGCAAACCAACCGTCAGGTGGTGCGCAAGCGGGCGGAAGCCCGGCATATTGAACCGGACAGTGCCATCTCGCTGATCGGCATCGGGATTGACGAACCGGACATGGAAACACCGCGCGGCGATATCGACCGGCTGCGCGAAGCACTTGCGAGAAAAACCGGCTTTGCCGATCTCACTTTCGACCCCATCCTTCTGCCGCAGGTCCAGCCACTCCTGCGCAAGGGAAATTGGCACGTCACCGCCGCGATCCATCAGGATCTGAATGCCGCCCCGGTTGTGGTTGCGCTCTGGCCGGACGAGAAGGACGCGGTCTACGGCCTTGCCGTCGATATCGGCTCCACCACCATCGCCGCTCACCTGTGCAATCTTCAAAACGGACGGACCGTCGCCTCGGCCGGAACATCGAACCCTCAGATCCGCTTCGGCGAGGACCTGATGTCGCGCGTCTCCTATGTGCAGATGAACCCGGCCAAACTGCCGGATCTCACAAGGACGGTGCGCGATGCCATCAACGCCCTGGTCGACAAACTGGTTGGCGACGTCGGCGCCCAGCGCACCGACGTGCTGGACGCAACCTTTGTCGGTAATCCGGTGATGCATCACCTGTTTCTCGGCATCGACCCGGTGGAACTGGGCGGCGCGCCCTTCGCGCTGGCGGCCTCGGACGCCATGGGGCTCAACGCACGCGATCTCGGCCTTGATCTCAACCCCGGTGCACGGGTCTATATGCTGCCCTGCATTGCCGGGCATGTGGGCGCCGACGCGGCGGCGGCGACGCTTGCCGAAAGCCCCTATAGCCGCGACGACATTACCCTGCTCGTCGATGTCGGCACCAACGCGGAAATCATACTCGGCAACACGGACCGCCTGCTCGCGGCCTCCTCCCCCACCGGTCCCGCCTTCGAGGGCGCGGAAATTTCCTCCGGACAGCGCGCGGCGCCCGGCGCCATCGAACGCATTCGCATCGACAAGGAAACGCTGGAACCGCGCTTCAAGGTGATCGGCGTCGATGAATGGTCGGACGAGGACGGTTTCGCCGAGAAAATAGACAGTGTCGGCGTCACCGGCATTTGCGGATCCGGGATTATCGAAGCGGTGGCCGAGATGTTTCTGGCGGGGCTCATCACTGAGGATGGCGTCATCGACGGCGCGATGGCGGAGCGAACATCGCGCGTTCAGGCGCATGGCCGCACGTTCTCCTATGTGATCGCGGATGACGGTGTGGAGATCTCCATCCTGCAGACCGACATCCGCGCGATCCAGCTTGCCAAGGGTGCTCTTTATGCCGGTGTGAAGCTGCTGCAGGACAAGCTCGGCACTTACCGGCTCGACCGTATTCGCCTTGCCGGAGCCTTCGGAAGCTATATCGATCCGAAATACGCGATGATCCTGGGCCTGATCCCGGATTGCCCGCTGGACGGTGTTGCCGGTGTCGGCAACGCGGCGGGAACCGGCGCGCGGATGGCGCTGTTGAACCGTGGCCACCGGCGCGAAGTCGAACAGACCGTTCGGGACATCGAAAAGATCGAAACCGCGCTGGAACCCAGGTTCCAGGAGCATTTCATCAACGCCATGGCGCTGCCGAACAAGGTCGATCCCTTCCCGCACCTGAGACAAACCGTTGAGATTCCGGCGCGAAAAACGCCTGCACAAGGGGAAGGCTCCGGTGGCGAACGGCGCAGACGACGGCGAAACGGCGGCTAGAACGTGCCGCGTTCAAGCGGGTTCATGGCTGCGGGAGGACGCCGGAGGCAGCGTTTGCATTGCAAATGCGTTCGGACGATTTCCTTCAATTCAATTTAACGCGACATGCCCGCGCCAATCGTGACGCCTGCCTTGTCAAAAGCCATGATCCTCAAACCGGCCGATATCGCGAAACCATAGTGTGCGAAAACATGGTTGCTGCCTATTGGTCCCAGAAATACTGATCGCGCATCTTGCGCCAGATCTTTTCTCCGACCAGGCAATCATAGGGTTCCCCGAAGGTGATTTGCGCCGGAATGATCCTCGGCGCTTCGGGCGGTGTGAGGCCGCCAATCTCCAGGATCAGCTTGCGGCGGACGGCCTCGGGAAACTGGGCCCAGTCATTAACCGGGATGACGAAGCTTGCCGGACCGCCGATGACGCAGCGCCGGTAATATTCGTCCAGATCCGGAATGTTGAACTGGAAACCGACACCGCCTCTTGTCATCAGCGGAAGGCCGTTGATGACAAGACCGCTTTCCACCGCTGTGTCGCGCGCCAGGGTGACCGGGGTTCCCTGATTGTTGGGGCCGTCTCCCGATATATCGATGACACGCCTGTCGGCGGAATAGTCCGCCTCTTTCAAAAGTGCGGCGGCGTGCCGGATGGCGCCCGATATGGAAGTCCGGCGCTGGCCGAATGTGGTGTCGGCGAGAATCTTTTCGGCGAACCCGAATGCATCGGCCTGATTTTCGATAACCGACCATGCGACGATCTCTCGGGCATGGCCGTCATTGGCCCATTCGAACATCATCATCGCGATCCGGCCATAAGCGCCGAGCTCAATGGCGCGTACCACTTCCGGGCTGGAGATCGCCGCCGCATACCCCTTGCGCTGGATAAGAAGTTCTTCCGGAGACATGGAACGCGACACATCAACCGCGAGGACGAGCGCCACATCCACCTTTTCCCCTGCCCTGGCTGGAGACAGGGCAAGAAAGACGCCCAGAAGTGCGCAGAAGAAAAAGCGGAAGGAAACAGGCCTGCACATGGCTGAAAGGATAGCCGATCATGGCAGAACTGCCAGCGGCTTGAGCTCCATTGCCGATAAACGATCTGTGATCGGCCGGCGGGTCATCGCACCTTGCCTATCGCGGTGCGGCGCACATCGGCTATAACACCGGCAGCAACAAGGATCAGCAGGGAGTGCTCCATGTCCGACACCGCAGCAAATGACGACGTTCAGAAACCCATGCTTGCGACCCTTCTGCATGAAGGCGTCTACCGGATCGTGATGCAACGCCCGGACCGCATGAACTCCCTGTCCTCGGAGATGATGACCGCCCTCTCCGGCGAACTGGAAAAGGCGGCGGAAGATCCGGACGTGCGCGTCATTCTGCTCGGTGCGGAAGGCAAGGTGTTCTGCGCCGGACACGACCTGAAGGAGCTGACCGCCGCACGGGCCGAGGACGATGGCGGCAAGGCCACCTATGAAAGGATCATGCGGCAATGTTCCGATCTGATGCAGCAGATCGTCGGCCTGCCGAAACCGGTGATCGCAGTCGTTACAGGTGTCGCCACGGCGGCGGGCTGCCAGCTTGTCGCTTCCTGCGATCTGGCAATCGCCATCGATACGGCGACGTTCTGCACACCAGGCGTCAATATCGGTCTGTTCTGCTCGACGCCCATGGTCGCCCTTTCCCGTAACGTCGCGCCGAAACAGGCCATGGAAATGCTGCTGACCGGCGAAAGCATCGATGCCTCGACCGCCAAGGATTTTGGCCTCATCAACCGGATCGTGGCGGCGGACTATCTTGAACCGGTCGTTCAGAAGTATGCGTCGATGATTGCATCCAAATCGGCCAAGACTCTCCGGATCGGCAAGGAAGCCTTCTACCGCCAGCTCGAAATGCCGCTTTCCGAGGCCTATGATTTTGCGGCGCAGACCATGGTGGACAACATGATGGCAAGGGATGCCGAAGAAGGGATCTCGGCTTTCCTGCAAAAGCGCAAGCCGGAGTGGACTGACAGCTGATGGTCCGCAAGGAATTCGGGACGGATCAGACGCGGATCGCCGCCGCATCATCCCGCTCCCCTGTCGAACCAAACCCGCCCCGCCTTCCTCACACTTCTTCGCGAAACTTTGCTGCTTGTGACTCTTTGCGTGCCGCTTCACTCTTGCAGCGTGACCGTAATTCGCATTGGATAGCGCGGCCCACCGGAGGATCTCCAGCGCATGAATCACGACACCTATTCCGACGCCTATATCAAGAGCATCCTGGACGAGGTGAAAACCGTCGCGATGGTCGGCGCCAGCGCCAACGCGGTCCGGCCGTCCTATTTTGTTCTGAAGTATCTTCTGTCCAAGGGCTACGAGGTCTGGCCCGTCAATCCCGGGCAGGCAGGCAAGGAAATCCTGGGACAGATGGTCTACGCGTCTCTCGACGATCTGCCGGGTGTTCCGGACATGATCGACATTTTTCGCAATTCGGAAGCCGCAGGACAGATTGTCGACCAGGTTCTTGCCAAAGGAAACCTGCCGAAGGCGATCTGGATGCAGCTTACCGTGCGCCACGATGAAGCCGCGCAACGGGCGGAAGCCGCCGGCATCAAGATCGTCATGGACCGCTGCCCCAAGATAGAATACGGCCGCTTATCCGGTGAGATCGGCTGGGCAGGCGTCAATTCCAGAACCCTCTCATCCAAACGGCCCTCCCTCAAGTCCGGCTTCCAGCACCGTGGTCTTGCCGGGAAAAAACCGGGTTAGCGCATCAGACGTCAAGTTTGCACCAGCTTCGCACAATATGCGCCGGATAGCTTTTCAACCGGGTTCGCTCCTGCCGGACTCCCGATTGGATTTGTTTGCTGGAGAGCGTGAGATGACACAGGACCCGACCCTGTTTACCGCAATGGAATGGGTTTTGATGGCCATGGCCGGCCTGATTGCTCTCTTGTTGTTCGCGGTGGTCCACCGCGCCGAGCCCGGGTCCCCCTTCGCCGAGCGTGATGAACACTGGGCACCGGAAGACCCTCCATCGCAAACAGGGTCCGAAGATCGAAACCGCCGTGGCCGCATGCTTCGCTGAAATCGAAGCCTCTCTCAGGATCGAGGTATTGCGCCGAAATCCACAAGAATGAATTTTCCTGCACTTTTCAACCTATGCGTGTTTCTGCTAATGTCATCGTCAGAATGCACAGCACCTGAGCCACATTTGGTTCTGATGCTATCGGAAGATTTGCCGGGGAATTCTGCAAATGTTCAATATATACTCAGGCCTTGCGTTTCTTGCCCTGATCACAGGCTTGCTTGTGCTGATCCGGATGGACCGGAAGGGCGGCCGGAAAGCCTATTCCTTCCCGATGCGGAATACCGGTCCCGTGGCACCGGAAGACAAGACCGGCTGCAGCAAAACGGACGTGACGGACTGACACGCGGCGTTCCAGGCGCATTCATTCAAGTTTTAATCTAATTAGCTGAAAAATTCCCTGTATTTCTTCTTAAAACTTACATCGCCATCCGGTTAATAGTCTTGTAAAGCAAATAAGAACGTCCGTGGAGACTGTCATGCTCACCGTGCTCGGTAACACCGCCCCGCTGGCCTGGTGCCTGCCTTTGCTGGCCACCGGTTTGCTGTTTGGTGTCTATTTTCTGGCGAAAGCCGATATCCGGAAACGACGGCCCAACCGTCAGGGTTGACCGCCGATAGACGGGAATTCGTTGAAACCGCGCTTGCCGGGACCCTGTCGATCTCTCCTAAGCTATTGACGCTAAATTTTTTTCCCTTGATCGCCAAAACCGGAATTTCCTGCTTTGACTTCCCTCCCGCTTCGGCCAAACTGGCCGAAATTCAAACAGGGAGGTTTTTCGATGAGCGACAAGATTCCGGGTTTTTCAACCCTTGCCATTCACGCCGGTGCGGCGCCCGATCCCGCGACGGGCGCCCGGGCCACCCCCATTTACCAGACGACGTCTTTCGTGTTCGACGATGTCGATCACGCTGCTTCCCTGTTCGGTCTTCAGGCTTTCGGAAACATCTACACAAGGATCACCAACCCCACGACCGCCGTTCTGGAAGAGCGGGTTGCGGCGCTTGAAGGCGGAACCGCGGCGCTTGCCACCGCCTCGGGCCATTCCGCCCAGCTCCTGTGTTTCCACTCCATGATGCAGCCAGGGGACAATATCGTCGCGGCGAACAAGCTTTACGGCGGCTCGATCAATCAGCTCAACCACTCGTTCAAGAGTTTCGGCTGGAACGTCAAATGGGCAGATCCAGCGGATCTCAGCACCTTTGAAGCGGCAATTGACGACAGAACCCGCGCGATCTTCATTGAAAGCCTCGCCAATCCGGGCGGTATCGTCGTGGACATCGAGGCAATTGCGGCGCTCGCCAAAGCCAAGGGTGTGCCACTGGTTGTCGACAATACGATGGCAACGCCCTATTTGTGCCGCCCGATCGAGCACGGCGCGGACATCGTCCTGCACTCGCTGACCAAGTTCATGGGCGGACATGGCAATTCAATGGGCGGCATCATCGTCGATGGCGGAAGCTTCGACTGGTCGGCAAGCGGCAACTACCCTCTTCTGTCCCAGCCAAGGCCCGAATATCAGGGCGTGGTTCTTCATGAAACTTTCGGCAACTTCGCGTTCGCGATTGCCTGCAGGGTGCTCGGGTTGCGCGACCTCGGCCCGGCGATTTCGCCGTTCAATTCCTTCATGATCCTGACCGGTATCGAGACGCTGCCGCTGCGCATGCAACGCCATTCGGACAATGCCAAGAAGGTGGCGCTTCACCTGTCGGCCCATGACAAGGTCAACTGGGTCTCCTATGCCGCGCTGCCTGAAGACAAACATCATGCCCTGCAGCAGAAATACATGCCCAAGGGCGCAGGCGCGGTCTTCACGTTCGGTGTCGAGGGCGGCTATGAAGCCGGGGTCAATCTGGTGTCCAAGGTCGAGCTGTTCTCGCATCTGGCCAACATCGGGGACACTCGCAGCCTGATTATCCATCCGGCCTCCACGACGCATCGGCAGCTCACGGACGAGCAGAAAACGATAGCGGGCGCCGGGCCTGACGTTGTGCGGCTTTCTGTCGGTCTGGAGGAAGTCGACGACATCATCGCCGATCTGGACCAGGCACTGACGGGCTGACCCCGCGGGTCCTTGCCGAAAAAGCAGAGCCCGCCGAACTGGCGGGCTCTTTTATGTCCGTGCCACCTGTTCCCGGATCGGGAAAGCCCCTTTCAGAAGGGCAAGATGATCTATCGACGCGGCAAGAACCACCACCGCGAACCCCTGATGGAGCAGAGCGACCGGTAAAGGCACCATCCATACGAGGGTCAGGATACCGAAGACCGCCTGCAGCAGAACGAAACCGCCCAGGTGCGCCCCTGCCCGCCGCAGTTCCGCGCGGCGGCTTACCCGGAATGTGCTGTACATCAGCACGAGACTGATCACGACCAGAAGATAGGCCGTCATCCGATGCTGGAACTGGACGGTCATCACGTTCTCGAAGAAGTTGAGCCAGACCGGTTGCATCAGGAGCAACCCGCCGGGAACGATGCGCCCATCCATCAATGGCCAGGTATTGAACGTGAGCCCGGCGTTGAGACCGGCAACGAGGCCTCCCAGGAACATCTGCAGGAAAACAAGCCCGAGAAACAGCTGACTGAGGCCTGCGAGACGCCCTCGTTCATGGGGATCCGGGTCAGGCAGTGGCGCAAGGCGTCGGGCGATCCAGAACAGATAGGCGAATATGACCAGCGCAAGCGTCAGATGGATAGCAAGGCGGTACTGACTGACATCCACCCGCTCGACGAGGCCGGACGCAACCATCCACCAGCCGACAAATCCCTGCAGGCCTCCCAATGCCAGGCCGATCAACAGCCTGGGTTTCAACCAGGGTTCGATCCGGCCGGCGGCCCAGAAGCCGAGCATGGGCACGAAGAACGCTACCCCGATGAAACGGCCCAGCAGGCGATGCGCCCATTCCCACCAGAAAATGAACTTGAATTCTTCAAGGCTCATGCCCTTGTTGATGAGCTGGTATTCCGGGATCTGCCGGTATTTTTCAAGCTCATCTTCCCACTCGGCTTCGCTGAGCGGCGGAATGACACCGTGGATCGGCTTCCACTCGGTGATGGACAGACCGGATTCGGTCAGGCGGGTGGCCCCGCCAACGACGACCATGGCCAGGATCAATGCACACACGCCATAAAGCCACCAGCGGATCAGTTTCCGGTTCTGGCTTATGCGCGCCAGCCTGACCGGAGACACGGATGTCGCCACACCGTTTGTGCTTGCCGCTACAGTCATGTTTCTTCTCCGGCCCAATTGCCTCTTTTTCAGTCAGGGCTATCAAGGTGCGGAAATATAGAGACAAATGCGAAACGGCAAGTGCACGGGCGCGTTTTGCGGCAATCTGCCTCTCCAGCAAACTTGAATTCTCTTCCCAATGAATAGATGTCCTGTGGTTATTGCGGGCGTTGCTACCCGGCGGGCAAGCAGGCTATAAGCGCCGGCAGATGCTTCCACTTTCATGTGAAGGCAAATGCAAGCGCTCATTTTCGTTCAGCCAGGTCACGGACACACTTCCAATATGGTTCCCTCATTCAGAAAATTCGTAGGCATGGTGCTTCTGGTGGTATTTGTCGTGGTCTATGCCCTGATCGCCATGGTGATCGGCGACATGACCCTGCAAAACGCATCAACGCTCGTGCGCTTCACCTATTTCGCGATTGCCGGATTGGTCTGGGTGATCCCGGCAGGCGCCATCATCTGGTGGATGGAAAAAGGCGGGAAAAACCCGACCTGAGGCCGAAGCCCGAGGCTGCCCAGCGGGCCGCCCGGTAAAGCGCGAAGGGCGCGCCGGTCAGATACTGGTCGACCACCGACCCGTCCTGAAAATGCCCGTTCAGAGAGACCCGCGGGAGCATCATCAGATCCCGTGCGTTCACCGACTGAAGCACACCGGGCGCCGTCGTCACCGACGAGGCAAACCCGACTTCGCGCAGAATATCCGCATCGCGCAGGCTGACGGCCTGCGAATATCCGTATGGATAGGCAAAATGCTTTGGCCGCATGCCGATTTCATGTTCCAGGCGTGACACGCCCTTGAGAACGTCCGCACGCGCCGCGTCAGCGTCCAGACGCGCCAGAGCGAAATGATCGTGCGTGTGAGCCCCGATGGTCACAAGCGGGTCCGAAGCCAGTTGACGGACTTCGTCCCAATTCATCACCAGCTCATCGGCAAGGGCTGGCAGATCGACCTCATAGTGTTCACACAGCGCGCGGATGATTTTCCTTTGGTCAAACTCACTGACCTCGAGCGTCAGGTGATTGACCAGTTGTTCGAAGCAGGCCTCTTTTTCCGCAAGTGTCCTGCACGGAACACCGCCCGCTTCAGAGCCTCCCGAGAAGACGACCTCATCGTTTTCGGCAATGATACGCTCAAGCGCGACCCACCAGAGCTCTGTTGACCGGTCGACCAGTCCACTTGCGACGAACACCGTGAACGGCGCCTCAAGCTCCTTCAGGACGGGATAGGCAATTTCGAGATTGTCCCGATAACCGTCATCGAAGGTCAGGACCGCATAACGCTTGTCCCCATAGCCGGTTTTCAGAAGATCGACGGCCTCATCGAGTGCGATGATCTCGTAACCGTTCGCCCGCGCGCGCTCAACGGCAAGGCGCAGGAATTCCGGCGTGATCTCAAGGTGGCCGTTGGGCTGAAAAGCGTCCAGCCGCGCGGCCCGGACATGGTGCATCATGAAAATCGCGCCGCAGCCCCGGGTGAACGGAGCCAGCAACCGGCTGAGCCCTGTTTTTTCAAGGACGCCAAAAGCCTGCGATATTGCGTTGTGACGTGAGCCCATGCGTTTGAGACACCCAAACTTGAAACGGACACCAGTTAGGCACGGTTTCTTTAATATTTATTGCTAAATCTAGCGAGACTTCGCCCGATCCGCCAGCAACACTTCCAGTGCGTTCCGATGCTCGTTCAAAATCGTTTGTCTCACATCGACACCCCGATACCTTCCGCCTCTTCCGGCACAGCCGGACAGGCATTCGGTGGCAAGGACGCCGCTTTGAAAGTCTCCATATTCACTCAGCTTGCCGACACCAGGGCCGACTGGCAACATCTTCTGGAAACGGGATGTGCCAACCCGTATCAATCCTTTGAATGGGTTTCTGCATGGTATGAAACCCTGGGCAGAGAGCACGGGATTGAACCGGCGATCGCCGTTGTCCATCGCGAAGACAAAGCGGTTCTTCTTCTGCCGATGGGGGCTGAAGTTACCGCCGGTGTCAGGACGCTCAGTTTCCTGGGACATCAGAACGGCAATCAGAATACCGGATGCTGGGACGCGGATTTCTATGCGAAAGCCGGCCCGGATGAGATCGAGGAAATTCTTTCCAGCCTCTGCAGGCAGGCAGGCGCGGACCTCCTCGCGCTTCACAATGTGCCGGAAAGCTGGCTCGGCCGCCCGCATCCGCTCGTGCTCCACGGGGCCGCACCAAGTCCAAGTCCGGTGTTCATGCGTTCCCTGCCTTCGGATTTCCAGGTTCTGTTCACGGAAACCCACAGCAAGTCCGCCCGCAAGAAGCTGCTGCGCAAGGAAAGGCTGCTGCGCGCTGTCGGGGACTACAAGGTGGTCAAGGCACAGACCCCGGAAGAAATCCGCCTGGGTCTCGAAGCCTTTGTGGACCAGCGCACGAAACGGGCGGCAAAGGCAGGAATTCCCAACGCCTTTTCGACACCCGTCGCGGTCGACTTCCTGTCGCGTCTGCTTAATGCGACCACGGAAAGACGTCCGCTCGATGTCTGGTTCCTGGATGTCGGAGGTGCAATCCGTGCCACCTATCTGTGCCTCGAGAATGCCGGCACGATCTATTCCTACAGCAACAGTATTTCCCACGACGACATGGAGGCCAACAGCCCCGGAAATATCCTGTTTCTGGAAATTCTGCGCTGCGCCTGCGCGGACAAGAGCCTGAACATGCTCGATTTCGGTCTCGGCGCAGAACCCTACAAGAAGGCCTGGGCCGATCCTGTTTCCCTGAAGGACAGCTTCATTGCTTTCACCTGGAAGGGAGCCCTGAAAAAAGGTCTCGACAGGTCGCGCACTCACATGAAGTCCGCGATCCGCAATTCGGGCTATCTGTGGCCGCTCGTTCGCCGTGTGCGCAAGTGGAAAGCCGGGCTGAGCTGAATACGCTCACATATTCAACTTATGCCGCGTGACCGTCGTCGTTGCGACGCGGATCGGAACCGGTCTCTCCGGAAATCACCACTTCAACACTTGCCCCCGTGTTGTGGGCAAGCAGGTTGGCCGCGCTTTGCAGTTCGTGACTGTGATCGGGCGCGCTGGCCGCAATCAGGACACGGTCGGCGAAACTCAACATGCGGGCGCTGGCAAGCGTTCCGTCGATGGCTCCCAGATCGACCACAATCGTCTGGTATGTGGATTTGATCGCCTCGAGCGCCAGTTTGAATCGCTCCGAATTGACCATTGCATCGGTGATCGCCAGACGGCCGGCTTCAATGATATGAGCTTTCGTGGCCGCGTCCCTGTAGACCACCTTCGCGAACGGCGCGTCGCCGGCGATGATGTCGGAAAATCCTTCAGCTGCCTTCTTGTCATGATGTTCCGGAAACACTTCCATGATCAGCGCGGACTTGCCCGCTTTCGCAGCTTTTCGAGCCAGATCGAATGCCAGGTCGTGCGACAGCGTCTCGTCATCGACGCTCAGCACGACAATCCGTCCCGCGGCCTCGACATCTTCCGCGAATGTGGTCGGAACCGGCCCACCTGCATCGGCCGCCATGATGTCAGTGTTCCCGGCAGCCGCGTCTCGGCCGACAGGCTCCTGCTCGTCAATCGGCGCCACCGGGTCTTTGTCACCGGGGCTGTCAAGGTTGCCTGCCCCCCTGCCCCAGTTACGCGCCCAGCCGGGAGCCCAATCGGAAGCAGAACCACGATCGTCGCGCGAGCGCACGCTGCGGCGCCTTTTCCGCTCCGGGTCTTTCTTGAAGGGGGACAGCAGCCCGTGGGTTTTCCCTGTGGCCGCGTCTGATTCTTTTGCGGCAATCGGCAGCTTTTCTTCCGTCTGCACCTCCGGCGAAGCCGAGCTCTGCCGGAAGTCTTCTTCCATACGATAGTTCGCAAAGGACTGAGAGTAGCCGCGTCCCCAGTCGTTTCCTTCATTTCGGGGCGAAGCCTGCGCATCCCTCGTGTTGAGGTCAGCCGCGCCATTCATGCGGTAAAGGGCATTTCCGTTCAGGAATTCACGCATCAGCACGAAGGCGCACCCCAGAATGAAGGTCACCAGCGCTGCGATGATCGTGGTGGAGACAGTCTTGGGTGAAGAGGGTTCGGCCGGAACGCTCGCGCTGGAAATGATGCGTGCGTCGGCCGGGAGAACCTGCGCCCGCAATCGGGAGTCGGCTTCCTGATAGCTCAACATCAGTTGATCAAGCTGAGCGGCCTTGGCATTGGCCTCGCGCTCCAGTTCACTCAGGCGGGCCTGGTCCGCATTCGAGCGCGCCGCCGCGGTCTTGAGTTCATTGAGACGTTGTTCCAGAGCCAGCGCCTGCTGGTTGGCGACCTTGGCGTCATTTTCCAGACCCTGAAGAATCCGCCGTGCTTCGTTCCGGATCTGCCGGTCGTAATCGCTCTGCTGGGACTGAAGCGCCTTGAGCTGCGGGTGGTTCGGCAACAGCGTGATGGACAGCTCGGCAATGTTCGACTGGATTTCGACCTGCCGCTCGCGCAACCTCTGGATCAGCGCGGACCCGAGGACTTCACTGGCGCTCTCCAGAGATCCGCCGGAATTCAGGATCTCGCGGATGAGGTCGGCCTTGGCCTGCGCCTCGGCCTTGCTGGCCTGAGCAGCGGAATAGTCGCTGCTTGTCTCGGCAAGCTGCTGCTGATTGAGCGGTATGTTGTCGGCGCCTATCAGCAAGTCGGCCCGGGCCCTGAAATCGGAAACGGCCTTGCGGGCGGCCTGTACTTCCTTGCGCAATTCGACGATCTGGGGCTCGAGCGCGGCGGAGGCCTGCTCGGTGGTCGCCCGCTTCGCGCTGGACTGAATGGAAAGATATTCATCGACGATGGCATTGGCGACCCGCGAGGCCAGAACCGGATTTTCCGCCTGATAGTCGACGGCAATCACGCGCGAGCCTTCCAGCCGGTAAATCTGCAGGTTCTCGTAAAAGTGCTTGAGGACGCGTTCTTCCGTGCTGTTGGCGGTTGTCCTTCCGCCAAGGCCGATCATGGACATCAGATTGCTGATCAGCGTGCCTGTTCCCCTGGCGTCGAACTCCGGGATCGCCGCGAGATCGAGCTTGTTCGCCACCCGTCGCGCCAGATCGGCGGACATCAGGAGCTGGACCTGGCTGGCGACGCCCTCGCTGTCGAGAACCGCCCTTTCCTCTTCCACACCACGCGACCCACCCGGGAAATTGTTGTCGGTGCTCTCGATAAGTATCCGGGCCTCGGCCTTGTATTTGGGAGCGACGAATTGCAGCCCCAGGAACACCGCGACCGCCACGAACAGGGTCAGCGGCAACAGCCAGCCCAGGGAACGGCCGATCGTCCGCAGCAGACCGCCCAGGTCCACCGCCATGTCATCATCGGAAACTGTCTGCCGCGCGCCGTTCATCACTTGAATCTCCACAATCCCGGCAAACTATGTCGAATTAGGGTAAGCGATCGGTTAAGGCACATGCAATTGCACAAACTGGCTTGTTAATTAATGCATACGCATTTCTGACGATACGCAGTCAGGCGGATTTTCTCCATTCATCCTCGATTAACCATAAGGCGCGATGCTGTCCGCGAATAGTAGGAGAGTCGTATATGCGAATGAGAGCGCTTCTTGTCCTGGGTCTTTGCCTGGGTCTCGCTGCATGCAGCGGGTACAGGCAGCCGCCAACAGCTTTTCACGAGACGCTGACACAGCCTTATCGCCTGGACTCAAGCGATAAGCTGCGCATCATCGTATTCGGACAGGACGACCTTTCCAACACCTATGTCATTGATCAGGCTGGATATATTTCTTTCCCTCTGGTGGGCAGCGTCGCTGCACGCGGCAAGACCCAGCAAAGCCTGGCAGCGGAAATAGCCGCCAAATTACGGCAGGGCTACATCCGCGATCCGGACGTCTCCGTCGAGGTCGACACCTACCGACCGGTCTTCGTGATGGGTGAGGTGCAAAGCTCGGGCCAATATAACTATGTGGCCGGCATGACGGTGCAGAATGCCATCGCAACAGCGGGTGGATTCAGCCCGAGGGCTCAGCAAATCGATGTGGATATCACCCGCCAGATCAACGGCGAAATCCTAAACGGACGTGTGCCCATTTCGGACCCTGTGCGTCCAGGGGACACAATTTACGTCCGCGAACGCTATTTCTAGAATTATGGTAAGTTAACCCGCAGCTCACCTCCCTTTGCTAAGGTGCAGTTACCGAACCTCACAGGTCCCAGAAGAAACCTGGGGGTGGTAACAGGGATACTGCACCATGACGACGAACCCAATGCGGATCGTTCATTGTGTCCGCTCGCCGATTGGCGGAATCTTCCGTCATATCCGCGATTTGGCCACCGCCCAGGCGGAAGCCGGACATGATGTCGGACTTATCTGCGACAGCAGCACTGGCAGCTCATTCGACAACCGGTTCCTGGAGGAACTGCGCCCGAAACTGAGCCTTGGCCTGGCGCGCTTTCCCATGCAGCGCCAGCTTACGCCAAAGGACCTGTCGGCGACCCTGGCGATCTACCGCCACATTCGCGATCTCAATCCGGACATTCTGCACGGACACGGTGCCAAGGGCGGTGCCTATGTCCGCCTGATTGGCAGCGGTCTCAGGCTGTTCGGAAGCAAGGTCTCCCGCATCTATTGTCCTCATGGCGGCAGCCTGCACTACGATCCGAACCGTCTCGAAGGGCGCGTCTATCATTCCCTTGAACGGCTTCTTGGCCGCATCACGGACGGTCTTGTCTTCGTCTCCGACTATGAATCGGCTGCCTACGAGAGCAAGGTCGGCCACCCGAAGGCCAAGTCGCGGATTGTCTATAACGGACTGACACCGGAAGAATTCGCTCCGGTCTCCGTGAACGCGGACGCCGGGGACTTTTTGTATATCGGCATGCTCCGCGACCTGAAGGGCCCGGACCTGTTCATAGAGGCGCTCTACAACATCCGCCTGAAGACCGGGGCCGCGCCCCGGGCGCATATTGTCGGAGAAGGCCCCCAGGAAGAGCGCTACCGCAACATGGTCAGGAAACTCGGTCTGGAGGACGCCATCACGTTTCACGGCGCCCTGCCCGCACGCGAAGCGTTCAAGCTTGCCCGGAACGTTGTTATTCCCTCACGCGCCGAGGCCATGCCCTACATCGTGCTGGAAACGATCGCGGCGCAACGCCCGCTCATCGCGACGCGTGTCGGTGGTATCCCGGAAATCTTCAGTCGCTATGCCAGCCGGCTGATCGAACCCGGGCATATCGGCAAGCTGACGGTCGCCATGGAAGAAGCGCTTGAAGATCCTGCGCGGATGGAACGGGAGGCCGGAGAACTGCAAAGATGCCTTGCCGCGACCTTCTCCACCGATCTGATGAACGACCGGATCACCACGCTGTACCAGGATGTTCAGGGGCTGACGCCAGTCGACGAGGCCGTGTCCCCGACGGCGGAAGGCCCGGCAGCCAGCCGTAGCGGTCAGGCCGTCTATGCCAGATCGAGCAACCGCTGATGAGCAACCAGGCTTTCGAAACGACCGATCCGGTTCTCCCTGTAAGCGATGGCGCCGGTTTGCAGCGCCAGCTGGAAAAACACTTGCGGCAGACAGTCGGCAGTATCACCGGATCGACAAACGTCGAAACACTGGCTTCGGTTCACAGTGGCCTGACCGCCGAAGCCAGCGAGATCGCGTCCGGTCTTGGCGGCAAGGGTGTCTCCATTCCGGTGCTGACAGGCCTGCTCCGCCTGACGGATATTGTCCTGATAACAACGACCGCGCTCATCGCCGCCATCGCCGGTTCGAGCGAAATTGCTTTCAGTCTGACGCAGGGCTTCGCGGTCGCGATGTCCATCCTGTTCGCTCTAGCCTTTTTTCAAGCTGCCGACTGCTATCAGGTTCCTGTCATGCGCCGGGGTCTGTCGCAGTTCGGACGCGTTGCGGCCGGCTGGACCATGGTCTTCGCCATGTTCGCGGTTCTCAGGTCCACGACAGGCCTCGGGACCGATTTTCCCGATGCGTGGGCAGGTTCCTGGTTCGCTCTCGGCCTGACAGGCCTGTGCGCGTCGCGACTGGTTGTCTTTCTGCTGGTGCGCCACTGGATGAATTCCGGCCGCCTGGAACGGCGCGCCATCATCGTCGGGGGCGGCACGGCGGCAGCCGAACTGATCCATGACATAGAAGCCCAGGCCGACAACGACATTCGCATCTGCGGCATCTTCGATGACCGGTCCAACGACAGATCTCCGCCGGTTGTGGCGGGCTATCCGAAGCTCGGCAACATCAACGCACTGGTCGAATTCGCCCGGCTGGCCCGCATCGACATGCTGATCGTCTGCATTCCGCTGCGCGCCGAAAAGCGGGTTCTGGAACTGCTCCGGAAGCTTTGGGTGTTGCCCGTCGATATCCGTCTGTCCGCCCATACCGACAAGGTCCGTTTCCGCAACCGCGGCGCATCCTTCATCGGCACGGTGCCATTTGTCGATGTGGTCGAAAAGCCGATTGCCGACTGGGACATGGTCGGAAAGCGTGTCTTCGATCTGGTGTTCGCAACGCTCGCGCTTGTGGCCCTGTTTCCGGTGATGATCGCCGCGGCGATCGCCATCAAGCTGGACAGCAAGGGTCCTGTCCTTTTCAGACAGAAGCGCTACGGGTTCAACAACGAGATCATCGAGATCCTCAAGTTCCGCTCCATGTATACGGAACAGGCCGATCCGGACGCGAAAAAGGTGGTAACCCGGGGCGATACGCGCGTGACACGCGTCGGCCGCTTCATCCGCAAGACATCGATCGACGAGCTGCCGCAGCTCTTCAACGTTCTGGCCGGCAAACTGTCACTGGTCGGGCCGCGCCCGCATGCCGTCAACGCACATACAGACAACAAGACCTGGGACGATGTGGTCGATGGCTATTTCGCCCGCCACAAGGTGAAACCCGGTGTTACCGGCTGGGCGCAGATCAACGGCTGGCGCGGCGAGGTGGACACGCCTGAGAAGATCCAGAACCGGGTGGAGTGCGACGTCTACTACATCGAGAACTGGTCGATCATGCTCGATCTGAAAATCCTGCTGCTGACACCGTTCCGGCTGTTCAATACGGAGAACGCCTATTGAACCTCGCGGCCGCCCCTTATGGCGGCGCGCAGTTCGCGCGTGCGCCCGGCGTCCTTCCGGCCAGGAGCCTGGGCAACGGTGCCCTGTGGTTGGCGGCCTTCCTGTCGGGTTTTGTCATCGAGGAACCGGCACCCTATGAACTCTACATGGCGCTCGTCACCGTCATCTGGCTCGCCTGCGGCCTGAAGCTGCGGCGCGAGTTCGGACCGCTGATCATCTGCATGATGCTCTATATCGCCGGCGGCATGGCCTCCATCCCGATGGCCCGGGAAATGGGCGAAGCGATGATGTATATCGCCATCTCCGGTTTTCTGGCGGTCACGGCCATCTTTTACGCTGCCGTTCTGGCGGACGATCCGGGCAGGTTCAGGATCATCCAGAGCGGTTACACGATCAGCGCGGTTCTTGTGGCCGCCATCGGCATCGCCGGCTATTTTCATCTGTTTCCGGGCGCCGGGTATTTCACGCTTTACGACCGTGCCCGCGGCACCTTTCAGGACCCGAATGTGTTCGGCCCGTTCCTGGTCCTGCCGACCGTCCTCCTGCTGCAGAGGCTCCTGAAAGACTCCGTCCTGAAAAACCTGCACCTGCTGGTGCCGCTCGCCATCCTGCTGCTCGGGATTTTCCTGAGCTTTTCGCGCGGAGCCTGGGGTCTTCTGATCGCCGCCGTCCTGCTGGTCTATGTGCTGGCGCTGGTGACCGAGCAACGGCCCGGACAGCGCGCACGGCTGGTGTTTCTGGGTCTGGCGGGAATTGTCGCCGTCGCCGCCCTGATCGCGGCGGCTCTGTCCATCGACACGGTGTCCGCCATGTTCGACCAGCGCGCCCGGCTCGTTCAGGACTATGACGGCGCCCGCCTCGGCCGCTTCGCCCGCTATTCGCTCGGCTTTCAGATGGTGATGGAACACCCGCTCGGCATCGGCGCGATGGAATTCAACAAGTATTTTCCCGAAGACGAGCACAATGTCTACCTGAAGGGCTTCACGACCTATGGCTGGCTCGGCGGCACGATTTACATCGTCCTGGCGCTGTGGACGCTTCTCGCCATGGTGCCGCTGCTGTTCAAGTCGCGGCCGTGGACGGCGTTCACCCAGTCGATCTTCGCGGTTTTTGCCGGTCATCTCATCCTGTCGGTGATCATCGACACCGATCACTGGCGGCACATGTACATGCTTTACGGCCTCGCCTGGGGCATGATCGCGACGGACAGGATGGAGCGCAGGCAGCACCGCAAACAGCTTTCAGCACGGCGTTCCGCGTATCTTTCGAGTCCGGCCACAGCCACCGCAACAAGCGGCTTGCGCTCGGCAGACGAACAAGCTAGGTAGGGTCCGTTCGGGCAGTAGCGCAGCCTGGTAGCGCACTTCACTGGGGGTGAAGGGGTCGTCGGTTCAAATCCGGCCTGCCCGACCAAACATTTCAATAACTTATCTGATATTGCTTTTTTTCTGTGCTCAGAAACCGCTCAGAAACTCACTATTTGCGGTCTTAGGGCGAGCTTTTTGCTCCTCGTCTCGAAGGAAATAAAGAGGCACAAAAAGCTTGAGTTTCCATTTTTTTAAAGCAGCGGATAGTATCCCTCGAACTGCAAGACACACCTGTTGGGAACCAATGAGTTGCTAGCAGGTTGCAACCTCGGCCTAGTGATGACGCTATGCAGCGAANTCACTGGGGGTGAAGGGGTCGTCGGTTCAAATCCGGCCTGCCCGACCAAACATTTCAATAACTTATCTGATATTGCTTTTTTTCTGTGCTCAGAAACCGCTCAGAAACTCACTATTTGCGGTCTTAGGGCGAGCTTTTTGCTCCTCGTCTCGAAGGAAATAAAGAGGCACAAAAAGCTTGAGTTTCCATTTTTTTAAAGCAGCGGATAGTATCCCTCGAACTGCAAGACACACCTGTTGGGAACCAATGAGTTGCTAGCAGGTTGCAACCTCGGCCTAGTGATGACGCTATGCAGCGAATGGCAGCTCCGAGTCCTTATTGAAATATGCTGCGTTCTGTCTAGATGTTCGCTTCCTGTTCTAAATGTCATGGATTTATCAACTGCGTTCGTAACCGCAAAGAAGTTAACGGCATAGCGCGGCGTGCAATTCAGTTGCAGATCTCGGACGTTGTGCAACTAGGTTCAGAAGTTTAGTTCAGCACTTCAAATGCTCTGTTGAGCGAAGGATCCGTTCTGACGAGCCTGGATGGACATATCAGGATCTCAACAATTCTGAGAAATGTATTGTGTGGCCGAGATGCCTGTGGTGAAATTTTTCTAGTTGTGCTGAAAACTGGGAAGGGGCAGGTTTGCAGATAGGTACAGTCAAATTTTGGAATGCTAAAAGGGGATTTGGGTTTATCACACCTCACCAGGGTGGCCCTGATATTTTTGTACATATAAGTGCTGTCGTGAGAGCTGGTCTAATTGGTCTTGAGGAAGGTCAAGTAGTAGCATTTGATGTCGAAGTAACAAAAAATGGACGTCGATCCGCCGTCAACATCGATGGAGACACAGACGACCCCGGACCTTCATTTAGGTAAGATGCAGTCAAATGAGCCAAGAGGAATCACAACAAAGGCACTTTGAAATTCGAAAAGAGCGTTTTGTTGACAAGAAAGAAACGAGCGGCCGAATTGGTGAAACCAGTAGGTTTATCGGATTTGGATTGGTTGCCTTAGTTTTTACAATCCATGGTTCCGACAATTCTCTTTCAACAAATATTCAGGCGCATAATGAATATGTTCTCAACCTTTCAGGTTTATCCGGATGCCTGACAATACTCTGTGACTACCTTCAGTATCTTTGTGGTTATTTTTCTGTGAATGGCGCACTACGTCGTAGGGAAAGCAATTTTTCGTATAACAGTAATACCCTGGCGTATAAGGGCAGAATTGTATTCTTTTGGTTGAAACAGGTCTTTGCATTTTCCGGCGCAATGGCGGTTATCATAATATTCAGTTGGGCTATTTTTGCGGATTGAATCTAAAGGCACCTGTGAAAAGTGCCCAATCTAACTCAACATAATTAACCATACACGCGTCGGGCTAGCCGAAAGCAGACGTTGGATTGATATGATCCAGAGGCAGGTTTGTCCGCTCAGCCGCCGTTGGTGCAGCCTTAAACCACCAACCAAGGCGCTAACGCCTTGGCTTAATCCATGTGCTGTGAATTTTTGCGACAATCTGAACGACCAGCCAAAGTGCGCCGAGAAGCGGCAACATCAATTGCGCTTCCCTTGCCGCGAATTCGACAACACCGTGAATGTTTGGCCACGCAATTGCTCCAGCAGCAACAGGCACGGTGACCAAGTCTTGTTTATTCATCTTCAAAGCCCATTTTGATTTCGTCATACCATCGGCTGCAACGCCCTATCCGGGCACTGCCGCGGCTCCGCTCTTCAGCGCAATTCCGGCCTCTTTCAGTATCTCGCTGTCCGGCTTTGATCCGGCACCGCGATTCTTCTGGCGTTCATATCGGCTGGGAGCTGCCGACTTACGGTCTCGCTCTGCCCGCCAACGCTCGATTTGTGCGCGCTGATCGTCTTCCTGCTGCTGTTCGAAAGCAGCATGCGCCCCGGCAACATCAACCCGGAAGGCAACCGGCCAATATTCAAGCGGACCGTCTTCTCCCCTGCGGTACTGCAGGGTCATCCGGGGACCAAGCGCTTGATTGCCTGCGCTGGAACGCATGTCCTGCAATGTGTAGGTCGGGTTGAACTCTAGAAAAACCTCACTTGCGTCCACGCCGTTTTCCTCGAGCAGAGCAAGCGCCTCATCCCTGATATACTCATGGCTCTCACCAATCGGCGGGTGCAGATTTTCCGCGGCGTATTTGATAACGACACCGTCACCATGCGCCGAATAGTCAGAGACACCCCAGCTACGAGAGAACCGTTTGAACGCAAGCTCTTTTGCAAGGTCCGGCTCACCCCCGGTTTCAGCAAATGTCTCGGCATAGATCCTCTTGAACTCGCCAACCGCATAGATTTCCGCTTTGGGGTTCGATCCAACATCGGGCGCAAACGACAACCAGCCTTCATCGAACAAGCCCGCAATCGTCCCGGCATCCAGTTTTTTATCGGCCGCCTTGTATTCATCGCTTTCCAGCAGAAGCTTTCTGCGCTCTCGCGCGTCCGGACTGTTCAATTCCGCCAAGTGCTGCGCGGCTTCGTCTTCGCTAAACCCCATATTTTCGCGGTAAAAGCGCCATTTGAGCGCGGCTTCTTCGAGAGCCACACCATTTTCCGCGCCGACAACCGCTTGCTCATCGATCCCGTAAAGATCCACCGCGCGCCGGTAAGCCTGCCCAACCTCTTGCGCATTGCGGCTGTTCAAGCCGTTCCGGATCATGTTGACGTAAGGCCGGGCTACAACGCCCTTTCCCGACACCAGAGTTCGCGCCACTGCATCCGGATCGGCCCCGGCTTCCGTAGCTTGCTGGAACATCAGCTCGGCTGACTTGCGCGCCTCCGGGTCGAGAGGGTTTGATTTCTGTGGCGCGTTCGCCCAATCAATCGCTTCACGCTGCCGCTCGCCGCTCTTCAAAGCGCCATCATGGGCTTTGATCAGCACGGCCTTTTGACCGTCATCAAGCATCGGATCGGCGAGGATTTGCTGGCGTTCCACTGACAGCGGGTCGGTGGCAATCTGAAGCCGGAACCCGTCCATTCGGTCAGCCGCAACGCTCACAAGATCTGACTGCGCTTGATCGTACAGTTTGACCTGATCTTCATAGCTCAGAGTGTCCAGCCGCTTTTGAACCTCGGGCGAGGCATTCGGGATTGCCGCGACACCAAGGATGATTGCAGCCTCTTGTTCCCGCCGTGCTTTGTTGACCCCGCCGTTGTCACCAGCCAAACCAAGCACCGCATTTGCCAGTGTTTCCAGATCACCGGACTTGGCAGCCGCATGAAGCCTTTTCGGCACTTCACCGTAGTTGTAAGTGATCGAGGTCAGAGCTGCTTGCGCTCTGGGCGGCATGGCATTCCACGCGTCAATGCCAATCGACTTGATTGCACTTACACGCGAATTGGCTTCCCGGCGTTTAAGGTCGCGCTCGGCGTCTTCCCGCGTCACGACTGTGTTTTCAGTGACCGTTTCAATCGACCCGTCGGCCCGCGTAACTGTGTCGGAGCCAAAACCGGCCCGCCAGCCCGAGAACTGTTTTCCATCCGGCCCGCCTGTGTCGGCATAAGCCTTTTCTCGAAATCCTTCTTTCGAACGGATCAGCGACAAGGCATCGACATTCGAACCTTCCAACAGGGAAGCACGCTCGGATGCTGGAAGCGTTTCGAACCAAGCCAGAGATGCCATGCGCTTCCACGCTTTCAGAGCGGTCTCTTTTTCAATCCGATCCAACCCGCTTTCCTCGATCATCTGTCTGCCGCGTGCAAGCGAACGGTCGTAGGTTTCAGGGTTGGAGCGGATCGTTTTGGCAAGCTGATCGTTGCTCTCAAGGATACCTTCTTCGAAATACCTCTTTTGTTCGTTGGACTGTGTCGCACTGTAGCGGGCCTGATAGCGATTGCGCAGCGCCTGCACATCGTTTTGGGCCTGCTTGCGAGCGCTTGCCGGTACCGCCCCCAGGAAGGCCTGAGCCTGTTTGTCGAAATTCGCCAGCATGTCTTGCTCAAACCCGGCAGCGCCCGGAGCAAGTTTCTCAAGCGATGTGCGCTCACCTTCGGCAAGTTGACCTTCAAGAGACAACAGACCGCGCTTGCGCTCAAAGTCATCAATGCGTTGCTGGTCGGAGGTAAACTGCTGCCCCAGCCGGTTGACATCGCCAGCCGCCCCTTGGAGCTGACGGCCAAATTGCTGGGTCGCCTGTGCGGCAGAAGTGTCCGCGATGACCTGCGCACGCCTCACCCCCGGCAATTGCTGAGTGCCGGCGTACCTGTCCAATCTTGCCACTGCGTTTCTCTCTAGTTTTGCGCGCTGTAGCGCGAATAGGCTGTGCCCAGTGTCGTCACCCCGCCGCTGATCCCGCCAAGGATTGCGCCCGCCGCCCCTGTGCGGCCTGATTGACGGCTTGTTGAGGCTCGCCGCCGGGCCGCACCGGCCTCATATGTCAGCGTGTCCCGTTCACCTTCGGAGCGGAACCGCGTTGCCTCAAGGTCTTCGGCAGCTTCCAGATCGTTTGCTTCCAGGACATCGACCAAAGACCCGGTTTCAGCCAGGCCGTTCTCGGCTCCAGCAGCGCGCACCTGACCCTGAACACGCTGGAGCCTCCCGAGTGTCCGGCGACGTTCATAGGAAGCTTGCGTCTGGTTGACCGCCTTTTGCCTTTCGGCAAGCTCAGCGCGGGTTTCTTCGGCCTGAGCAGTTGCTTCTGCTTCGGCCCTGATCCCTTGCGCCTGTGTCGCCCCACCAACCAGTGAGAGGCCAGCGCTAATCCCTGCCAAGATAAACCCCGGCTCACACATTCTATGGTTCTCCCGATCTTCCGAAGTTAAGCGCAAGCACTGTGCAGGGCTTTCCGCCCGAGGCTTCAATGGTCAACTGCCCGCCGTCTTCCCAACGGGTCTCGAGGGTCTGATCCAGTACTCCGGTGCGCAGCGGTGTCGGTTGTCCGGCCTGATCGCCCGCCCGGTAATAAATCAGCTCGTCCATGTAGGTTTGAGGCGACCCCACCTTGAGCGTGCCTGTCTCAAGAACAGCGACCTTGCATTCATCAACCCGCATTTTCCGGCCCATCGATGACCCGTCTTGCGCATTGACCGGAAAGGGCAGCGTTACCGCGCGCGCCGTTACATCTAGCCCGATCAGAGCCCGCGCCGCCGTCTGGCCGGAAGGCAGGCGAACGGAACCATTTTCGACCGTTGCCGGGTAATCTGTCCCGTCCGCGTAGATCACAACATCCTGGCCTTCCAGATGTCCGAGGCCTGAAAAGGAAGAGACCGCTGCACCGTCATAGAGCGCTGCGCAGTCAAGGTGCCATGCTTCCTTGATATCGGCCGTTCTGAACGGCCTTTGCATGACTTCAATGTATCGCCGGGTCTGGCCATCCACTGTCCTTCGAATGGTCATCCAGACTTCATCAGAACGCACCCCGCTCAGGTCCGCCATGCATTCGACGACGCCGCCGAAATCATGCCGGTGCATCCCGTAAACCTGCTGTTGGCGCTCATACGTGAAGCCAATCGCAGCCCCGCCCGTGTCCCACGACCAGATGATGCTGTCCGGGTATTGCTGGTAACAGGCACCCGATATTCCGCGCATGAACAGATGTGACTGGAACTCGCTGACAGATTGCGACAAGCGCCCGTCTGCGGAAAAGTCATAGGCCATTTCCCGCATGTCAGTCCCATATGGCCCGAAGTAGAGCAGAACCGATCCGATCTTGATCGGACTGACAGCGTTCGCGCCGAAATTCGTTTCCGGCTTCTGCTCCACGTTCTCAGGCCCGAACACTTCCTGATCCGTCGCCTTGCCTATGGAGCGAACCGCCCGAGAGGTTCCCGCGATCAGGTCATTGTCATCCACCAACCATTGAATGCGGTTCACCTGTCCGGACAGGACGCCCACTGTCACCGCGTCCGTGGCTGTCAGCACATGCGATACAGTGAAGTTGTTGAAGTCACCTGTCTGGCTTTCCCAAATCGTTTGCGGCTCTGTTGCCGTCCCGGCAAACGCAAGCCGGTTCTTGTGCCAGCCCACTGTTTCGGGAAAGCCGGTTGTCTTAGACCAAGAACCAAGCCGCCAAAGCGTGGTTGCACTGGTGTCGGGCAGCGTTTGGCCGAACACTCGAACAAGTGCCTTCGTGGCTGAATTTACCGCGGTAATTTTGAACCAGCGCCAAAATCCATCCGCCCCTCGAAAGCGAACATGCCTGCCGACATCGGAAGCCAGAAAACCCTGTCCCCCATTGATGCCTTCGGTTCCCGATGCCGTCAGGGTGAAGGGAGCCTGCGTATCTCCGGCCTGATGGAACAAAATCTGCCCGATGGCTGAATCATCACCCGCCGAACCGCCGCCTTGCGTGAAACGCAGCCGGTAGTAAGTGAATGCCGTTTCGTTGTGGAAGGCATAGTCCCGCCATTCACTCGATGCCCAACTGTCCTGAGCATCCTGACTGTCCAAAATGGTCCAGGCGGCACCATTGTTTGAACCTTCAAGGCTCCACTGCCAGGGCATGTCGTCGTTCTGGCTGTTGTCGTTCGGCGCTTGAAGCATGTAAGCGTCGATCACGACAGCAGCCGGAAACCGGTACTGCACCCAGCCTTCGGAGCCGCTTGAAAAGACCATCTTGCCCGGTTGCCGGTTGAACACCTGAAACGCTGATCCACTACCGTTTGATGACGATACAGCCCCGCTTGGGACCGTGTTTGAGGTCATCTCCGGGACCGGGTTGCCTGTTTCGGCCGGTGCAAGGCTAGTTGGCGCAATGTTCACATCCAGAAACGGCCCGTCTTCAAAAGCCATCGGCGCAATGGACCAAGCGGTCTCCGCGCGCCGCTGCAAGGCCTGCGGAGCAACACCGCCACCGGCAATGAACAGAGTGTCCGTCGATTGAACGAATTTCAGAGATGGCAAAACTGCCCGGCTGTACGGGGTTTCAACCTCGACACTCCCCACCCGTCCTTCGCTCGTGAACACCCGAAAGTAGAAGTCACCGAACTCGAGCATGTAGAATTGCCCGTTGCCGAACTCGAACGGGATCAGCCAGCCGCCTTGAGCACTGTCCTTGACCTCACCAATGAACCGCGTTCCGCCTCTGCGCCGAAGTCCACCGCGCTTCAAGGTGATGAAGTTCACGCACTCGGCCAGGGAGGCACGGAACAATTCCAGATCGGCACGGTAGATCAGCTCAGGGTCAAGCTCGCCCCGGCTGAATGTGGCCTGTAGCTGGTAGCTCATCTGCCCTCAATGATTTCAAGATCAGCCATCGGCAAAGGCGTCCCCTGCCCGGCGTCATAGGTTTCCGCACTCTCGAGCGCCTGGCTTGCCGCCTCCCGGAGCTCCTGTGCACGACTGTTCTTGCCCGTGATGACGTGTGCACAGCCCGAGGCTAGAAACAGCGCAAAGCCGTGCACAAAGAGCGGCGAAAACTCACTTTCACGGGTCACTCTGCTGATGTAGCGAAGCGGCAACGGCGGTGCCCGGTCTGTCATGATCCACTGACCGGCGACCTCAAAGCGGATGAGTGCCCCGTCCGGAGCCCCGTCAACGGTCTGCTGTGGTATGCGCAGGGCGTCATTCGGCTTTCGGTACCGGTATTTCCAGCGAAACGGCGGCGATACGCCATCCGCCCCGATCCGGGTCAACTCGATTGCGAAATCCCAATCATGTTGCGCAAGATAAGCATCCCGGAAGCTCGCATAATGATTCCGGAACCAACGCGATGCCACGGACGAATAATCGAAATCGCGGATTGGCGCTTCCTTCAAATGAGCAAGTGCAAGATTGGCGACATCGACTGCAGTGTTGACGGTTCCGGACACTGTGCCCCCTTTCTCGCGCTACTTCGAAACTCTGGCTTCGTATGCTTCAAGTGCCTGAATGCTCTCGTCTTTGTTGGACGTTTCAGCGCCCGCAAATTCGGCGGCCATGGCCTGAAGTGTTTTCCAGTGCGCCTCCCTCCAGCCTTCCGGCAGCGGCCCTTTCTGGCCATCCGAAGCGGTCGCCTCTGCGCTACCGAGCCTTTCCGTGCCCGACCGGCTCTTGTTCCAAAGCGCGGACATTGCATCTGCAAGAGCTTCCCGCTTTGCGTCCTTGCGGGTCTTCTCCCGCCCGTGTTCCTTGTCGAACTCTTCCCTGTGACGTGCCTCAAGGGCTTTCAAATGCCGTTTCCGGCGCTCGTCTACTGCGGTTCCCATGTGTTCCCTTTCCCAGACAAAAACGGGCGGCCAATGCCGCCCGCTCCTTCAAGCCTGTTCTTTCAGTCGGTCAGATATTCACCTTGAGACAAGCGAACTTGACGTTCTTGCGCCGGTACTTCCGGTCCCAATTGGCCGCGTTCTTCAACTCAGCCAGGGCTGCGCCTTGCTGTTTGGCAAGGCTGGCGGCGGTGAAGTCCATCCCGTGCGGGTGGATCAATTCAAACCGGCGCGTGGTCAGGTAGTCCGCGCCGCCGCCGTCACCGATATCCGGATCACGCGTGATTTCCGTGCCCTCGTTGCCGTATTGCGTCGGTCGGCTCGCCGAACCCAACGCCGTGCCAGTGGAAGCCTTCCGGCATCGTCAAGGCACCAACACCGGATACAAGCCGGTCAAGCAGCCAGACAGCAGTGCCGTCATAGAGCCCGCGAGAGCGCTCTTTCGCTGCCGAACTTTGTAGAGCAACCATACCGGTTGGCGCAGACACGCCACGCACCGTGTTGAAACCCCGCTCCATATCAGGCGCGGTGTACTTGATGTAGTCCTGCCAGTCGGTTTCGTACCAAAGCCGCTCGGACCGGGCGGCCTGCAGCTCTTGTTTCAGATCGTCAACTATCCCCATCAAGCCCCCCCGAGAACAGTAACACCGCCCCGAGAGGCGGAACCGTAGTTGCTCACGCCGAGCGGGCTGGTCAGCGTGGTTGCCCGACCACCGAAGGCCGCAGCCCGGCGGCGGCGGTTGTTCTCGCTCAGGTTCTTTGCCTGCCTTTGCGGATCAGGCTCACGTGGAGCAGCCGGGGTCGGTTCCGGCTCCGGCGTCTTCGCACCGCCGCCAAACATGCACATTTTTCGCCTCTCAGTTTGCGTGGGGTAAAAAAAAGGCGACGAATTCTTATCGCCGCTCTTTATCCCTTTTGCGAAACAACTGGATCTTCGTCTCGCCTAGTCTTTAGTTTTCACGCTGATACAGTTCCGATCTCAAAATCTGCTCGGCATCTCTGAAGTCTTTCGCTGTAGGGAGGCCCTTTTCGGTTGTTGACTCCCCTTGGACGAACGTGATGGTGAGTTTATTGACGCTTGTCCTATCAATCTTACCGAGACCACCAGGACCAACGAAATCCTCGAACGTCCAGGTCGGCCCAGTCGAATTGATGTTTCTGATGAGGGTGAATTCGATAGTTCCGCCAAACTCACCCTTCTCACCCTGATTCAGTGGCTTGGAACTAACTGAATCCGCAGACGAGATATCAAGAAGCACGAAGTCTCGAATACCTAGTTCCCCTTCCAGATTGAAGTGTGCGTCTTTGGGGCACTCTCCGTATTCAGGATTCTCGTTCGCCTTTAACCTATTGTCTAAATCCCTCATTGAGTACGCGAGGTATTTGAACCAGCTTCGTTTACTTGAATTGCTCAAATTCACGCCAGCGCCAATGCTCAGGAAGGGACCAACTGTCGGAAAATTGAAACTCGGAGCAAGTTCTCCGGTATTGGTGACTTGCAGTTCAAGCTTCATCGCAGCAATGTAATTTTTTGTCAGAAGGAAGGTTCTAAGACCTGTTTTGTCTTTTCGGTCAATAAGCTGCGCCAATTCACAGGTAACTCTTTGCACGATAGTGCTAGTAGTTGGCCCCGTCTCGTTGTATGGCACGTCAAATTGCGGAACAGCACATCCTGAAAGAGATAGAAAAACTACAGAATACGCAATATTTCTTTTGACAAGATTGGTCACCGCCTCCCCCACAGTTAAATACGTCAGTGCCTATTTAAAACACTTCGTTCCAACGCCCTCAAACATCGTATGGCCGTCGTTCCCGAGCCTTTTGTTCACGATTTCGCAAGCAGCCTCCGTGGTCTCATAGCAAGTTACTTGCGTTCGTGGCTTGTGCCTAAAAACGAGACAAGCCCCTTTCGGACCCGAAGTGTGTTCTCTAGTTGCAACTGACACCATCGAACGAAGCTGCTTAGTCGTGAAATCACTGGGCATTGCTCCCTCCCCAACAAGTTGATGAACGAAATACTAATTCACAATCAAAAATTGCACAATATGAATAACCTCGCGCTGAGTTTGTTACACATCACCTCAAGCCCATCCGTAGACAAAGAAATCCTCCCCATTCCGCCCATACGACCGCAGCAGCCCCTCACGCTTTGCCCCAAAGCCTTCAATCCACCCATGCGCAACATCGTGATCGACATGGGCAATCGCCTGTAACCGTCTGCAGTCCCGCTCGACAATGGGCCGGATCGATTTCAGATGCCGGGTCATGATCGGCAGGCACCTCTTGAAATCCTTCGTCCCGAAGGCCCAGGCTTGCCAGCGTTCCCTGTCAAAGGGAGTGACATAGCTGAACCCGTAGGCCGCTGCAGGCTGACCATCGAGCCAGACCGCCCAGCTCATCCCCGGCACCTCGCTTTGCAGCGCGGCGATGGCAAAAACCCGGCTATCCCAGTGTTCGAACTGGCAGCAGATTTCAGCCCGGTCGTGATCTCGCATATTGGCGGCTATGTAGGAGGCGTCACGGACGGTCAGGCGCTCAATCAGAAGCTTGCGAGTGGATCGTCCATTTCCGCGCTCTGTGCCGATTTCTGAGCGCCCAGCACCTTCTTCAACACTGCTTTGTCCCGCCATTCATTCCCCATCACGATTGCGTCGGCCTCATCTGGTGAGGAACCGGTGCGCTCTTTGATGTCTTCCTTGCTTTCGATCAGGATCTTGCCGCCTGATAGCTTCCAGCGGTGCGCCGTGAGCTGAGCCTTGACCCGTGCGGAGCGTTTGATTGCCAGCCCTGCCCCGCTCTTCGGGTGAAGCGCTTCCCTGAGCCTCCAATAGAGCTGAGCCCGCAAATTGTAGAACGGAATGCGGCTGTCCTTGGCTGTCTCTCCCGAGTGCGAAGAGAACACGCACTTCTCAACCTTGATGCCGTTCTCCCGGCCGAGAAAGCCCACAGTGTCGCCGCCCCATCCGCCGGTGCAGTCCACGACAATCAGCGCATTGTCGCGCCGCTCCCTGATGACCAGAGAGCCAACATCAGCACCGTCCTTGGTATCGACGCCCTTGCGGCTGATTTGTTCCTCAAACCGCCGCCCGTGGACTGGCTGCAAGACTGTCTTGTCTTTGCCCCCTTGCGCCACATCCACGGACAGCACATCCATCGGCAATCCGGCATCAATCCCGGCGTCATACCGTTCGAATGCCAGATCCACCCAATCGGACGGAATAACCTGCATGTCATGATCTTGCCGGGCGGCCATGAAGTCGCCAGTCAGCAACGCCGTGCGGAGCGGTTCCGGTTGCGCGTTGAGCTGCGCCAGATAGTCCCCGCCCAGAAAGGCGTTGTCCTGCGTCTTCGCGGGTAT
>NZ_JSEP01000031.1 GCF_001624695.1 Labrenzia sp. OB1 | reverse complement strand
CGGGGCCTTTTGCATTGAAACGCAAGACCCAGTCGCGGATCACCTGGACCGTCACGCCGCCGACCGCACCCGCATCGCTGCGCAAGCCGCCGTCATAGATCACTGCAAGCGCCAAAAGGCGCCGTGTTTGATCGGCATTCACCGAGCCACGGGCTAGATGACGAAGGGTTGGAGCATCAAAGTCATCTCGAAGACGGATAGGGGCGGACATGGCAAACTCCTCATGTTCCCCATCAGGAATCATATTCGCGAAACTTTGGGAATCCAAAAGAGTCGTCAAATTCGTCGCTTGGTATAAGTCGGCACAAGTGCCGCGACGTTTTCTGTATCATTCAGCACTCTTACGCTGATCATTGTCGGTTATGCCGGTCAGACGTTAAAGGTTTAAGGAGAGCTAGAAGTGCGTGATGCTGCGATAAGATCCGGTGCAATTTCAAGTATATCACTCAACGCCTCATCGGGCGTACATCGATCTTCGCTCGTCAGCAGTTCCAACCGATTTGCTCGCTCTGAAGATAAAAATGTGCGATCAAACCAGAAACATCATACGGGACTGTCTGATAGGCTCGCCAATTTCTTCAGAAGTACCCGCGCAAAGTGCATAAAATGGAAAAAGTCAAGTCAGGATAAATCTTACTCTAAGGCAGCAAATGCTATTCAGGCGGGGCTAGGTGATCTGGATTTCAAAAAAGTCTATCAAGGCTTAAAGCGACTGGATACGATAAATGCCAAGACGCCAGAAGGGGATCGGCGCTCATTTCCTGAGATCAACTTACCTCATAAGAATATTGAGAAGATTTGGTCATTCTTCATATTAAGAAGTGACAATGACACTACCAATAATCAGATAAATTGCTATTCCGGACGTAATACTCTTTTTCACAGAATGCTTGAGGGTTTGGGTAAAGTCCATCTTCTGCCTCAAAGTTTCATCGACAAAAGAACCAATAAGATTGAAGCGCAGCACATTGCAGCCCAAGAAGGTCTGCAGGGAATTAGGGACAACATTTTCGCACTTCCGCAGGATTATTTTAAGCGAGGAGAGCACTATCGTGACGGTATCGACGGCAGTTACAAGAATCTAGTTTCGGCGATCATCTGGTTTGACAGAGCCTATTCGCTCGGTATTGACGAGGCAGAGGACCAGTCAGCTGCTTTGCAACAGGTCTTGAAAGCGGCGGTTTCGACAAATGGGTCCAACGAGTTCAATATTCCCCCGGACCTTCACGGTAAAATACTTCTCGGCCTTGGAAGTAGAGAAACCAGAGAGCAACAACTGTCATATCTGATGTCCGAATGATTATCGCGCAGCGGCCTTGTCTTGGTTTGATGCCGTTTATGAAATCGACGCCTTGGATGACGTCGGCGAGATGAACGAAGCCACTTAATTTTCGTCAGCTTTTTTCGGCGCACTGACCCAGCTTGAACATCGTGTGGAGCATGCCGTCGCGGCTGATGCATCCTTTGGTGCGCTTTATCCGGCGGCGGATCGTGGCGAAGGCGCATTCTATCGGATTTGATGTGCGGATACTCGCGTAGTCGGCATAGAGGAAATCGCTGCATCACTCTGCGAAGTTCGCGACCAATGCGCAGTTGCAAAACGCAGGCTCAGATTGAAGCGGAAATAAAGCCAAACAGCGCGTGAGCCGATTTCAATCGGATAGCGATGGTTTTTGTAAGTCGGGGCAGCTTTGTTCATGCTCGCGCAGCTACACAGAATTTATTACTAAACGAACAATGTGACAGCACCGGGCTTTTAGCTAAAATACGGGCTTTTTTGTGCGGGCTCCGTTTGCGATGTTGGAAGATCCTCCGGGAAAGATCCCGGGCAAGACTGCAATTTTCACATGCTTGTCACGGAAGGCATGCACCACTCCGTGGGTTAGAGTTGGCGGAAAAAGGGCGGAATTTTGCTGTTTGGTGTGGTCGTGACCTCGTGAGTGTGGCGGGTCATGCGGAGCATCGCCGATTGCTCCTCGTCCGATGGAACCAATAGTAAACCAATTCATTGGTATATTAGCTCAAGGTGGATGACGTCACACCGGCATCGCGGAGCGGCGGGACATGTTCATGAAACTCCGCAGCGAGCCGGGCGACATGCTGAAGATCAGGTGTGAACTCATAAATAACAATGAAACGTTCCGGATGAACAATACCCAGCCTGCCCCGATGCATACGCCCGAAACGGCGAGGAAGGCTCGCTGATCGTATGCATCCGCCGCCCCTTCATGACAAAGCTGCATGTGCCTTCGCAAACGGGTTCGAGGATCCGGCTTTCCTGACGAGAGCTTTGTCTTCTTCCCTGCCATGGGCTTGGGGTTGGAAAACCGGCCGACGGAAGATTGATCGTGAAGCGGGCAACGGAACCCGCAGGCGGTTTCGAATGACAACAAAGCTTCTGCAAATTGCGGAGGGTATATAAGTGCACATCAAGCGCATCGACCCGGCCAACATGAAAGGCCTGTCAGGGCAGCTTATTCAGGAACTCGACGCGTTCCTCAAACACACGTCCGGCGTTCTGCGTCCCGGCATGCCGCTGTTCGACCGTGTGGTCTTCACGTCCCCGCGTGCGGATGGGGATCACATCCCCAAAATCGGCTATGTGGGCAAGAGCAGCTACATTCAGGATGTGATGGCCGGCCAGTTCGGCGCCGATTTCGCCTCCGCGATACGCAGTCAGGATCCGCGGTTCGATGCCGCCGTGGCGGGGGGCTTCGCAAGGGCCGCTCAGGGTCACCGCGTTTGCGAGCTGGTGGAAATGGAAGTCACTCCGCCCGGTGCTCTCAAAGGCATCCCGGTCAGCTATTACCGGCTCATCGATCGTCTCTGGCTGGGCGCGCCCAGCCCGGTGCTCGTCAATCTGACGCTTCCGACGCTGACACAGTTTCACGAACTTCAATTCTTGCAAGATAAAGAACATCTTTGGCGGAATTGAAGAGAAACATGTCGTCCTGGCGTCTGTCCGGCGGAAGATTGAGCCACCTGGTCGCGTAAGGGTAGGTGTGTAGCGCGCCATAGACCTCGCCCAGGGACTTGCCCACCCTGTCAGCCCGCGCCAGCCCGACACTTGCAATCGCCGCCCGCCAGGTCACGAAGCCCAGATAGAGGTTCATTCTGGAGATCAGCGCAAGGCGTTCGAGGGACTTTCGCGCCGAGGCGTATCCCGGGACGTTCAGCGCATCACCGGAATAGATCACTTTACCCTTGATCTTCAGCATCGGCGGACATACCCAGGACGGGTCGACCGGGAACTCGCTGCCATAGATGCGCGACAGCTGCATCCGGTGATAGTTCAGATAGTCCATGCCCCCCGTGTCGAAGAGCTGGCTGCAATAAAACGAAACCGGTTCGCCGTCGGCCAGAGCCACATGACAAAACCCGTTATGCTTGTTGAAGTCGAAGAAGCGGCTTTGAAAAAACGGGGTGACATCCTTGCCGGCGTTCGTCAGCAGCGGGCCCACTTCCTCAAAATCATTGAGCACCTGAACAGAGCAACCAAGAGCCAATAGACGCGTACGACACGCAGAATAGGCGTTTATCAAAGTTGCAATGTCTTCCGGCCCCAAGGAAAGTCCCTTCGAATTTCTATTTCACAGATTGGTATAATTGCGGGCGTTTAAAAATCACAAAGATATATTTCCCATCCGGCCTCCCTGTGGAAACAGGCTTATGGCGTTTCACGCCGCCATCCGGCTACAAAATCGTTTCAATTTATTCTGCGAAACCGGAAAAATTTGAACAGCTTCCCCCTAGCCACTGCGGCATCGGGCGAAGTGATTGGAACCGGCGTGCCGGCGAGAGAAGCGCACAGGCAGATGGCCGGTTCGGGATCGAATCGGCGGCAGGGCACATCTTGCTCAAGCTGACGTTGCCCGGCGGCGGGGTCAACCAGCCACCACTTGCAGGGACTGCGGGTTGCATCCGCCAGACGTCCGCGAACCATAAATCCGACACAGTCTTTGGCCTCCGATACGCGTGGGATTGGCGGAAACAAGGGGGGAGGATCGATGGAGTTCGCAGAACGCGCGAATATCAACCATCTGATCGCAGACCGGTTTCCCTGGATGTGCGCGATCTGGATTCATCTCCTGGTCTTCGCGGTTCTGGCAAGCCAGAGCGCACGCGAGCGGGCGGTCCCTGCAGCGCCCGAGCCGATGTCGGTTGAAATCGTGGTGCAATCTCGCCTTCCCTTGTCAGAAGGGCTTTCGGAGCTCGGCAGCCCCGCAGCGGACAGTAAAGCAGCGGTGTTGGCGGAACCGGCGGAACAAGCGGCCCTCACGCCTGACGCTGCCGTTACAGAATCAGTGCCGCCTCCCCCGCAGGCAGGGAGCGTGCCGCAAGATCAGACCCCGGATATCAGGTGGGTGAGTGCAACGGGATATTATGCAAGCGATGTGTTGAAAGATCCCCGGTCGTCACAGGCCCGGCAGGCGCTGACGCAGGTGACGGGAGACGACAGGATCGAGCAGCTTTGCGCGCTTGAGGCCATGGAGCAGGTTCGCCACACGCTACCAGACTTCCGCCCGACGCGGCTCGTGCCGCATGCACTGCGCAATTCATTCCGGAAAGACAACGTGGTGTTTGCTCCGGCAGGCGCCCTGCGGAGTAATCGGATCTGGTATGAAATCGCCTATAAATGCCAGCTGGATGCCGGCGGCTCGGCGATCACCGCTTTTGAATATGCGCTTGGCGCGCCGATCGTCCGCGCGCAATGGGACGAGCTCGGCCTTGCCCCGATCCACTGATCGGGCAAATGCTTCATTGAAATGTCCACACTCCTGACGCGGCGGGTCAGCCGCTGCGTCAGAACCAATCCTGCAACTGAGTGACCTTGAGGCAGGCAGCCTTCAGCGGCCTCAATGCATTGAAAGCCATTCACGAGCCGAGCGCTGAGCTTCGGCGATTTCGGCCGGGCTCATTTCGCCGGAGATTTCCTTGCGGTAGCGGGCAGCATCGCCATTGCCCTTCAGGGCCGCAATATTGAACCACTTGTGCGCGGTGACCAGATCTGTGCTGCCGTGGCGGCCACAGGCGCTGTCCAGGCCCATCTGAAACAGAATGTCGGCGGTAACAGGCTTTTCGCCCATGATGGCCATGTCGGCCGAGTGCATTTCAAAACGAGCCATAACGGTCCCCTTTTCTATCTCTGTAAGACTTCCCTAGAAACGCAAGCTTTTGCGAAGCTTTCCCTGTCGTTTCTTGACAAGTACTTGATCAGTTACGATTAAATAGCTAGTTAAAATGTAAGTTTAACGTAATGCGAATAAAGTTTTAAATAAGTCTGAAATTCATATTACAGTAAGCATGTGATTTCGATTTCACCTTATAAATCAGTGCCATTAGCTGAAAAATCTACAGATGGGATCAAGGGTTTGTTCACCATGAATTCCTTTCCTCACAAGAATACCCGCCTTAACGTCAATCGCCATGGTGGCCATGCACCCCTTCCGATGCATTCGGGCCGTTCCTGAAAAAATCTTCGATGCTGACGCAGGGAGACGGGTTTCCAGTCAAATGACGCGGCTCAACATTCCCTTTCCGTAAACGGATGATCAAGCGTGTCTTGTCGGGAGGAAAACATGCTGAAATCCTTATTGACCACTGTGATCGTTGCATCGGCCTTGATGGCGACATCCGGGACGGCTGCGCTTGCGGCGGATGCCAGCGGCGACTGGGTGCGCGCGAACGGGGCATCCAAAACCCGGATCGCCCCGTGTGGCAGCGCGCTCCGCGGCAAGCTGGTCTGGCTGCGTGACCCCCGCGAGGACACGGAAAATCCGGATGCCGCGAAGCGCGGCAGGCCGCTGCTCGGAGTGCAGATCGTGCAATCGATGCAGCCGACCGGCACGGACGGCAAGACCTATACCGGCTTCATTGCGCTGACAGGCGCGGACAAGCTGAAACTCGAGGATTGCGTCATGGCCGGGCTGATCTGCAAGGGCGAGACCTGGACCCGCGCTCAATAATCCCCGGACATTTGGGTCAGACAGCCAGATCCTGGCGATTTGGCCATCGCTCTGTCGCAATTGCCGGTAAAGAATATCATGCAATTCCTACCAGCACTGCGGCGGGGCAAATTCTTGCATATGTTCAGATCTCATCTTTCGCATACCGGGTTTGTTGGAAAATTCCTTCAGGCCGGCCTGGTCGCTTCGGGCATTGTATTCGCGGGCGGGACCGCCTGGGCGGCTCCGGATATCACCGGCACCTGGCGGACACCGGAAGGCGCAGTGATCAGGATCGCCGATTGCGGCAAGGTCCCGTGCGGCAAGATCGTCAATTTCAATCCGCCGAAGGGCCATACGGTCCATTCGACGCGGGATGCCAAGAACCGGGACGCCTCCAAGCGCAACCGCAAGGTTCTCGGGTTGACGGTGCTCTGGCGCATGAAACCGGAGAGCAACAGCTGGCGTGGCCGCGTCTACGATCCGCGGCGCGGTTTCAGTGCGAATGCCACCATCCGCAAGACGGGTGGCTCAAAGCTGGAAGTTCGGGGCTGTGTGCGCGTAGTGTTCAACGTCTGCGAAAAAGAGATCTGGCAGAAGGTAAACTGAACAGCGCTTTGGTTGCGGTAGCCTGATTTCCGCCGGCAGCATTGTTCCCCTCAAACCAGCATCTTCTTGTATCCCAAGTGGCTCTGGTCGTAACCAAGGCGTTTGTAGAAGAGATGCGAGCCCTCGCGCTCCCTGTTGGACGTGAGTTGCAGCAAACAGGCATCCGCCTGTCTGGCGAGTTCCTCGGCCTTGTCCATCATCAGACGGCCGATGCCGGTTCCGCGCTGGTCCTGGCGCACGTGCACGCTTTCAAGCTCCACCCGCGGGCGGCCCTGGAAGGCGATCCCCTTCAGGAAATGGATCTGAAAAGTGCCTATGACTTCGCCGTCCTTATTCACGGCCACATAGATATCGGCTTCCGGCGCTGCGCACAGGGCGTCGAATGCCGGGCGATATGACTTCCAGTTGGAGTGTTCCTTGTCCCGGCGCACGCTTGTGGCGCCTGCATTGATGATCGCAACGATCCCTTGGAGGTGTTCGGGGCGGGCTTGTTCAATCCTGATTGTCTGCGACATGCTGATCCGACTTCTGAGGCGCCCGGAGGCTGAATTGAATGGAGCCGGCGCGCGTTTCTACCGGCAGATCGGACTGGACGGATCAAGCTCCGCAACGCCCCACCATGTGGTTCGCCAGCCCTCGGGCCGCCAAAGATGCGGCCAGGAGCCGGTCAGATAGCGCGCGGACAATGGCGCCTCTGTCGGCCAGAACGCCCGTTTTGCGAAGCGGGCCTCTGCGGCCTCAGCAGGCTCGCTTTCGCGGTCTTCCCAGATAAAGAGGCATTTCTCACGCGGCGCGGTTCTGGCCGGAATTGCCCTGAGTGCGATCCGGGCGTCCGGGAAGAGCACACGCAAATTTCCACCCGTGTAGCCGTTGTCGACAATCAGCGTCGCATTCGCGGCTCCAAGTTCGCTGAGAGGCGCCTTCAGATCCACATAGGGTTTCATGTGCCGGCAATTGCCGCCGCACCAGAACTTGTCCGGCGCCACCAGCCCGGGGACGCGGGCCAAAAAACCGATTACGACAACGGCGGCAACAGCACCGCCAAGCCAGCGCCACCGCCTGTGAAAGCCGAAACGCTCAAGATCGGCGAACAGATACACAGGCAGGAGCAGCAGAAGCGGGTGCATGTGCCGTTCCTTCACATGCGTCGCGCCGGTGAACAGGATCAGCAACGCCGTCAGGACGATCATCAACAGGACCGTACGACCGCACAGCCGGGCGACATCGTTGACCGCCGGTTCGAGCGGGCTTCTGCGTCCCAGATAGCGTGGCCAGAAGAAGAGCAACAGCAACGGGACCAGCGGGACGGAGAATCCGATCAGTCCGAAGGCAAGTTTGCCGATCCCCTCGCCTGCCCTTGCCATGTGGGAGGCATCCGCCGTAACGCCCATGGTGCGGGAAACCGATGACAGCAGCCTCAAGCCTTCGCTGGCGATCCACCACGCATAGGGGCTGTAGACGAGCGCGGCCGCCAGCGGCACAAGCAGAAGTCCGTCAAGGCGCAGCCTCGAGCGCGATCGACCGTCGCTCAGGGCGGCCAGAAGCAGGGCCAGCGCGAAAAGAGGATAGGAGTGTTTACTGAGCAGGCCGGCGCCGACGCTCACGCCGAAGAGAAGGTAAAAGCCCAGCCTGCCGGTCTCCAGAGCCTTGACGAAGCAATAGGCGCTTGCCGCGCAGGCGGCTGTCAGCACCACCGTGTGGGTGACGCCTTCGTGCAGGTTCCAGCCGAACTGGTAATACAGCGAATAGGAGAAGACACAAAGCGCCGCGAGACGCGGATCGGCGACTGCCTTGCGCGCGATCAGAAACAGGAACAGTCCGGCTAGCGAGATCAGCCCGTATTTGACGAAAAGCGCGGCCTGAACAGTGGGTCCGAAGACCTGCTGCGCTGACCAGAGCAGCCACTCATACAGCGGCGGCTGGCGCAGCATGTAACCCGGTTCCAGCGTCTGGACGAGCACGTTCTCGAACATGTCGTCGGTGCCCAGAACAGGGGTCGACAGAGCGCGCAGGAGCAGATGCGCCAGGCCCCACGCGGCAACTATGCTCCAGACGCCGAAAGGTGTTGCTAGAAAAGGAACGGGTGTGACTGTATCCTGACGCTGTGACATTCAGGGTTCCGGAAGAAAAAGGTGCGCCTGCCATACGGTTTGGAGCATCTTCCTAGTGAGGTTTCGGGGCAAGCACAAGCCCGTAGTAGGCACCAACGGCCCCCGCTCGGGCTGCTTTGGCTTCCACCATCGGTGGTGCGGCACCCTCTAAACAGACGAAGCGCGCGGCATGCCGCGCGCGGAGCTATGGCGGAATTTGGGTGATGACGGATTGAAGAAGGCGGCGTATCGAGGCGGGTTAGGAAGCCTGCCAGACCCTCACGAAGGAGCGATACGCCATGAAGACAGATACCACCGTTTTACCCTTTGCGCATCCTGACGCTTTAGACGATCCTCTGACATCGGTTTTGCGTGAAGGCGCGCGCCGGCTTCTGGCGCAAGCTGTGGAAGCGGAAGCCGAGGCGTTTGTTGCCGCCATGGCCGAGGAGCGCCTGGCCGATGGGCGTGCCCGTGTGGTGCGTCACGGCCATGGGCCGGAACGCATGATCCAGACGGGGATTGGTCCGGTGCCGGTCAAGCGGGCCAAGCTGCGCGATCGAGGGCCGGAAGCTTCCGACCAGGACCGCATCACCTTCACCTCGGCGATCGTGCCGAAATGGGCACGGCGCACGAAGAGCCTCGACGCCCTGTTGCCGGTTCTCTACCTGCGCGGCATCTCGACCGGCGATTTTCAGGACGCGCTTGGCGCGATTGTGGGTCGGGATGCTCCGAACCTGTCGCCATCGGTGATCGGGCGGCTGAAGGAGGACTGGCAGGGTGACTATGATAACTGGCAGCGCCGCGACCTGTCGGCCCGCCACTACGTCTACATCTGGGCCGATGGGGTCTATCTTCAGGCGCGCATGGAGGACAATGCCGCCTGCATGCTGGTGGTTATCGGCGCGACGCCGGAAGGCAGGAAGGAACTGGTCGGCTTTCAGGTGGGTGTGCGCGAAAGCACGCAGAGCTGGCGCGAGTTACTCGTTGACCTGAAAGCCCGCGGCCTTTCCATGGCACCTCGGATCGCTGTCGGTGACGGCGCGCTCGGCTTCTGGAAGGCGCTCGAGGAGGTCTTTCCATCAACCCGTCATCAACGGTGCTGGCAGCACAAGGTCCTCAACGTGCTCAACAAGGTACCGAAATCGGTGCAGCCGAACATGAAGGCTGATCTCAGGGAAGTTCGGGACGCGCCGGATCGGGCCACCGCCGAGGCCGCCATCGCCGTCTTCGTCGACAAGTACGGTGCAAAATATCCGAAAGCAGTCGAGTGCCTGACGAAGGACCGCGAAGCACTGCTGACCTTCTTCGACTTTCCGGCCGAACATTGGGATCACTTGAGGACATCGAATCCGATCGAAAGCGTCTTCGCCACTGTCCGGCACCGGACCGTGCGCACCAAGGGCAGCCTGTCGCACAGGACGGCAAGGCTCATGGTTTTCAAGCTGGTCATGGCCGCTGCAAAATCATGGCGGCGGCTGAAGGGCGAAAATCAGTTGCCAATGGTCGTCGAAGGCATCAAATTCGCCGACGGCGTTGCCGTCAAGACCACGCCAGATCAACGCGCCGCCTAATCGGTCCCATCACCCAATTCCAAACATAGCTCCCGCGCGCTTCGAAAGTGTAAAGATGGCAGGTTCAGAGCGCCGGCAGCGGGGGAAGCGGGGTCTTGAGCCATTTCTGTGAAAGTTCGTTCAGTTTGCCGTTCAGTTTTTTGTGAAGCACGAACACGTTGACCCACTGCAGCAGATCAATGTTGCCGGTCTTCACTCCGATATAAGACGGCGAATTCGCGATAACGAATTTGGTCTCCAGATCGAAGTCCGGATTGTCGTTCGAAATTCCGAGCGCCACCATGTTTCCCGTAACGATCACGTCCGCCTGCCCGGAGACGTAAGCCGCGATGGTCGCAGCGTTGTCGCCGAAACGGATGATCTCGGCACCATCCGGCGCGTCTTCCGTGATTGCAAGATCCTCCAGAGTGCCTCCGGTCACGGCAATCTTCTTGCCGGCGAAATCCGCGACCGAGGAGACGTCGACATCAGGTTTGGCGAATGCGCCGGAAAAAAACGGGGCATAGGCATGTGAGAACCAGATCGACTTGGCGCGCTCCGGATTGGCGCCAAGCGTTGCGATCACCAGATCGACACGGTCGGTCTCAAGAAAAGGAATGCGCTGCTTGGATGTTACCGGAACCAGTTCCAGTTCCACGCCAAGGTCTTCAGCAATCATTTTCGCGACATCGATGTCATAGCCTTCGTATTCGCCGTCGGCGCCAAGGGCGCCAAAGGGTGGGAAATTTTCCGGTGTGGCGATCTTGATCGTGCCTGTTTCCAGGATGTCTTTCAGTTCCGCCGAAGCGGGGTTTGCCAGCATAAGAGCGGTGGACATCACCGCTCCGATCAGTGCCACAGATTTCTTCCACATAGCGCGACCCTCCATGAAGATGTTTTTCTAGCGCGGTTTATTCAGGCGGCGGCGGTTGCCCCGCCTTTGGAAAATGCGGATCCGAGGCGCTTTTCAAGGCGCCGGCTCCACATAGACAACGGAAAACAAAGCGAGAAATAGATCATCGCCATCAGCGGATAGATGACGAAAGGCTGGGTGCCGGGGACCGGTGCGTTGGCCCAGCGCTTGCCAATGGTCATCAAATCCTGAAAGCCGATGATGTAGGCAAGCGACGTCCCCTTGATGATCTGAACCATGAAGCCGACCGTCGGTGCGATCGCCAGGCGGAAGGCCTGAGGCAGTATGAGAAGGATCATGATCTGGAAGAACGTGAGGCCAAGGGCTTTGCCCCCCTCGTGCTGGCCCGCCGGTATGGCTGTGATCGCACCGCGCCAGACCTCCGATAAATAAGCGCTGGTGTAGAGCGTCAGTGCCGAGCCCGCCGCATACCAGGGATCGACTTGAATGGAGAAGAGATGCGGAACACCCAGACCGAGCAGGAACAGCAGCATCAGCAGCGGCACGGATTGGAACAGCCAGGTGTAGACCGTGAAGATCCGTTTCAGGCTACGTATCGGCGAAACGCGGGCCGCCGTTACCGCAAGAGCGATCAGGCCACCGCCGACAAACGCGATCAGGGACAGATAGATCGTGAACTGTGTTGCCTCCAGAAGCTGAAAGACCACAATTCCGAAAGGCTTGCCGAGCAGGAAGACGAAAAAATCCTTCACCGGGCCACCTTCCATGTGAACAGCCGGTCATGGAGCACTGCCAGCATGCTTTTGAATGTCAGAGACATGAGCAGATAAATTATCGTCAGCGTGAAAAACACCTCGAAGGAACGGAAACTGCGGCTGTCGATGTACAGGCCAGCCCATGTCAGGTCGGTCACGCCTATTTCCGAGATGACCCCGGTTGTCAGGAACAGGAAGATGAACTGGCTGTTGAGCGATGGATACATGGTGGCAACAGCCTGGGGCAGACTGATTTTCAGGAAGCATAGCCAGCGTGGCAGACCCAGCGCTTCGGCTGCTTCGACTTGTCCGTCGCCGACAGAGGCCAGCCCGGCGCGCAGGATTTCGGCAAAATAGGCGGAAAAATTGACGCTGAGCGCCAGCAGGGCGTGTGCCCAGAACGGCCATTGATAGCCCAGCAGCAACGGCAGTCCGAATGCGATGAAGAACATCTGCACGATCAAGGGAGTGTTGCGGATGAATTCTACGTAGCAAGCGGCCAGTTGAGCCAGCACCGGCACTTTGTAGTGACGCACCGCCGCCAGCACCACGGCACAGATGAAGCCGCAAAGCCCTCCGCCCACGGTCAGCACCGCACTGACGAAGGCACCTTGGGCGAGAAGCCAGAGATATTCAGGGTTTCGGTAAATTTCGAAGAATCTAAGACTGGTCATCGAATGACGCCAGTACGGCTTCCAGATCCGGCATAAAAGGTCTTTCCCACAGGGTTCTCTGCCAAGCGGAAAGCAACCCCCGTGCCAAGTGACGGTCTTGCACTCAAACGCGCACCGTCGTCGTCATCAGGCGCGCGAACACCTTTCAGCCTGCCCGCAAATCAGGCATCCGGCACATGCTGTGTGCAAAGGCAGAAGCGCCAGCCCCCACGCGGAAGCAATGCTCCAGACGCCGAAAGATGTTGCGAGAAAAGGCCTGTCGGCGGGGCATATTTCGGCAGAGGTCGCCATTCGGCTCAGGAGTAATCTCCTGTCTGGCTGCCGTTTGGCTCACACGGATCGAAATTCCCGGCAGTCAGCCGCGATAATTTGCCAATTTGTAAGCCGCAAATGTAAAGAACACGCCCATTCCGGCTTCGATCCAGCGCCTGCCGCGCCGGTAGAACGCGATGACCGGCTGCGTGGAAAATGTCAACGCATAGGTCATATATCCGACAACAGACAGGGCGCTGCAGGAGAGGATGAGTGTCGCTCCGGCCCATAAAGGCGCGTCCGCACCCAGTCCGATGCCTACAATCGCGATCCAGTGGAGAGCCGCTTTCGGATTGGTCATCTGGATGGCCAGACCCTGTAAAAACAGATTGTTTCCCGTGGTGGACCGGGCTGTCAAAACTGCACCGGGTTTTGAGGCCGAGCGGAAGGCCTTAACCGCCAGCCAGAGCAGATAAAGCGCACCGAACACCTTCAGGACCGTGACAGCCTGGGCATAGGCGCTGACCAGCGCGGTCAATCCGGAAACAGTCAGGATCGCCCAGAGACCGGACCCGATACCGACGCCCAGCGCGAGCCGCATACCCGAATGACGGCCATGATGTTCGGACCGATGCTGACAAAACCGACCAGGAATATTCCGAGCGCCAGAAACAGGCTCGCCAGATCTTCGGACATCTCGAACGCTTCCCGTTTGAAGACCCTCTCCGGAACACCCGCCTCCCTCCGAAGCAGGGAAGAGGAAAGGAGCCGCTGTTACTCCAGGCCGATCTTCTGCTTCAGCATGTCGTTCACCGCCTGCGGGTTAGCCTTGCCCTGGGACTGTTTCATCACCTGGCCGACGAACCAGCCCAGAAGGCCCGGCTTGTCTTTCGCCTGCTCGACCTTTTCCGGATTGGCCGCGATGATCTCGTCGACGATGGTCTCGATCGCGCCCAGGTCGGTCACCTGCTTCATGCCGCGCTCTTCGACAATCTTCGACGGGTCGCCGCCCTCGGTCCAGACGATCTCGAAGAGGTCCTTGGCGATCTTGCCGGAAATAACGCCTTCCTTGATGAGATCGACGATGGCGCCGAGCTGGTCTGCGGAAATCGGGCTTTCGGAAAGATCCTGGCCTTCCTTGTTCAGGCGGCCGAAGAACTCGTTGATCACCCAGTTAGCGGAAAGCTTGGCGTCACGGCCCTTCGCCACATTCTCGAAGAAATCCGCGGACGCCTTTTCCGCCACCAGGATATCGGCATCATAGGCGGTCAGGCCGTAGTCACTGATGAAGCGGGCCTTCTTGTCGTCCGGAAGTTCCGGCAGATGACGGGCGAGTTCGTCGACATAGGCTTGCGTGAACTCCAGCGGCAGCAGGTCCGGATCCGGGAAATAGCGGTAGTCATGCGCTTCTTCCTTGGAGCGCATGGAGCGGGTCTCGCCTTTCACGGCGTCGAACAGACGGGTTTCCTGATCGATTTCGCCGCCATCTTCCAGGATAGCGACCTGACGGCGGGCTTCATATTCGATGGCCTGTCCGACGAAGCGGATGGAGTTGACGTTCTTGATCTCGCAGCGGGTGCCGAACGCACCGCCCGGACGGCGCACGGAGACGTTGACATCCGCCCGCATGGACCCCTGGTCCATGTTGCCGTCGCAGGTGCCGAGGTAGCGCAGGATGGTGCGCAGCTTGGTGAGATAGGCCCTGGCTTCGTCCGAGCATCTGAGGTCAGGCTTGGAGACGATCTCCATCAGCGCCACGCCCGAGCGGTTCAGATCGACGAAGGACATGGTGGGATGCTGGTCGTGCAGCGACTTGCCGGCGTCCTGCTCCAGATGCAGCCGTTCGACACCGATCTCGACCTGCTCGTCCGGCATGTCGAGCAGGACCTTGCCCTCTCCGACAATCGGCTGCTTGAACTGGGAGATCTGGTAGCCCTGTGGCAGGTCCGGATAGAAATAGTTCTTCCGGTCGAAAACGGATTTCAGATTTATCTCCGACTTCAGGCCGAGGCCTGTTCGGATCGCCTGACGTACGCATTCCTCGTTGATGACAGGCAGCATGCCGGGCATGGCCGCGTCCACAAGGCTGACATTGTCGTTTGGATCCTTGCCGAATTCGGTCGAGGCACCGGAAAAGAGCTTGGCCTGGGACGTCACCTGGGCATGAACCTCCATGCCGATCACGATTTCCCAATCGCCGGTCGCGCCCTTGATGAATTTCTTCGGATCGGGTGTGCGTACGTCGACAAGCGTCATGTTCGTCAAAAATCCTGTTCTATTCTTGCCTGCGCCTGTTCCGGCAGCGGGGGAAGCATTGCTGCGGCGCGCTTTTCCAGCGGAGTGAGGCTCTAGCACTCTAAAATCGATCAACTTTTCGCTCTCCGATCGTTTCCGATCAGAGGTCTGATGATCTAGTCGGGAATTGCCCTGCCTGCAAGGTTTTCCTTGCGCGGATGAGCAGGTTTGCCGAGTTTTACGGGCTTCCGCACAAGGGTACAAGGAGCCCCAGGCGCATTTCAGTTGGCTTCGGACACTTCGTCGGGAGATGCCGGATGCGGCGCGTTGCCCGTGCGCATGATGAAGCCGATGAGAACCGCCACGGCCTGATACAGCTCTACCGGAATTTCCTGGTCTATCTCGATCTGCGACAGGGCTTCGGCCATCATCGGATTCTCTTCTATGGGAACTCCGGCCTGGCGGGCGATCTCCTCGATCTGTTCGGCAATCGAGCCCTCCCCCTTGGCGGTGACCTGAGGCGTGCCTTCAGTATCGTAATGAAGAGCAACGGCGAGCTTCTTGCCGGGACTGTCTTTTTTCGTCACGCGTTTTTCCCCGTCAGGATTGCCGGTCGATCAGTGCGCCGTATCTGGCGGCGGTTGCGGGCGGCAGGCCGCGGATCAGCCTGAGTTCCTGCAGATCCAGACCGGCGTCCGCGAAAGCCGCCTCCATGGTGTCGCGAAGAGCGTTCAATTTATCGAAGGTTTCCCTGCGGTCGACCCAAAGACTGGTGTAAGTGCCGCCGCCGCGCAGGCTGATCGCCGCCTCAAGCGGGCCTGTCGCTGTCAGATCCAGGGCGAACCGCAATCGCCATGCGGGTTCAGTTTCCTCCTCACCGTCCTGGCCACCGCCATCCCGGCCGATCTGCATCTGCATCACGGCGGTCTCCTGGCCGAGCGCAAGAGGAAGTTCGAGCACCAGATCCATGGGGCGTCCTGCCGTTTGCGGACGATCGTCTCCCGCCAGTCCCGAATTGACCAGTTGCGTCAAACGCATCCGGGCAAGTGCGGAATCCACCTCCTGAAGCAGAGACTGGAGGTTCCGCGGAACGTTCCCGGCCAAAAAGCTGCTTGCGGTCTGTTGCGTCTGCCCCTGCGGTGCCGCGTGCCTGGACGGTACAGCCGGTTGTCCTGCAGGGCGTGTTACCTGAGGCTCCGCGCCCAGTTGCTGCAGCAGGGTCTTGAGCGAAAGCAGTGCGGATTTCAGGTCCGGAAGGGGTTGCTGGCTGCCGCCCGGACGCATTGCCGGCACCTCGCTGAACTGGCCGGACAGGCGCACCGCCTGCTGAAGATCCTTGCCTGTGGGTGTGGATGTGGCCGGATTCAATCGCAGCCCGAGAATCTGCTGCATGGCCTTTGCCACCGTATCCGGGAGAGAAACCTGGCCGGCCGCCTGCGCGCTCACCAAGGCCCCCACTTGCGCAAACATGCCTCCGAGGCCAGCTTGCTGCTCGGTCAGCGGTTGGCGCACCACGGCAGCGGCCAGTTGCAGCGCGCTTTTTCCGGCCGGAACAGTCTCCCCGGCCGGGGAAGGCCGCGCTGTGCCCCCGGCAGCGGCGGGATAAGGCTGCGCGGGAATGGCACGGGAAAGCGGTGTTTCAGGCAGCGCTCCCCGTGTGGCAGCCCCAGCCGAGTGTCCCGGCTGGGCCGCGGTTTGTGTCCCGGGTGCGGGCGCGCCCGTTGGCGTTTGCGCCAGACCTTGGCCGGATGCGGAAGAAAGCTGTACCGCCGCCGGCGCGGGTCCCTGGCCCGCCACCCCGCCTTGCACAGTCTGTCCGGCCCCCGGTTGCGCGCCGGTGGCCGTTGATGCGGCAGAAAGAGTGGCGCCGGCAGCAGGCTGACCCGAAAGAACAGGCGGTTGGCCGGACGGCGCCTGAGAGTTGCCGACTTGCGGTGCAGACGGCGATGCCTGCGGAGCCTGTGTCCCTGCAGGAGACGCTGTGGAGATTCCGGCGGTCGCCTGCCCCGCTGCCGGAGGAAGCACCGGGTTTCCGCCGCCCTGAGCAGTCTGCCCGCCGGGCACCGTTGCTTGAGGACTTTGAGCCGAAACCGGCGGCACGGTGGCGGCCGCCCCCTGTCCGGCAGCCACGGGAGCGGCAGTTGAAAGCGAGGGGTTTCCCGCCGCAGACTGGGCCGCTCCGCCTTGTTGAGTGGATGCCGCGGGAGCCTGTGGCTGGCTGCCCGTCACGGCTCCCCCCTGAGAAGGCCCTGCGGCTTGCGGGCTGCCAGGAAGCGGCGGCTGGGCGCCCGGCGCCTGAACGGGACGTGCGGCAACTGAGCCGGGTCCACCTGCCTGATCCGGAGTAGAAAAGGTCTGAACCAGATGCGTCAGGGTCGGATCAGCGCGCAGGATCGTATTGCTTCCCGTGGGCGGTGGTGCTCCAGAAGACGCCTGACCCGCCGCTTCCGGCTGAATGGCGGGCGGGGGAGCCTTGGGGAGAATATTGGCGAGCGTGATGCGGATTTCCGGCAGTTGCTTGCTGCCCGACACAGCAACAGTGACCTCCGCACCGGGGGGAAGCGGTGCGGATGCACGCAACTCGATCCGGGCATCCGCCGTTGCAAGCCGGATAACTCCGCCGGGCAGGTTTGCCTCCACCCTGGCCTTTATTTCCGTTCCCGGCTCCAGCCCCTGGGTGGAAGCGCTGCCTGAGGCTCCCTGGGCTATCGGCAGCGCCGTCACCGTTTCAACCATCACACCGTCCCCGGGTGTTTCACACTATCTGAGAATCGAGAGTGCCGAGTATGGCCGGTTTGGCAATGCTTGCCCAGACTTGACGCTGATCAAGGCTAAGGCCTTTCGGATCGGGCAGGTTCGCGCTATCGGTCGGGAGCGCCGAATGCCGCCGGTCGGGCTGCAAGAGGAGAGCAAATGTGAACTGGATGGAGCGCCTCAACGAACGCGCGGCACTGATGGGCAGGATGATTGAGGCGATCGGAGCCATGGACAATGGTCCTGCCGGCGTGCAGACCGGCCAGGCTCTTCGCTCCGCCGCCATCCGATGCGTCAGATGTACGCGCAGCGAAGCCTGCCGGAAATGGCTGGCAGATCATCCGCGAGGGGCCGACAGGGCCATGGCGGACTGCCCGAACGCATCACTGTTCAACAGTTTGAAAGACCAGTAGGTCACAGGCGCCAGATCCGCAGGCCGCGGCAGTCGAGACCTCAGGTCCGGCGCCTTTTCCTTTGGATCCAGTACGCCAGCCCGCCGGCCAGCAAGCCCCCCACAAACCGGAAAGGGAACATTGCCAGCGCGCCGGCATCCTGCGAGATCGGCAGCGGCAATTGCAGCATTCCAACGGCGGCTTCCAGAATCAGGGATAAAGCGGCCGCGGCAAAGCCCGCTATCCAGAGCTTTTGCGGCAGGTCCGCACGCCACCCCAGATATACACCGATAATAAGTGCGAATGGATTGAATAGACCCGATAGTCCAAAGAGGTCGAGCCAAGTGTCGGAAAGCATCGTCATGGGCTCCTCTTACAGTCGGCCAAGCGAAAAAGCGAGACCTTTTGGTTCAACATTCATTTGGTGCACGCGACAAATTGCTACAGTAGTTTCATGTTTATCTTTGATCAAAAGGTCAAATTACTATGCTGACCAACAAACTTATTCACAGGACGGACAAGTTCTCAACAACATGAATGGTCACTCACATTATTATTACCATTTTGTTTTTAGGATATTTATGCTAGTTTCATCCAAGGAAGCAAATAATACGATCTGCTTTCGTCGAGCACTTTATCTATTCGATAAGATTTAATCCGCATGTCATTACTTACATCTATAGAAGCTGACGATCCCACCGTTGAAGATCTGAGCAAATCAGATCGCAGACTTGCGATCCATTGCAACTGCTGTGGCCGGTTCCGGTATATGAACGCGCTCAGATTTGCCGGTGACAAGAAGGTTTCAGCGTTGAGCAAGACCCTCACTTGTAGCACCTGCGGCTCAAGCGATGTCAGTGCGGTTGCCGTTTCCCGCAATCCAGGCAACGGCTATTGGCCGGCGGAATTCAGCTGACCTTTTGCAATTGTCACTCCGTGACATTTCCCAAACATAGTTCGCGCCTTTCCACGTTGCACATTGCCCTTTGGGCATGGTAATGGCTTTTCGTCCATTTGAGAGGCTTTATGCGCGGATTACGCGAGACCCGGTAATACCCGGCTGAACAACAGCCGGGCGATGCACATCAGCACCGCATGCGATTTGCTGCGGTGACTGCATTTCTGCATTTAAAATCGGACTACTCAATCTCAATGGATATTTCCAAAGCTGAACAGCGGGTCCTTCACCTGCTGGCTCAAGGCGGCTGCATACTCGTGGAAAAGGACGAGACCGGCCGAATCGTCAAACAAGATACCGTCACGCGGAACGGATGGTACTGGGGCGGCTGCTCAGTGCGCCTGTTCCGAAAACTGAAATACAAACGCCTGATCGCGTCCAGAAACGGCGGTCCCTACCAGATCACCCAATTGGGGCTGAGGCGGGTTCGGTCGCAGCCGGACAACCGGTGAGCGGACGGGGTCACGCTATCCTCACGGTAAATGCGCGCCGGTTTTCCGGCGCGCATTTTTTTCAAGCATCGGTACGGTTCCCGCTCTCGTCCTCATCCGCCCCGATATGGTCGGGCTGGTCGCCCAGCAGGTATCGCGGCCCCCGGCCGTGCCGGGCGGCTGCGTCACCGGCATTGTACAATCGGCAACTCTTCAGAGACAGACAGCCGCAGCCGATACAGGCGTCCAGCTTGTCCCTGAGCGCCTTCATACGGTCGATGCGCTTGTCCAGATGGCTGCGGAACTGTCCGCTGATGCGTGTCCAGTCCGCCTTCGTCGGAGCCCTGCCGTCCGGAAGCAACTTCAGCTGCTCGGCGATTTCGGCAATGGAAAAACCGAATTCCTGCGCCACAAGAACAAAGGAAAGGCGGCGTATATCCGCGCGCATGAAACGGCGCTGCCCCCCGGGATTGCGGGTCGGATGGACGAGGCCCTTTTCTTCATAGAACCGGATGGCGGATACGGAAAGGCCGGTGCGGTCCGCCAGGTCGCCAATGGTAAGATCTCCGGCTCTGACGGGTTTTTTCAAAAATCCTGCCCTCCCCTCTTGACCTCAACTTAACTTGAGCAATTATCTCAGGTGTCCTGATTGAGTCAAACCCTGAAAGGACATCTCATGAGCACCGCATTTCTGGAACATGTAAACGTTACGGTGAGCGATCCCGCGGCGACTGCGAAACGGCTGGAAGACTGGTTCGGCTGGAGTATCCGCTGGAAAGGCGACAGCCTCGGCGGCGGGACGACCTATCATATCGGTAATGACAGCAGCTATGTCGCCGCCTATTCGCCCGCCGAGCCACCAAAAAATTCAGAGGCCGTCAGCTACCACACCCATGGCGGACTCAACCACATCGCGGTGGTCGTGGACGATCTGGACGAAACGGAAGCGCGCATCAAGGCCGGTGGCTACGAAACCAAAAACCACGCCGACTACGAACCCGGCCGGCGGTTCTATTTCCACGACGATGACGGCATCGAATTCGAAGTGGTCAGCTACGCAACCTGAAACCGTTTCCTGACCACCAGCATTTCCCGGCGGTGCTTGAGCACCGCCGGGTGCTCATTACCTGGGCGCCATGCGGATGGCGCCGTCCAGACGGATGGTTTCGCCATTGAGCATGTCGTTTTCGCAAATGGACCTGACGAGTTGCGCATATTCGGCAGCCCGGCCGAGGCGGGAGGGGAACGGCACCTGCTGTCCCAGCGAATCCTGCACTTCCTGAGATAGCCCAAGCAGCATCGGCGTTTCGAAAATTCCCGGAGCGATGGTCATCACCCGGATGCCGGATCTGGAAAGATCGCGCGCGACCGGCAATGTCATTCCGGCAACCCCTGCCTTTGAGGCCGCATAAGCGACCTGACCGATCTGGCCGTCGAAGGCGGCCACGGAAGCGGTTGACACGATCACGCCCCGTCCGCCGTCGGCCGTGCATGGCTCAAGCTCCGCCATGCCGGTCGCTGCGATCGACAGGCAGCGGAAAGAGCCGACCAGATTGACCGCGATCACCTTCTCGAACATGTCCATCGGATGCGCTTCGCCCCGGGACGTCGTCTTGGCAACCGGCGCAATTCCGGCGCAATTGACCAGAATACGCTCCTGGCCATGGGCGGCGCGAGCCGTTTTGAACCCAGCTTCCACGCTGGCCTGATCGGTCACGTCAACATCCACGAACAGCCCGCCGATGTCTGCGGCAACCGCCTGCCCCTGATCGGCGTTGCGATCAAAAAGACTTACCTTGACACCTTGGGAGGCAAGCATGCGGGCCGTTGCCGCGCCAAGGCCTGATGCGCCGCCGGTAACGATGGCCGAGTAAGTTGAGTCCAGCTTCATTTTCACCTCCACAATCCATTGAAATTAATGGACTAAATCTTTTCCATTGACGAATAGGTCAAATTTGCCCGCAAGGTGACCGAGATTGGTGTTCCGGTCAAGCATGTTTGCATCCTTGCCGACGCCTCGCGGCAGCCGGGTATCCCGGCCGGCGGATCTGCGGATCAGCGGGCCAGGACGACCAGATCGAGCGGATGTGCAATGCCCGCAACATCGGCGCCGGGTCTCTCTTCGATCAGAGGCGTCTGCAGGCCTTGCGCGCGGGCAAGTTCCCAGGTGGCATTGTCGGTCAAGGCCTTGGTGCTTTGGACCTTGTTGGCGTCTTCCAGTTTCGCCGCCCGGTTGACCGCATCGCCGATGACGGTGAATTCAAGCCTGGACTTCGATCCGATCACCCCCGCAGTGACCTTTCCGGCCGCAACGGCCGTACCGACCCGCAGGGAGCCTGGCCAACCGGCTGCGGAAAATCGCTCTTGGCTGGTATCGACCGTTTCGATCAGGCGCGTGGCTGCCCGCAATGCGTCGGCGGCAAACGTCGGCGACGGCTGGATAGCGCCGAAGGTTGCCAGGATACCGTCCCCCAGAAACTTGTCGACGCGTCCCCCTTCCTGATTGATCACCTCCACCACAAGGTTCTGATACTCCGCAAGGACCGCCAGAACGGCCTCCGGGGGCAAGGTTGCGGATGTGGCGGTGAAGCTCCGAATGTCGGCATAAAGGATCGCGGCATCCCGCAAGCTGCCCTCCCCGGCCTGAAGTTGCGTATCGGCGCCCGTGATCGACGCAGCGACTTCAGGGGCGAAGAACCGGCGCAGGTCCATCGCCGCCGCATGATCCCGGGTGGCCTCGAAGAGCATCGACCGCCCCCGGTAGAGCGCGACGGAGAGGATGACGGTTACCGCGAAGATGACCATTGTCTTGTCGAGTTCCGCGCCGATCAGGATCGTGTTTCCGGTCAGATACTCCACGTAGTTGCGAGTGACCCGCATGTGGTCCATGTCCGCCAGAATCGCATAGAAAACCAGTCCGAGCCAGCCCGCGACGGCAGCCAGCCCGGTCGTCAGAACAAAGCGCGGATCAAACCTGAGCGCCCGCAGGGCGATAAATATGAACACATACATCAGGGTCGGCGTCTTGAGATAAAATGTCGGATGCTGGCCGTATTGAATGTGGAAGGAAAAAATCAGCCCGACCAACAGCGCCATGTCGACGCCGATAGATATCAGAAGATACCAGTTCGGCAGCTCGAACCTGTAGGACAGGAACAGCCTGAGCACCGTGAAGAGAAAATAGATGCCGAGAGCAATGGGCACAAAATTGAACCCGGCCGACCCCTCCGCCCTGGGGGCAATTGCGTAAAGGGTCGAAAAGAAGAACACCAGCCCAAGCTGAACCCAGCCGATCAGCCGCTCCGAAGTCGCTTCGCTGGACCTAATCTCCGCGCGCACCCTGCCCGGTATTCCGGCATCCGGCGGGCCGCCGCGGAGAATGTAACGGAAAGTCTCGCGAAAAGAACTCATGCGTATCCGGTATACAGCCAACGCGTTCAAAAGAGCGCGGGTCGAATTGAAAGAAGGTCCTGAGTGTCAACTTTCAAGCCGGAATGTGCAACATGCGGACCGGTAAATTGACTATCGAGTGAGATGACGCCCATAGCGACGTGCCTTGGCGGCTTTTCTGGAGCTACCAGCCCCCCTGCAGCCGCATTTGTTCGGTTTTGCCGACCAATTCGCTTTGGCGGCGGCAACCGGATTTCGACAGGGCCGACTTGATTTGGTTCCGCACTGTATAAATGCTGACCTGGCGGGTCTGCGCGATCTCCGCGAGTGTCAGTCCATCGGCAAGCAGCAGCGCGGATTGGGCTTCGACCTGGCTGAGACCGAACGCCGTCTGCATCATGTCCAGAGTGGATACCTGGCTGACATCCTTTCGGATTGCAATCAGGACGGCCTTGATCGATTGCGTCAGGAAGCTGGCAAAAGGCGACCACTCCAATTCCCCCGTGCGCAGTCCCATGAGCCGGCAGGTCCATCCCTGGCCCTGTCCGTCGGTCAGATGCCAGCTTTTGAAGATGTTGTGATCACCCTTGAGCTGAAGTCGGCAAAGAGATGCGAATTGCCTTTGATCCTCATCGCGGCAGAACTTGAGGCGGCGATTGAACTCGCTGCCCAACGGTGTTCCCCTGTCCAGAATCCTTTGCCCCTCGCTGCATACATGCTGGATCGTCATCATTGGATCCACGACAAATATCGCCGTACCTGCACCGAGCATATGCTGCTCGGCCGCCCATTTTTCAAACGACAGACCTGAGATGGTGCGGCTGATTTCGAGCGACTGACGGATAACCGGCGTCAGTAATTCGCACAACTGAAGCCATTTCCGTTCGTATTTCTCGCGGTCCTTTGCCCGCATATTACCGCCGATAAGGATCATGCGGTCTGCGTCGCGAGCCAGCATCGAGCCTCCGCCGCCGTAGGCATCCTCATGCGGACGGATAATATCCGCGTAGAACCCGGTTTTCTTCAAGCTCTCCGGGGTGCAGAGCTGAACACAAGCAATGGAGCTGCCGACCGCGCATTTTCGGAAATTTTCCGCAAACGGGTTCTTGTCGGAGTAATGGGTTTCATAAAGCTTCACGAGATCCGGATCGTAACCCGATACATAGGCAAGCGGAGCTGCCTGGGTCAGTTGGTCAAAGCCGATGAGCTGAGTGCAAACGTGCGTTCCGATCGCCTGTCCCATTTCGTCAATCAGCCGCTGCCAGCCGGCCGGATCCATCGCTGCGGCAACCGCGAGGTTTGAAAGGTGTAAATATTTCTCAGCAGCAATGCTCACGATCCCTCCCCACCAAAAGGCCCGATCTTAATAATCCAGAGTCAACGTGTCCTGCGTGAGTATGAAAAGGTGCCGATAATGGCAAAATCTCTCGAGAAGGAGTGTGTGGAACGCGCTTCGAACCCGGTCAGGTGCGCTGCCGTTGCCAGGTAAAGCCATTTCCATATCTTCCAAATTCAACCGAAAAGCCTCTCCAGACAAATCATGCTCATCTACACGTCTATGAACTTGCAGGTCAGATAACTGACACCATCCATTCGGTTGACGGTTTTGTTACCGCATAGTCCAAATGGACCATGCACTTAATGTATACACCCTGTAAACAACTATTGATCGTATTGGATTGCCATTCGGGGCATTTTTTCGAGCTTCGATGGTGGTTTCCCGGTTGCGATTGAGGAATTCCCGCATTCCTGCAATCGGCAATCGATCAATTTTTTAGCTTTAGTGTTTTTTTGGGCGGCCGTTTGGGCCGCCCTTTTTTTACCTGTCGGGTCGGGAGGGACAGGCTCCGTTGACGCTTGCGGCCATACAAGCTCAAGCCACCGGCTTTTCGCTCGGGACAGTCCCTTTTCCCGGCGCGCATGGCCATATCGCATCCTGCCGCCGGAACTGCCCCCGGCGTGGCGGAAACGCTTTTTTCCGGCACGGGTGAGGATGAAACAGTCATCGCCATTCGAACGGAAATTTGCCTTTTGGCAATTCTTCGACTGGCCATGGCACACCACACGGCATTTTATCGATCCGCAGAAGACGAACAAAAATGCCGAAATTTGAGCTAAAAAGCTGCGTTTTGGTCGAAAAACAGCGCTATTTTCCGGATTTTATGCCGAAAGAAGTCAGATCGATTTACCGCTGACTGTCGGCCAGTGCGACGTGCGCGCGAAGAAACGGCTTGGCTGACCCGCCTGCGGGAGCCACCTTGGAGTGGTCCCTTCCGCTGGCGAGTGTTTTCCGCCAAGAAGGGTTCGCGCTCTGGAGCAACGCCGGAACCAAATGCATATCGATGATGCCTCCGGAGGTTGTCAGCCCCCTGCCCCGGCGTTCTCCAACCGCGACGCAAAGGTCGCGCTCTCCGCCGACATCCGAATGGCTCTTTTGCCGTCCGGCAACGGGATCATCTCTTCACAGACGGTTTTTCGAGGAGTGTTTCTTCTCCGGGCGGAAGGGCTGGACCGGCTGATGGATCGTGACACAACCGGGAATCCTGATTTTACTGCCTGCGGGGCGATGCGCGCCCGAAAAGATGATCAGGTTGGCGCGGCGGCAGGGATCCGAGCGGATGCCCGCTGCAAGCAATTGCATCCTGACGCATCAGGGTTTCAGGATCATGCCCTCGCGTGCGACCAACATGCCCGGATAGGCGTCCTGGGCGGCAAGGCCGATTTCATCAAGCTCGTCGTCCGAGCGGCGCGGATCGTGATGGAAGAGAACAGGGGTCTTGACGTTTCCGGCTTTCGACAGCTCAACCGCCTTTTGCCAGGTGGAATGCCCCCATCCCTCAAAAGCCGGATATTCCTCGTCGGTGAACATGGCGTCGTAGATCATAACATCGGCATCCCGCACAAAATCCTGAAGGCCGGCATCGATCTCCGGATCCCCGTGTTCGTGGTCGGTAATGATGCAGATCGACTTTCCGTCATACTCGAAACGATAGCCGCATGCTCCACCTGGATGATTGAGGCGGGTGGTCCTGATCACCAGATCGTCCGTGCGCGGAATGGGTTTGCCCGCGGTGAAGGACTTGAATTCGACCGCCTTCAGGGTCTTGGCCGCGACGGGAAAGATCGGCGGCGACATGATACGGCTGACGATTTCGACCAGACTGGTGTCATCCTGAAAATGCCCCGCCCAGGCGGTCACCTCGAAATTGGGATCATAGGCCGGCTTGAAGAACGGCAGTCCGCAAATGTGATCGAGATGCGTGTGGGTGAACAGCAGATCGAACGAACGGGGCCTGCATCCGCATAATTCCATGCCGAGATTTCGCGCTCCGGAGCCGCAATCGACGAGCACCAGAGCGTCACCTGCCCGGATCTCGAAACAGGAGGTTTCGCCTCCGTACCGCAATGTGCTCGATCCGGGTGTCGGGGTAGATCCCCTGACGCCCCAACAGCGAAGCGAAAATTCTTCAGACACGTATTACTCCCTAACCGCCGGCAGCTCCCCGGCGCGCATCGGCCAGATCACGGGTCGTCCGCTCAAGCCGCAGAGCCAGGGTCCGCATGACTTCCAGCGAAATATCCGGAAATTCTTTCAGTAGTTTCAGAAAATCATCTTTCGAAACCGTTAGAACGTCCATGTTATTTGCGGCGACCAGTGTAGCTGTCCTGGGGACATCGCAAAGAATGGCTATTTCGCCAACGATGGAATTCTCCGAAACCTGGGCGACCTTCTTCTCTCCTTCCGGCGTGTGAACGAGCACATCCGCATCGCCCGCGAGAATGATAAACGCGCAGTCGCCCTCTTCTCCCTGGGAGCAAAGGCGTTCGCCCGCCGGATATTCCGTCCTGTCACTGATGAATGCCAGAAGACGCAGTTTGGTTTCATCAATGCCGTGGAACAGTGGGACCTTTCGCAGGGCTTCGACTTCGGTTTCCAATGTCATTTTTGCCTCCCCGACAGATCATGCATACCCCGTCCTATTCGCATGCCTGCATCGGACCGGGGCCTGCAAGCCCGCCGCGCTCCAGTATTCGCCGCCATATCGTTACCCCTTATCTGAAATACGCCCCTGGTCCAGAACGAACCGCTGATCGAATTCGGCCGCTATCTCGGCATTGGACGTCCCGAACAGGAAAGTCTTTCCAGACAATATTTCCTGAAGACCACGGCGTAATGCTTTGTCGTCTTCTGTCGTTCCTGTGGCGATATCATCCAATATGGTGATTTTTGCATTTTTCAGAAGCCCCCGGACCAGTGCAATACGGCGTCGCTGGCCCGCCGACAGACGGGAACCGGACACGCCGACATGATAACCGAAGCCCGCGTAGATGATCGGGCGCCGCAAGCCGGTCTCTTCCACGATTGTGCGGATGACGTCGTCAATGCGTCTGCGCGCGTCCCTGCGATCGACCCTTGCCCGGCCGAAAAGGAGATTATCCTCGATGGTAAGCGGCGGCAGATAGACGTCCGGATCGAAGGCAACGAAGCCGGGGTTGTGCTTGACCACACTGTCCAGGAACCGTTTACGGGCCGCTATGATCTCATCGCGAAGCTCATCGGTCATGATCCCCAGACGGTGGCGGGCAGGAACCAGCTTGAAGGCCAGCCCTCTGAGCCTGGACTTGTCCGCGTCGCTCAGCCCGGGTCTTTGCTGTGTGGATTTGGCGATCCGCACAATCCGCTCGAATTCGGGAATTTCTTCTTGGGTGATGAAGGAGTACGCCCCCAGAAGCCCGCTGTCGCCGGAGACGTTCGAGAACAGTTCCAGCATGGTTTCAGCGATTTTCAAGCCGACTTTCCGCAACTTCTCGTCAAGTCCGGTCTCGGTGAGAAACGCCCTCACCTCCTCCATTTCCGGCACCTGATCCATGGTGATTTCAGGATCGGAGGGAACAGCAAAGAAAAGGTTGTCGGCGAGGTTCGCACTGGCGTTGAAGCGGTCGGGATGCCAGAGTTCGACGAGGCCCTCGAGTGCCGGTTCGTGCAGGATGCGGTCCGCAAGATTCTTGCGCACGTTCAGGATCTTTCCGGCGAATGTGTCATCCATCGACGGGTCGAACCGGGACTGCAGCCCGAGCCGGTAGATGTCCTTGTCCAGCCCGACGGCTTCCAGAAGCTCCAGCGCCTTCTCGTCAAGTGTGTGGATGCTGTCGGCGCCCGCTGCTTCCAGATCGTCCCACACAGCTTCGAGATCATAGAGCGGGTTGCGGGTTTCCTTCGCTTCGCTGACCCGCCGTTTATACTGCTTGAGGGCTTCGCCGTCGCGTTCCGGCAGAATCAGCGGTCTGTGACGCAGACCGTAGTAAAGATTGTCGCGGATGGTGCCGGTCCACACATGGACAGCCCCGCCGACGTAGGCGATTTCACGGCCGAGCGTCGAATCCGTCAACTTGTCCAGATCGTGATCCCCGATGCAGATCTTGCCAGACGAGGGCGACACCAGCCCCGCAGCGAGCTGCAGCACTTCGGAGCGGCCGGAGCCGTCGGGTCCTGCGATGGCACAGGCGGTGCCCGCGGCAACTGTCAGGGATATTTCCATGACCTCCTGGCCGGCGGCCCCACCGGAGAAGCTCACATTATCGAACTTGAGATCGCCGCTCAGCTCGGCCTTCTCGTCGCTTGTCAGCCTATCGAGCTCGTGAATGTCCGGCGGATCGAAATTCTCGACGACGGTCTGATACTTGACGCTGACGTCCGCGGTCATCTGGTAGTAGGACAAAAGTTCCTTCCAGGGGCCAGCCAGATCCTTGTAGGCCGCGATCACCGCCAGAAGCGCGCCGATGCTCAAGTTGCCTTCGATCACCAGATAGCCGCCGATCAGGTAAAAGAAGAACGGCGTCAGCTGGTTCATGAAATTGTTCAGGAACTTGATCAGGAACTTCCGGTTGAAGATCTCGTAGCGGATCCTGAAATTCTCATACAAACGCTCGGAAATATCGGCTGAGTGCCATGCGGCCGCGTCGTTGGCATGGATCTCCGCCACGCCGGTGATGCTTTCGCCAACCTTGTCGGCAATCACGCGGATGTTGCGGACCCGCTGGCGCGAGAGAAGGACGACCCGCTTCTGCAGATAAGGAATGACGTATCCCTGAATGGGATAGGAACTGATCGCGGCCAGACCCAGCAGAGGGTCCTGCATGAAAATGAAGCCGATCTGAACCACAAGCATGCCGCCCTGATAGGCCGGCAGCGCGAAGGCCTCGCCGATAAATCCGCCTACATCCTCCACTTCGGATGTGATCATCGGAATGATCTCGCCGGAGCTGACTTTACGAAAATGCGGCAGGCGGAAGCGCAGGACGCGCTGGAAGAGCTCGAAACGCAAGCGCCGCAGCATGCGCTCGCCAAGGCGGCCCTTGAAGACGTTCAGATAGAACTTCAACCCGTTGGAGACGACCACGAGGCCGAGAAAAGTAAAACACAGAAGAAGCAGATAGGGCACCTGATCGAAATCGAAGCCCAGTATACTGCGCGGAAAATTGTCCCCCTGAACCGCATCGTTCACGATCAGTTTCGGCAACTCCAGCAGAACATAGACTACTGGATAGGACAAAACGGTGACCAGAAGAATGTAGATCTGTTGCCGGGCGCTATACTTCCAAATAAAGCTAAAAAGGCTTTTTTCCATCAGTTCATCCAAACAGACATGGATCATATTATGTGCAAGCAGATCATATCCGGTATATTAACGATCCCAATTCGATGTGCCAGCCTGGATTAGCATTTGCCACAAGCACTTTGATAGTGTCATTTGACCGTTCCCTGTCGAAAGTTTCGTGTCAAGCCATATCGGGACGTGACAAAGGCCAATCACTTGAGACATAAGGCCTTCGGCCACTCCCTACGAATACAGGCTGAACTGACATGAGTGATTTCGTCCGGACAAGAAGCCAGGATAGCGAGCGGGTTCCCGAACCCTGCCACATGCCGGACGGGCGGGAGCTTTCATTGTTGGAGGCCCGGAATTCAGCATGGCCCGGGACCGAGTCCCGCCTTGCCGAAGCGAGGCCGGTGCGGGCCCGGTTTCAGGTGGTGCATGGTCGTTTCTTGCACCTTTTTGGCCTGTCCAATAAGAATGTGGCTTGGGGAAGCATGACAATGCCAGGGGCAGTATGAGTTCCAAGACGCCGAAGATACTGATTTACAGCCACGATTCCTTCGGACTTGGCCATCTCCGGCGATGCCGCGCGATCGCTCATTCCCTTGTCGGCGATTTCGATACGCTGTCCGTGCTGATCCTTTCAGGCTCGCCGATCATCGGCAGTTTCGAGTTCCGCTCGCGCGTGGATTTTGTGCGTATTCCCGGTGTTATCAAGCTGCGCAACGGTGAATACACGCCGCTTTCCCTGCATATAAATATCGATCAGACGCTGGCGATCCGCTCGTCGATCATCGAACACACGGCCAAGGTGTTCGAGCCCGACATTTTCATTGTCGACAAGGAACCGCTTGGTCTGCGCGGAGAAGTGCTGGGCACGCTCGAGGCACTCAAGGAGACCGACACCCGTCTGGTGCTTGGTCTGCGCGACGTTATGGACGACCCGGCGGTTCTCAAGGAGGAATGGGACCGCAAGAACGTCTATCCCGCACTGAGGGATCTTTACGACGACATCTGGATTTACGGCCCGCAGGACATTTGCAACCCGCTTGAAGGCATAAGCCTGCCGGACAACGTCGCGGACAAACTCCGCTACACCGGCTACCTGCGACGCGAGCTGCCCAACGCGGTCAAGGACAACCCGCCGCCGACACCCTTCGGCGAGGAGCCGTATATTCTGGTCACTCCCGGAGGCGGGGGCGACGGCGTTGAAATGGTGGACTGGGTGATGCGCGCCTATGAAACCCGGCAGCGTCCGCTGTTTCCGGCCTTGATCGTGCTCGGTCCGTTCATGCCAGCGGCAGCAGCCGCCCAGTTCAGCGAACGGGCGGAACATCTGCGCGATGTCGAGATCATCCGCTTCACGCCTCAGATAGAGCCCTATCTCGCCCATGCGACCGCGATCGTCGGCATGGGGGGCTACAATACCTTCTGCGAGATCCTGTCCTTCGACAAGCCAACACTGATGGTGCCGCGCGTGATCCCGCGCCGCGAGCAGGCGATCCGGGCAGAACGGGCTGAACAAAGTGGTCTGCTCAAGGTTCTGCCGATCGATCGCTATCCGGATTCGGACCTGATGTCGGCAGCCTTGTCGGAACTCCCGGACATGGCCGCGCCCTCTTCCGCCGGTGTCGACAATCTTCTCGGTGGACTTGATGTGATCACCGCCCGTGTGGGCGGGATTTTCGAAGAACAGCTGGTCGATGACGGCCGTAAACTGGTCAATTTCTAACCGGCGGTCCGTGCCCCTTCCGCGTCCCGCATCAAGAGCCCATCGATGTCCCGTATCGCCATTGTGGTCAAAGGCTACCCGCGCCTTTCCGAGACCTTCATCGCCCAGGAAATTCTCGGCCTGGAACGGCGGGGCATCGGCGTGCTGATCGTCGCCCTGCGAAAGCCCTACGACCCGTTCATCCACGACCTGCACCGGCAGATTTCCGCCGAGGTGATGTATCTTCCCGAATATGTGAAGGACGACCCAGCGCGTGTCGCACGGGCCAAACGCTGGGCCGAAGAGCAGCCGACTTATGAAGCTGCAAGGGCCCTGTTCGATGCGGATCTTGCCCGCCAGCCCAACGCCGACCGCCGCCGCCGCTGGGCACAGGGCTGCGTGTTCGCCCACGAACTGCCAGACGACATTTCCTGGATCTATACCCATTACCTGCACACGCCCTGCTCGGCCGCCCGCTACGCGGCCCATCTGTCCGGGCGCGGCTGGTCGTTTTCCGCCCATGCCAAGGACATCTGGACCAGTCCGGAATGGGACCTGAAGACAAAAATCAACGACGCGGCCTGGGGCGTCACCTGCACGCGCGTCAACGTCGAACATCTGAATGGCCTGTCGGACGATCCCGGCAAGGTCGAGCTGCTTTATCACGGCCTGGACTTCTCGGGCTTTCCGGACCCCGGCCAGACGCCGTCCTGGCGGGACGGCACGGGAGAGCCGGTCCGGCTTGTCTCCGTCGGGCGGGCGGTGGAGAAAAAAGGCTATGACGACCTTCTTGCAGCGCTTGCCCGGCTCCCCGAAGACCTACACTGGCACTTCACCCATATCGGCGGCGGCGAATTGTCGGATGCCCTGAAAGCCGAAGCCGGCAGATTGGGTCTTTCGGACAGGATCGACTGGCGCGGCGCGCAGCCGCGCGAGGAAGTCATCTCCGCCTGCCAGCAAGCGGATCTCTTTGTCCTACCGTCCAAACTGGCAAAATCCGGAGACCGGGACGGGCTGCCCAATGTCCTGATGGAAGCCCAGGCGATGGGCCTTTGCTGCCTGTCCACGCGCGTGTCGGCCATCCCGGAACTCATCCGGAACAACGAGACCGGCGTTCTTGTGCCCCCCGGTGCACAGCAAGACCTTGCGGAGGCCATGGAGGGGCTCATCCGGGATCCGGCACGCCGCAATGCGCTCGGTCTGGCGGCGTCCCGGCTGGTGCGGAAGGATTTTGCCACCGATCCGGGGCTTGACCGCCTTGCGGAAAAATTTCGTAAGGTGCTCTGAGGCGCCAGGTCTCCGCCTTACGCTCCAGCAAGGAACCTCATGAAGATCGCCTTTACCGCTCCGATGAAACCGCTGGATCATCCTGTTCCCTCCGGGGACCGGACGATGGGACGCCTGATCGTCAAGGCGCTGGAGACGGCCGGGCACGAAGTCACTGTCGCAAGCACCTTCCGCTCCTGGCGCAAGGATGGAAGCGACACGATCCAGGCGGCCGTGAAGACTGAGGCCCTGAGGGATGTGGAACGGATCGCCGCCGACTGGCAACAAACCGGCTACAGGCCGGATCTCTTTCTGACCTATCACCTCTATCACAAGGCGCCGGACTGGATCGGTCCCGCGCTGGCCGACCGGTTCGCCCTGCCCTACGCGATTGTCGAAGCCAGCCGCGCACCGAAGCGGCAGACGGGCGACTGGGCCTTCGGCTTCGCCGCCGCCGACGCCGCGCTGCGGCGGGCGGATGCAGTTGCCGCGATCCACAATGCCGATGCTGAATGCTTGGGCGCGGCCGTCCCCGACGCGCGCCTGGAGGTGCTGCTGCCGTTTCTGGATGCGGCCCCCTACCGTCAGGCGTCCGAGGCCGCCAAGCCGCTGGCGGCGCTTCCCTTGAAGCTGCTTGCGGTCGGCATGATGCGCGAAGGCGACAAGACCAGATCCTATGAGGTTCTGGCCGAGGCGCTGACACAGGTGCGGGACAGGTCCTGGCAATTGACGATCATCGGCGACGGGCCGAACATGGACCATGTGAAGAAGCTGTTCCCGCCGGAAAAGGTCGCCTGGCTGGGCGCCCTTCCCCGGGACCGGATTGCCGTTCACTATGCCCGCCACGATCTGCTCGTCTGGCCGGCAATCCGCGAGGCCTACGGTCTTGTGCTTCTGGAGGCTCAGGCTGCGGGCATCGGCATTGTCGCCGGAGACACATTCGGCGTGCCGGATATCGTTATCGACGGCGAAACCGGCCTCCTGTCGGCGGAAGGCGATGCGGCGGGTTTCGCCGCCAATCTGAAGCGTGTGCTCGACGCCCCCTCCCTGGCCGACCGGCTGGGGCATGCCGCCAGCCGGCATATCGAGAGCCGCCATTCGCTCGATGCGGGCGCGGCGCGGCTGGATGCCTTTGTCCGCAAGGCGGTGGGAACCCATGAAGCGCGCACGGAGACAGCCGTTCCATGAGCTTCAAGGCCTTCATCCATGTGCAGCATCTGCTGGGCACCGGCCACGTGGTCCGGGCAGCAGGCATCGGCAAGGCGCTGGCCGCGAGGGGCGTAGAGGTGACGCTCGCCAGCGGCAACAGGATCCCGCCGACTCTGGACACCGGCCCGCTGACAATCGTCGAGCTTCCAGCCTGCAAGAGCCCGGACGCCGCCTTCAAGCGTCTTGTCACTATGGACAATCAAGATATTGACGATACTTGGAAATCCGCCCGCGTTAAAGCATCGATTCAAGCGTTCGAAGCAGATGACTTCGATCTGCTGCTGACGGAAACCTATCCCTTCGGCCGCCGCCAGCTCGATTTCGAACTGACGCCGCTTCTGGAAACCGCAAGGGCTCGTGCAAGGCCGCCGCTCATCGCCACTTCCATCCGTGACATCCTGGTGCGCAAGAAGGAACTCTGGAAAGAGGAATGGATGGCGGATCGGGCGCTCAGATTCTATGATCGCATCCTGATCCATTCCGACCCGGATTTCATTCAGCTCGCAGACAGCTTTCCCTTCGCCGACCGGGTTGCCCCGCTCGTGCGCTACACCGGCTATGTCGGCGGCGGCAACCGCCCCCCGGCGGAGGCAAGTGACGGCGAGGATGAGGTGATCATCTCCTGCGGCGGCGGCGCTGTGGCGGAAGGGCTGCTGTCGGCCGCGCTGGAAGCCCGCCCGCTTTCCCGGCGCGCGGAGGACACGACCTGGCGGGTGTTGATCGGCCACGATGTGTCCCCGGAGGCCTTTGCCGCCTATCAACATCGCGCCGGAGACGGCGTGATCGTCGAGCGGGCCCGCCGGGATTTTCCCGAGCTGCTGAAACGCGCGCGGCTTTCTGTAAGCCAGGCCGGATATAATACCGTGCTCGATATCCTGATCGCAGGTGTTGCGGCGGTGCTGGTGCCGTTTGCCCAGGCCAACGAGACCGAGCAGAGCCAGCGGGCGCAGGCGCTGGCCAACCATGGCCGCGCGATCGTCGTACCGGAAGCCGGTCTGACCCCGGAACGGCTGGCAGCCGCTATCGACGACGCTCTTGCCCTGCCCCGCAGTCATCACCAGGTGATGCTCGGCGGCGCGGAGAAAAGCGCCGATATACTTCTGGAAGATCTCAAGGGCCGCAAGGGATGACGCAAGACCTGCAACGCTTCAGGGACGAGCTGACCGCCCATCTGGACTGGTTCGCGAACCGAAACCGCAAGGTCCGCTTCTGGTGGCGGGACGACGATGCGGTCGAGCCGACCCCGGCGCTTGAGCGCATGCTCGACCTGGCCGGCCGGCACGGTGTCGATATCGCCCTTGCGGTCATTCCGAAGGACGCCACCAGGGCGCTGGCCGACCGGCTTTGCGACGAGCCCCATGCCCATGTTCTGCAGCACGGCTGGCAGCACAAGAATTTTCAGCGCAAGGATCTCGGAGAAAAGGCGGCCGAACTCGGTTCGCGCCGGGATCCTCAGGAGTTGATGGGTCAACTGGCGGAGGGCAAGGCGCGGCTGGAGGATCTGTTCGGCGATAAACTCATTGCTGCCATGGTGCCGCCCTGGAACCGGATCGATGCGGAAATCTCCCGCCGTCTGCCGGAGATTGGCCTTCCGGGTCTGTCCACCTTCACCTGGCACAATTTTCCGCGCGCCCATCAGGTCCAGTCGCATGTCGACATCATCAAATGGAAAAAACAGGTACGCTTCATCGGCTGGGAAAGCGCCCGGCTGCGCTTCGACCTGCAGCTCGCCCGCCGCCGCAATACGGGACGCGAGCCGCTCGGCCTGTTGACCCACCACCTGGCCCATGACGAGGGCTGTTTCGAATTTCTGGAAGAATTTCTGGCGATTGCCGCGCATCATGAAGGCGCCGAGTGGCCGGATGTGAAGGGGCTGTTTGACGGTTTGAGTGCGCTGCGCTCACGCTGACGTCTGGATTCTGGATCTGCGTGCACCTTTGGCGCACTTTTCTGGAATGACGGGGAGGCCAAAGAAACAAACATCGCTCCGGCACGCTTTATTCTGCCGCTTCTGCCTGTTCCCGCAAAACCCTGCCGTAGTCCTTCCTCAGCAGGGCCAGCTTGGGATCGATATAGGTCTTGCAGAAGGGCCTTTCCGGGCCGCTCAGGTAGTAGTTGCGGAAGCGCTCGTCGGAGGACCTGAAGGCGGTCAGGGTGAGGACTTTCGTCACCAGCGGGTCATCGAAGCCACGTTGCAAGGCGTGCAGCACACGGCCGATCTTCACGCCCGTTCCCGCGTCATAGACATAGATCGCGCTGCGGTACTTGCCGCGCATCTTGTGAGCGGAGGTGCTGGAGTGGGTTCTGAGATGGATTTCTATCAGGACTTCAAGCGGCAGAACCGCCGGGTCGAAAGTGACGATGACGGCTTCCGACCATGCATCTTCCGGCGGATCGGAGCTGATGAAGCCCTGATCCACTTTGGATATGCCCGCAACCGCCTGGAAGACGGCTTCGGTACACCAATGGCACCCGCCGCCCAGCCCGATCTTCACTTCTGCCTCCGTCATCTGCCTGACCTGCGCACAGTGTGACGCGTCCCGGCGGGGAAGCAAAACGACTCGGCAGAGATTCCCCCAGAGGAGATTGTGGATGCGGGATATGGATGCTGTGGCCGAAACAGCGGAGTACCCAATGCTTCGACCGCAGCCCTGTTGCAGTGAAGCGATCTCACGCTGTGCCGCCGAGACCTTCGGTCAAATCCCGGGTTTCCGCAGGGCGCAGCTTGTACAGAACGATCCCGGCGATCAGTGTCATGCCGACATGACCGACAAGAGATGACTGTGTATAGGCTCCAAAACCCATCATGAACGTCCGTCCGACCAGCGGGGCAAGGAGGCCTTGCGCGACGAACCACAGGACCACACCCGCGACAGCTCCTGCCAGAACGAGATTCAACCGGGTGGCCATATGCGTCAGCAGCACGAAGGCCGAGAAGCCGATGGCCCCGACGCAGAAGTGCACGAGGAAGCCCATCCAGTACGGAAGAGTGATGCCGAGGCCGATATTCGCCAATGCGACGATCAGGTTGGCCGGCTGCAGGACAACACCGAAGAGAAGCGGCGAAAAGAACCACGCGTAGGCTTCGAATGCAATTTCAGCCACAAGGCCGGCGATGAGGAGATTCCGGAGTGTGATGGACATGGATTTTTCTGACTTTCCTGAAAAGTTGCGCCGTTCAGCGATCATGATCGCCGCAAGTAGACACTCCGGCCCGGTGGCATAAGCCCTGGTCTCGTCAAAGTGACTGCGGTTCATATCTTGTGAGAGCCGCGAGTGCCGTTTAAGGGCAGGCACCGGGACATATTTCACGCGAAGGCTGCCGCCGAATTGACAGCACCGGACCCGCATCCTCATATGAGGCATATCGCGTTTCAGGAGCCGCTCATGTCCGATCACGACCATGACCATTCTGACCTTTCCGACACCGAATTGCGTGTCAGGGCTCTGGAAACCCTGCTGACGGAAAAAGGCTATATCGATCCGCCCGCCCTGGATGTGCTGATCGAGACCTACGAGACCAAGATCGGGCCGAAGAACGGCGCGATGGTCGTGGCGAAAACCTGGGCGGACGCTGACTACCGGGAGAGGCTTCTGGCGGACGCCACGGCGGCGATAGCCGAGTTCGGCTTCACCGGACGCCAGGGCGAGCATATGGTGGCCGTCGAGAACACCGACGAGACCCACAACATGGTCGTCTGCACGCTGTGCTCCTGCTATCCGTGGACCGTGCTCGGCCTGCCGCCGGTGTGGTACAAATCCGCCCCCTACCGCTCCCGCGCAGTGCGCGATCCGCGCGGCGTGCTGGAGGAATTCGGCGTCCGGCTGCCTCGGGCCAAACATATCCGGGTGTGGGACTCGACCGCGGAGGTCCGCTATCTGGTCATCCCGCAAAGGCCGCTGGGAACCGACGGCTGGAGCGAAGACGATCTCGCCGCGCTTGTCACCCGCGACAGCATGATCGGCACGGGACTGGCTATCGACCCACTGGTAAAGGAGCCGGCCGCATGAATGGTGCTCAGGATCTTGGCGGCCAGATGGGCTTCGGGCCGATTGAAATGGAACAGGACGAGCCGAATTTCCACGCCAAATGGGAAGAACGCGCCTTCGCCATCACCCTTGCCATGGGCGCGACGGGCTCATGGACGCTTGACGCCTCGCGCTACGCCCGCGAGACGCTGCCACCGGCCGACTATCTGTCCTCCAGCTATTACGAGATCTGGACCAAAGGCCTGGAAAAGCTGCTGGTCACCAATGGTCTGGCAACCGACGAGGAGCTGACGCAGGCCAGGGTTCTGGTGCCGCCGAAATCCGTGAAACGGGTGCTTAAGGCGAAAGAGGTGGAAAGCGTTCTGGCCAAGGGCGCTCCGGTGGACCGTGCCAGCCAGCAGCCGGCCAGATTCCGGGTCGGCGACAGGGTACACACCAAACGCATGCATCCTGTGACCCACACCCGCCTGCCCCGCTATGCCCGCGACGTCGCAGGGCGCATCGAAGTCATCCACGGCGTTCATGTCTTTCCTGACAGCAATGCCCACGGCAAGGGCGAGCAGCCCTGCTGGCTATACGGCGTCGCTTTCAACGGCACGGATATCTGGGGACCGGACAGCGACCCGGACCTGAGCTTGCGCCTCGATCTCTGGGAGCCTTATCTTGACCTTGCCTGAGAGATCGATAAAGGACGCGTTGCCAAACCTGCCGCTGGACCGTGACGGCGAACCGGTGTTCGGCGCGCCATGGGAAGCCCGGGTGTTCGCGATGACCGTGAAGGCCCATGAAGCCGGGCTCTTTACCTGGAAGGAATGGACGCAGGCCCTTGGCGCGGAACTTTCCGGAAACGGGAATGATGCCACAAAAACACCCGGCTATTACGACCATTGGCTGGCGGCATTCGAGACGCTGTTGACGGCAAAGGGCGTTGCCGCCGGCGGTCAACTGGCCGCCCTGAGGGACGCCTGGGACAAAGCCGCCCATGCGACGCCCCATGGCCAGCCTATCGAACTCGACAAGGGGCGTATCTGATATGGAGCTGAAAGTCCCGCCGGTCATTGTTCTTGTGCTCGCGGCCCTTTTGCTGTGGGTGGGGGCCTGGCTGATGCCGCATCTTTCCATCGCCCTGCCGGGCCGGAAGCTGCTCGCGGTGCTGCTGGTCCTTGCCGGCTTGGTTCCCGGAATTCAGGCCATTCTGGCCTTCCGGCAGCGCAAGACGACGACCAACCCGATGAGGCCGGAAAACGCCTCCGTTCTGGTCACCGACGGCGTTTACCGGTTCACGCGCAACCCGATGTATCTCGGCATCCTGGCGCTGCTGCTGGCGGAGGCCATCTGGCTCGGCACCCTGACGGCACTGATCATCGTGCCCGGCTTTGTCTGGTACATGACCGAATTCCAGATCAAGCCGGAGGAAGAGCGCCTTACCGACCTCTTCGGCGCGGACTATCGCGACTATCTCGGCCGGGTGCGCCGCTGGATCTGAAATCAGGTGAGCGAAGATCACGTTCCCATGTAAAGCGCGCTCTTGTCCTTGAAGGCATCGGCTGCGAACCGCAGGAAAGTGCGTATCCTGGAGACGTTCTTCAGGTCCGGATGGGTCAGGATCCAGATATCGAAATAGGGTAACGGCTCAAGGCCGGGCAAGCGGATAAGGTCGGGGTCCGGGTCGCCGAGAAAACACGGCAGACGGCCAATTCCCATGCCCGCCTTCACCGCCGCGCAATGAGCGATCATGTCGTCCGTGACAAGAGAAACATAAGCGCCCGGGTAGCGGGCGCGGATATCCTTGGGCACTCCCCGCCCCCACCATTTGAAGGCGACACAGGCAAGCGGCGCCGGATCGTGGCTGACACCCAGCGTGCCGCTGAATCTGCGTGCGAAGTCGCGGGACATGTAAAAGCTCCGGCGCTGGCCCGTCGCCAGACGGCCGAAGAGGTTGGCGTCCGGATTGTTGGTGACGCGTACCGCGATATCGGCCTCGCGCCGGTGAAGGCTCAACACCTCGTTCGCCGCGATCATCTCCAGCTCGATACGCGGATGGCGCTCGGCGAACTGCTTCATGATGTCCGCGAGCTGTACCTGGAACAGAAGCTGGGCTGCGGTGACCCTGAGGACGCCCTCAAGCTCGGTATCCTGCGCGGTGATGCGGGTGTCGAGCGCCAGGATTTCCGCTTCCATGCGCCTTGCGGCGGTAATCGCCTCTTCTCCGGCGGCCGTCGGCGTGAATCCTTCCGGCAAACGGTCGAACAATCGGGTGCCCATGCGCTTTTCAAAAGCCGACAGGCGCCGGGAAACGGTGGAGTGGGTTACCCTCAATCCCCTTGCCGCCTTCACCAGACTGCCCGCCTTGGAGACCGCCAGCACAAACTTCAGGTCATCCCAATTGTCCATACTACCCTCCGTCGCTCATCAGGAGCCTCACTGCCCGTTTCCGACAGGATACTGTTCCCGGCAGCATGCTCACTTAACGCCTGTGCATATTTGCACATATACCTTCCAAATTTGAATATTTTTTCGCAAACCCCATTCAGAGTAGCTTCGTCAGGTCATTTAAAAAGGAGACCTACATGACAGTTCAAGCCATCGCCCTGATCACGATCACCGACAGGGAAACGCTCAGCACCTATCGCGACAAGGCGGCAGAAGCCCTTGCCAGACACGGCGGCAGCCTGATCGTCGTCGATCCGGATCCCCAGGTTCTGGAAGCCGCCGGCGAAAAACCCGACATCGCCGCCCTCATGTCCTTCCCCAACCTGGAATCGGCCAGGGCCTGGCGGGAAGACCCGGACCTCGCCGCCACCCACGCCCTGCGCAACAAGGGCGGCAAATCGACGATCGTGATGCTGCCCGGGTGAGAAAAGCGTGCACGACGCGCAGAGCGTCGTCGCCCGCTGCGCATGTTCAAGGAGACTGTGCTTTCGAAAATGATGGCAGACGGCTTGCCTGAAAGTGCTGTTATCAGGCTGGCCTTGAGCGGCGGGAATTGGCCTGTCCTGCGGTGTCGCCGGGCAGGCGCACCCAGATCACAATCTCAGACATTTTTATGATTTCGTGACCATGAGCAACCCGAAATTTCAGGTCGGCATTCGGGCCGCTGGGACAGGATTTTTCCAAGTTCGGGGCAGCAACTACAAAAAGCGATAATACACTGCTCTCCCCATTTATAAAAACAGCAATGCCTTCGGATTCCACTAATAGGCACAATAACAATTAAATACATCTAATAATAATACCAAGCGACGAATTTGACGACTCTTTTGGATTCCCAAAGTTTCGCGAATATGATTCCTGATGGGGAACATGAGGAGTTTGCCATGTCCGCCCCTATCCGTCTTCGAGATGACTTTGATGCTCCAACCCTTCGTCATCTAGCCCGTGGCTCGGTGAATGCCGATCAAACACGGCGCCTTTTGGCGCTTGCAGTGATCTATGACGGCGGCTTGCGCAGCGATGCGGGTGCGGTCGGCGGCGTGACGGTCCAGGTGATCCGCGACTGGGTCTTGCGTTTCAATGCAAAAGGCCCC
>NZ_JSEP01000030.1 GCF_001624695.1 Labrenzia sp. OB1 | reverse complement strand
ACGTACCTGCGTAACCCTTACTTAAAAACCAAAACCAAAACACAAGTGATCCGATAATGGCTTCCCGCAAGGCCAACGCCGCCTACGCTTCCCTTCCTTCAAAATCAAATTGTCAATGAACAGAGAAACAAACGCTCTCTCGGGACCACCAAAATCCAGCGAAAACCAGCCACACCCGAACCTCGCAGCCCGGAACCAAATGTCCGATTTTCAGGAATTTAGTACAAAAAACCCTCTCGCCAGCGACGTTGCCGCCGTCGATGAGCCGCGTTATACGCAGCACAATTGAACCCGTCAACAGCCGATTTGAATTTTCTTGCGAAAAATATCGCCCTGCCTGGAACAGTGGATATTAACCATCGTGAAACCCCTTAAGGACCCGACGTCTACCCGACAGGTGAGTTTCCGAAGCCCATCAGGCGCTGCCCCGCATCCACCACCAGAGTATGTCCCGTTACCTGTTTTGCCGCCACCAGATACCTGACCGCGGCAACGATATCGTCCGGCCCGAGACCCGGGCCGAGCGGCGTCAGCTTCTGGCGGCTTTCGAAGTTTTCCTGGCTCTGGTCGCTGGGAAGCACCAGCCCCGGCGCGACCGCGTTCACCCGGATACCCTTCGGCCCGAGTTCGAAGGCCGCCAGCCGTGTTGCGCCGTCCAGCGCGAACTTGCCGCAGAAATAGCTGAAACGTTCGGGCGAGGCCGAGGCCATCTGGGTATCCAGCATGTTGACGATGGCGCCGCCCTCCGGCAGCGGATCCTGATCCGCAAAGGCCTTCATCAGAAAGACGGGGGCGGCGGCATTCACATTCATCAGGAACTGCCAGGTGTCCCATGTCATGTCGGAAAGGCTGTCCGTGTCGAAAGCCGAGGCGGAATTGATGAGGAGCGAAACCGGGCCGCCCAGCGCGTCAGCGGCCTCCCGCACCAGGTCGCCCGCGGTGTCCGGCTGGCTGAGATCCTTTTGCAGGAGTGCGGCCTTGCCGCCGGAAGCAAGAATGTCCACGTAGAGGTCCTGGGCACCACCTGCAGAAGAATTGTAGTGAAGCCCAAGCGCGTAACCATCATCCGCGAGACCTCGGGCGATGGCCTTGCCGACCCGTTTTCCTGCCCCAGTCACCAGCGCAATCTTGCCGACCGTCATGACTTGTCTCCCAACAGCCCCCTCAAGGAAGCGTGATCCCAACCACCGCGCGGAACCGCGTCAGGCGTAGTCCTGCAGGTTCAGAACCGGCTGAACCCGCGACACCTCGTGGCTGCGTACCAGATTGGCCTTCGACATCACCGCCAGTGTCGCCGCGCTGGTCTGCGCGACCCGCACCTCGTCCCTGAACAGATAGACCGCCCCGGTTAGCTGCAACGTCACCGGCCAGCCAAGCTCGCGCAGCCGGAAGGACTGCAGGATACTGTCGGTCTGGTAGCGGATCCTGTCCGGCCCGTCCGGCAGGTGAAGGGCAAAGCCGAAACCCGGATCAACCCACAGGCGTTCCACCCCAGCCTCGGTTGCCAGAGCGAGCCTTTCCCTGAAAAAAGCCAGCTGATGATCGAAAATTTCCTCCACCGGGGGGAGGTAGTCCTTCGAACGGGCGTTTTCCCCCGGCGTGTAACACATCACCAGACCGGCCTCATGGGAGGCGATCGCTTCGTAGAAAGCCCTGTCATCGACCCGGCCCGTAAGATTGACCACACCGGCCCCCGCCTTCAAAAGCGCGACACCCACCTCCGGATGATAAGTCTCGACAGAGACAAGGATCCCCTCCTCCGCAAGCGCCTTCACCACGGGCCTCATGCGGTCGATCTGTTTTTCCGCCGCAACGAGATCCGCAGAATCCCCGGTCGATTCCGCGCCGATATCCACCATAGCGGCTCCTTCCAGCGTCATCCGCCGGCCACGGTAGAGCGCCGCCTCGAGCGTATGACACACCGTTTCGCGATAGCTGCTGTCGGGAGACAGGTTCAAAACACCCATCTGGTAGGTTCGGTCCTCGAACCGGCGACCGAATTTCGCAAACTCGAAAGTCCGGACCGGTGCTTCCAGCGCCTCCCGGTACTTGAGCCACAACGGGAGGAGGCGGTCTGCGGAAATCATGAAAGGCGGCGCTCCAGAAATAAGGCCAGGCAATCAGAGCATTGGCGGGCAGGGTTCCCCGCGCACATCACGCAGGCTCCAGAAAAGATAGGAAAAAGCGGCGGCACGGCAAGGCCGAATGCCTCCAATCCGGCGTTTCCCGCTCATGCGGACCGCTTGCGGCAGATCCGGATACCGACCCCTGCCGCATCGTCGAAAATGTCCAGCTTGGTCACCTTGACCGTCACCTGGTCTGCCAGCGGATTCGTCAGCACGAAGCCGGCGACCGCCTCTGCCCAGTCCTCGACCATGTCCGTGTGACCGCCGCAAGCAGCCTTGTTCTGTACGAACGCCACGGTGTCGGCATAGGATACATAGGCACCGGTCTCCTGAAAAATCTTGCGGTAGCCCGGCACGGTCCGGATCTCGACATCGAAGCAGACGGATTGGGCCCGCCCCTTTTCGCTGTCCAGAATGCCGATCTCCGCCGGCACCAGCAGCCCTTCGATCAGGATGACGTCCTGCCCCTCTTCGGTCAGGACTGTATCGTTATGCGGATCGCCGGACTCGCCAGTTGGAGAGACTTTCGGAGAAACCGGGGACGCGGACATGAACCCACCTCTTGCCTGGAAAAACGATTGCAATGAGGTAAAGGGGTGTAACCACATCCGGCGAAGGGTCAAGAAAACTTCACGTCAAAACCCTCTCGCGGCAGCCTCAATTTTCATCACCACGGGCATGATTCAGCCGAAGAACCGTTTGCGGCGGCATGCCTACTCCGGTGCCGGCCCAGCGCGATGAACTTCTTCCCGCCAGTGGGAGGCGTAGCTTTCAAGGCGGGGATCGGCGGGAGGCTTCCCTGCCGGCGCGGCTGATCCGAAAATCGTTTTCTTCTGAGCAAGCAGCAACGCCGCACCAATGCTGGTTCCGGTGAGCGAGCCGTCGGCGGCCTCGGTAGCCCGGCCGGTCGCGGCCCGCAGCATGTTCAGATAAAGCCGGTTTTTTGAAAATGGCCCCTCGACAAGGATCGGACCGTCCGCGCCGGTCATGGCGAGGCATTCCGCCGTGGTCAGCGCCAGATAGAACGACAGCGCGGCATAGCGTTCCCCGTCGCTGAGCCTTGTCTCGTCGACACTCCAGTCATGCACCTGACCCTGGAACGGCCCGGACCGGGGATCAACCGCCGGGAAAAGCATGATCTCCCGTTCAAGAACGTTTGTGATGTCCGTCGCCGAACATGTCGCGTCACGCCCGCCCAGGATCATGTCAAATTCCCGTCCGCCCATGAAACGGGCCGAGGGAACCGGGTCGCCCAAGGCATTGACGTTGATCAGCGTGTCCCTGCCCGGGTCGAGACATTCGGTTTGCCCGCCGATGGACAGGACGATGACCCAGGTTCCTGTCGATACGACCGAAAACGGCGCCTGACGCTTGAGAAGATGCGGATAAAGCGAGGCATTGGAATCGTGGATGCCGCAGGAGACCGGTAGCCCTTCCGGCAGCCCTGTCGCGCGCGCAACGTCCGGCAGGATCGTGACAGGCGGATCGGCCGCCCGCTTCACCGGCGGCATTTTTCCCGAAAGCCCCAGACGCTCCACAAGCGGGGAATAGCGATTGTCGCGCGGACACCACAGATCGGTGTGGCAGCCGAGCGACGTCACTTCGTTGGCTGCCACGCCCGTCAGGCGGAAGGTCCAGTATTGCGGATAGGTGAGCACCGACGCGGTCCGCTCCGCAAGGCCGGGATCGGAATGAAACTGCCAGAAGATCTGTGCGCCGGGATTCAATCCCATGCCGAGACGCGGTGAACCGGTTTCGCCGAAGTCCGGACGGACTGCGTCATAAGCACTGGCCAGTTCGTCGGGTCCGCCGAATTCATAATCGAGAATCGGCGCGGCAAGTTGGCCCTCCGCATCCAGAAGAACCACGCAGGCACCGTGGGTTGTCACGGACAGCGCATCGATACCGTGTTCAAGATGCAGCTGTTTGAGTGCGCCGCAGAGGAACCCCCAGTGCCCGTCCGTGTCATAATGCGGATAGGGCGGGCCGGGCAGAACGCGATTGGGCCGGGTCAGCACGCCAATCTCCCGTTCGCGCTCAAGATCGACGATGGCGACCTTGACGTTTGTCTTGCCGATATCGACCACGCCAACATGTTTCAGGCTCTTCATCGCCAGTCAGTCCATGTGAAAGACGGTTTCAAGCGGCACCGCGACGGGTTCGTTATCGGGATTGACCACCATCAGATCAGCCATATGCGTCCACCATCGGCGCATGACCGGGTGCATGGGCAGATCGTACATCATATGATCGTCCCGCCGCCAAAGGACCGCGAACAGGATATTCGTTTCCCGGTCCAGATGAATGGAATAGTCGCTGACGCCTGCCTCCTTCAAGAGCGCCGCCAACTCGGGCCAGATCTCGTCGTGGCGTTTCCTGTATTCGGTTTCCGATCCCGGATGCAGATGCATCTTGAACGCGACTTTTTCCATTGTTCAGTCCTTTCGTCCTGCCAGCAGACGCCGGGCGATGCGCGGCAATGCGATGACGGCAATCAGCAAAAGGCCGATGAAGATCGACATCACGATGCCCGGAACATTCAAAAGGCCGAAACCGAAGGTAACCATGCCCATCACGAAGGCGGCGATGACGACGCCGGGAATGGTGCCGGACCCGCCCAGAATGCTGACCCCGCCGAGAACGACCATGGTGACCACCTCCAGTTCCCAGCCGAACGCGATGGACGGGCGCGTCGCACCGAGGCGGGAGGTCAGGCAGATGGCAGCCACGCCGGACATCAACCCGGTCAGCACAAACAGGGCGAATTTCACATTCGGCACGCGGATGCCGGAAAACAGCGCCCCGACGGGATTGTTGCCGATGACATAGACCGCCCTGCCGAAATTCGTGCGGTGCAGAAGGACGGCAAACACAACTGCCAGAAGCGCGAACAGCACGAACTCGAAGGAAATCACCCACCAGACGTAGCCCTGACCGAAAAAGGCGAAATCGGACGGATACCCGGTATAGGCCTTGTCGCCGAGAACGATATAGGAGATCCCCCGGAAGAGGCTCATGGTGCCGATGGTGACGACGATGGACGGCAGGCCGAAGCCGGTAACGAGCAGGCCGTTGAAGGCCCCGCAGGCGAGGCCGACGGCCAGACCGGTCAGAACCAGCACCGGCGTGTCGGCGCCCAGTTGCACGGCGAACCCCATTGCGGTGGAGGCCAGCGCCAGGATCGAGGCGACCGAAAGATCGATTTCACCGGAGATGATCAGCAGCGCCATGGCGAAGGCGATCATGGCTTTCTCGGTAAAATTGAAGGTCGCGTCGGAAAGGTTCCATGGATCGAGAAAATACGGCGAGGCGAAGCTGTTCAGCACGAAAACCGCAACAGCAACGCCGAGAAGCAGCAGTTCCCAACTCACCAGAAAACGCTGCAGCGGTGTCTTCAGTCGGTCCGGCAGCTGGCGTCTCGCCAGGTCGGGTGAGACGAGGCTCATAGCGCGTGCTCCGCTTTTTTCAGGATCACCCGACCCTTGGCCCGGCTCGACGTTGCGTTAAAGGCAACGGCGATGATGATGGCGCTGCCGGAGATGGCGAGTTGCCAGAACGGCGAGATGTGAATGACCGGCAAGGCGTTTTTGACGATTCCAAGGAACAGCGCACCGAGCAGCGCACCGCCCACCGAACCGATGCCACCGGCGATGGAAATACCGCCGATTACACAGGCCGCGACCACTTCGAGTTCGAACCCGGCCGCGATATCGACGTAGGCGACCGCGTAGCGCGCCACCCAGAGATACCCTGTCAGCCCGGCGAGCGCGCCGGAAAGAACATAGGCGGCACATTGGGTGCGGCCGACATCGATGCCGGTGTAGACTGCGGCATGCGGATTGCCGCCGACCGCGAAGAATGCCCGGCCGAGCGGCGTTCTGCCGACAAGCACGACGAAGCCGGCGGCAACCGCGATGGCGATCCACGACAGGACCGGCAAACCGAACAATACGGCTCGCGGAAACGCCTTGAACGTGTCACTCATCTCATGCGCATTGATCCATTCACCGCCGGAGATCACGAATATGATGCCTCGAAAGATGGTCATGGTGCCGAGCGTCACCACGATCGGCGGAATGTCGAGCTTCCACACCAGCAGGCCGTTGATCAGCCCCATGAGGGCACCGAGGCAAAGGGCCACCAGAAGAATGACGGGAATCGGAAGCCCGGGCATGACCGTGTTGAGCATGGCGACGGCCATGCCCGTGAGAGCGAGGTTCGCGGCGACGGAAAGATCGATGCAGCGGGTCAGGATGACCACCATCTGGCCCAGCGCCAGGATGATCAGCGGGGCCGTGTCGTTGAGGACATTGGCAAGGTTGGACGGCGCGACGAACGCGGGGAATCGTGAGGCGATCGCCGCCATGAGCACAAGGATCGCCGCGCCCAGGATCATTTCGCGTGACTTGAACAGCAAGCGGATCATGTCCGCACCTCCGTTATGCCGGCCGCGGCCCGCACCAGATGTTCCGGCGTCAGGTCCGCGCCTTCGTATTCGGCCGCGATGCGCCCCTCACGCATGACGATGACCCGGTCGGACATGCCGAGGATTTCAGGAATTTCCGAGGACACCATGATGACGGCCAGTCCGCCGGCGGCAAGTTCCGCCATGAATTCATGCACCGCCGCCTTGGAGCCGATGTCGATGCCCTTGGTGGGTTCGTCGAGAATGATGACACGCGGTTTGGTCGCCAGCCATTTGGCGATGACGACCTTCTGCTGGTTGCCGCCGGACAGCTCGCCGATGTCCTGATCGAGGGCGGCGGCCCGCAGGTCCAGTCGCTGTGTGTAGTCGCGCGCCAGCGTGAATTCTGCCGCCAGCCGCAAGAACCCGTTTCGTGACGTTTGTTTCAGTGAGGGCAGCGAAACGTTCTGGAAGATCGGCAACCCCTTGATCACTCCCTGCCTGCCCCGATCTTCCGGCACATAGACAATGCCATGCCCGATGGCCTCATTCGGCGTTCGTGTGACAGCGACCTTGCCGTCAATGCGGATGGCCCCCTTCGAGGGTTTGGTGATACCGAACAGCGCCTGCATGAATTCGCTGCGTCCGGCGCCGACGAGACCGTAGAAACCGAGGATTTCGCCCGCGCGCAGCGTAAAGCCGATATCCTCGAATTCGGTCGGATGCGAATAGCCGACGACCTTCAGGACTTCTTCGCCGAGCTGCGGTGTCCGCTTGGGAAAAACCTGGTCAACCGACCGGCCGACCATCAGCTTCACAAGCTCCCGCTCGCCGACTTCGGCAATCTTTCCCGCCCCCACCATCTCTCCGTCGCGGAAAACCGTATAGCGGTCGGCAATCCGGAAGATCTCGTCGAACTTGTGGCTGATAAACAATATGGCCTTGCCGTCCGCCTTGAGCCGTTCGACCAGCTCATAGGTCTCCTCGATCTCCTTGTGGGAAAGCGATGCGGTCGGCTCGTCCATGATGACGATCCGGGCGTCGATGGACAAAGCGCGCGCAATCGCCACCAGATGCTTGTTGGCGATGCCGAGATCCCTGAGCGGAACGCCGGGATCGATCTGCGCGCCGATCCTCTCCAGAAGGGTCTTCGCCTTGCGGGTCATTTCCCTGCGGTCGATCAGCCCGAAGCGGGTTTTCGGTGCATGGCCGATGAAGATGTTTTCCGCCACCGAGAGGTCGTCGAAAAGCACGGTTTCCTGGTGAATGGCCGTCACGCCCGCGCTTCCTGCATCCTGCGCGGTCGGGAAGGTCACGGGTTCCCCGTTGATGCGGATCTGACCGTCGTCCGGCTGGTAGATGCCGGTGAGGATCTTGACAATGGTCGACTTGCCCGCGCCGTTCTCGCCGACCAGCGCCGTGACCTGGCCCGGATAAAGATCCAGAGCCACGCCCGAGAGCGCCTTGACTCCGGGAAAGGATTTGGAAATGCCCGTCAGGGACAGGACGGGAGCGGAACCTTCGCCGGAGTGCGGCGATGCGTCCTCGATGCCCTTCGCAAGCATGACCATATTCCGGCGCCTGTTCTGGTGAATTGTTTTTGAGGGGACCCGGTGCGTGGTGCACCGGGTCCGAGCTTGCGGTCCGGGGCCCGGACCGGTTTCGAGGCGACTTAGAAAATGTCCTTGAAGTCGTCGATGTTGGAGCTGTCATAGACGAACGGATCCGCCATGGCGCCTTCACTGTTCTCGTCGAGGGTCAGCGTCCCCATACGGCCCATCGGAATTTCCGCACCCGGGGCTGCCTCTGCCGCGCCGGTGGCAAGGTTATAGGCCAGGACCGTGGCGGAGTATCCGAGGTCGATCGGGTTCCAGATCGCAAAGGATTTGGACGCACCGGATTCGATATGGCCGGCCATTTCCGAAGGAAGTCCCAGACCGGTCACATTGACCTGACCGGCTTTTTCGGCGTCGGAGACAGCCTGCGCCGCCGCGACAATGCCGACAGAGGTCGGAGCGATGATCGCCTTCAGGTCCGGATAGGTCTGCATGAGGCCCTGCGCTTCACGGTAGGACTTGTCGGCAAGGTCATCGCCGTAGACGGTGGCGACGACATTGATGCCCGGATAATTGTCCTTCACCTTGTTCATTTCCTCGATCCAGATGTTCTGGTTCGTGGCCGTGGCGGAAGCGGACAGAACCGCCACATCGCCGCCATCGGGAAGATGATCGGCGGCAAGCTTGATGATCATGTTGCCGATCAAGGGATTGGAGGACGGGTTGAGGTGGAGCTGACGGCCTTCGGGTGCAACGCCGGAATCCCAGGAAACCACGGTGATGCCGCGATCCATGGCTTTCTTCAACGAGGGAACGAGAGCATCCTGATCGTTCGCGGAGATCGCGATGGCATCGACCTTCTGGGCGATCAGTGCGTTGATCACCTCGATCTGGCCTTCCGCCGTGGTGTCGGTCGGTCCTGTGTAGATGATCTCCACGTCACCAAGTTCCTTGGCCGCCTCTTCGGCTCCCTTGGCCGCGGCTTCGAAGAAACCGATGCCGAGGGCCTTCACGACAAGCGCGATGCGCTTGGTTTCAGCCTGTGCCGGGGCGGCGATGCAGACCGCAGCAACGGCGGTCGCGGCCAGAAGTGATTTAAGCAATTTCATGGTCTTCCTCCCAGGATCGTCCTGCAGATATTTGACTGCAGAAACTTGATCGCTTCCAAAATTCCGGACCATCCTGCCCGCGTTTTCGCGGATACAGGATCCTCCGAATGGCTGCCGGCCCTCCCAGGTCCCGGCAGAATGCCGGCTACCCGTTCGAGGTCGCCTTGCCCTGTGCAGCGCCAACCTCCGCCACAATCAGTCTGATATCGGCCTGCTCCAGCATCTTGACCGCACTGTCCGGAATTCCGTCATCGGTGATGATGGTGGTAATCCGTTCCAGCGGGCACAGGATCAGGCTCGACCGTGCGCTGAATTTCGATGAATCCGCCAGAACCACAAGGTCGTCCGCCTGACCGATCAGCTTCTGTTCGGCCTGGATCAGCAGCGGATCGGCTTCCATCAGCCCCAGAGGCCCAAGGCCCTGCGCCCCCATGAACACGCGCTTTGCGTAGAAGTTTCGCGTCACATCGTTTTCGAAGGGGCTCAGAATGATGTTCTGCTCGCGATAGATAACCCCGCCCGACAGCATGATGGTGTTCTTGGAATGCTTCAGCAGATGCTCGGCGATCGGGAACGAATTGGTGAAGACCTGACAGCGCTTGGTCGCCAGAGGATGCACCATCTGAAATGTTGTCGTCCCGCCGTTGATGATGATCGCGTCGCCGTCCTCACACAGCTCCACGGCCTTTTGCGCAATGGCCCGTTTTTGCGCGATGTTGATCGTTTCATTGACGCTGAAGGGACGACCGGCAAGACCGACGAATTGCGGCGGATGAATGGATTCCGCCCCGCCCCGCACACGCCGCAGCTTCTTTTGCACATGTAGCTGGGCAATGTCCCGGCGGATTGTCGCTTCGGAGGAATCGGTGAGCGCCACCAGTTCCTGAACAGTCACGACAGGACGGTCCTGGACAGCGGAAAGAATAATCCTGTGGCGTTCTTTTTCGTGCATCTGGTCCTCCCGTTAGAGCAAACGTTTCCACCAACATCGTTCAATGTCAATCATAAAAAGTCATAAATCGTCATTTTGCAGCGCAATATGATTGATATTGACTGTTTTTGATTGACAATCAGACCCGATCAAGCGAGTTTCTGCTGAAACAGCCGAAAGCTGTCAGGCATTACTGGGAGGACATGATGTTGAATTCTGCCGCCGGGTCCCGGCTGGAAAACCTGTGGGACGGTCAAAAGGCTTCAACCATGAGCGAGCCCGAGCGCCTGCTCTACCGGTCCAACCTCCTCGGCTCCGACAAACGCATCACCAACTACGGTGGCGGCAACACGTCCGCCAAGGTCATGCAGAAGGACCCGCTGACGGGGGAAATGACCGAAGTGCTGTGGGTCAAGGGCTCGGGAGGCGACGTCGGCACGATCAGGATGGATGGGTTCGCGACGCTATACATGGACAAGCTGCGGACCTTGAAGTCTTTATACCGAGGCCCCGAATTCGAAGACGAAATGGTCGGCTATCTGCCGCATTGCACCTTCAACCTCAATGCGCGCGCCGCCTCCATCGACACGCCGCTGCATGCCTATGTTCCCAGAAAACATGTCGACCACATGCATCCGGACGCGATCATCGCGGTTGCGGCGGCAAGCGGCAGCGAAACGATCACCCGGGAAATCTTCGGCACGGAGATCGGCTGGCTGCCCTGGCGCCGTCCGGGGTATGAGCTCGGCTTGTGGCTGGAAAGGTTCTGCCTGGAAAACCCGCAGGCCAAGGGCGTCGTCCTGGAAAGTCACGGCCTCTTCACCTGGGCGGACGATGCCGAAACCTGTTATGCGACCACGCTCGACATCATCAACCGGGCGATTGCCTGGTTTGAGGAAAAGACCGCCGGGAAGGATGCTTTCGGCGGCTCCAGGCATCGCGCCCTGCCGCCCGCGGAGCGCCGCGACGTTGCCGCACGGCTGATGCCCGCCATCCGCGGCATGGTCAGCGGCACGCAGCACATGGTCGGTCACTTCGATGACAGCGATGCGGTGCTGGAATACGTCTGCTCGGCGGACATGGAACCGCTTGCCGCCCTCGGCACGAGTTGCCCGGACCATTTCCTGCGCACCAAGATCCGTCCGCTCGTGGTCGATTTCGACCCGGCAAGCCCGGATACGGATGCAACCCTAGCCGGGCTCGGCGAAGCGGTCGCCGTCTACCGCGAGGAGTATGCGGCCTATTACGAGCGCTGCAAACGTGCCGACAGCCCCGCCCTGCGCGATCCCAATGCGGTCGTCTATCTCGTTCCCGGCGTCGGCATGATCACCTTTGCCAAGGACAAGGCGACGGCGCGCATATCCGCCGAGTTCTACACGAACGCCATCAACGTGATGCGCGGCGCCTCCGGCGTCTCGACCTATCGCGGCCTGCCGGAACAGGAGGCTTTCGATATCGAATACTGGCTCCTGGAAGAGGCCAAGCTGCAGCGCATGCCGAAGCCGAAAAGCCTGGCGGGGCGGGTGGCTCTGGTCACCGGCGGCGCCGGCGGCATCGGCTCGGCCACGGCGGAACGCTTCCTGCGCGAAGGCGCCTGTGTCGTTCTTGCCGATATCGATGCCGAGGCGCTCACGGCAACGGCAGAGAACCTGGAGGGCCGGTTTTCGAAGGACGTCGTGCGCACGGTCACCATGGATGTGACCAGCGAGGACGCCGTTGCGGGCAGCTTTGCTCGCGCGGCCATGGAATTTGGCGGCATCGACATTCTGGTGTCCAACGCCGGGATCGCATCTTCCGCGCCGATCGAGGAAACCTCGCTGGAGCTGTGGAACAAGAACATGTCGATCCTGTCGACCGGTTACTTTCTGGTCTCGCGTTCGGCTTTCCAGGTGATGAAGCAGCAGGGCATCGGCGGTTCGATCATCTTCATCGGCTCCAAGAACGGTCTTGCGGCCTCACCGGGCGCGAGCGCCTATTGCACGGCCAAAGCGTCCGAGATTCACCTCGCCCGCTGCCTCGCACTCGAGGGCGCGCCGGACAGCATTCGCGTCAATGTGGTCAATCCGGATGCCGTGCTGCGCGGCTCGAAAATCTGGTCCGGCGACTGGCTCAAGGAACGCGCCGAGGCCTATGGTAAGGACACTTCCGAACTCGAGGAGCATTACCGCCAGCGGTCTCTGCTGAAGCGCTCCGTGCTGCCGGAGGATATCGCCGAAGCCAGCTATTTCTTCGCTTGCGAAGCGTCGGCGAAATCGACCGGCAACATCATAAATGTCGATGCCGGCAACGTGCAGTCCTTCACGCGCTAAAGCACTTTCCAGACACACAGGATCTGAAGACATCCGGGAAAGGATCTTCTCATGATGATCGACACCTCTCTGATCGCCGGCGAAAACCGGACGCGGACCGGCACCCTCGAACGCGACTACGACGCGCTCGGCGAGCGGCTCGACCGTCAGGGTATCGCAATTGACGGGATAAAGCGGAAAGTCGCCGCCTATGGCGTAGCCGTTCCCTCGTGGGGTGTCGGCACCGGCGGCACGCGCTTCGCGCGTTTTCCGGGCAAGGGAGAACCCCGCAACATTTTCGACAAGCTTGAGGATTGCGCAGTCATCCAGCAATTGACCCGGGCCACTCCGAACGTGTCGCTGCACATCCCCTGGGACAAAGCCGATCCGTCCGAACTCAAGGCACGGGCGGACGCTCTCGGACTTGGCTTCGACGCCATGAACTCCAACACCTTTCAGGATCAGGATGGCCAGGCCAATTCCTACAAGTTCGGCTCACTGTCCCACACCGACGCAACCACCCGGCAGCAGGCCATCGAACACAATCTGGAATGCATCGAGATCGGTCAGGCGCTTGGCTCCAAAGCCCTGACCGTCTGGATCGGCGACGGATCGAATTTCCCTGGCCAGAGCAATTTCACCCGCCAGTTCGAGCGTTACCTGGAGTCCGCAAAGGCCATCTACACGCAACTGCCGGCGGACTGGCGTCTCTTCACCGAGCACAAGATGTACGAGCCGGCCTTTTATTCGACCGTCGTCCAGGACTGGGGCAGCAACTACATGATCGCGCAGGAACTGGGACCGCAGGCCTATTGCCTCGTCGATCTCGGTCACCACGCGCCGAACGTCAATATCGAGATGATCGTCGCCCGGCTGATCCAGTTCGGCAAGCTTGGCGGGTTCCATTTCAACGACAGCAAATATGGCGACGACGACCTGGACACGGGCTCGATCGATCCCTACCGCCTGTTTCTTGTTTTCAACGAACTGGTGGACGCGGAAACCCGCCGGGCTCCTGGCTTCGATCCGGCGCATATGCTCGATCAGTCGCACAATGTGACCGATCCGATCGAGAGCCTGATGGTAAGCGCGATGGAGGTCCAGCGTGCCTATGCCCAGGCTCTCCTCGTCGACAGGGCGTCGCTGGAAGGCTTTCAGCAGGACAATGACGCATTGATGGCGACAACCACCTTGAAGACCGCCTTCCGCACCGATGTGGAGCCCATTCTCGCCATGGCCCGTCTGGACTCCGGCGGTGCCATCGATCCTCTGGCGGCTTACCGGGCCTCGGGCTATCGGCGGCAGGTAGCGGACATCCGCCCGGACGTCTCAGGTGCCGGGGGCGGGATCGTCTGAGGCCGGCGGCCTCCCGGTCTTGTTCTCGACGATGGCGTCAATCTTTGCGCCGTCGCGTGAGCATGACTCATTGAATTGAATTCTGAAAATTCACCCAAGCGCATTTGCGATGCAAACGTTGCCTCGGGCATCTTCATGACACCTTGAACCCGCTTGAACGCGACAAGCCCTGAATTGTCTAGTTTTCAAAGTGTTCGGGATTGTCCGCGCGTATCCGGCCCAGAATGGTTCTGATCCGGCTCAGATGTGTCGTCAGAGATGCAGCCGCCAGTTCGCCGTCCCCCGCGCGCAAGGCCGCGGTGATATCGACGTGGTCGTCGAGAGCAGCCTGCGCACCGGAAGCGAGCGAAAGAAAGCGCACACGGTCCATATGGGCCTTCTGCTCGCGGATCAGTGTCCAGACGTAGCCATGGCCGGACATTTCGCAGATACGCCGATGAAAGTCGTCATCAAGTTTGTGAAACTTCTGACGCTCACCCGCCGAGACCGCGGCCTGCTGTTCCTTGAGAAGCTCTTCCAGATCCTTGATATCGTCTTGTGTCGCGATTTCGACGGCAGCTCTCAGACACGCGATCTCGAGCGCCGTGCGAACGAACCTGGCCCTTAACACGGCAGCTTCCGATATCTTGGTGATCACCGTGGCACGCTGCGGCCTGATCAGCAGAAAGCCGAGGTGCGACAACCGGTAGAACGCATCACGCACCGGCTGACGGGAGACCCCGAACGCCTTGGCGACTTCCACTTCGGACATCCGCGTTCCCGGGGCAAGTTCCAGAGAAAGAATCTGCTGATGCAACTCCTCGAAAACCGCGTCGGTCACCGAAGGGATCTTTATCGGTTCCAGCGCCTTCAGGACGCTTGTTTCTACCATCAGCTTTCTCTCCGTTGACTCGTCTACTCAACTAGCATATCAGTTTACTAGTCGCAACAAGGGACCCAACGTAAGGGCCGCGGGGGGAGTGAAAATGACACTTGGAAAAGCGCAAGCGCAGGGTGCCTCCGGGAACGGACTTGATCCGAATCGCCTGCTGCCAGCCGATCCTGCCTCGCGCACTCTGGCTCTGGACCTTTACAATTCGGTAAAGGACCTGCCGATCGTCAGCCCCCACGGCCATACCGATCCGCGCTGGTTCGCCGAGAACGAAGCTTTTCCGGATCCGGCGCAGTTGATCATCGTTCCCGATCACTATGTCTTCCGCATGCTGTACTCTCAGGGCATCGATCTTGGCGCCCTCGGCGTGCCGAGGGCCGACGGTGGCCCGACGGAAAGCGACAGCCGCAAGATCTGGCGGCTCTTTGCCGAGAACTATCATCTCTTCCGGGCGACACCGTCGCGTATGTGGCTGGACCATTCCTTTCAGGAAGTCTTCGGCTGGACAAAACGGATTTCGGCGGAAACGGCCGATGATTCCTATGACCACATCGCCGATTGCCTGACCCGCACCGAATTCCGTCCGCGCGCGCTCTTCGAAAGCTTCAACATAGAAGCGATCGCCACCACGGAATCGCCTCTGGACGACCTGAAGTGGCACCGCCAGATCCGCGACAGCGGCTGGACCGGCCGCGTCGTGACCGCCTACCGGCCGGACGCCGTGGTCGATCCCGAGTTTGAAGGCTTTCAGGGCAATATTGAAAAATTCGGGGAACTGACGGGAGAGAACGCGACCACCTGGCAAGGATATCTGAACGCCCACCGGGCGCGGCGCGCCTACTTCAAATCCTTCGGCGCCACCTCCTCCGATCATGGCCATCCGACCGCGCGCACGGAAAACCTGTCGGCCACACAGGCGAACGCATTGTTTCAGAAAGCCCTGCAGGGGAAGTGCACACCGCAGGAAGCGGATGCCTTCCGCGGCCAGATGCTGACCGAAATGGCACGCATGAGCTTGGACGATGACCTCGTCCTGCAGATCCATCCGGGCTGCCACCGGAACCATTCGAAGGCCATCATGCAATCCTTCGGCCGGGACAAGGGCTTCGATATCCCGACGCAGACCAACTACGTCGATGGGCTCAAGCCGCTTCTGGAAGCGGTCGGCCTTGAGAAGAACCTCAGCATCATTCTCTTCACTCTGGACGAAACCGCCTACGCAAGGGAACTGGCCCCGCTGGCCGGTGTCTACCCCGTACTGAAACTCGGGCCCGCATGGTGGTTCTACGACAGTCCGGAAGGCATGCGCCGGTTCCGCGAAACAACAACGGAAACAGCCGGTTTCTATAACACGGTCGGGTTCAACGACGACACACGGGCGTTCTGTTCGATTCCCGCGCGCCACGATGTGGCCCGCAGGGTCGACAGTGCATACCTCGCATCACTCGTGACATCCGGGAGGCTGGACGAGGACGAGGCATTTGAGGTCGCTCTTGACCTCACATACAGGCTTGTGAAGCAAGCCTACCGGCTCTAACGAGCACTTTCTGGGAGGAATATCATGCAAGTATTGAAGTCTCTGGCGGCAACTTTGTTGGCTACGGCCGCCTTCACAACCGCAGCGGTCGCCTGCGACGTGACACTCAAGTCTTCCGACACTCATCCGGACGGTTATCCGACGGTGGAAGCCGTGAAGGAAATGGGCAAACTTCTTGAAGAACGCACCGATGGCCGCATCTGCGTGGAAGTCTTCCATTCCGCGCAGCTCGGCGAAGAAAAGGACACGATCGAGCAGACGAAATTCGGTGTCATCGATCTGAACCGCGTCTCCATGGGCCCGTTCAACAATCTGGTTGAAGAAACCAAGGTTGTGTCGCTGCCCTACGTCTTCAAGGGCGTCGACCACATGCACCGCGTCATGGACGGCCCGGTCGGTGACGATATCCTGAAAGCCTTCGAACCGCATGGCTATGTCGGCCTGGCTTTTTATGACGGCGGATCGCGCAGTTTCTACAACAAGGTTAAACCAATTAAATCGATTGAAGACCTTGAGGGCATGAAAGTTCGCGTGATGCAGTCAGACATCTTCGTGGACATGATGTCGGCACTTGGCGCCAACGCGACACCGATGCCTTACGGTGAGGTTTACTCCTCAATCCAGACCGGCGTCATCGACGGTGCCGAGAACAACTGGCCGTCTTACGAGTCCTCGGGGCACTACGAAGTCGCCGGCTACTACACCCTGGACGAACACCTGATCGTTCCGGAAGTTCTGGTCATGTCCAAGGTCAGCTGGGACAAGCTGTCCGCTGAAGATCAGGCGGCTGTCCGTCAGGCTGCCCGGGACTCCGTCGCGGTCATGCGTGACCTGTGGCAGGCCCGCGAAAAGGCTTCCGAAGAAAAAGTCCGCGCGGCCGGTGTCGAGGTCATCACGGAAATCGACAAGGAGCCTTTCATGGCCGCTATGGACAGCGTCTATGAAAAGCACGTGACTTCCGACAATCTGAAAGACCTGGTCGCCCGCATCCGCGCGACCGACTAACCACACAAGGACCTGCGGCCTCTTCCGGCCGCAGGTCTGCTTTCAGGACAGTGACGTGCAAACTCATCTGAAATTCGCCGCGCATATCTTGCGCCTTGTCTCGACGGCCGCACTGTGGCTGGCGGGAACCGGTCTCATTCTGATGACGGTCTTCATCACCGCTCAGGTCTTCATGCGCTATGTCATGAACGACAGCATCATATGGAGCGAACCGGCTGCTGTTATTCTGATGGGCTGGTTCATTTTCCTGGGCGCCGCCGTGGGCATCCGTGAGGGGTACCATCTCAGCTTCGATGTCCTGCTGTATTTCGTACCGCAGAAAACAAAGCTGATCCTTTTCAGCATCTCGGATGTGGTCGTGGCCGCTTTCGGCTTCGGCATGGCCTGGTTCGGCGCCAAACTGGCCCTGTCGGCCTGGGATGTCGTGCTGCCATCGCTCGGGATATCCGGGGCAATCGATTTCCTGCCGCTCGTCGTCGGCGGCTGCCTTGTTTTCCTGTTTTCAATTGAACGACTTTTCCGCCGTGCGGCCGGCCTACCGACCGCCCGCTTCGGCGAAGATCCTGTGGAAGAGATCTGATATGGAACCGGTTATCCTCTTCGGCACATTTGTCGTTCTGCTCCTCATCGGCACGCCGGTGGCGTTCTGCCTCGGCGCGGCGTCCCTTGCCACTGTCCTCTATATGGGACTGCCGCCCGTCATCGTGTTTCAGCGGCTGAACTCAGGCGTCTCCGTCTTCGCGCTGATGGCCATCCCCTTCTTTATCTTCGCCGGCGAACTCATGGTGCGCGGAGACATCGCCCGGCGGCTCGTTGCGCTCGCGGGGGCGGTCGTAGGCCATATGCGCGGCGGCCTCGGCCAGGTCAACATCACCGCCTCGGTTCTGTTCGGCGGCATCTCGGGCTCCGCTGCCGCAGATGCCACTGCCATCGGCGGCCTGATGATCCCGCAGATGAAGGAAAAGGGCTATTCAGTCCAATACGGCGTCAACGTCACCGTGATGTCCTCGATCATCGCGCTGTTGCTGCCGCCTTCTCACAACATGATCATTTATTCGATCTCCGCCGGCGGACGGCTTTCGATCGCCGATCTCTTCACGGCCGGCATCTTCCCCGGCCTGCTGCTCGCCGTTTCGCTGATGGTCACCGCCTGGTTCGTGGCAAGAAAAGCCGGATATCCAACCGAAGCCTTCCCCGGCTGGTCCGCGCTCGGCGCGCTTTTCCTCAATGCCATTCCCGGCCTGCTGCTGATCGCCATCATCTTCGGCGGCGTGCGTTCGGGGATCTTCACCGCATCGGAAAGCTCGTGCATCGCGGCGGTCTATGCGCTTCTGGTGACCGCCCTTGCCTATCGCACCATGCACTGGCCAGAGTTTGTCGGGGCGACCAAGGCAGCAGTCCGGACAACGGCCATGGTGCTGCTGGTCATCGGTTCGGCGGCCTCCTTCGGATGGCTTCTGGCGTTCCTGAAAATCCCGGCGGAACTTGTGGCGTTCATGAAGAACGTCTCGCAGAACCCTCTGATCATCCTCCTGATGATCAACATCGTGCTGCTGTTCCTCGGAACCTTCATGGACATGTCGCCGCTGATCGTGATCACCACCCCGATCTTCCTTCCCGTAGCGACCGCTTTCGGCGTCGATCCGGTGCATTTCGGCGTTATTCTGGTTCTCAACCTGGGGATCGGGCTGTGTACCCCTCCGGTGGGGACAGTGCTGTTCGTCGGCTGCGCGGTCGGAAAGATTTCAGTCTGGGACGCGGTCCGCACAATCTGGCCCTTCTACGGGGCCGGCATCTTCACCCTTCTTCTCGTCACCTATATACCGGCACTGTCGCTCTGGCTGCCGTCCCTGTTCCACTGAGGCTGATAGTATGTTTGTAAAAACCTTTCCCGAAGTCGCCGCCGATCCGGGCATTCTCCGGCAGGTCCTGTCCGACAGTGCCGAGCTGATGGTCGTCGCCTTCCGGTTCCAGAAAACCGGAGCCGAAGGCAAGCTCCACAGTCATCCGCACATCCAGTCCACCTATGTTGAGAGCGGCAAGTTCCGCTTCAGCATCGAGGGCAAGGAATTCGAGGTCGGCCCCGGGGACAGCTTCGTCATCCCCTCCAAGGCCATGCATGGCTGTGTCTGCATCGAGCCGGGTACGCTGATCGACACCTTCACGCCCCGCCGCGACGACTTTCTGTAAGAACCGCCCTACACCCGAGGACTTTTGCCATGACCAATGTAGAAACCCGATACGCGATCGACCCGGACACCGCGAGAAAGCTCGACACCCAGGGCCTGCGCGATCATTTCCATGCCTCCGGCCTGTTCGTCGAGGGCGAGATCAATCTGGTTTACACCCACTACGACCGTCTGATCCTGGGCGGCGCGGTTCCAGGCTCGGGCGAGCTTGTTCTGGACCACGTCCATGAAGCCGGCACCCCGTCCCTGCTCGACCGCCGCGAACTCGGCATCTTGAACATCGGCGATGCGGGAACCGTCAAGGTCGGCGGAAAGACCTATGACGTCGGCCGAGGCGACGTGCTCTATATCGGCATGGGCTCCGGTCCGGTGACCTTTTCCGGCCCCGGACGGTTCTACGTGCTGTCCGCGCCTGCGCACCGGACCTGCCCGACCAAACTGATCACCGTGAAGGACGCGCGCCGGGTCGAACTCGGCTCCGCCGAGACCTCCAACGAACGCGTCATCCTGCAGTTCCTGCATCCGGAAGTCGCCGAGAGCTGCCAGCTTCTGATGGGCTACACCCAGTTCGCACCGGGGTCTGTCTGGAACACCATGCCCGCCCACCTGCACGACCGGCGCATGGAAGCCTACCTCTATTTCGAACTCGGCGAGGACCAGCGCGTGTTCCATTTCATGGGCAAGCCGGAGGAAACCCGCCATCTTGTAATGGCAAACGAGGAAGCGGTTGTTTCCCCGCCCTGGTCCATCCACTGTGGCGCGGGCACAGGCGCCTACACATTCTGCTGGGCGATGGCCGGTGACAATGTCGACTTCACCGACATGGACATGGTTGCAATGGGAGACCTGCGGTGAATTCCTTCTCTCTCGAAGGCAAGCGCGCGCTGGTGACCGGTGCAAATACGGGCATCGGCCAGGCGATTGCCATCGCCATGGGCGCGGCAGGCGCGGAGGTGCTCTGCGCCGCCCGCCGCGACTGCGACGAAACCCTGTCGAAGATCGAAAATGGCCGCCACGTGGCGGTGGATTTCGCCGATCCCATGGCGGCCGTACCGCTGTTTGAAAACGAGACGATCGATATTCTGGTCAACAATGCCGGAATTATCCGACGCGCGGATTCCGTCGATTTCTCCGAGGCCGACTGGGACGACGTCATCGATGTGAATCTGAAAGCCGTGTTCTTCACCTGCCAGGCTTTCGGCAAGGCCGCCCTCGCGGCCGGACGCTCCGGAGCCGTCGTGAATATCGCTTCGCTGCTCTCCTTCCAGGGCGGCATCCGGGTGCCGTCCTATACGGCTTCCAAACATGGCGTTGCCGGCATCACCAAGCTGCTTGCCAACGAGTGGGCGGCCAAGGGCATCAACGTCAACGCCATCGCGCCGGGCTATATCGCCACCAACAATACCGAAGCCTTGCGCAACGATCCGGACCGCAACCGTCAGATCCTGGAGCGGATCCCGGCCGGACGCTGGGGAGAAGCCAGCGATATCGGCGAGGCTACCGTGTTCCTCGCCTCGCCTGCAGCGAAATACATTCACGGAACCGTCCTCAGTGTCGATGGAGGCTGGCTTGCGCGTTAGTCGTGAAAAGGGTCCGGCACCGACGGCTGGCATCGTCCACCTGGGTCTGGGAGCATTCTTTCGGGCCTTCGGTGCCGTCTACATCGAAGAAGCCATGGAAAAATCCGGCGGCGACTGGGGCATCATCGGCGTCAGCCTGCAAAGCCCGACGACGCGCGATCAGCTCGCGCCGCAGGATTTCGTATATACGGCCCAGGAACTGGGGCCCGGCGGCTCCCGTCTTCACCAGGTCGAGATCATCCGCGACGTTCTCGTCGCACCCGAGTCGCCCGAGGCCGTTCTGGCCGCAATGGCCGATGCCGCAATCCGGATCGTTACGCTGACGGTGACCGAAAAGGGCTATTGCCACGATCCGGCGTCCGGCAGCCTCAACTTCAAGCATCCCGGGATCCAGCACGACCTGACAAGCGAACTGCCGACGACCGCGCCGGGGTACCTGGTCAGGGCGCTGCAGCGACGCAAGGCAGCGGGCCTCCCGCCTTTCACGGTTCTGACCTGTGACAATCTTCCCGACAACGGCCGCCTGGTGAAGGGCATTGTTCTGGAACTGGCCAGAAAAATCGATCCATCCCTGGCGGACTGGCTTGAAGCGGAAGGCCGCTTTCCGGCCACCATGGTCGACCGGATCGTCCCGGCGACAAAGCCGGAGGACATCGAGGCGCTGAGCGCCAGGACCGGACGTCACGATGCCGCGCCCGTAATGCATGAGCCTTTCCGGCAGTGGGTGGTGGAGGACGACTTCGTTCCCGCCTACGGCAAGGATGCACGGCCGGACCTTGGTGCTGTCGGTGTCGAACTGGTCGACAACGTGACCGCTTATGAGCACATGAAGCTCAGAATGCTCAACGGCACACATTCCTCGCTGGCCTATCTCGGCTATCTGGCCGGACATGAGACCATCGCCGAAACGGTCGCCGATCCCGTTCTTGCCGCCTATGTCAAACGGCTCTGGAAGACCGAGATCATTCCGTCCTTCACCGCGCCACCCGGCGTCGATCTCGCAGGTTACGCAGACGCCCTGTTCGACCGCTATTCAAATCCCGGCATTCGGCACCGCACCTGGCAGATCGCCATGGATGGAAGCCAGAAGCTGCCGCAGCGGATCCTGGGAACCCTGCGCGACAACCTTGCCGCCAACCGCGCCTGCCCCGGCCTCCTTACCGCTGTTGCGGCGTGGATGATCTATGTTGGCGGAACCGATCTCAGCGGCCGGCCCATCGATGTGCGCGACCCGCTCTCCGGCAGGCTCAGGGCCCTTTCCGACGGTGCTTCCGATGCGCGAGGCAAGGTCGCCGCGCTTCTGGGCGTGCGTGACATTTTCGATGCCGATCTGGCGGACGCCATGCGAGCGGATGTTACCGCCGCCCACGAGCGCCTGACATCCGGCGGCGTTCACCGAACTCTTGAGGCACTCGCATGATTGAAGGCTGGCGCTGGTATGGCGCTCTCGACCGCATTTCCCTGTCTGAAATCGCACAGACAGGAGCATCCAGCATAGTCACCGCCCTCCACGAGATCCCCTACGGCGAGGTGTGGCCGCGTGAAACGGTCGCCACCCGCAAGATGCAGATCCGTGACGCCGGGTTCGACTGGACGGTCGTGGAAAGCCTGCCTGTCCACGAGGCAATCAAGCGTGGCGAAGGAGATCTGACGCAACTGTTCGCCAACTATCGGCAGTCCATGGCCAATCTTGCCGCCGAAGGCATCCGGGTGATCTGCTACAACTTCATGCCGCTCCTGGATTGGACCCGCACGGATCTGACTGCACCGGTAAGTCGCGGCGGCTCCTGCCTGAGGTTCTCCGCCGAGAAAATGGCCGCGTTCGAACTCTTCATGATCGAGCGGCCCGGAGCGGAGCAGGATTACACGGCAGAAAACATCGCCGCCGCGAAACGCTGGTACGAGACCGCAACATCCGAGGATCTCGACATTCTCGTCACGGCAATCATGGCCGGACTGCCGGGCGCCTATGACCGTTACGACGTTCAGGGACTGCGGCAGGCGCTGACGCCCTATGCGGGCCTCGACCGGAATGCCCTGCGCGCGAGTTTCAAACGGTTTCTCGATGAAGTCATTCCGGCCGCCGAAGACCTGGGACTGAGCTTCGCCGTTCATCCGGACGATCCGCCAAGGGACATCCTCGGACTGCCGCGCATCGTCTCCAATGCTTCGGACATCGACTGGATCCTGTCCGCTCACGAGAGCCTGTCCAACGGGCTGACATTGTGTGCCGGTTCGCTTGGAGCCAATCCGGCAAACGATGTGCCGGCCATCGCGAAACAGTTTGCCGGGAAAATCCATTTCGCCCATTTGCGCAACGTCGCGAAGGAACCGAGCGGGTCCTTCGAGGAAGCAGCCCATCTTGAAGGTGACACCGACATGCCGGCGCTGATTGAGGTGCTCATGCGCGAGGAACGGCGGCGGAAAAGCGAAAACCGGCGGGACAGCGACATCGTCTTCAGACCCGACCACGGCCATGAATTGCTGACCGACGCTAAAAAGGGAACCCATCCCGGCTATCCGCTCATCGGCCGCATGCGCGGCCTGGCCGAACTGCGGGGCATTATTGCCGGGCTGAAACACGTGGCCTGAAGCACGCCGCATGAACTGCGGAGTACCCGTTGCGTCCCCCTATTCGACAAACCTGTGCCGGGACCGTGCGGTCCGTTTCAGCCGGTAGCTCGACGGACTTGCACCGATATACTGTTTGAACATGCGGCTGAAGAAATAGGGATCCGAATATCCAAGTTCCGCGGCCGTTTCCTTGACTGTCTGCCCGAGACCCAGCCGGTGCACCGCATATTCCATCCGCTTGAATTCCAGGTATTTCTGCGGCGTCATCCCGATCCTCTCGCGAAACGCCCTGCGGAAATAGTCTCGGTTGTAGGGAACCATCTCCATCGCTTTTTCCAGGCCATTTTCCAATAGCGGTTCAGCGGCAAGCCGTGAGGCGAGCAGCATGATCTGCAGCGACAACTGACCCTGATTGGCGAGCAGATCCCCCTCCTCCCTCCAGCCGAGGAATGCATCGTCAAGGAATGCAAGCAGCAGGACCATGAACTGGTGGTGCTGCACGAGTGTCGGACTGGTGGTCGCCGCCATGGTCCGGTAGTGTTCGATGAGAGGCTGAAGAACCGGCCAGTTGCGCAATGTCACCTTACGCTGCAGCCGCATCTGGTCAATCAGATCGGCGCGCCCGAAGAGATCGAGGGTGAAGTGCTGCGCAACGCCGGTATAGTCTCCGCCGCCGCCGTGAACGCCGCGAAACCGCTCCCGCCCCCGGATCAGCATGGCCTCGCCTTCCGAGAGTGTGAAACTCTCCTCTCCCATCCGGTACCGGGCCGTTCCCGACAGGCAGAACACAAGATCATGGACCGGATTGATCTTGTTGATCCGCCAGGTCTGCGCATGCTTCATCCGGATGGGCGTGCGGGCAAGACGCAGAGAAAGCGCCTGCACGGGAATACGTGTGAGAGGACTATGTTCGCTTTTCTCCATGTTTTTGTTTATTAGCCTTCATTTGAATCTCACTGACCCGTCGATAAAATCAGAAAAGTGAGAGAAGCGACACCCGTAATGACCGCTCTCCATGGGAGGAAACAGTGCCAGCCCCGCGCCGGGACAGAATTATCCAATCGCGCAGCGGCAGGCACTTTTTTGCAAAAGACATGAAACATTCCGAATACGGAACTCCGGTTAAAATCGCATATATCGGCGGGGGATCGCTCAACTGGGCGCTGAACCTCATGTCGGATCTTGCGCATGATACACGCCTGGCCGCCGAGGTCAGGCTTTTCGATATCGACCGCGCCGCGGCCGATCGCAACGAACGGATCGGCGCCCGCTTCGCCGATGTCTCAAGAGGTACGCCGGCGCGATACCAGGCTGTGGACCGGATCGAGCACGCCCTAGACCAGGCAGACGTGGTGGTGATTTCCATCCTGCCGGGCCGCTTCGCCGACATGGCCAACGACATCGCCATTCCCGCAAGATACGGCGTTCCCCAGGCGGTCGGCGATACGGTCGGCCCGGGCGGTTTCATACGCGCCCTGCGCGCGGTGCCGATATTCCTGGAGATCGGAGCGGCAATCCGCGATCACGCGCCGAATGCTTTCGTCTGCAATCTGACCAACCCGATGAGCGTCCTCACGGGCGCTCTCTACAGGGCTTTCCCCGACATCAGATGCTGGGGCGAATGCCACGAGGTCACCAAGATCCGCAAGATCGCCGCCTGGATCGCCAACCGGGATGCCGGCGAGGATCTCTGGGAGTTCCGCGACATCGCCGTCAATGTGCTCGGCATCAACCATTTCACCTTCGTCGACAGCATCACCCTGGCGGGCCGGGACATGATGCCCGCCTACGGGAAACTCGCGGCGGATCATGCAAACATCGGATGGAGGGAAAGAGAGCCCTCACCCGACGATGAACATGCCCGCTACTTCGAAGACCGGAATCGCGTGAAATTCGATCTCCTCAACCGGTTCGGAATCGCGGCCGCGGCCGGTGACCGTCATCTGGCCGAATTTCTACCCGCCGGGGAGTATCTGAAAAGCCATGCGGACTGGGATTTCGCGCTTACGCCTGTGGAGTTCCGCATCCGCCATCAGGACCAGAGACGCCGGCGCGCCGAAGATCTCGCCAACGGAAGAACCGCGCCCGTCGCCGGCCGCTCCGATGAGGCCCTGATCGATCAGATCGCAGCACTCATGGGGCAAGGCAAACACATTTCCAACGTCAATTTGCCCAACAGGGGTCAGATGGACGGACTGGATACGGACGCGATCGTCGAGACCAACGCCGTATTCCTGAAGGGGAGAATTGTCCCGGTGAATGCCGGCAGACTTCCGCCGGAACTGGAAAAGATCGTTCTGGATCACTCCAGGCGGCAGACGCAACTGTTGGCCGCCATTGCGGACGCAGACTACGGCGGCCTCACCCCGCTGTTTTGTTCAGATCCGCTCGTCCGGGACCTGACCGAACGGGATGCACACGCGATGTTCCGGGAAATGATTTCTTCAACGGCTCATCTGCTTCCCCACGGTCTTGCGGTGGAGGCGGCCTGATGGGGGGAGACAACAAGTATCTCGGCTATTTCTATGTCGCGCCGTATGTTGCCGGTCTGTTGCTGTTCACGGCATTCCCTTTCGCCGCGTCCTTCTACCTCAGTTTTACCGACTACGACCTGCTTTCCACCCCCAAATGGACGGGTCTGGACAACTATCACAAGCTGTTCACACGCGACCGCACCTTCGACAAGTCGCTGAAGGTCACGCTGCTCTATGTCTTCATGACGGTGCCGATCAAACTGGCCTTCGCGCTGCTGATCGCGGTGATCCTGAACTACCGGCTGAAGGCGATCAATTTCTTCCGCACGGCCTATTACGTGCCCTCGATTCTGGGGGGATCGATCGCGATTGCCGTCCTGTGGCGCTATATCTTCGCCCAGAGCGGCCTGGTCAACATGATCATCGGTCTCGTCGGGCTGGAGCCCATAAACTGGTTCGGTGACCCCCAGAACGCGCTGATCACCATCACGCTCCTGCGCTGCTGGCAATTCGGCTCGGCCATGGTGATCTTCCTCGCCGCCCTGCAGTCCGTCGACAAGTCGCTCTATGAGGCGGCTTCCATCGACGGCGCCAACCAGTGGCATCTGTTCCGCTACATCACGCTGCCGCTGATCACCCCTGTGATCTTCTTCAACCTGATCATGCAGACGGTGCAGGCCTTCCAGGAGTTCAACGGCCCCTACATCATCACCGAGGGCGGCCCGCTGAAATCAACTTACCTGCTGCCCCTGTATATCTATGAAAAAGCCTTCAAGAGCTTCGACATGGGCTACGCCTCCGCGATTGCCTGGGTGCTCTTCGCGATCATCATGGTCCTGACCCTTGCCGCCTTCTGGTCGTCCAAGAAATGGGTCTACTACGCCGGCGACAAGAGGAGCTGACCGATGACCGCCTCTTTCGACCTGAACCCGCAAAAACTGCTGTCCACAAGCGAACCGGCGACCGCCATGGAAATCAAGCTGCGCCGCCGCAGCAGGATTTCCAGTGCCATGCGCTACAGCGTTCTGCTGATCTTCGGCCTGATCATGCTCTATCCGCTCATCTGGCTGATCGGCGCCTCGTTCAAGACCAACTCCGAGATTTTCGCGAGCCCGTCGTTCTGGCCCAAGGATCCGACCCTGTCGGGCTACATCAAGGGCTGGGAAACATCCACGCCCTACACCTTCGGACGGTTTTTCTGGAACACATTCCTGATAATCACACCGAAGGTCATCGGCACGGCCATCTCCTGCACGCTCGTCGCCTACGGTTTCGCCCGGTTCGACTTTCCCGGCAAGCGCATCCTGTTCATGACGGTGATCGCAACCCTGCTGCTGCCGAACGTGGTGACCCGCATCCCGCAATATCTGCTGTTCCGCGACATCGGCTGGCTCGACAGCTTCCTGCCGCTCTGGGTGCCTTCGGCCGTTGCCGGAGATGCGTTTTTCGTCTTCATGCTGATCCAGTTTCTGCGGGCCATTCCCCGTGACATGGAAGAGGCGGCAAGGGTCGATGGGGCCAACACGCTGCAGACGCTGGTCTACATAGTCGTGCCCATGCTGATGCCGGCCATCGTCTCCGTCTGCCTTTTCCAGTTCATGTGGACCATGAACGACTTCCTCGGACCGCTGATCTATCTGTCATCGATCGACAAGTATCCGGTGAGTCTGGCCCTCAAACTGTCCATCGATACGACAGAGGCCTTCGACTGGAACCAGATCCTGGCCATGTCGGTCCTGGCGCTCGCGCCGTCGCTGACGGTGTTTTTCATCGCACAAAAATACTTCATCGAAGGTATCTCGACAGGAGGGGTCAAAGGCTGATGGCCGAGCTGCAACTGAAGTCCGTCGAAAAGACCTACGGCAGCGGCTTCAAGGCCGTGCATGGCATCAACCTCACCGTACAGGAAGGCGAATTCATGGTGCTGGTCGGTCCCTCCGGCTGTGCCAAGTCGACCACATTGCGGATGATCGCCGGCCTGGAGACCATAACAGGCGGCGAAATCCGTATCGGCGAACGTGTCGTCAACGACATCGTCCCGGGCAAACGCGGCATCGCCATGGTGTTCCAGAATTACGCGCTCTACCCGCATATGAAGGTGAAGAACAACCTCTCCTTCGGGCTGCGCCTGAAGCGCCGGCCCAAACCCGAAATCAACGACGCCACCCAGGACGTCTCCAAGGTTCTGGAGATCGAAGAGCTTCTGGAACGCTTGCCGAAACAGCTTTCGGGCGGCCAGGCCCAGCGCGTCGCGGTCGGTCGGGCACTGATCAAGCACCCGGAGGTGTTCCTGTTCGACGAGCCACTTTCCAACCTCGACGCCAAGCTGCGGGCCTACATGCGGGTCCGCATTACCGATCTCCACAAACGTCTGAAGGCGGAAGGCCGCCCGGCGACTGTCGTCTATGTCACACATGACCAGGTGGAAGCCATGACCATGGGCGACCGGATCTGCGTCATGCGCGAAGGCCACATCATGCAGGTGGCGGACCCGGTCACGCTCTATGAGCGTCCCGCCAACGCCTTCGTGGCCGGCTTCATCGGCATGCCGGAAATGAACCTTGTGGACGCGGTGCTGACGACCAACCAGGTGCCCCACATCACGATAGGTGACCAGACCATCAGGGTTGACGAAGGTCTTGGCGAGCGGCTCAGCGAGACAACGGGTCCGGTGAAGTTCGGCATTCGCCCCCAGCATCTGGAAGTCTGTCCGCAGGGAACGGAAAACGCGCTTTCGGGAACAGTGACCACTGTCGAATTCCTGGGTCACGAAATCAATCTTCATATTGGCATCCATGGCCAGATCTTTGTCGCCGTGGTGCCAAGCGACCATCTCACCGCAATTCCGAAACGCGGAGATGCTGTCGCACTCAAACCTATCGGACACCGGATTCATCTGTTCGACAGGTACAGCGAGCAGAACATCTCGCTTGCCGGACTTTAAGTCTGATCGTCATGGGAGGAAGAAATGACAGGATTGAAACTTGGCCTTGGTGCGTTGCTGACCGCAACCGCGCTTGCAACAACAGTTTCCGCTGCGGGCGCGGTGGAATTGCGCATGAGCTGGTGGGGGGGCGACAGCCGCCACGCAGCCACCCAGGAAGCCCTGAAGGTTTGCGGTGAAAAGCACGGCCACACGATCAAGCCGGAATTCACGGGCTGGTCGGGACACCTGGAAAAGGTCACCACTCAGATCGCCGGTGGAACCGAAGCCGACATCATGCAGATCAACTGGCCGTGGCTGCCGCTTTTCTCCTCCAACGGCGAAGGTTTCGCCGATCTGAAGGAGCTGTCCGGCGTCATCGAGCTGGACAACTGGACCGATGCCCAGCTGGATTCGACCTCTGTGAACGGTCACATCAACGGCCTGCCGGTTTCCACCACCGGACGTGTCTTCTTCTTCAACAAGACCACATTCGACAAGGCAGGGGTTCCACTGCCGGCAACCTGGGACGAATTGTTCGCAGCCGCCCAGCAGGTCCGTGAAAAGCTCGGCGAGGAGTATTATCCGCTCAACGCCATCAAGGAAACCGCGGCCCTGCTGGTTTCGCTCTACACCACCCAGCAGACAGGCAAGGATCTCATCGATCCGGCAACCGTCACCGTTGCCTGGACACCCGAGGAACTGGCTGCGGGCATCGAGGTCTATGGCAAGATGATGGAAAGCGGCGTGACCATGACCCAGCAGGAGGCCAATGCCGCGGGCAACGCCAACCTTTATGAAAAGCCGGAATGGACGGATGGGCGGATCGCCGGGTCCTATGAATGGGATTCGACCTACTTCAAGTACTCCGACCCTCTTCAGGAAGGTCAGAATCTTGTTCCGGTCAAGATCCTGACGGGCGAAGGCGCACAGACGGAAGGCATTTACCGCAAGCCATCGATGATGTTCTCCATCTCCAAGCGCTCCGGGAACAAGGAAGCGGCCGGCCAGATCCTCAACTGCCTGCTCAACGAGCCTGAAGGGATCGAGGCACTCGGCACGACCCGCGGACTGCCGGCGTCAAAGGCTGCGTCGGGCCAGTTGAAGGCCGCCGGCAGCATCAAGCCGGAGCTGGCGGATGCCAATGCCATCATCATGGCAGCTTCCGGCCCCACCGTATCGCCGCTAAACGAGCATCCGGACGTTCGCTCGATCTTCCTGGATACGCTTGAAGAATATGCCTACGGGCAGATCGATGCCAACGCGGCCGCCGAGCAGATCATCGACGGCGTCAACGAGGCCATCGAGGAATACCGTCCCTGAACATTCGGGGCGGCCGGGTTCCCCCGGCCGCCTCCTGTTCGCTTTGACCGCAGTGTTTCAATGACCCTACTCAAGCTCATTGCCGCTTCATCGAGGACGGCAACCGTACTCCTCGCGCCTGCCGGGGCGAAATATGCCCTGCCGGAGCCGGTCGGGTTCATATTGACGTCGCTGACGGACAAAGAGTCCGTTTCCGGTCGGACGGAGCAAGCCGTCCTGCAGTTGAACGATCTGCAACCGGACACCGGTTACAGCCTGACCTGCATGTTCGGCAGCATCGAGTTCCGCACGAGGCAATGTCTTGGCGCGATAGACATCGCCGCCCACGGCGCTAAGCCTTCAGCAGCGGACAATTCGCCTGTCATTCAGGCAGCCATAAATGCCGTCCCCGAAGGCGGCACGCTTCTCGTCCCGCCAGGCCGCTTCATGACCGGCCCGTTGTTTCTGCGCTCCCGCATGACCCTTCATCTGGCGCAAGGTGCGGAGCTAGCCGCCATCGGCGACTGGCAGGACTGGCCGATCCTTGAAGAACGCGATGCGGCAGGCCGCGTCGTTGGAACCTGGGAGGGGCTTCCGGAAAAAAGTTTCGCGGCCCTGATCACAGCGGTCGGCTGCAGGGATATTGCCCTGACAGGAGCCGGAGTTATCGACGGCGGCGGCGACCGCGGCGACTGGTGGACGTGGCCGAAGGAAACAAGACGCGGCGCTCGCCGGCCGAGAACGGTTTTTCTCGCCCATTGCGATCACGTGCTCATGTCTGGCCTGACAATCCGCAATTCCCCCTCGTGGACCGTCCATCCCTTCCACAGCCGTCATGTCACGGCGGCCGGACTGAGGATCGAAAACCCGTCCGACAGTCCCAACACTGACGGCCTGAACCCGGAATGCTGCGAGGAGACCAAACTGACCGGCATCCATTTTTCGGTTGGCGACGACTGCATCGCCGTCAAATCCGGCAAACGCGGGGGGGACAGGCTCGACCACCTTGTGCCGACACGAAATCTGACCATCAGCCATTGCCTGATGGAACGGGGCCACGGTGCGGTAGTGCTCGGATCGGAAATGAGCGGCGGGATCAGCGGCGTCAGGATTGAACACTGCCGTTTCCTCGGCACCGACCGCGGCCTGAGGATCAAGACGCGCCGGGGCCGTGGTGGACGGGTCGCCGATATTTCCATGACGAATGTCGACATGGACCGTGTCGCGACCCCCTTCGCCGCCAACGCTTTCTATTTCTGCGACGCCGACGGAAGATCCGACGCCGTCCAGTCCCGCGACCCGGCACCAGTGGACGGCACCACACCGCAGGTCGCCGCGATCACACTGAAAGATATTACTGCGACCAATGTTCAATTGGCGGCGGTCGCTCTTCTCGGCCTGCCCGAAGCTCCGTTTTCGGGTATCCGCATAGAAAACATGCTGGTGTCCTTCGATCAGGATGCCGTTCCCGACGTACCGCTCATGGCGTGTCGGGTCCCTGCCTGCCGACATGAGACTATTGTTGCTCAATTCGCAGAAGTCGTTGGCGGAATAACTCTTGCCCCCAAGGACAAACCCCATGCTGACTGACTTTTTCGACCGGTATGCAACGGATTACAAACCCTACAAGGGCGGCAACTGGTGTTACGAGGACGGCCTGATCTATCGCGGTCTGGAGTTGCTGCACATGGCAAGCGGCGAAAGCCGGTGGCTCGCCCATCTCAAGCGACTCGTGGATGCACAGATCCTGCCGGGGCCGAAACTCTCCGGTTATGTCCTGTCAGAATACAATATCGACAATGTCAGGGCGGGCGGCGCCCTGCTGTATCTCGACATGCTCACGGGCGACCCGAGATATCTTGCATGTGCCGACCTTCTCGCCGATCAGCTCGCCACGCATCCGCGCACCAAATCCAACGTCTACTGGCACAAGGCGCGCTATCCCTGGCAGATCTGGCTGGATGGCCTTTATATGGCCGCTCCCTTTCAAATCGCCTATGCCCATGCGCGCAACCGGCCCGAGCTGATCCGCGATTCCCTGACCCAGATCGGCGTTGCCCTGCAAGAAACCTATGTACCGGAAACCGGTCTTTACGCTCACGGCTACGACGAGATCCGCCACCAGGACTGGGCCGATCCGCGGACAGGCAAGTCGCAGGCGCACTGGGCCCGTGCGCTTGGCTGGCTGAGCATGTGCCTTGTGGATGTGGCCGACCTGATCGGACCTGAAACCTTTTCACCGCTGCGGCAACAGACCACCGACCTCCTGAACCGCATCCTCGAACTGCGCACGAAAGACGGCCTCTGGCTTCAGATAATCGATGCGCCCGATCTTGAAGGCAATTACCCGGAGACATCCGCCTCGGCAATGTTCATCTATGCTCTGGAGCGCGCGCAGGCCCTCGAACTCATCGCCCCGGTCCGCGAGGATCTTATGGGAAGCCTGACCGCCCATGCGATCGGCCCGCGCGCCGACGGCAGAATACGTATGTCCGGCATCTGCGAAGTCGCGGGTCTCGGAGGCTTTGAAGGCGTATACCGCGATGGAACGCCTCAATACTATCTCAGCGAACCTGTCGTGGAAGACGATCCGAAGGGCGTCGGCCCGCTGATGATGGGCGTTGCGACGATCATGATGAACAGAACCTCCGAAGACATCGCCGCGCTCACATGACGGCAAAACCCATCGGAGGAGTTTCAAAGCGCGGCCTTGAGACCCGGCCGTGATTTGAGCCGTGCGAGCAGAGATGCGGAAAGCGGTTCCGGGCGGGCGCCCGCGATGGTCTCCAGCACGCCCCGATCTCCGTTTCGCAGCCCCCCGCCAGCCATGGCATTCGTATAGATGTTCAGGGCGATCTCCGGTCCGTAGATGTCCCAATCGATCTCCTCCACCGGTAGGCCGCCAGCGGCACCCTCGGCCAGCGAGCGCACACTGTCTGCGCCCTGAGCCACCACTGCCAATTCCGGTTGGGGACCTTCCGGGACCAGATCGAAATCGGCCCCAAGAAGGCTGGCGGCATCCATGATGCCGGCCCCGAATTCCCCGGAGTTCCATCCAGGAACCCTTCTTGCGGTGGCGGCGACGAGCCGCGTGAAGCTCTGCTGCAGTTTCTCACCCCGCGCATCTGCTTTCGCGACAAGGCCGTCCCGGCCATGATGGGCGAGCCAGCAGGCAGCCACACCGGCGGCCAGCGCAGCGGCGAAACTGGTTCCCTGGCCTTGTCCGGTCGAAAAACGCGCCTCCTCGTCGACGCGTTCCGCCCGCGCCCTGTAGACATTTTCGGCCGGTGCGCTGATCGCCACCGAAGCTCCCCGGCAGGAGCCCCTCCAGGGCTGATCGTCGATATTCGTTCCCGCGACCGCCATGCAGTCGTCGTAACGCGCCGGATAGACCACCTCCCGCACACAATTGCCCGAGGCCGCCATGACGATGATGTTTTTACGCACGGCTCTGCGCACCGCGGCCCGCAGGAAAAACGACGGCACGCCTCCCAGGCTCATGGTGATGACGTGGGCGCCATTGTCCACCGCATAATTGATCGCCTCGGCGACACTGAGTTGCGAGGTGCGCACAACACTGCGAATGGCCCGGATCGGCATCAGGACGGCCTTCGGGGCGGACCCGAGCACATCGCCGGGCGCCTTGCTGAAAACGACACTGGCTGTGGCCGTTCCATGACCGTTGTTGCCGAACCAGGCTGTCAACGGATCCTCCGGATCGCTATCTCCCTGAATGAGGTCGATGGGGTCTCGTAACCGGATGCCCTGCAGCTCGGCATGCTCTGTCAGACCTGTATCGGGCTGAGCGATCACGATACCGGCCCCCTGCGCGCGATCCGGTGGCGACAGGCCCCAGGCCTGTTTGACACGCATCGCCGTCAACGCCCATTGCTTGTCGGCCTCCACACGCGGTTCCGGCGGCGCCCAGCATCCCCCGGCGGTCGCGACTGCCAGTTCCTCCAATCGCTGCGGACCGCCAAGGTCCGGCTCCACGAAAATGCCGGTCAGGATTTCCGGCTCGGCGTTGGAAAGTCCGAATGCATCTATCAGCCGGTAGACCGCCTCGAAACACAGATGGGGACTGTCGTAGAAGCTCCGGCCCGCCAGGGTCAGAACGAGCATTTCCGGTTCATCGTCCCTGAGGGGCTGTTCGACCGTCACCGCGAACTTGCCCTCGAAACTTCGGGCGATCTCGTCCATCGCCCTTGCGGTGTCTTCTCCCGGCTTCAAGAGCAGCGAGAACCGTGCCGGAGGCAGAGGCTGACCTGCCTCGATCCCGAAGGTCGCCTGAAGCAAAATGTTCAGGACATTTTCAAGTGCATTCCCGTCGACAGCCATTATGGATGCCTCCCAAATTCATGTCCGGAGGAAGTCTGCCGAAATCAATTGCCGGTCTCCACGTCCCACAGCGCATCGTGGTTCCGATGCTGCTCCGTGACCCCGTTCCTGAAGAACTTCTCGTAATAAGGCAGTTCGACGTGATGCACCTGAAGCCAAACACCTGGCACGTGGATCGCTTCGCAATGCGCGGGGAACCGGCCATGGGTGTCGTGAATGTAGGTGCAGATGTCCCGCACGCAGCTGATGACGTCCTTGTCGTATTGCGCCGCCTCTTTCAGATAGCGCTCGCCGTAGTCGTCCTTGTAGATTTTCTGGAAAGTATCACCGTCCTGGTAGACACCGCCTGACCCGAATTTCTGTGCGACGACCGCATCCACCGCTTCGCTCATGCTGGCGTAATTCGGCGGGCATTTGGCCTTGATCAGGTCTTCGTCCTGATGCCGCAGGGCAACCGGATGCGCCCGGACATCGGCAAACCGCGGCAACGGCACGTGCCACCTCAAAATGTCCATCAGCCGCCACTTGGGAACCACATGGTCAAACCCCAGCATCGGCCCGAACTGATCGCGGAACTTGGGATCCCCCGTCAGCACCGGCGGGCTGATGGTTGCGTGGATCCAGGCCCCGAGCCCCATGGCTTCGGCGACCAGAAAGAGGTTCTGCAGCAACAGAGGCGCTTCAAGCTGGGTTCGCAAGGACCCGACAACGCCAAGCGGAACCTTGATATCGTCATTCAGAAAGCCGCGGCGGATCCAGTCCTTCACCCCGGCGGACATGTAGAAATTCCTGTCGTCCACAAGGGCGGGACGGGCACCGTCCGGTTGGGTGAGGAGATACATCAGCCCGTTGATATACTGATGCGAAAGGTCCACCACCGGAAGCAGGATCGTCGTGCCCGGCAGATTGGACAAGAGACGGTTGGAGTCCAGATAGGCGGGAAAGTTCCGTGCGCCCTTCTCCACGTCCAGGCGCCTGTCCAGCAGCTTGACCTTGGCCTCATTCGCCCGCCTGATCAGCGCATCGGGCGAGAACGCCTCTTCGCTCGCCGGCAGCTGCCGCAGAAAATAGGTTCCCGTATCGTTGATCAGAAAAAAATGGGTGCCCTGCGCGTTGTCGGGACTGCCGGCCGTCCGGCCCGTCATCGTCAGGTTCGGTTTTGCCATGACAAGACGGCCGGTATCGGGATCCTGAAACGGCCGGTCGGGCATGGTCAGACCGGTCGCGCCGGTCATCGCGATCAGCAGCGCTTCCTCCAGCTCCGAAAGGGGTTTGGGTTCCTGCTGCGAGCGGTAGGTCATGGACCCGGCGGCAACTTCCTCAACACCGCGCGGAACCCTGTGGGTCCTGCGCTGCCGGATCGTCTCGATCAGGGGCCGGCTTAGTAGATCTGCAAGTCCACCGTGAATTTCCGCGTTGTTGTCCATGTCAGGTTTCCACCCTTGCCGCAGGCACCTGAACAATCGCCCGGACCAGCGCGCCGGCAACCAGAAGTCCGGTAAAGACAAATCCGAGTATCTGGATGGCCCCGCCTCTCAGAGCGACCAGGGTCAGGGCGAAGATCAGAAATGCCAGCAGCCTTGCGATCAGTTGAACCCAATAGGACTGGAACCGCGCCGGCAGCAGCCAGATCATCGCGACATCAAGCGTCCACACGGCCAGAAGGAAAAAATTACCCCCGGCGATAAGCGTCCCCTGCTGCACGAATGTGTCGGCGATGCCGTCGAAAATGATGAAAATCGCCCAATAGGCATGCAGCAGGAACACCACCCAGGCAGCGGTCCAGAAAAGATAACCGAGATTGGCGATTGCCTGATTTGTCGTTCGAAACAGCCAGAAGGCGAGCGCCGGAACAAGCAGGAAGGTCGTCGCCCAGATTGTCAGTTTGGTGCGGCCCAGTTCCAGTGCGCCACCCAGTTCCGGTGCGAACATGGTCCACAGGATCAATAGCGTGGTCGGCACACTCATCGCGGTGAACTGCGCGAGTGTCACCGCCTTCGGTTTGTCATGGTTCATGGCGGACCTCACAGGGTTTTCAGATAGGCGAGCAGATCGCCAAGGGCAGCCGGGTCCCGTCGGGGGTCGTCGATTGCCCAGGGATAGTCATGACCGGAATTCGCGTTGCCCGGCGCCGACGTGTCGAACTGGAAATAGCGCAACGCATCCTTGCGCGGCGGACTGGCGAAACCCGCGCGATCAGTGTCATAGAGATTCTGGCCCCGATAGAACTGTTCCCGCCGCGGCTCCAGGTTGATCAGCTCCGCCAGTGTCAGGACGCTGGCATTATGCAGGTAGGGCGCCCGCAGAAAGGCTCCGTCGATCGGGCCGGCCACATACCCCCGGATGGCGATGTTGTCAGCGTCTTCCGGTTGCGGAAAGATTTCGCTCCTGTCGAGCGCGAAAGGATGGTCTTCAGGAAAATACCGGTAAAGCGCATCGGGCATTTCGCCGTAGTGACGAAACATGACGCGTTCCGGATCGGTGCCGATTTCGGCAACCGGGATCACCTCGTGGGTCCGTTCGCCCGGTTCCCAGCTCTGGTCCGCCCTGTCACCGTGACAGGTCATGCAATTTGCCCGGTAGACCTCCCGTCCACGGCGCACCGCCTCCGGATCCTGCGGCGCGGCGTCGGGGAAAACATCCTCGAAGCGCGGCGGTGCGAGCGTGACCGTGTATTCGATCGCCTTGCGGATGTTGTGCACGATTTCCGGATTGGCCAGATTCACATCCGTTGCGCCGGCAGCGACCGCAGCCAGTGAGCTTCGCGCCTCCGAACTGGAGATCGATCCGTCGAACTGCGCCCGCTCGCGCCAGCCCTGATTATAGATCGTCGCAATCTTGGAATGGATCGGCAGGTCGTTCGCAGGGTAGTTCATCACGTTACGCAACAACGTGCGGAAGGCCAGAGTCCGTGTCGGCCCCGTCGGCGTGACGTCCTCATCGCGCGAGCGGCCATTGCCGTAGGGTTCGTCGAACCGGGAAATATTCTCGGTCATCCGGTCGCGGATCTGGCCGAGCCACATGCCGATCATGAGCCGCTGCATCAGCCCCAGGCTCTTGCCGGTCTTGTCTTCATAGGCTTCGGTGATCGCGTCCACCGTCAGCACGAAAGGCGCGTCCGACGCCGCCTCGCCCACCGGCGCCGGCTGCCGTTCGAGGAGCGAAGCCTGGAATGCGTCGAGCCAGGCGAACAGATTGATCGAAACGCTCCCCGGGCCGACGAGCCGGGCGGCCGCTCCGCCGTCCGAAGTGCGCAGTTCGGTTGTATGGCACAGGGCGCAGGTCAGGGCGACGAACCGGACCGGTGAAGGCGCGGCGGACTGGGGCCGGTAGTTGGTCGTGGTAAAGCCGATGGGAAGCCCGTCCGGGTTTTCCGGATCGTTCAGAAATCCGAACTGTTCCACCCAGCTGCCCGCAGTCTGTCCGCCCGGCTGAAAATGGTGCGGAAACAGGTCCGGCAGCACAAGGGCAACCGGCAGCGGCATCACCTCTGTCCCGATGGTGCCGTGCCGAAACGCTTCAGGCGTATCCCGGAAGACCGGTTTCGCCCAGCCTCCTTCGATATAGATGAACAGACCCGTCAAGCCGAGCGCGATCAGCAGGACCGCGTTGCACGCCCAAAGAGCCGTCCGCCAGACGTAATTGAGGCGGTGATTGGAGACCGGCATTGCACATGCTCCTCAATTCTGCCGCCGCCGCCACGGGGCGAACGCGCTTTGCCCCGTTGGCAGAACGGACGCAAAGTCAGGGAAGTGACGCAGAATAATGCTGCTCATGGTGTTTTCCTGCACCCAGGCAATTCCGAGCGGCGAATAGATTTCCGGCCGGAAATCGACGGTCAGGAAACGGTCAGACTGCAACCTGCGGGTCGCCATCAGGATGAAGATACGGAACGAGGTGTCGGAGAACCCGAAGCCCGGAGGCGGCGTTTCGGCAAAAAGACCGACCATCGTGTCCACATCGTCGATGGATTTATAGACCTCCTTGAGCAGACGCACGTTTTCGCTGTCGGCGGTGATGTCCTCCCAGCGCTTGATCGGCGGCTTGTGCAGCCCCTGCCGGAACTTGTTGTAACGGGGAATGCCACGGGAGCGTTCGCGCACAAGGTCGACAACCGACAGATCGATTATCTCGGATTTGCCGTCCGGCGATGTTCGGGTGAAGTTCTGCAGGGACCTTGGATAATTGTGCAGCGTGATCGCACCCGGATGCGCGATCCCCATGGAATAAAGGACGCTGGACAGGCCGATACGCCGCATCTCCTCGTCCGTCCGGATGCCCTGCACCGAGTTGAAATCGAGCGTTTCCTGAAAGGCTCCGGTCTGCGCATCGTGAATGCGGTAGTCGTCCGGAAGAAGCGGGTGCAGCCTGTAGACTGTGACGAAATCCTCCGTCAGACAGTATCTGGCGTTGTGGTGATCGGGAAGCGTGTCCGGAATGCCGCGCAAGGCGTGGGCTTCCTGAAGCCATAGCCCCATGCGCGTGAACGCACCCGCAGGGCCTGACCAGTTGGCGTTGAGGGCGACGTCGATTTCCGGGGTTGCCAGAATGGCCGGCGTCCACTCCACCGTATGGATCTTGGCGATCAGCGCGGAGATGATCAGACGGGCTGTCTGGTAGACCCGTTCGTCGCTCCAGTCCCTGTATTCCCTGTGCAGCGCGTCGCATATGGCATTGTGCTCGCGGGCGAACAGGGTGTGCAGGGATGACAGGCCAAGCCACCAGCTTTCATTGAAGCCGGTCACTTCCATGCCGATATTGTCTTCCGGAAGGTAACCGTTCTCAAGATGCAGCTTCGCACCGCTGCCTTCCCGAAGACGCTGCGCGTTCTGCAGGGTGCTGCCGTAGATTTCCGAGGCGTCCCACCAATGGGAAACGGTGTTCCCGAAAACAGGGTTCATGTCGTCGGCAGCCCCCAACGGACGGTCGCCGGAAATCCGCATTGTGTTTTCTTTTTTGCCGCGCGGCGTGTTTTTCCACGTCATACCGTCGGGCATGGGAACTACAACATCCCGCTGGCCGGGTGGAAAGCGGCTGTGCTGCACCCAGTCATGCACCTGGAACTGGATCCATGCGGCGGCGAGCACATTCAGCGATGACGCCGGGATGAATTGTTTGCGGTAAAGCAATTCGCGGCTGACGAGAACGGGATTGGGCGTATTCACATCGCCCGGACGCGGATCAGGGGGCAGGTTACGGCCGAAGGCGGCGCCTTCGCGGCCCATGTCGGGAACGCTCAGATCGTTCTGCTTCCCGTCGAAGCTTCTGCTGTCGCGGAAATTTTCCGGTACCGCAGGTTCCGGCTGGGTCGCCTGCGGGTTCGGTTCGACCGGTTCCCGGTCGATGAGGTTTTCCTTGCGCAACTGGTGACGCAGAAGCGACAGGTTCAAGAGCGCCACCAGGTGCGGCAGCCGGTACCAAGGAAGCCAACGGTTGAGCAGCGAAAAGACATGCGAGAAACACGCCGTCACGACCCGGTTGCGCAAGGGCATCGGCTCGTAGAAACGTCTGCGCAGCCGATGCGCGGCGCTTGCCGCATAAACGGCTTTTCTGGCACGGTTGAGATTGCCGAGAGGCCGGAATTCGGGCGTGGTGTTCCAGGGATTGAAGGAGAGTCCGTCAATCTCTGCTGTTTTCGCCTGGGCCTCCAGCGTCGTGATGTCCTGCTTAGGAACAGTAAGCGTCGCGACCACGATCGGCCGGGAGCTCTCCTGTGGCCATTCGGCTGCGGCATCTTCAACCGGCGTGACATCTTCACTGACGAACCGCTGAACGCAGAGCTCCCAGCTCACATCTCCCTCGATCAGCAAATTCGCCATTTCGGCGCGCAGGTAGTTCGGATCGTCCGGCGGTTGCCAGTCTTTCACCCTCCCCTGCGTGACGCTGCCGGATGCAGGACGCAGGAAATACCTGACAGGACCGCCGTCCTCACCCCAAAGGATCGCGCCACGGCTCCAGAAACTCTCGCCTGCCAGCGACTGGACCGGCCGGCCCGTTCCTCCGGCGACATTGCGCAGCATGCGGATAGCCTCTAACGGGCCGACGGCGAACATCAGTTTCGCTATACCGAGAATGCGGTTGCCCGCCATCGCCGACGCGAAGGCGATGAACTGGGAGGCATCGCGCGCATGCGGAACCGGGAAATTGGTCATCAGCAGGTCATGCACCGCCGCCCCGGTGTCCACGCGCAACGCAGCCCCGCGCAGATCGCGCTGCCCGTCCCCCTGGTGCACGCCACTGGCGTTCGACAGGCGCAGGATGACCGGAAACTCGGCACCGGCCCGCCATCGGCCGACGGTCAGGTCCTCCGGCAGATCGTCAGCGATCCTGAGGGTAGCAGTCTCGACCGCCAGCAGCGCCTTGGCGTGCTGCGCGCGGTCTATACGCAAAGCGCCGGACCGGCGCCGCACCGTGTCCTGGATCTTCAGTATCGCGACGGAAAAACGCTCGAAATCACGACGCTCCGAGTCCGCGTCGCCATGAGCACCTTTGTAATGTTCCCAACGTGTGATCTTGTCGAAACCACGATCAACGTCGTGTTCGACTTCGCCGTCCGGAGCCAGCATACGCCCCTCCAATTACAACTTTAAGTAGAATTAAGTTAAGTCAAAAATCAAATAATATTCAGTAGTACAAGGAAACTATATACCCAGCGGTTGCATATTTCAATACAGGAATCTCCACCCCATCGCCAAACCGGCCGTCGCGAGGACATTCACAAGATCGCACTGCGCTGTACAAAGTGAAATACCCCGATTGCTCAAGGACATCCGGAGCACTCTCGGTCCCCGGAGGCAGTCCAGGTATTTTTGCCTTTCGTTTGCGCTATATCTGTTCCAAAACGACGTCAGCCCTTTTGGTTTTCCCTGATGGGGTTATTTTGGTTTCGTTCGGGAGATTTGTTTTTGTCTTGCAGCGTTGGTCGAAGCGCTTCTTGCTAGCTGAGGATGTCAAGATCTGTGACCGTAAGCAAACAAAACAGCCCCCTTGGTTTTCACCGAGGGGGCTGATTTTTTTTATGATTTGGTTGCGGGAGCAGGATTTGAACCTGCGACCTTCAGGTTATGAGCCTGACGAGCTACCGGACTGCTCCATCCCGCGTTATATTTTGTTTCAGGGGTTTGTTTGTGTCCCCGTTGGGCTTGAGGCACGGCCATGAGGCTGCCGGCCTGTCAGGTCGCTCTCGCGGATCGCAGCGTGCAGGTCGTTGCGCGCGTGAGCGCTATTGTTGAAGAGTTAGCGCTCAGGTAGCCGAGAGGCGGTAGCGCGC